>DJZY01000057.1 GCA_002450655.1 Gammaproteobacteria bacterium UBA6940 | reverse complement strand
GAAAACTCCCCGAACTATTGATATATATAAATACCTTTAAATAAGCATTTGATTAAGCCCTCGTTGGTTATACCCATCGAGGGCTTTTTTATTTGTAATATGTATGCATTTTTTTTCCTCAAAATAAATGTGTGATTCACGTCACACTTTTCGCATTTCTGAGTTGATCAGTTTTTTTCAAGATGTAAAATGGCTCTATGACATGAAACAAGAACAAAAACAATAATTTGAGGATAAAAACATGGTGGAAACAGTTTCGCTCTACGAGTTAAGTGGTCATGTGATTGGCGTAGTCGTTTTGACAGCTTTATTCATGTATTGCATTTTGCTTATAGCATCGTTTTTTAGTTTTAAAAAAGCGTGGCAGCGATTTACAACAAAAACAGCAGCATTAATTACCATAGCAATGAGTATATTTCCAAGCATGGTTCAAGTAGCAGGAGTTCAATAATAATGAAAAAGTTAATCGCACTATCAATTGTCTTTTTATCGTCAATATCTTGGGCTCAGGACTTGATAAGCACTCAGAAAATCACAATGCCTTATGACTCTTCCTGGAGCGTTGAAACGGAAACCACTGGTCGTAACCAGTCTGAGCCAGATACATTAGTGCTATCAGTCACTGAAGAACCTGGCGAGTCTTTAATTGTCACACACTTGGCTTCTCTTGATCGTGTGTTTAGTGAGGCTGAACAACGTGAGCTTGCTGAAGGTGTTTATTCCAGTGCAAGCAAAAGCTATCAAATGAAGTCTGTACCTGTGTATCAAAACCATAAGTGGGGGCAGTGGAATGTGTATCAATTCCAGTCTGAAACAAATATTACTGGCGAAATGCAAAAGGCTGATGCTTTTGTCATGGTAAGCACTAGTGATTCTAAGACTGATATCGTCTTTGCCGTGAATCTTTTTGGCGATACCCGCTTAGCACCAGAGCAAAGACAGTTGGAACTCAAGTTAAGAGAATTAAAATTGAATTAATATAAACAAGCGCCGTGATGGCGCTTTTTTTTTGCTCTTGTATAGAGTATTGAGCGTACAAATAAGCCAACTAACTTCTATGAAGCTTATCTTTCATTGAGTTAATCAAGTTTGAGGAAGACATATTCTCATCAATAAATTTAACGTCAGCCTTGCAGTTAGGGCAGGTGATAAGTGATGCAAGTTCAACATTCTTCTTGAGCGCGGGTTCAACAAGGTGAAGCATATAGTTGTTGAAGCATGGGTTTGAGTGAAATTGATGCCCGCAAGGCTGAAGTGTGCTGAGTCTTGTTGGTTTGATTTTTGGGTCAAGTGTCTGCACGCAAATAGTACAGTTGTCAGCTTGTTGGATTGATGCAGGCATAATGAATTCCTTTTATAGGGGCTATTTATCATGTTTGTTCTAATAAATATAACGACCATGGAATTTTGCCAAAAAAAAACGCCAGTATCAAAGATACCAGCGCCTTCTTTACAAAATGAAGGTTTAATTAGCCACGACGTTTGTAGCTTGAGTTACCTGCCATTTTTTCATTGCCACCGCGCTCATTACCAGCTGCACGCTCAAGAGCGATAGGTTGGTTGCGAAGGTGAAGCTTTTTCAGCGCTTTGAATGTAGCAGCTGAAAGATCTTGTGGTAGCTCAACCGTTGAGTGGTTGTCGTGAAGTTGGATACGACCAATGTCACGGCTGCTTAGGTTTGCTTCGTTTGCAATTGCACCTACGATGTCTGATGGACGAAGGTTTTGGTTGCGACCCATGGAAATTTTGTAGCAATCCATTTTTTGCTCGTTACCAAAACGCTCACGACGTGGGCCACGCTCACCGCGCTCACCTCTGTCGCCACGATCACCACGACGACCACCGCGGTCTTCACGGTTGAAATCGCGATCACGACCACGACCTCTGTCATTGCGACCACCACGACCACCGCGCTCACGCAGGTTGTTTGCAGACGCATGAACTGGATCGTGAGACGTATCTAAGAATAGGGGCTTGTCTTTTTGCGCCATGTACGCAAGAGCTGCAGCAAGACGAGCAGGATCCGTGCCCATTTCAGCTTGCATAGACTGAATAAGTGTTTCGAACTGTTCTAGTTTTTGAGAATCTAGAAGTTGAGATACAGCTTCAGTGAACTCAGCTTGACGCTTGTTGTTAACATCTTCACGAGTTGGCATTGTGAGAGGTGTAATAGGCGTCTTTGTTGTTCTCTCGATAGTGCGAAGAAGGTGTCTTTCACGTGGAGAGATAAACAGAATAGCTTTACCGCTACGACCAGCACGGCCTGTACGACCAATACGGTGAACATAAGTCTCAGCATCGTATGGGATGTCGAAGTTCATTACGTGGCTGATACGCTCAACGTCGATACCACGAGCAGCAACGTCTGTCGCTACAAGAATGTTAATTGAACCACGCTTAAGCTGTTCAATTGTGTGCTCACGTGATTTTTGAACCATGTCGCCATTGATTGCAGCAGCGCTGTAACCACGAGCGTTTAGCTTGTCAGCAAGTTCAACTGTTTGGTTCTTTGTTCTTACGAACATGATGATACCGTCAGTTTCTTCTGTTTCAAGAATACGTGTTAGGGCATCAAGCTTGTGAAGGTGGTTTACCGTCCAGTAGCTTTGCTCAATGTTTGCTTTTGTGCTTTCTTTTGGCTGAATGCGCACTTCTTTAGGCGACTTCAGGTATTGCTCAGCAACAGCGCGGATTTGACGTGGCATAGTGGCAGAGAATAGAGCAACTTGCGTGTTGTCAGGTGTTTGGTCAAGAATCCATGTCACGTCATCGATGAAGCCCATGCGAAGCATTTCGTCAGCTTCGTCAAGCACTACAGCTTTAAGGTGATCAAGATTCAATGTGTTACGACGTAGATGGTCCATAACACGGCCTGGAGTACCAACAACAACTTGAGCGCCTTGCTTAAGTTGACGTAGTTGAGTACCGATATTGCTACCGCCGTAGATAGGAAGAACTTTGAAATTTCTAAATTTGCTTGCATAAGTCTGGAACGCTTCAGCAACCTGAATTGCAAGTTCGCGAGTTGGTGCAAGAACAAGAATTTGAGTTTTTGGACTGTTACAGTCGATATTGCTAAGCAAAGGCAGTGCAAAAGCAGCAGTTTTACCAGTACCTGTTTGAGCTACACCAAGAATGTCTTCACCGTTAAGGAGGTGTGGAATACTGGCTTCTTGGATAGGGGACGGACTTTCGTACCCTATTTTTTCAAGCACTTGAAGTATTTCTGGTGCAAGTTCAAGGTCTTTAAATGTTATTTTATCGGTCATTACTGATTGCCTTTAAGAGTAAAAACATAAATAAGTCAATGTGATGATCACAAGCTCCCGTGGAGTATATCACTTAGTGAGCGAAATGGAGTCGGGTCATTCTAGCAAATAATTGGTTAATGTTTAATCTGTTTTTGAAAAATTTAAGATTGGTAGCTGGTTCAAACCTGCACCTGTGTCAAAAAAGTAACCTGTCCAGATAGGGGGAATCGTCTCCTTCCACATTGATCTGAAATGTTTACTCAATTGAATCTATAAGCTCGCTATTTATATACCGAGGCCGATTCTACAGGAGAAAACCAAGAAGTGCAGTAGGTAAAAACAAATTTCTACATCGAAATTGCAAGAAAGGGGGGGCAGTAACATCCCATATCAAAGATGATAACGCTGTTGAAACAATCATATCTGGGCTCAAAGCGTATAATAGACGGGGTTTTGATATGATGTGACATATTCTGATGGCGGAAAAAGTGATAAGGACCTTCACTGAGATCCTTATCAAATAATCGAATAGATTATCCTGTATTTCGAATGCCTGCTGCAATACCAGTGATTGCAACCATTAATGCTCGCTCGATTTGCTTGTAAGCTGTTTCGTCGTAGCTTTCTGTACGCTCAAGCTCTCGCAAACGTCTCATCAGTTCTGCTTGGATAACATGCAGTGGTCTGATGTATGGCTCACGTGTGCGGATAGAAGAGGCAAGGAATGGTGTCGTTGCTAAGATCTCATGATCCTGTAGACCTTGAATAACGCCATAGGCTTCTTTTAGTGCTGCAATGAGAGATTCACCGAAATCTTTCAGGCTTTCATCTTCAAGGAGTCGATGCTGGTAATAACTGAACAGTTGAGGGTCAGCTTTTGCCAATACCATTTCTTGCATATTGATCAGCGTATGGAAATAAGTCCAATCTTGCAGCATGGTTTTGATTGTATCGCCATTGCCTTCTTTGATTTGCTTATCTAATGCTTGAGATGAGCCATACCATGCTGGCAGCATTAATCGAGACTGCGTCCAAGCAAATACCCATGGAATTGCACGAAGGCTTTCGATGCCACCACTTGCTCGACGTTTTGCAGGACGACTACCAAGAGCTAAACGACCAAGCTCTTGCTCAGGTGTCACTTGTCTAAAGTAAGTCACAAAGTTTGGGTTATGGCGTACAAGACCTCGATAGACTTCACTGCAATCCTTGGAGAGCGTGTCCATCATTTTTCGCCATTCGGCTTTAGGCTTACCACTTGGCGCAATTGTCGCTTTCAGTGTGCTTGAAAGGTAGAGCTCAAGGTTATGTAGCGCAAGTGCTGGTATGCCAAACTTAAACTGAATCACTTCACCTTGTTCTGTGATACGGATACGACCATTGACGCTGCCTGGTGGAAGTGTAAGGATCGCCGCTTGAGCAGGGCCGCCACCACGGCTCACAGTACCACCACGTCCGTGGAAGAGTGTAAGATCAATGCCACGACCTTTGGAAAGTTCGCTGAGTTTTTCTTGCGCCTGATATTGAGCCCATGCAGCGGCAAAGAAGCCTGCATCTTTAGCAGAATCAGAATAGCCAATCATAACTTCTTGTTCTTGACCAATATCTTGGCGATACCAGTCAACATCATACAGCTGCTCCATTGTGGATTCTGCATTGTTTAAGTCGTCTAGAGTTTCAAACAGAGGCACAATACGTTGTTTGTAGTTTGTACCTGCACGGCTTGCTGCTTCTTTTTGCAGTAAGCGAACCGCTAACACATCAGAAGGTTGACGTGCCATGGAAATAATATAAGCACCTAATGCTTCTGCAGGCTGTTTTGCAAGAGCATTAAATGTACGAATCACTTCATCAACTTCTGGTGATGCTGTGAAGTGATGCGGAATTAATGGTCTTGGCGAGTTTAATTCTTGAATTAAGAAGTGCTGTTTCTCAATTTCTGTCCAAGTGTCGTATGGACCCTGGCTGGTACGGATTTCAAGCTGTTCAACTAAGGCTGCAATAACGTCGCTATGGCGAGTAGATTCTTGGCGGATATCCAAACGGAGTAAATGAATACCAAAAGTGGCTGCGCGTCGAATAATATTAACGAGACTACCATTGGCAATGGCATGCATATTCAACTCTGCAAGGGAGTCATGTACATGAAGAAGCGGTTGCAAGAACTCTTCTGTGGACTGCATGATCGGGTATTTAGCAGTGTCGAAATGTTCGCCATCAAGTTGAGCTTGGCACCAATCACGAGTGTTTTTAAGCTTTTCACGGAGGGGGCGAAGATACTCGCGGTATGGCTCAGGATGGTTGTTAGTTGCTTCTGTTAGGAATGCATTTGCTGTGTGCATTGTAAGGTCTGCGCGAAGCTCATTAATATCTTTGTAGAACAGATAAGCTGCTTGCCAGCGCGCAAGGAGTAATACTTCTTCAGTGACAACAGATGTCACATTAGGGTTACCATCACGGTCGCCACCCATCCAGGATGAAAATTTAATTGGACTTGAAGTGAGTGGTAAGCTTTGACCAGTTTTCGCTTCAAGTAAATTATTCACATCACGTAGGAAGTCGGGCACAGTATCCCAAAGTGTTGTTTCAATCGTGGCAAAGCCCCATTTGGCTTCATCAACAGGTGTTGGTCTTTCTCGACGGATTTCATCAGTCTGCCATGCTGCCTGAATACGGCGATTTAATCGACGCAGCTGTGCTGCTCTTTCTTTTTGTGGCAGAGGTTGATCAAGTAACGTCAAAATAGTCTGAATATCGCTATGTTTACGAATAATACTGCGGCGAGTTGTTTCCGTTGGATGAGCAGTTAGAACCAATTCAATATTCATGTTGTTGATGGTTTCGATAAGCTTATCGTTGCTGAGGCCTGCATTTTTAAGTTCGTCAATTGTTTTACGTAGGGAGTTAGCATGAACTTCGGCATCTGGTAAATCTGATGCAGCTTCTACGTGTCTTGCTCTATGGTGTTGTTCAGCTATATTGGCATATTGAAGGAACTGTGCGAACGCACGAGTAATCGGCACAAGCTCTTCTGTTGGAAGCTTGGTCAATAAATCAATTAATGCATTCCAATCCTTTGGATCTTTGTCATCTGTGGTTTCAGCTTTCGCGAGCTGACGAATGCGCTCAACTTGTTCGAAAGTTGAATCGCTCACTTGTTCCTTGAGTGTATTACCGAGGTATTCTCCAAGAAGACGAATGTCTTGGCGTAATAAGGCCGGATTGACCTGAGATTCTGAAACTGTCTGTTCTATTGGCATTCGTTGCTCCTCAATCCATGGACGTTTTAGACATGAACGTCTTATTTTTAACTTAGGCCGTGTTCCTAAAGAGAGATTTGTATCTTTAAAGACTATACCGAGTTTTTTGGATTGTGGGTAGTGGCTTGAAAATCAAGCCATAATTCATGCGAGAAAGGCTATTAATAGACTTGAGGATTGAACTCAAAAAAAATTGATGTAATAGCGACAGGGTGCGGTGCTGGTATCCGTTTAGAAGTGTGAATTAGACCCATTATGACGGTGCTGAGTCATGAATAGGTATGACTTAGATTCTCACAGGAAATTAGACAATATGGCTGACTATAGCGGCTTAAGTGATCACGAGCTTTTAGGACTTATGACTGAAGGGAATCAGTTAGCGTTCGAATGCTTGTTTGATCGTTATACGAGTGCAGTATTTAAATTCTGTTACTCAATTCTTTTAGATCACCAAGGAGCAGAAGATGCAACGCAAGATGTCTTCGTTAAGGTATGGCATAAAGGTAATTTATGGCAGCCAGGTGATGCAACTTTTAAAACCTGGGTTCTAACACTGGCACGACATCATTGTTTTGATGTGCTTCGAAAATTAAAATCTGAAAATAAAAAACACCAAGGTTTTTTTCAAAATTTATTTTCATTTGGATCAAGTCATCAAGAGATGAATAGTGTTGAGAAAAGCCTTGACCAAGTGCAATACAGTGACCAAATAAAAGATATTATTTTTACGTTACCAGAACGACAAAGAGAAGCTGTCACACTCGTGTATTACATGGATATTCAAAACGTAGAAGCAGCGGGCATTATGAATATTAAACCAGCTGCTTTTGATTCGCTTCTCGCACGTGCACGACGGGAATTAAAAAAGAAAGTCGCAAATGCAAAAGAGTTACAAGCAAGAGGACTCAACTATGAAACAAAATGATCAATGGTTGAAGTATTTAGATGTGTATGGTTGTGATCTTACACGCTGGCCAGAAACACCAAGCTCGAATGACATTAAATCTATTATGGCTATGCCTGAATACAAATCCATGAGTGAGATGGAAACAGCTTTATTTCAAGTAGAATGGCCAACACCATCAAAACATTTAAAATCATCAACATTAAGTGCAATACGACAACAAACAATGTCGGATGTTTTGGTGATGAAAGAGGATTCCAAAAATGGTTTATGGCTACAAGTGGCATGTTTTGTCATTTTTTTAGGGTTTGGTCTTACTCTGGGGAATTTCTATACAGACCATTACAGTCAACAATCTGATTATAGTTATTTTTCTGTTGGCACAGCCTACGGTTATTAATCAAAGGAGCCTTAAATGTTAGGTTATATTAAGAAAAAACCTGTCCATGTTCTATTTGTGGCCTCGTTATTGGTCAATGGTTTTTTATTAGGATTTCTTGTGTCTGGTCCAGGTTTTAAAGGTGGTCATAAAGGGCCTAATCCTGCAGAAAGAATGTCGAGGCATGCTGAAAAATTAGCGCCAGATATTCGCGCTCAAGTGTTAAGTATTATTGAGCGTCAGGATGAAAAAATAAACCAGCATAAAGAAGAAAGTCATGCAGTTTTTGCAAAAGTCCGTGAGCAATTAATTACAGGTGATCTAAGTCCCGAAGAAGTGAAACGCTTATTTGATGAAATGTCACATCAGCACGAGAAAATGGGCGAATACATTGGTGATATGTTCAGTGAAATAACATCGGTTATACCTGATAAAGAACAACGGTCAGCCTTTTTTAAAAATGCCATGCCTGCGGGGTTTCCAGGTGAGGGTATGGGGCCTCCACCACCTCCACGTCATGGACCAAGTGGTTTCCATCAAGGTGGTCCGCACCCTGATGGTACTCGCCGGCCACCAGCACCAGAGTAGAAGCTTTTCAAGGGAGAGAGTATCTACGCTTAGAACATCATGTATTAAACGACTTGATCAGACTTTCGCCCCAAGCTGGATGAGTCGTAGTTATGTAGGGCAGTTTGATCGGTGCATGTCTTTCTAATATTCTGAATGTCTTTGGGTCGCTTAGGTTGCAAGGAATATCGGTGATTTCAATTCGTTGTATGCCGCGCCGTATGAGCTCATTTTCAAAGGTCTGCTTTTGTAAACCATAAAGTAGGCCTTTTTTTTCAATGCAAAAAAGTGGATTAATATCAACCTCTCCTGACTCTTTTAGCTCAAGTGTTTGTAATAATTTTTGATTTAAAAAGACATTCATTTCCGTCATGTCTTGTATGAGTGGCTTACTGAAAGAGTAAGTTGCACCTTGTCGATTTGCTTGGCAATGATAGGCAAAGTTGGCAATTGGTAAAAATGGTTCTGATGTTTGTAGTGTATTTAAAGTGATGTGTTCATTCATTATTTGTTTTGATTCATTTATTATCGCCAAATCTTCAGATCGCATTTCGCTGCTGTTGATTGTATTAGGGCGTGCCGTTGAGTTTTTGGGTGTTAATAAAAACTCAATTTGATGAGGCCCTTTAAAATGTTTAAGCCAATCACTTACTTTAATGGCATTGTTTGGATTAACAACAGGGTCAAGCACATAAGTATGCCCATCTTGACCACGTACAGCTGCTACGGAATGATACGACCAGCGTACCCCTTGGAAGTAAGGTGTTGCTGCTGGTGTCAGCCCTCCATTTAGAGGCTTAACCGTCAGCGTAAAACAATGTGCTGCACCGATATTAGAGGCGACCTTATCATTAATTTGCCAAGCTCTTACTGAGCAATAATTTGCTTGATAGTGCCTGTGAGTATTATTCATGGCAGTGGCTGCATGCTTTTGTATTTTATTTACAGCTACAGCACCTGGTAACTTATCTAAGTTTATTTTAATAACGGCGTTAATAGGAATTTCATGTTGGATATCTTGTTTTAATGCTATTGCATAGTCTTTATGAGTTGCAGGTAATGCTTTTTTTATATGCAGCAGATGTTTAATGTGCTCGCATGGGCTTTTCATAAAAGCGTTAACTTGGCTTAAGAAGACGCGAGGGGAGTATGCCGAACGAGGTTTGCCAAAATGACTGCTAGGGTCTTCACTGCTGAGGCTTCGTGAAATTGTCCAGTTGTTCTGATTAAAAATACTTTCGAAAACAGAGTGTCTGGGTTGTGAAGTAATTTGAGTCATACGAAAGACCAGTTAAACAAGAAAATATGAAATAGTCAGTTACATACCCATAGCGTTTGAATTTTAGGTATCTCTCTCACCACATGAAGTTGCTCAGCTGCGTTGTCGCGCCTTGCTGAGCAACTTCATGAGGCGCTTTTTACACCTAAAACTCAAACGCTATGGGTATATTACTTGTGGAGAAGACTGGTCGTCTTGTTACTTCATGTCATTATTGAGAAACAATGTGTTTTATCTGAGAAGTGTATCAGTAATAAAGGGAAGTGGTGTTTTCACACCACTTAGGCAAAGACCTTAAAGTCGTTTTGGATTGTGTTGCGAATTAAAAGATACGCCAGCCAGTTTCTTTTACAATAGCTTCCAAGGCAGCAGTACCTGCCATGGAATTACCATTTGTATTTAGGCCAGGAGACCATACGGTGATTACGCCTTTGTTTGGGACGATTGTCACAATGCCGCCACCAACGCCACTCTTACCTGGTAAGCCTACTTTAAGAGCAAAACTTCCCGATGCATCATAGTGACCACAAGTCATCATAATGGCATTGATTTGACGGCTGTGTTCTGCAGAAACAACTCGCTCACCAGTTAATGGATTTACACCTTCATTCGCGAGGAATAAAAATGTTCGTGCCATTTGAAGGCAGTTCATTGAAAGGGAGCAAATATGGCAGTAGAGCTTTAATACATCATCAATGGTGTTATCGATATTATTAAAGCTTTTCATAAAGCTCAATAAGCTTGTATTTCTAAAGGCATGCTCAATTTCGGATTTAGCGACGCCATAATCAATATCAATACTTTCATCTTGGCTTAAGTCTCTAATTTTTGATAAGAAAATTTTCTGCTGCAAATAAGGCGTGCTTTTGCCAAGCATAACATCACTTAACACAAGTGCTCCGGCATTAATAAAGGGGTTGCGCGGAATCCCTTTTTCGATTTCAAGTTGCACAATTGAGTTAAATGTATTGCCAGATGGCTCATGGTTAACACGATTCCATAGTGTGTCGCCAATTGTGTTTAAGCTTTCAGCAAGCATAAGTGTTTTAGCAATACTTTGAACGGAGAATTGCTCCTGTGCATCACCAAATGTGGCGACCTCTCCATCAAGAGTAACGATAGATGCGCCAAATTTATTAATATCAACCTGAGCCAAAGCAGGAATATATTGTGCTGTAGTACCTGAACCAATCTGGCTGGTGATAGAGTCACAGGCTTTGGCAAGTTGAATCTGCAAATCCGTCATGAAGGGCTATCCTTATCAAACAAATACTTAAAAATACTTTAGGGGTGTTGAAGTGTTTTATTCTGGTGCTTTTGTTGGTAAATAGCACCTAAAGGGTGCGTTTTTGTTTTTTTTTCTGGAGTTTACAATCAGAAGTAAGCTCTAAGCAAGCGAAAAATGTACTAGGTTTACGTATTTTACAATTAAATTGCTATTGGTATCTCATGCTCATTACTGGAAAAGTGAGAGTCAAAGGCCCATTGCTTGAAAAATAGACAGCTTATGTGCAGGTTTAGATATGATGTTGCT
Organism: Gammaproteobacteria bacterium UBA6940; assembly: GCA_002450655.1. GTDB lineage: Bacteria > Pseudomonadota > Gammaproteobacteria > Pseudomonadales > UBA6940 > UBA6940. The sequence continues at coordinate 104,476 of DJZY01000057.1, read as the reverse complement.
TTTACTGCGAATATTGAGATATTTTCCTTTTATCGGTTGAATGGATTTCAATAATAGAAAAAGGGAGTGATAATGCCACAAGTATCAAATACCAAGCCTTTGACAATTTCTGAACGTGTATGGGGTAGAGCAGACCTTAATTTAATGAATGGCTATCTCCCTCTACAAATGCCCTATTGCTTAGAGGGTGATCAGTTTAAAGGGCTTAATAACCTACTTGATGAAATGCCTGTTATTAAAAAAGATGGTTCTGCTGGTCTTATTGCCTCAAATACCTTTCGTATAACTGCAGCGAGTTTAGATGACCATGCCGATACTTTTTTAGCTTGGGCGCAGCTTATTGAAGATGAAACAACGGCTGAATCTGAAAAGAATAAGCTTGCGATGGACTTAGCTGTTGCTTTTCGAGACTACCAATATTTAAAGATGGGGTATCTTTTTGAGCCTATTCATCATGGTGCAGCTCAGGGCTCAGAGGAACTACCACCACAAATTGCCAATCCATTAGTCTTATTAGCTCAACTTTTTGGTCAAAAGCCATGGCTTGAGTATGCTTCTGGTTATGTGTTGATGAATAGTATTTTTGGTCAGCAAATTACGGCAGATAAAGTAGAGCTCATACGTCAATGGCATGGTGGTCCAGATGAGTTTTACTTCCAAACAGTCCATTCTATTATTGAGTGGGAAACCCCCAAATTGTTTAAAGCGATCCATCTGCTACTTGATGGTGTTGAACATAATAAAGATGCACAGATTGTTCAAGCAGTACAAACTGGTATTGATGTCAGCCAAACAATGCTTGCAGGTCTTAAGCAAATGACGAAGCTAAGCCGCCCAGCCTTTTATTCAGCAGATGTACGACCACAAATTCAAGGGCTTGTGGGCAACTGTGGCGATGGTAAGTTATTCGGTGAAAAAGGCGTATTGTATAACAGCCGTTTCTTTGCTGATCAGCAACCTAAATACATCAATGATATACGAGGGCAAACTGGTGCACAAAGCTCTATTATTCCATTGCTTGATAATATACTTGGAATTACAGATTTTTATGCAAAAGGGGATAACCCTCTCACTAAAATGCTGAGAGAGTTTCGAGCATACAGACCAAAGCCGCATACAGATCTTTTAGAAATGGTTGAGAAAGCGCAGAATCGTTTGCAAGTACGTCAGTATCTAAAAGCTCATTACCCACTGCTGTTAGCACAATGGACGAATGTTGTTTGCCAATTTAGAGAATTTCATTTTTATCTGGCAATGGCCTATATCGTTAAGCCAGGCAAAGCACAGCCTCAATCACAGTCTAGAGGTGTAGGTACAGGTGGTTCTCCAACACCAAAATATTTGCCGCAACATGTCTCGGAAAGTATTGATGCTTTAAAAGAAGCATTAGCAGCTGTTGATCAAACAAACCTTTGTGATATTGAGAGAAATATATTCAATCAACTTGATGAGTATGCTCAGAAAACGGCAGGCGAGAATAAAAGCCGCTCTGAAATTGTTGGACAGTATTTAGAAGACAGCTCTCGTGAAAGTTTACTTGATGATGCCATACAAAGCAGTAAGGACAAGATGGAAACAGAAACAGAGTGCTAGAAACCTAGCCTCGTTTCAAGCTAGAGAGCGACTTATAATCTAAAGAGGCGCTCTCGTGCAACATTTCGCACTTCTAGAACTGGGTTATGTGTAAAGTGCTCAAGGGTGGCCTGGTTAATACGATCACCATATTTAAGTTCAAGCTTTAATTGCTCTGTCGCAAGACTTTTTAATACAGCTGGCGTGTCTTCGGATGTAAATGGTTCATAGTCAAATACTTCAGGTACTTTTGACATGGCCATAAAGCAGGTTGTTAGTGCTCGGTTAATAGCAGCCTCTCTAACATGTTTATCTTTATCAAAACAAAGCTGTCTCAAGCAGTCCAGTGAAACATGCGGTTCTTGAATATGGGCTAGTTTTTGCAATCGGGCTTCCCGCGGGTGATTCATGCTTGCAATAAATCCTCGTACTCGACCTCGCTCTTGTCCCGAAACTTGCTGAATAAGGTGAGGGTTTGTAATAACAGTACCTTGATTTACACCAAGTTTTTCTGCCCATGAATGGCATGTTAAATAGGATTGAGCTTTCATATAGATTCCCTAGGGCTTATCAATATTAATTGCGATTATTCTAGTGGTTTTCTTGTATTCTATGCTTTTCTTTTAACATTTCTATTTTTTTATTGGTATATAAATCAGCTTTGCCTTAGCGGATATGCAGGCAACGACTTTAGGGACGTTACCTAGATATTATTTATGTAATGAATATAAGAGGTTGGGTTGAAATTCATGATATATTCATTCGTATTTTTCTGAGTCGCTCACTTTTTTTGAATAGGAATACTGATATGTCACAGATTTCTTCAAAGCACGTACATCTTGCGCCATCTTCAGTAGCAACAAATGCTGTTCAATTCTTAAGTCAGCTTTGGAATAAAGTAACGCCAACTTCTGAAAGCGTTTTAGGTCGCATTGGTTGCGGGTGTTATTCATTGAAAGAGCTTGCTCAACATTCGAGTTATGCATTAACGCATATTAGACCTGCAAGATTGACATTAAGTACAGCAGAAATCGATAAAGCAAGAAATGTTGCGCTTAAAGCGATGAAAGAGTACAGCCTCGATAGAGCAATCGAAGCTCATCCTGATTTTGACAAGAGCAAGCCTTTTTCAGACGAGAAAGCGGCTGCCCTTAAAGCAGAAATTTCAGCACTCATCGAGAAAGAATTTGAGCCGCTTCTTAAAGGCGAGGGTGAGCATGCTCAAAACTTTGAGCAGGCATTAAATCACTATATCAGTAATGCTCATGCAAGTTTCCACCCTGAATCATTGTTTGTTGTTGGTGGATTTGCTGCAGGTAAATCAACCCTTGAATCTATTGCGAAAGAGCAAGAGTCTGGTGAATTAAAGTCAACAGGAAAGCTGCTAAATAAAGCAAAAGATTTTGAATTTAAAAGAGATGTTTGGCCATATATTCCTTCCTATAATCCGAATGATCATAAGGCAACTTTTTGGAAAATTAGGCCGCTACATGCAGGCATGGACTCTGCCATACGTTCCATCGTTGAAGATAAAAAGATAACTCGTAAAGAAGGTACATCATTGACACCTTCAATAGATGATCCCAAAACTAAAACAAACTCAATAAATACTTTAAAAGACACGTCTAAAAATAGAAAAATAACCATGGTAGGTGTTTTTGTTTCAAGCCCTGAAATAGCTTTGAATCGTGCTCAAAAACGCGCAGAAGAAACTGGTCGTGAGCTTAAGCCAAATGAAGTTCGAAGTACAAATGGAAGTCTTACGCACATGTATAAAGACTATTTGCCATATGTTTCTAGCTTTAAACTTTTTTCAAATGATCAAGAGAATACAGCACCTGTACTGGTCGCCGAAAAGCAAGGTGGCGAACTTGTTCCAGTGAAAGGGCAAGAGGCTGCGTTTCAGGCGTTCTTAAGTTTACCACCTCAATAATTTATTGGGATAAATTAAGATTGGAGTTAACGCTTGGTTAAAAAAGCAGAGGGGAGCGCTTCTTCATCTAGCGCACCAGTTATTCAATTTAAACGTGATAAAAAAGGCAACTTATCACAAGTCACTAAACGTACCTCTGCGTCATCGAGGGGCGGCTCTTCGAGTGCCTCATCAAGCCAAGATATACGCACGCCTAGTATAAGGCAGCGCATGCAAACCATAGAAAGTATGCAGGGTCAACCTCAAGGACAGTATCAAGATTATAATTCAATATCAAATCAATTGGATGGCATGCATCTGAGCAATCAATTTGAGGGTGCTTATTCGCGGTCTTTTGATCAAGATCAAATAAGGTGGGCTAACTATACATCTAGTGTAAATTCTTCCGCGTCATATGAACAACAGCAGATTGAGCGTCCAATACTGCATTCACAAACAGCCCGACTCGATGGGCCTGAGTTAAATGCAACTGAAGAAACTGAAGATGAAGCCCAGCCACCACCTTTACATAAGCGACAGACTTTGGCTCGTCAGTTTATACAAAGCGCCATAGCGAAAAAGCCAGAAGAACAACTTGATGATCTCTGGCAGGCGTTAAAGCATTTATCAAAATTTGAAGTATCTAAATTGGTTTTATCTCCTTTTAAAAATAGCCAGACTAAATGTGCGAATGAAAACTTTAAGTGTCCTGAAGCATCGGTGGTTCGATTTTCAATAGATGGCGATTCTTCAAAATATCACGCAAATTATATTACGCTTCATTCAATGCCTGAAGCTAAATTAATTGCATCGCAGCACCCGCCTAAAAATGTGAGTGGCCAAAGTAATTATATGAAAATGTTATTTTGTGTTGCTGATGTTGTTTTTGATATTCGAAGCCATTTCGATATGACTAAGTCTGATGTAATTGGATATTTACCAGTATTTCAAAATAAGCTTGTTACAGGTGACATTGAGACAATTAAAGGTCGATATAGAGACTATTCAAATATTATTCGTGAGCGAAATGTTATATTACGATTTAAAAATCTTTTGGAAAAAAATCTTAAAGTATTTCAGTACAGGCGTTGGCCTGATGCGAGTATCACAACATCGGATGGCTTAAGGCAACTGGCTGATCTACTTGGTGCTCAACTAGCTTTGGGTAAACGAGTTCTTATTCACTGCTGTATGGGGGTCGGACGGACAGGTTCTCTGATTACCTATTTTGATGCTCGCAAGCAATTACTTGATGCTGGTAAGCAAGTTACTCTTGAAGATATACACTCCCTCGTTTTTAAAAATCTTCTTGGTTATCGTCAAGAGCGTGGAGAAATTTTTATTCAAAAACAAGAGCAGTTTAAGCTTATTATTGATACATTACGAGATGATATGCAGCAAGCAGGGTTACTTGTTGATGAAAGTAATGATTCTCTTGGCATTATGGATTTAGTGAGTATTTCTGGTTAAGTAATGTGTAGCGAGTAGACTTTCTTTTTATTTCCTTTTCTCTTTATTCAAAGCAATAAAAAACCCGGCAAAACCGGGTTTTTTATTGACTAAACTTCCAAGATTAACTCGGAAGGAAGTCATAGCTGTATCTGAGTTGTAGTTCACCAACTGGTTTAGCACCAAATTGGAGTGAACGAACTTTCAATAGCAGTTTACGTTCTAGGTCTGCATCGTTAAGTTGGCTTTCAACGATACGTGCTGAAGTTACACTGCCATTTGGCGCAATGACAACTTCAAATGTTACACGACCAGACATAGTTGGATTCTGGCGTAGTGCTCGGTTGTAAAGTGCTGATGCACTGGCTTTACTTTGTTCAAATACTCGGCGCACAGAAGCTTCATCACGCTTACCTGCAACATTTGAAGTGCCATTACCAGATGCACCACTGCCTCCGCCAGAAGCAAGGACAGCATCACCACCACCAGCAGAGCTAGTAGCACCGCCTGTCGTAGAAGAGTCTATACGAGCTTCAAGGTTTGCCGAGGACGCTTGACCTGAAAGGTTCGCTTGTCCTTGGGAAGCTGAAGATGAGTAGAGTCTTTCAGTTGCTTGGCCTGAGTCACTTTTCTTAGCAACAACTTGCGAAGCGCTTGCTTGAGGTGCAGCATTTGCACGGTCAGTCAGGCTTGACATGTTGCTTGAAAGAGCTGCTAGACCAACATTTTGAGCTGCTGCACGTGCTGCTTGACGCTGTTGCTCTGGGCTTGGTGGCGCAGGAGCAGGAGCTGGCTCAGGCTTAGGTGCTGGAGCAGGTTCTGGCGCTGGTGGAGCAGGTGTTGGCTCCGGCGCAGGCGCTGGTTCAGGCTTAGGCTCTGGTTTTGGTTCCGGCTTTGGCTCAGGTTTAGGCTGAACTGGCTCTGGTTCCTCAACTTTTGGTGGCTCTTTCTTTTCTAATTTAATTTGGGTAATAACAGGTTTCTTCTCTGGTTTTTCAAGCAGAGGTTGTACGGGAACCTGGTATTGATAAATCATGAAACCAAATGCGATAGAGAAACTTAAAAGAAATAGAAAAATATTTCTGAAGTTTTTATCTTGAGCACTTGTGTTCCAGAATTCTGATTCTGTTTTTATTGGCAATGCAGCACCCATTGTCTTAATCACTCCGTTCATTTATCGACTTAGACTTGAGGCATTCAAACTGGCAACATCGTCAGCTGAAGGGTCATTCAGACTAGCCTGGGCTTCCTCGAAAACAACGGCCAGTGATACGTTTCTAAAGTCAGTTTCTGCACATGTAGCAAGAATCTGCTGAAGTGTTGAGTAGTCTGTTGTCTCATCACCAAGAATCGTAATAGGTCTACCTGTTTCTTTCATTGATTCTGGAATTTCACCTTGTCTTTCTGCGAACACATTTAAGCGCTCAACAAGCTGAGGGTATGTTCCATCTTCTGCGCGAGAATCAAGTGAGATCTGCTGGTTATCGTTATCAATAAACATATAGTTTTTAGTGATGTACAGCTTCAATGTATCTTCTGGTAGAGCCGTAGTCGTCGACTCAGGAAGTTGAACTGATTCATGCACTTCTTTAATTTGCACGTCTGAAGAGTTCACCATCAAGAAGAATACCAGGATGGTGAAAATGTCCATCAGTGCAACAAGATTCAGTTTTGAAACTTCTTTATTTCGTCTGCTGCGATGTCGTTTCATAAAAATTGTTCTCTAATAAGGCGTGGCTTTATTGTGCAGGAGCACTGCCTAGTGAAACTTCAGGAAATAAAGCCGCCATGACAACTTCTTCTCCAACTTGCTCTGGAATAAACTTCACTGCATCTAAGGTCAGGATGAGTGTCTGATAATCTGTATCAGCAGCAGCAAGTAGCGTAATATCTGACTTATCTTTTTCTTTTTCTTGGAATGTTGATTTAACAAGTCTTAAATAGTCTCTTAGCTCGAGGTAAGGCATGGACTTATCTTCTTTCGCAGGGAATTCTTTAAGTAGATTGCCCGCAGGAAAATAAAGCTTAAAACCTTCATCATTGACAACTAATTCCAAGTTTTTCTCTTCAGTAGCATCAGAGATACGCTGCGATAATTCAGGAAGTTGAACATCATGAATGCGAATATGTGTGAATACCATCGATAAAAGAAGTACAGGAACCAACACGATCATGAGATTCATGAAAGGGGTAATGTCTAAATCAACTTCTTCATTTTTACGGCGTTTATGCACTCTCGATTGACGGGACACAGTCATTTCCTTAGTTCATTGTTTTTATGGTTATCTGGAGGCCTATGACAAAAGTTTTTTATCTTAAAGGCCTCTGTAAACATATCAAGATTTCAAATACAGATTATTCTTCGTTAATAAGAGCAAGACATTTTGCTTCGCTCATGTCTAGCGTATCAACGATCTGATTTGTTTTGCTTTGAAGGAATGTATGGATAAGAAGCAGAGGGATCGCAACCATCAGACCAAATGCTGTTGTGTTCATCGCAACAGAGATAGAGCTTGAAAGTAGAGTTGCTCTTTCACTTGCTTCAGCGCCTGCAAGACTCGTGAACGCATCGATAAGACCCATGATTGTACCTAGAAGACCTAATAGGGTTGCAACGTTTGCAAGTGTTGCTAGGTAATGAGTGCGTTTTTCAATCGCAGGTGTTGCTTCAAGAATTTTTTCTTCAAGTAGGTTTGAAAGCGCTTCACGGTCAGTTGATTTCTGTAGAAACTGAATAGTTGATTGAATCATACGACCAACGGCAGTTGTTGAGTTTGAAGAACGTGTATCAAGCGTGCGGTAGTCACGGCGAGAAAAAGATGGCATTAGTTCTTTTAAAATTGCTTTATTGTTATTTTGGCAACGTAGAAGATAGATAAGTCTTTCGATTGCAATAGCAAGACCGATCACAAGAACGATAGCGATTGGAAGCATGAAAGAGCCGCCGTTTTGGAAAAAAAGTGCAATATTATCCATGGGGTGAAACCTCGAAATGTTAATGACCTTATTAGGGTTTTATTGTTTAAGTTGTTGTGAATTTGGCTATAATTTTGCCATATTCTGCCAAACTACTGGCTATTGTCCAGCTGTTTGTACATATTTATTGTCTGTTGAAAAACAGCTCGATCGATGGGGGCCAAGAAGTCTTCTTCGCTGATGATACTATCATCTATCTCTAGGTCTTGAGTCTCAACAGACTCTTCCCAAGGGAGAATAAAAAGAACTTTTGGTTGGCTTCTCTGACCTTGAACCTGACTTTCAAGCTCCATGACTTGCCGACTTGGCTGCTTCACTTCTGGTGCGGCACTTGCGGCGGAACATAATCCGAGAATCATCATAAGGCCGAATATGAGGTTGTTGTGTGAATGCCTCGTATGGCTTTTGCTTTTTTTCATGTCCTGCTTCATAAATTTTCTCGTACGGTGTCTTGGTGACTAAATATACTTTCGCCTCTGAATGGAATATGAACAGATTCATATTCCATTATCATTGTTTCAGCATGTTTAAAATATTATTGGCGTGAAAGTCTCATTTCAAGATCTTTTACCCAAAGTTCAACATGTTGGCGTGTTTTTGTTCTAGCCTCAGATTCGGAAGTCTTAGACTCGTCAATGGCTAGATAGTTCTTATAAGCAACTAAAGCATCTGCTAAATTATTACGGTATAGGTCTTGAAGAATACCAAGGTTATACCAAGCCGTAGCATAGTCTGGCCAGATTTTAAGAGCCTGCTTGTAGGCTGCTTCAGCACGATCAAACTGACCCTGTGAGCGGTAGACAAGCCCTAATAGGTTTGCAGCATAGAAATTTTTATCTTCAATTTCAAGTGCTTGATCCAAATACTGGACTGCTTGGTCTGGCTGATCATTGAAGAACGCAAGTCTGCCTAGATGGTAAAGTATTCCAGAGGAATCAGGCTTCTCCTGTAACAGTAATTCCAAGTCTTGCATTTGAGCCGGAATATCTGATTTTGAAGAACTTCTTGAGATAATTGACTCAAGGTTCTCTTTGAGTCGCAAATCATCAGCATCTTGATCACCAGCAGGGTATGGGGCAGGGGTGAATACACGGTTTGCTGCTTCTGCAATATTCTCTTCTGGTAGAGGTTCTGCTGCTGCCATAACATCTTCCTGGGTTTCTTCAGGCAAGACCTCTTCAGCTTGTGCTTCTACGACAGCGACTTCTGGTGCAGCTTCGATAGGTGCAGGCTCTTGCTGATTTGTATCAGGTTTTTGTTCGGCTTCAGATGCTTGCTCTTCAGCTTCTTCACCGTTGTAAACGACATACTCGTCTTGAGCACGAGCACCACCATTGCGCTCAAAAATGGAGCCCTCACGCCACTGGACGCTAGAGCAACCACTTAAAAGAACAATGCCCATTAAGCTAAAAGCTGTCACAAAACGTTTGTTATTCATAAACTTATCATTTTTTAAAATCGCTTGATTTTCAGGAGCCTGATTATTCAACATGAGTAATTGCTCCTTCAAACTGTTCTTGCTTGTCAAAACGTGCAGGCATTAATTGACGCAGAGTGCTCAAGCTGTCTTGGATTGCTTGTGACCACTGGCCGTTATGAAGCTCTGAAACATTCTTTTCATGAGATGCAAGGGCTTTTTCCTCGAAAGGAAATGCCTGTTCTTCAATGATCATCATGTATTCTTCTTGCTCTAATTCAGAGAGCTGTGATGGTATTGGTGCATTTAGTAATGATTGACTTAAGTGTGCAAATAAATCACCTATACCAGCATTAACAGTTTGTTTGGCTCTTTCACCTTCGAAACGCTCAAGACGCTTGTAGGCATCAATTGCTTTTTCCAGCTCTGCTTGTTTGCGCTGGAAGCTTGCTTGCAGATTTCCTGTGAGACGAATGCGTCTGTAAGCTTTCGCTTGTCTATTTGCAAGTAAAATAGCGTACTCAAGTGCAGCATTACGGGTTTCTTTAGTCGCTTCAGCTGCATTAAGATCTTGGTTTACAAAGGTGTTCATTTCTTTGTAAGCCTGTGTTTTTTGACCATTATCGTAATAGAGTTCAATTAAAGCCATGCGTGCTTTGCTGATATCCTGGTATGGCGTTGTTGCGTCAGCACTTGTTATAAATGAGCTATAGGCCTTAATTGCACGAGTTGCATTACCGCCTTTACGGTAAAGGTCAGCCACCTCAAGAACAGCTGTTCTTTTCAAGCTAGGATCATCAATTTGGCCTGCCACAGATTGCATAAGTGGTGCTGCAAGAGCCCAGTTCTCTTCTTTAACATATATTTCGGCAAGCTTGATCTTCGCGTCACGTAATTGTTCGCCAGCTTTGTATTGAGCAATGTAGCGCTTGAGCAACTCAATAGACTTATCTTTATAAACTGGGTCTTCCTGTGTTGAAGCAAGAATCGCTGCCTCATAAAGTGCTGCAGGTGCTAACTCATGATTGCGAGCACCATCGAAAACTTGAGCGTAAAGCGCAATAGCTGCTTGAGGATTTTGTTCTTGGCGAGCTGCTTGATAATAAGCTTTAAGTGCGTTATCACGCCATATTGTCTTTTGCTCAGGCTTCGCTGCATCTTCTGCATTTACAGGTGTCATCACTAATAAAGCTTCATAAGTTTGAGCTGCTTCATTCCAGTTTTCTTGAGCGAACAAGATATCCGCTCGAATTTGCGTTGCTTGGTATTCAAGAGCAGGGAACTGTTGCTGAGCAATAGCAGTAAACTCTAAAGCATCTTTAAAGTTATCTTGCTTGAAGCTTTCAATCATAAGCCAGCTTAAAATAGAACTTGCTTTAGCATGCTGAGGGTGATTTTTAACAAAGTTTTCAGCCAGTAAATACTTTTCTTCTTCAAGTTTTGCTACATCCATAGAGTTTGAAGACATTGCTTGAATCATGTCGTTCAGTGTAGTGATGGATAGATAAGCTGCTTTCTCACGTGTTGCTTCTGGTATTGCAGGCGTGTCTAAGCTTGCAAGGGTTTTACGAGCTTCTTCAATAAATCCAGCTTCAAGTTGTGTTTCTGCATAGTTAAATTTAATAACAGCAAACTCTGGTCTATCAGCAAACTTTTCGAGGAAAAATTCATAATACTCTAAACTTTTAGCAAAAGATTTATCCGCAAGGTCACGCTGTTTTTTATCTTCAGCTTTACGATACTCAAGTGCTTCAGCTCTGTTGTATTCAGCTAGCTCTAAAGTAAAGATTGCTGTTTTTTCAGGTGCACGATCAGCATAACGCTCAATAAAGTTGGCTTTTTCTTCACGTAATGAGGCTTTTTGCTTTTTCTTTTCGAGGAAAGATAAAAGTTCGAGTTCCATTTCAATTGCTTGTGGCGATTCAGGGTAATGATCCTGAAACGCTTGATAAGCCATGATAACTTCACTCCAGCGCTCTTCAGATGTGTAGAATTCAATAAGCTGTTTATATAAATTCATTGCAATAGGTTGCAATTCATCTAAAGAAACGAGGCTTGGAATTTCTTGAACACCGCCTGCATCATTAATCGACAATATAAAGCCACGATAAGTGTCATCTAGCATTTGCTGATTATCGATAGAGAAATTGCTGTTTGTTAAAAGTGTTAGAAAGTCTTGTGCTGCAAGTTTAAATTCATTGACTTGAAGGTAACTCCAGCCACGCATATAAATTGCTTTATTACGGTTGTCGGATGAGCTGCTTGATTCATCTTTTAATACATTTGAATAATGTCCAATCGCTTTGTCATAGTCGCGCTGAGAGAATGCAGCTTCTGCAAGACGGAACTGGACTTCGCTATTTTTTGATGTTGTCGAAGCTGTTTGCTGAAGTTCGGTTAATGTTTCTTCAGCTGCAGTGGATTGACCTGTAATATCTAATAAGCGAGCAAGTTGATATTTATAGCTTTGCGTTAAAGCATGGTCAGGGTTTTTCTCAAGCCATACTCTAAGGTCACGAATAACAGGTTCATAGACTTGCGTTTGATCTGGTGCTTCGTTGTAAGCTTCGTCTGCTTTTTTGATTTCCATCGCTAGAATTTTTGTTTTTAGCGTAGAAACAAGAGCAGGATTAGCTTCATTATTATCAAGACTGTTTAATGCATTTTTATAGATATCAAGCTCGGTTTGCATTTGTTCAGTTTTGCTTTTTTCTGGCGTGACTTCTGCAATTGTTTCAGTTTCCTCTACAGGCATTTTTTCTTGTGCATCTGTAGATTCATCTTGTGCTTTATACCAATCACCTAAGTTGGCTTGCTCATGTCTTGGTGCTGTTGAACAGCCTTGTGTAATAAGAGCAAATGCGCTTAAGGCGAGCATGCGAGCATATATATTTTTATTACTCATTTGGCTCTCCTGAATTCTGAATAGAGACAGCTTGTTGTAGTCTGAGTTTCACAAGTGCTGCCTGGAGATATTGTTGTTCGTATCCGATTAGATTTTTAAATGAATCGGTAAAGAGTGTTTTGTTGCTTGAAAGGGCACGCTCAACTCGCATATCTAAGTTGCTAATTCGATCGTCTAAGCTAAGTACAGCTTCACGGTCAATTGGTTTTTGTGCTGGCGCGTTTTCAATATTGATAATGTGTCGCTCAACTTGAGCCATCATTTGCTTAATTTTAGAAAGGGCAACTTTAGCTTGTTCATCACGAGTGGATTGCTCAAGTTCTGCTTTCCAAATCAGCTGACCTTTAAACAAGCGCAGTTGATTTATATGGCGTTGAGTCCCGCTTGCATCTTCAGGTGATTGTGCCGCTAAGTTTTGCAGCGTTTCTAAAGATGAATCAACTGATTTCAGCATGTCTTTTTCTTTTGTTGATGTAACATGTGTATTTTCAAGTTGATTTTTTAATGAGGCATAGGTTTTCTCTAGTTTTGCATACTCTGAACGAGCAGCTTCCAGCTTGGCTAGGCTACGCTTATTTTCTAATACAGTATCGTCATAAAGATTAAATAATACTTTTTTAGCTTCCCATTCTTGTGTGAATGCAAGACCTTCATTTAAGAAGCGCAGTGTTTTTAAATATTCACGAGTTTGAGGTTGGCTTAACCAGTGAATAAGAGTAGAAGGGTGAAGAGGGTAATCTTTAATTGTTAAAGATTCTAAGTCAAAACCATACTCATTACCAAGTTGATCTAGGCTATAAAAAGGCGCAACAAGACGATTAAAGTAATCATCAGATCGATTGAGTACAGCGGTTCGTTCTGCAATTTCTTTTTCAATCACTGTTACAAGCTTTGCCTGTGCTGCTTGGTATTTGTCTTGGTTGTCTTCTTCAAGCTTAAGGAGTGCAAAGTGACTTCTTAAACGAGTCAGAACAGGGTTTGTAGGCTGTGTTAATCGAGTCAAAATAGATTTAAGCTTTGCTTTATCATCTTTTAGGCGTGCTTCAAGTTTTTCATCATTAACGATCATGCTGTCTTTAATTTCTTTAGACTCACGACCTTCATAGACTTGCATCAAACTTTGGGCAAGGAGTTCAAGACCTTGTGTTGCATAAATGCTATCTTGCGGAATTTGGAAAATCGCATTCTGTGCAGACTCTAATGAATCTTCAAAGACTTGACTTCCAACACTAACACCAGGTTCTGTCATTAATTTAACATAGCCAAAGCCAATCAAATTGAGGACACGTTCGCTGAGAATTTGCAGCTCGTACTTTTGGCGTTCAAACTCTTCTTGGCCAAGAATTGTTGAGGCACGACGACCAGTTGTATACCAGTATTCGTAAGCATCCATAGTTGATGTTGTATCAAGCTCTTCTAACACGCGGTTAAGAGTATCGATCCCATTTTGGAACTGTCCTTGTCTGTAATACCACAGGGCAATATTAGTATGACTAATTGCTTTCCATGGTGAAACAGCCATGCGGCCCATCATGTCTGTTGCATTATTAACTTGATCACGCTCAAGAGCAGACTGAATACGTAGGTAGTAATAAAGATCAGGATCTTCTAAACCATTAGGCTGACGTACTTGCATGATTTTTTCTGCAAGTTTGTCAAAATCTTTATGCTCATAAGCAAGCTCGGCCTGGAATAAATAGAGTCGGTTTAAATCATCTTGTGTATTTTCTTGAGTCGCTACTTTATCTAGCGCCTGCATTGCGTGCTGATTTAAGCCTTGATTTGAAGCAATAGATGCTTGTAATAATGTTGGATATACACTGAGCTGATGTTCAAGGCCTGCTTGTGCAAGACGCACCAATGCCTTCAGATCCTGATCTGAATGCATTAAATAAATAGCTTCGCCATAGGCAAGGCTATCAACTTTATGAGATTGTGCTTTTGCCAAGTCTTCATCTTGGAAGTAGGCGGCATTGTTAGCTCTAATTCTTGGTTCTGCATGAACACTTGCACTCATGAGAGGCGTTAGAGCTATTACAGCAGCGGCTAACCTCGAAAGTTGCATTGTTTTTGTTTTCATTCGAGTCAGAGCCGAAGTCTCATTCTGACCTCTGGCGCCCTTTGGATCCAATTGAGGTGAGTTCATCATCATGTTGAGCATTTTCACTGTTTATCCAAAATTATCATTCATCATAAGAAGTGCATTGCACTTCTTATACTTTATTGCTCGATCTAATCTGCATCTGGAAGCGATTTAAATGTCCTTTAGAGGGACCAAGTTTTAATGCGCATTTCCATTGATAGGCTCTTAAGGCTATCAAAAAGCTGAAGCTCAAGACCTAGAGAGTCTTTTGTTTTTTCAAAGTCATGGGTTATGCCACGCTTAATAGATTGACCATCTGGTGTTTTACCAATGACCGTAATAACAAGCTGGTGTTGACCTGGCTTAACATGAATCTGTGATAGTTTGTGAATGCCGCCTTTTTCAAGAGCACCACGTTGTTTGTCTGTGTAGAAGTGACCAATAACAGGCTGGTCATCAACACGAGCTTCAATCGCTTCAAGTTGGAAATACTGTCCAGTATCAACAGAAACAAATAAAGCTGTATCTACTGATGCAGGATAGAGTTGATCTTGTTCAAGCTGTTTGAACTCGGCATTAAGCTCAATAATATCTGTTTTAAGTTGCTCGATTTCTTCTAAGGAAGCACTTGCAAATGAAGAACCATTAGCAGCATCACCTTTTTGTTTTAGAGGCTCTGCTGAAACTGGGCCCATGCCACACAGACAAAGACCAAGGCTTGAAATTTGAAGAAAGTGACGTAGTTTTACGCTTAATTTCATGTGGTGTTCCTTACTAATTTGGATAACCTTAAAGGTCTTATGCTTGTGTTGCTTAAGCTTGTAAGACCGTTATTAAATTTATTTTTAAAGAATTAAAGTTTAATTTCTAAGCCAATAGATGTGCTGATAATAAGCTCTTGCAGTGCTTCTCTCTCATTCACATTTGTGCTTTTTGTGTTGTCTGATAATGTTTCAAAATCATAATAATCAAGATCAGCGCCAAGGGTTACAAATGTAGGTTTCTGCCAAAGTGACCACTGCACGGGATAAACACCTTTAACGCCAACGCCTAAACTATCAAAGCCAGCTAAATCAGGGTTACGAGACATAAGGGTTTCAGCATTTGCCATAGGATACAGATCATTGAACATAACAGCTCTATGCTGATGTGTTAGACGAGCAGTCCCTTGAAGTTGCCACTGGTTAACTTGGGTATTGATGCTTGTGAACAAGCGATGTTGCTCAGTACCCCAAGAGTCGTCATATGCACCATAGCCGTAAGCGATATCGTATTTTTCTTTAGACTCTACAAGCTGTAAAACATAGTTGTTTTGTGTTTTTGTTGCAGGGTATAAAGCATATTGCTGAGCTAGAGTACTACCGCCGTTAAATCTGTAGTCGACCATCTCATCTGGATTTTCAATAACGCCTTGAAGGGCGTCGTGATACCAGTTAAAAACAAGACGGCGCTTTTCATCAATGCGGTGAGATATTCCAACACGGTGACGACGGTTTGTATCATCATCAGCGGCAGTAATAGTGCTTGCTTCTTCGTGTGTAGCGCTAAATAAGTCCATACCTACTGTGATTTTGGTTCTGTCTTTCCAAAACATGGATGCAAAATCAAACTTTAAACCAGTGTCAGTTCTGTAAGATTGAGTTTCTTGGTATAGACCAACTGCAACACGAGTTGTGCTGAGGTAAGTTTCGTAGTTGATACCTAGAATATTATTTTCTGGAGAGTCTATCTCTGCTGCTACACTTTGAGTTTCATAACCACTTGCGGTTGCAAATTGGCTATAAAAAGCCAAACGCTCATCAATACTGAGAGGGTGGACATATGCAAATTGCAAGCCCTGCCAATTTGATGATGATTTTGCACCAGTTTGAAAGTTATAGTTCACAAATGAACCAGCAGCTGTTAGGCCAAGATCATGACTTGCAGGCATGCCATCGTGATTGAGAGCGTTACGCTTCTGCGATGAATCAGCAAAAAAAGTTTGAGTGAGAAATAATGGTTGCTCATCATCTCGATCAAGGGTTTCTTCTGAAATACGTTTTAACTTAAGCGGGTTCTCATATTTATTCTGCGTTTCAATTAATTCAGGCTTTTGTTGAATGCTGTAATCTTGGAATGCAAGAGTATCGAGTTGTTCTACAAGGGTCGCAATTTCAGACCACTGCCCTTTGAATGCAGGGTAGACAGCAGCAGTTTTACCTGATGAGTTTAAAACTTGAATAGCTGGTAACTTTTGTAGCTCAAGCTGGTTTTTCTTTAAGTACGGAGCATAGAGATGATCAATTTGATCAAATCCAGCTAGACGTTGTTGCAGACGAATTTCAGACTGTGTTTTAGGACCAAATGCTGTGTTTTTTTGACCTCCTAAACGGATAGCAACTGCTTTGAGGTGGTTCTCTTTTGCGAAATCATTGAGTGTTTCAATATCTTGTAAGCAAAGGTCGCAAAGATCATTCCAAAAGTAAATAACCAGCGGTGCACCAACGTATTCAGAGAAGTCTTTTGCTGAACCATAAGCTGCATCAACAACATCAAGCTTGAGGTAACTTTGTTGCATAAGCTGATATGTAGAATCTGCATTAGCAGCAACTGCCTGTGTAGAACACAGTTGTGCGGCAAGAAGGCAGCTACTGGCCAGTGCTAGTTTTTTAAGTGTAAGCATAGGGTATGGTTTCCTTAATCTTATTTTGACTTGGTTTCTTTTCTTGCTTTAGAAGAAAAGACCAAGACCTACACCTATGGAAAGGTTATGTTGGCTGCTTTTAGTACCGCCAGGTGGGTTGTCATAAGAAACAACATAGTCTTTCGCTTCAACTCTGAAAGCCAGATTGTCATTAAAGAGGAGGCGTTGACCAATACCAAAGTTAATTGTCATATTATTTTGATCTGCAAAGTTTGTAATACCAGCGCCTGCTGTTAAATAAGTGCTGTTAATCATGCTTTTTTTGCCAAGATATGATGTTTGGCCTTGGAGAAAGTTCCAGCCAACATTGAAATGGTAATCAGTGTAACGGCGGTCGCTGACTGTTTCTAAGTTGGAAATACCACCTGTGCCATTAAAAGTACGTTCCATTGCAGAGGCGCCAATATCCGCTTGACCAAGGCTACCTTCGAAGAACCAGTTCTCATGTGCATGATACGCAAGGCGTACACTAAAGTGAGGCTCAACGCTAAAGTCTTGTACGCTGAGAAGGCTCATAAATGTACTAATTTCAAAATTTTCAGTATCAATACCAGGTGTGACAACTTCACGTCTTTCAATATTAGGCAGGTATTCAGCAGCAGTTGCTTGAATAGATGTAAGTAGCACTGTAGAGCCTAATAATGCGTTGAAAATCTGCTTTCGTTTTTGTGTTGTCATGGTCAATCTCACTGTTATGCCTCTCGTCAATGCAAATGCGCATTTGAAATCAATTATATGTTTGCCAGCATAGGGCAACTTGATTCAAGCAGCATTATGGTGAATGTACCTGAATCATTGCTTTAATTTATTCGATAATGGGGGTGTAAACTTTAAATTGTTTAGAAATATGTCATTACGCCGACTTTAAGGCCGTCTGCATGAATATTATTGTTGCCTGTTACTAAAATTACATCTCGACTGTATTCGAATGTTGCTTCAATCTCTTGAAAGAAGTTATATCTCACACCAATAGATGATTTGAACGTATCGAAGTTTTTAATACCATTTATATTACCATCAGCGTTATAGACACCGTAGCCCAAGCTTGCGTAAGGTTGCCATGGTTTTTCTGCAACAAATTTGAATTGTTTTAAATCTAAGGTTAGAGCGCCATAGAGATGGCGACCTTGAAGTGGACCATCAGTTGAATGACCTAGGATGCCATCAATTCTGAGGTTTTCTGAAAGGCCATAGCCGATGCCCATTGATCCGTAGCTATCCCCATCAAATGTACCTAATGCAAGCTGTAATGAAAAACGACCAGCATGATCGTTGATTGGCTTACGTTCAGTGAGCGGTCTTCCATTTGCATCAAAAAGCTTAGCTGTGTCTGTTGCTGCAATCCAGCCGTCAATACCACTTTGAGATGTGACTTTAATCCAGCGTGTGTATTGTTTATGAAGCTCAAGTTTCTCACCTTTTTCTAAAGTGTGAACAATAGGGTAGCTTTGACCCGGGCCTGCATAAACATCTATAAGAGGGCCGGAGACCCAAACTGATTGAGTCTCTTCAGATATAGAGGCTGCTGTACCCACAATTTGCTTTTGATCATCTGGGTAGGTTGGCTCTGCTGACTGTGCAGCTGTCGAGATTAGAGCGAAAAGTGTAATGGAAAAAGTAAAAATTCGATTCATGAAAAGGGCACTTTTGTTTGTCTTATTATCGTGTCTTTGCCTTGCGAAGCAATGAGCCATGGTGTTTCTCTCGTCAAAAACTATAGATATCCAACCAACTTTCTATCAGTAATTAGAAGTGGGGTAGATAGGTTCTAAATGGGGGTGTCAAAAATTCTGACAAGTTTATCAGAGTTCGGTAACACTATTAAAGTTCCGGCAAGTTGAATATTTAACCAGCGCATACACTAAGGGATTCACAAGCTACAAAGCGTAAACGCAGAGACATGTCTGGAACTGACGCTTTCAAGCAAATAAGCACAATATGTATAGCTGAAAAACAGTCCAAGGGATTCTGACACATTCAATACTAAATGACACGGTGAATCTACATAATTGTCAAAGATTTTTTTTTCAAAATGTATCTGGTCAAGATATAAAGCGGTTAAAAAATAACCAATTTTAAGATGTGCCGATTTAATGGGGGTTTTGGAGGTGCTTTTTAGAGTAACGCACAGGTTTATCCACACAAATTGTGGATATTATTTGTATTTTAATAGCGCAAAAGCAATTTTTGAAAGGTTGTTCTATAACTATTTGAAATAATAGCTTGATGTGAATTTTTTGCAAGATATGAGTTGTGAATAAACATTTTAAGGACAGAATAATCACAATATATTTTTTTTCTGACTGACTTATAAAAAAAGTACAAATTCGTGTCTAAGTTGTGTGAACGGTCTAAGTTATTAATTTTATGGGCTTTGTGCCTTTTCACTTTGCGTTCATAAAATAAGCCGTAAAGTGTCTGCATCAGGCCTATAGTTAGGTTGGTTAAAAATTGATCAATCTTTTGAGGTTTCCAATCTATGGGGCTTTTAGGTGAAATAGCTAATGTTTTTCACAGGTTTATCCACAAAAATTGTGGATTATTTTTGAACATGGTCTATTTTGTCTAAAAATATACTTATAAATTAAAATGTGTATGATGTGGTGGGTTTAGGACTTATACGTGATCTAGCTTGCGGTAACCACACATAAGTAGGGTTTGATTCTTTGTTGGCTGTATTTAACGCAAGACTTAACCCATAGAAAACAACAAGATCACACCATACCTGTAATCTACGAGAGGATTATCTATGAAACTAACAGGTTTAACATCTGCAATTGTTGCACTAAGCCTTTTTGGCGCTGCTACTGCACAGGCAGAAACTTATGGCGAAGGTTTATCTATTAACCCAGGTGCTGGTTATTACAACTTTGATAAAGACCTTATTATCAAAGATAAAACAATACCTGCTATTGGTTTTGAATACCGTTTTACTCAAAATCTTGCAGCTGAAGTGCAATACATGAATGGTGAAACACATGAGAAAATCAATTCACTTGCAAAGTATGATGTTGAACAGTATCGCCTAGATGGTCACTATTATTTTATGCCTGAAAGAAAACTACAGCCTTTCCTTTCAGCAGGTTTTGGTATGATCAACCTTGATCAAGAAGAAAAAAATATTCATTTAGATGACACTATTGCTAACGTTGGTGCTGGTGTTCGTTACTTCTTCAACGAAGACTTCTCAGTTCGTGGTGACTTCAGAGCAATTGATAACTTTGAAGGTGATTACACAGATACTCTTGCTAGTCTTGCATTAACAATGACGTTCGGCGGCAATGAGAATTCAAGTGAAGGTGATATTGATCTTGTAGATGCTGGTGCAGCGCAAGGCGAGATGATTGCTGACGCAGATGGTGATGGCATTCTTGATAATATTGATGAGTGTCTTGATACAGCTGCTGGCCTAATGGTTGATGAGCGCGGTTGTGCAATTCCTATCGAAAATACAGTTTCAATGGATCTTAACGTGAACTTTGCATTTGAAAGTTCAAACCTGCCGCCAGAATTCTATTCTGATGTTAAAGAACTGGCGACTTTCTTGAAACTTTACAAAGACAGTATCGTAACAATTGAAGGGCATGCTGACTCAACAGGTCCATCAGCTTTCAACCAGAAGCTTTCTGAAAAACGTGCAAAAGCAATTCGTGATATTCTAGTACGTGATTTTGAAATTCAAAAAGATCGTCTTGAAATCGTTGGTTATGGTGAGGAAAAGCCAATTGCAACGAATGAAACTGAAGAAGGTCGTAGTCGTAACAGACGTGCAGCAACTCTTGTAACTGCAACTCGTCAGTTAGACCCAGAGCAAGCACAACAACCACGTGCACAAGAGCAAACACAAGAGACTGCTGAATAAAAGCAGATTTGAGTTTAAAGCTCTTAAAAGGCCACATTCGAAAGAATGTGGCCTTTTTTTTATCTATCACTATCGAAAAAGTAAATCTTTCGATAAAATTGCTTTTTTAAAGCATGGGCCTAAGGGGGCGTGAATGGATAATTATTTGGTGTATATAGGTGTTGTTGTTGCAACGATTATGCTGCCAGGTCCAGCTGTTGTTTTTACTTTGAATAACTCTGTTATGAAAGGGTTTAGCAAAACTTTTGCTGGTATATGTGGTGTTTCTTTAGGTGTTTTTGCTATAGCGAGTATATCTGCAACAAGTATTAGGTTTGTCCTCGAAAGTTCACTAGTTGCTTTTACACTTATTAAAGTTTTAGGTGCTGCATATCTGATATATTTAGGTGTGAAGATGTTTCGTACCAAGGGCGGATTGCAAACGACAGCTGTGCACGCTCAAATGAGTTATTTCAATGTTTTTTTCAAAGGTTTTTTAATCTCTATTACAAACCCTAAAGGGCTTGTCTTTTTTATCTCGATTTTTCCACAATTTATAAATGTGCAGGAAGCTTATTTGCCCCAATTTTTGCTGTTAGCGGTCACGTTTTGTCTTTTAATTGTAGTTATTCACACAAGTTACGCTATGTGTGCAGGCATGGCTAAAGCTAAGCTTTCATCAGAAAAAGGCATGTCGTTATTAAATAAAGCAAGTGGCAGCCTGTTTGTATGCTTTGGTGTAGGCTTGGCTACCACAAGGTAAGTTTATTACTCTTCAAGCATCATTCTCATTTCTTCAAGGGCTTCTTGTTGTTTGTAGCCACTACCTGAACGAGAAGAGTCAGAGTCTAGCGTTTTTTCTTCTATTCGATTTAAATTTTCTGAATGGGCTTCTTCAGTCGGAAGCTCTCTCCTCAGTTCAACTTCTGGGAGTCGTCTTGCAGTTGCAACCACTGGAACGAGCCAACCCTGATAATCTTCTAGGTTGGCCATACCTTCTTCTTGAGCTGCATTTAATACCTCGTCTGTATTATCTAAATCTGAAGTTTCATTAATGAGAGCATCAAGTTGATCTGCTTCCTCTGCAACTGCCATTGGGGCATCAAGATGATTATTGACCATGTGTTCTACTGTTTGAATATCATCGTCAGTCACTTGGCTACCATTAGTGCCAATCTCCATTTTATTAAATATTGTGCTAATGGTATTTACTTTTTGTTGGTCGATGGTAGATAACGCTTCTGTTGGAAATTCAGCTTCTTGGGAAAGAGCATCAGAGTCTATTTTAGATTTATCAAGTAAATTATTAAAAGAATCTTTTACCTCTTGATCAAGCTCAATGTCTTGCTCTAATAAATGTTGCACAGCTTCGTTCTGTATAGGGTTGTTAGCATTATTAGCACTGCTATTTGCTGGTAGTTGATTCAATTCCTGTTGCTGTAAATGTATAGGGTCGATACTTGTGTCCATGTGTAGACTCCTTATTTCTTAAAAAACGAAATCCATTTTTGGTTTAGCTGTTTTTGATAATTTGATCATAAAGAATAAGTTGTCACTGGTATGTCATCGATGTACGTATTCTTAAAATACGGGTCAAGCGGTGATTGTAGAGTCATTTTTTTGTCACTTTTTATTAATTTTTTAATTAAAAAATTTTATTCATTTACTTTTTTATGAGCTGAATTAGCTTGATTTATCTTATTAATAAGCTGATTTAGGCTTAATCCTCCAAATATTGCCACCTTAATAGTTGATTTCTGGCATATATTGCCGTGTTGGCACGTTGCTTGCCTTAGAGTTGTTGTGTTGAACAAAAATTGATCTACTCGAAGGAGCAAGTATGTCAACAGCGGCGCAATATTGGAATGAATCAGCCAGTTTTAATCAGTTTCAAGCGTATTTTACGCAGTTTCTTGAATCATTACCTTTAGGGTTAATTTGGTTAGATCAAAAAGGACAGATTAAAAAACAAAATCAACTTTCAAAAGTGTTCTTAGGTTTTGAAGGGCAGATGATTGGCCAGTTATGGCGCGATGTTATTAATGCATGCGTTGTTCCGCAAAGTAAACCTGGTTTTGAGGTGCTTGTTAAAAATGGACGTAGGCTAGATGTTTCAACACAAGCTGTACCAAGCCTGGAAAACCCACAACAACTTGAGCAAATTATTTTATTAAGTGATGTGACGGAAACACGACGTTTACAGCAGCAAGTTGATCAAGAAGATCGCTTGCGAGAATTAGGTGCTCTAAGCGCAACATTATCCCATCAATTACGTACGCCTTTATCAACATGTCTGCTTTATGCAGATCAGCTTCGCCATTATGAATTGCCAGCGCAAAGACGCAAAACTGTCTGCGATACGATGGCGAATCAATTGAATTATATGAATCGACAAGTGAATGATTTGCTGTTTTTCGTTAAAGGCGATTTGCCTGTAGAGGAAAGCCAAACTGTCGGTGATATTTTAAATGCAGTATTACAAATGAGCAAAAGTGCAATAAAAAATATGCATCCGGTTATTCAATGCGATACAGATATTGCTATTCAACATATTCAGTGTCATTACGATGCACTTATTGGTGCGCTCTCAAATATAGTGACAAATGCCTGTGAAGCTTCAAAACCTGGAGCCGTTGTCCGGATTGCTGTTCGTCGAATGCAGTGTCAGCAATCCGGACGAGGTTTTTTTTATTTCGATATTTTTGACGGTGGCTGTGGTTTTTCTGAGAAAGCGCAAGATAATTTCGGTAAAAAAGCATTTTCAACAAAAAAATCTGGAAGTGGTATTGGCCTGAGATTTGCATCAACAGTGGCAAATAAGCATGGTGGTCGTTTGTTGTTATCACCACAGAAGCAAGGCAGTTGCGTTTCTATTAGTGTGCCATTTATGAATTCTTAAGCAGTAGGAGATATGTCATGACGTTTATTTCAAATCAAACACAAAATGCGGCATTAAAAGTATTAATAGTTGAAGATGATAAGTCCCTACAAACAGCGATACGTGAATCCTTGGAGCTTGAGCGAGTAGATGTGATTTGTGCTAACTCTGCTGAAGAAGCCTTGATTCAATTAAAGTCAGAAAGTGTTCATATGGTTATTTCCGACATTAATATGCCGAATATGAGTGGGGAAGAATTACTGGTACAAATACGTCAAGAATATCCATACCTGCCTGTCATGTTAATGACAGCATATTCAAGTGTTGACCGTGCTGTTAAAGCAATACAACGTGGGGCGGTTGATTACCTTGCCAAGCCTTTTTCCCTCTCTCAATTAACAGCAAAAGTGAAGCAATATACGCAAACACTTGCTGAAGATTATCAGGCTGATCAGCCTGTCATGGTCAGTAATGAAAGCAAAGCAGTTTTTGCTATGGCGGCTAAAGTAGCCCAATCCAATGCCAATGTTCTTATTTCTGGTGAGAGTGGTACTGGAAAAGAAGTATTGGCACGGTATATTCATGACAGTTCTCCAAGGCACTCCCGAAACTTTGTAGCAATTAATTGTGCTGCAATCCCTGAAAATATGCTTGAAGCTATTTTATTTGGGCATGAAAAAGGCTCATTTACTGGTGCTCATAAAGCCATGCCAGGTAAGTTTGAATTAGCTGATGGCGGCACTCTTTTACTTGATGAAATTACTGAAATGCCTTTAAGTCTGCAGGCCAAAATTCTTCGTGCGCTTCAAGAAAAAGAAGTTGAACGAATTGGAAGTAAAGAGCCTATTGCAATTGATGTACGTGTGGTTGCGACAACGAACAGAAATATTGCTGAAGAAGTTGCAGCAAAAAACTTTAGAGAAGATTTGTATTACAGAATTAATGTATTTCCATTGCAATGGAAACCGCTTCGTGAAAGACGTGATGACATTATTCCTTTAGCTGAAACTTTTTTAAATCGACATGTATCCAGTAAAACAGTTCGTCCAATTCTAACGCAAGAAGCTAAAGATAAATTAATGTCTTATAACTGGCCTGGAAATGTTCGTGAGCTTGATAATGTCATGCAGCGAGCATTGGTGCTTGTGCAAAATGATCAAATTACTGCCGCTGATCTTCTAATTGATATGACTGATTCTGGCATTAAAAATGCAAGTACATATATTGAAGTGACAGATGCTGATCAGTCAAAGTGTAAAGTGCTTGAAATTAAAGAAGAAAAACCTTTAAGTGGCAAAACTTTGACGACGGCTGAGCAGAGTAACAAAGACAGCTTGCAAGATCAGTCACATAATTTTGACACTTTAGATGCCCAGCAGGTTTTGTTTGCTGGTGACATGCAGGGTGAAGATTTAAGAACAAAAGAATTGAGAACAATCGTGGAATGCCTGCAAAAAAATAATGGCAGCCGTAAAAAGACAGCAGAAATGCTCGGTATTAGTCCACGTACATTGCGATATAAAATTGCAAAAATTAAAGAATGTTGGCCAGCACTTGGTGAAATTTAATCAAGTGGATCATGAAATAAAGGAATAAGAGGGTATTGTTATGCAATCTATCGGCGGCGACACGGCATCGGTTCAAAGCATTTTAAATAATATCCGCCAGATTCGTGCTGGCTTCGATGACATGGATTCGAGTGTTGGTCAATTCAATGTTGATAATACGGATGAAGACTCATTTCAGTCAACTTTTCAAAACGCAATAAAATCAGTCAGTGATGCACAAATGGAAAGTGCTGATTTAAAAACTCGATTTGAGTTAGGTGACCCTGGTGTCACTTTAGAGCAAGTCACAATTGCATCTCAACAAGCTTCAATAGGTTTTGAGGCTATGTTAAATGTGAGAAATAAACTAGTTGATGCGTATAAAGAAATTATGAATATGCCAGTTTAATGCCGAGCATTAAGTTAGCAAATTAAATATAGAGCTCATGTTGAAAGTAGTGCGATAAAGAAGGAATACCCATGGCAGCTGAATATTCTGGAAGCAATGCAGTAATGGAAGGTTTAAGTAACCTTTCGATTCTTCGTCAGATCGGTATCATGATTGGCCTAGCAGCGAGTGTTGCTTTAGGCTTTGGTGTTGTTCTTTGGTCGCAAGAACCAACATATCGCCCATTACAGGCCAATGTGAGTAATGCTGATGCGAGTCAAATTGTTGATATTTTATCGCAGCAAGAAATCAAATTTAAAGTTGACACTAATAATGGTGTGATCATGGTAGAGTCGGATCGTATACATGATGCACGACTTGAATTAGCGAGAGCTGGTTATTCCCTTGGTGATACCAATGGTTATGAGTTGCTTGATAAACAGCAACAATTTGGCACAAGCCAATTTATGGAAAAAGCCAGATACCATCGCTCCTTAGAGGGTGAGCTTTCTAAAACGATTGCAAGTATGTCTGCCATTCGTGGTGCACGTGTGCATTTAGCAATCCCGAAACCTGCTGTTTTTATAGACCAGCAACGTAATCCTTCGGCCTCTGTTATGGTCGAGCTTTATCCTGGTCGTAAATTAGAACCAAATCAGGTTGTTGCTATACAGCAATTAGTCAGTTCCAGTATCCCCGAAATGCAGGCGAAGCATGTTTCTGTAGTTGATAACAAAGGTATGTTGTTATCTGACGATCAAGAAAACGAAGACTTTGTTCGAGCAGCTCGTCAACTTGATTACACAATGAGCTTGGAAAAGAAAATCCAGCAACGTTTAGACGATATTCTTTTACCTATCGTTGGTAATGATAATTTCCGCGCCCAAGTATCTGCAGATGTCGATTTCACAGTGGTTGAGCAAGCAGAAGAGCGATTTAACCCAGATGTTAATGCATTACGAAGCGAACGTATTGTTGAAGAAAATATGATGCAGGGCTCAGGCGCCATGGGTGTGCCTGGTGCTCTTGCAAATACGCCTCCAGGTGGTGGTGTTGCACCAGAACAGGCGACAAATGATGCTGTCGAAGGTGGTACAGCAAAAGCGATTAACGAGCGTAAACAGGCTGCAAAAAACTTTGAACTTGATCGTACGGTCAGTCATACCCGCCATCAGGTTGGACGCTTAGAACGCTTAACCGTTGCAGTTGTTATCGATGATCGTCGTGTGATTACTGGCACAGGTGAAGAACAAACAGTGACATATGAACCAATACCAGAAGCAGAGCTTGCGCGTATAACTGCTCTTGTACGAGATGCTGTTGGCTATGATGCAAGCCGTGGTGACAGTGTTAATGTGATGAATCAGCCATTTGTTCGACTTGAAGATGATCTTGTTGAAATTCCAGAAGTACCTTTATGGGAGCAGCAAGGTGTACGAGACTTTGCTATAAGAGCATTAGGTATTCTTTTAGTGTTTATCCTTGTGTTTGGTTTCTTGAAGCCGCTTCTAAGCCGTTTGGCGTCTGTTGCCGAGGGTGAAAATAGCTTTGAACTGCCTGATGAAATGGAGTTAGCGCCAGAGCCTGAGTTGGATGAAATTACCCTCACAGGTGGTCCTGAGTCACTATTGCCTGGGCCAGATCAAAGTTATGAGTCTCAATTAAATGCAATTAAAGGTATGGTTGCTGATGATCCACGCAGGGTAGCGCAGGTTGTGAAGAGCTGGCTTAACGCTGGTTAATTGGAAAAGTTTATTTTGTAGGGTCAAGGTTTGACCCACTTGTTTTTAGGGACACAATATGGCTGAAGAAAAAGGTGGCGTTTCAGATCCAGTGGATAAAGCTGCAGTTTTATTATTGTCTTTAGGCGAAGAAGATGCCGCTGAAATTTTAAAACATTTAGGTCCTAAGGAAGTGCAACGCATTGGTTCTGCAATGACCCAATTAAAAAACGTGACACGTGATCAAGTTGAAAATGTATTAAACACTTTTTTTGAGCATGTGCAAACACAAACAAGTTTGGGGATTGGCTCGGATGCCTATATTCGAAATATGCTTGTACAAGCACTTGGCGAAGAAAAAGCAGGTAGTCTTGCAGATCGTATTTTGATGGGTGGCAACACTTCCGGTTTAGATACGCTGAAGTGGATGAATGGGCGAGCTATTAGTGATTTAATTCGTTTTGAGCATCCTCAGATACAGGCGATTGTAATTGCATACCTAGACCCTGACCAAGCAGCAGAAGTATTAAGTAACCTTGATGAGCGAGTCCGCTTAGATATTATTTTAAGAATTGCATCTATCGAATCGGTTCAACCACAAGCACTGCAAGAATTAAACAATATTTTGGAAAAACAATTTGCTTCATCTGCAAACTCTTCAGCTACAGCACACCTCGGTGGTATTAAATGTACTGCTGACATCATGAATTTCCTTGATACTGCAACTGAAAGTCAGCTTATTGAGTCCTTACGTGAAGTTGATGAGGACTTGGCGCAAGAGATTCAGGATCTCATGTTTGTCTTTGAGAACCTAAGTGAAGTTGATGATCGTGGTATTCAAGCGCTTATGCGTGAAATTTCTTCGGATGTGCTTATACTTGCACTTAAAGGTGCTGATGAAGCAGTTAAAGAAAAAATCTTCGGCAATATGTCTTCGAGAGCTGCCGATCTTTTACGTGATGATTTAGAGTCTAAAGGCCCTGTAAAAGTGTCTGAAGTTGAAGCAGCCCAAAAAGAAATTCTATCCATTGCAAGACGCATGTCTGATGCCGGTGAAATTATGCTTGGCAGTAAAGGCGGCGAGGAAATGATTTAATATGACAGAAAGTCGTGCCGGGTTTCGATCACCAGCAAAGGATGCTGGAGTTACAGTTGCAGAAATGGCTGATGCTCGTGAGGCAGGTTATGATGATGGCTTTAAAGAAGGTAAGGCTGAAGGTTATGCTGCTGGTCTAGCAGAAGGGCAGGCTGAACTTACTCAAAAAATGGATATTGAAATGACGAAAATTCGTCAGCTCATTCAAGCCATGCAACACCCTTTTCAAGATTACCGTCAGGATCTTGTTTCCGAACTGAAAACCTTGGCTACTGATATCTGTGCAACATTCTTGCATCACCAAGTGAGTCAAGATCAAGCATTGTTAGAATATTTAGTTGATGAGTCCGTACAGCAATTACTGCCGACAGATCATCAAATTGTTATTCATGTTAATCAACATAATAGTGAAGTAGTGCAAAATGCATTAGCGAATCATATGGATGAAAGTGGTTGGCGAGTTCAGCTTAATAATAAATTAAGTGATGGTAATGTTTTTCTTGAGTCCGGTCACTCTAGAGTCAAAATTAATTTACCTGAGCTGCTAGATCAGTATATTAAACAGCTTAAAGATAATGCCTAGAGGTTTACTTGGATACTTTTTTTAAAGACGAACTTCATAAATGGCGTTCTACAATTCAGGCGCCGCCTAAACCAGCAGTAAGTGGTCAACTTGTAAAAGCAGTGGGTTTATTACTCGAGGCACAAGGCTGTCGCGCACCTGTTGGCACATTATGTCATGTTGAAACCGCTGATGGTGGCTTTGTTGTTTCAGAAATTATTGGTTTTCGTGGCAAAAATGTTTTATTAACACCTCTTGAAGGCAGTACAGGTTTTGCTGTGGGTGGAATGGTGACGCCAACTGGTGAGCCTTTAACGCTACCTGCTGGCGAAGGCACAATAGGCCGCATTCTTGATGCGCTTGGTCGTCCAATTGATGGTAAGGGGCCTTTACACAATGTGCGACACGAAGCGTTTCAATTTAAAAAAATAAATCCTCTTGCACGTACACCAATTAAAGAAGTGTTAGATGTAGGCATCGGTACCATTAATGGATTGCTTACAGTAGGACGTGGACAACGCATAGGTTTAATGGCTGGTAGCGGTGTTGGTAAAAGTGTGACATTGGGTATGATGGCTCGAAATACCAATGCCGACGTTATCGTGGTTGGTTTAATTGGAGAGCGTGGGCGAGAGGTTAAAGAGTTTATTGATGAAATTCTTGGTGAAGATGGATTAAAAAAAGCAATTGTTGTTGTTTCGCCTGCTGATGATCCTGCAATGATGCGTTTGTATGGTGCACAAACGTCTACTTCAATTGCTGAATATTTTAGAGAGCAGGGTAAAAGTGTTTTACTGCTCATGGATTCTTTAACTCGCTATGCTCAAGCTCAGCGGGAAATTAGTTTGGCTGCTGGTGAACCTCCTGCTACTAAAGGTTATACACCCTCATGTTTTGCTAAATTACCTGCGCTTGTTGAAAGAGCCGGTAATGGCGAAAGCGGTGGTGGTTCTATTACTGCATTTTATACAGTGCTTGTTGAAGGTGATGACCAGCAGGGGCCTATTGCTGATGCGGCAAGAGCTATTTTAGATGGACATATTGTATTGAACCGACGTATTGCTGAAGAGGGGATTTACCCAGCAATTGATGTGGAACAATCTGTATCTCGTGTCATGCCTGCTATTGTGGATGAACAACACCGTGAAGCAGCAATTACCATGCGACGTTGGATGTCCAGTTATCAGCGAAATATAGATTTATTAAGAATTGGTGCTTATAAAAAAGGCAGTGATCCTGAGCTTGATAAAGCTGTTGAAAAAAGAGATGCAATTCGACAATTTCTTGTACAGAAAATGAAAGAATGCCGTACCTTTGCTGATTCAAAAAAAGCATTATTACAGCTTGTATCAAGTTAAATAATGTAATTAAAGTGGCTAATAATTGTTCAGGTGTGCTAGGTTAATTATATGGCAGCAGGTGATCGTTGGACCCGAATGGGCGAATTAGTCAATATTGATCTTGAGAAGTTTCGAAGTCAGGTTGCTGAATTCGAGCGAGATCTTGATGCATCTAAAAATCAGCTCACACAACTTGCTGAATATTGTACACAAACTGAAAAGCAAGCAACTCAACTTACTGAATATCAATCTGTTTCAAGTATCACTCGTCAGCACTCCTTTGTTGCCTCTCTTCGTGATGCTATGAGGCAGCAGCAGGGCCTTATTGCGGAAAAGGTAAAGCGCTTAGACCAAATGAAAGCCCATCTTTTCGAGCTTTATAAGACTAAAGAGTCATATAACGTAATTGCGGCAGCGCAGAATGCTGCTGAAAAAGAAAAGCAAGATAAAGATGAAGCTGAATTTCTTGATGAACTTGCAACCCAAGGCTTTATGCGTCAAATGGATTTCGACAGTGACGAATAAAGAGCTTCTTTTTATTCGATAAAATTATTGTCTCTCCTTTTTATACTCTCCATTGAATATCTTCATCATTCACACCTCCTTAGTTCGTTTGTACTTTAATTAATTTATGTATTCTGTATTCATCATAAAAAAGAGTGAGAGATGTTGTCTTTTTAAGCTTAATTAGCTAGGCGAATCACTGCTGTCATTATAGAATTGTCAGTAAATACTAGGATATAGCTAATAGATGCATGACGTGTCTAAAGACTTTGACTACTCTTAATTAAAAGGTTGTAAATATGGCTATTGTTGTTTTAATTTTCTTTTTGGTGATTGGTTCAGCCCTTGGCTACCACATATACCAACGTCGTAAAAACAGCATACTTGAAGATAGGCTTACTATGGATTTAGATGAAACTACAGCGAAGCAAGTGCTTTTCCTTCCTACGCAATGCCAGGAAGAGGTAGAGGGCCTAATTGAAAAGTTTACTTCGATGGAATCAAATCTTGATTTAAACGAACTTAAGTCTTTAGTTGACAATAATGCCAATGCAGACCGTCTAAGCAATGCTATTAAAGGGTTAAAACAACATATTGTATTACCTGAAGTGCAAGAGCTACGTGAGCTAAGTGTTGAGGCCTATGTTGTCGAAATAGAAGGCACTATGCGAGATTACGTTAAAGTCATCGTGAATGCCAGCCAGCAAGGGCATGATGCTGTAAGCAAGACTGAAGAGCTTTTAAAACAAATTGATTCAATTTTTTCGCTTGTGGATGGTCTGCGACATATTGCCGATCAGACAGGATTGCTGGCTTTGAATGCGGCAATTGAAGCTGCTAAATCAGGTAATGTTGGTAGAACATACAGTTATATGGCGAAAGAGGTGCAACGCCTTTCAGCCCAATCAGAAAATTTTGGTGGCGATATTAAAACAGAGATGCAAAAAGCAAAAAACTCTGTTCAAGCTACTTCAGCTATGGTTGATCAAATGGTTGTCTCAGACCTGCATATTGCTTTAGAGACACGCTCAGGTGTAGATCAGCTTATTGGGCAGCTTCAAGGTTTAGCCTTGCTTGAGTCTGCTGGAATTGTGAATACGGAAGCTTACGGTAAAATTATTGGTGAGATGCATAAAATTGTTGTTGTTGTATTGATGAAAGTTGATCTCATTCATCGCTTAGGACTAGTTGATAAACAATTTTTAGAGCATCTCAATAATTTAAATGAAAGGCTTGTAAGTTTGTATCAAACAAAGGTGGTTAAGCAGTAACTTCTGGTTAAGTTATCAGTTTTTAAAAAGGAAAAAATTGTATCCTTTGTTAACGACATACTTTGAGTTGTTTCGAATTGGACTATTCTTAAAATTAAGAAATGAAGTTTTACGGATTAAAAACTTTAAGGCTTCAAGTAAAAGAAGGACCTACAGATTAAGGCTTTATGAATAGCATTTTTCTGGAAGTTGTGTGTTTTATTGAAATTTTCAATATTTTATAACCATTAAGGGGAAGTGTAATATGGCGATTTGGGCTAACGAATCAGGCGCAGACAACAAGTTGACCATTAAAATTCAGGGCCGCTTTGACTTTAGTGCGCACCAAGAATTCAGGGATGCTTATGAAAAAGCAAACTCTAAACCGGAAGGTTATGTTGTTGATATGAGCGAAACAACCTATCTTGACTCTTCTGCATTAGGTATGCTTCTTCTGCTTAGAGATCATGCTGGTGGTGATACATCCCATATTGAAATCGTAAACTGTAATAATGATGTGAAGAAGATTCTAACAATATCTAATTTTGAGCAGCTCTTTACGATTAAATAAAATTAAAAAATAGACTTTAAATATAAAAAAGGCCCTTTGTATTGTTCAAAAGGGCCTTTTTTTATTGTTTAGATTTCTATTAATTGTTTAATAAGCTGCTGAGTATTGTCTAAACTTGAAAAAAGGGCCTGTTAAAGTGCCAAGCAAAATATATCTTTATGTTTAGCTAATACACATATAGTCGAGGTGAATTTTGGAACTCAATGTTGAAAAAGAGATGAGCTCATTTGAAGCGCATCAAGATGACAGCCTCAAAGTTCTCGTAGCTGATGATAATGACTCTGATCGACTGATTCTCTCAACCATTATCAAAAATGCTGGTCACGAAGTGGTTTGTGCTCGTAATGGTCAAGAGGCCGTTGATTTTTACATTGAGCATCGGCCAGATATTGTTTTGCTTGATGCGCTTATGCCGGTAATGGATGGTTTTGAGGCTGCAGAAAAAATACGGGTGCTTGCTGCAGAAGAGGCTATCCCAATAGTATTTCTGACTTCACTCAAGGATGCAAACTCCCTTGCTAAATGTTTAGACGCTGGTGGTACTGACTTTTTAAGTAAGCCATATAATAAAGTAATTCTTACAGCAAAAGTGAGAGCTTTAGGGCGATTAAGGCGACTACAGTCAGTGGTGCGTGAGCAACGTGATCGGTTGGCAGTGCATCATGAGCATTTAATTCGTGAGCAAGAAGTTGCAAAGCGGGTGTTTGATAATATTGCTCACCCTGGCTGTATAAATGCGCCTTGTGTTAGAGCGCATTTATCGCCAATGTCTGTTTTTAACGGTGATATGGTCTTAGCATCACGAAAACCTGATGGTGGTATGTATGTTCTGATTGGGGACTTTACTGGTCATGGTTTACCTGCTGCAATCGGTGCAATGCCAGCTTCTGAAATTTTCTACGGCATGACCAATAAAGGTTTTTCGCTGCAAGAAATTATCGCTGAGATTAACAAAAAATTAGCGCATATTTTGCCTGTAGGTGTTTTCTGTTGTTGTGCGCTTGTTGAATTTTCGATGGATAAAAATATTATTCAAGTTTGGTCCGGTGGTTTACCTGATTTGTTTATTTATCGTCCTGATGATTCGAGAGAGGGTGGCGAAATAATTAATGTGCCATCAAAACATTTGCCTTTAGGTGTGCTTTCAGCTCAACGTTTTAATACTGAAGTACAAGTGTTTGAGATGCAAGAAGGTGATAGATTCTTCTTATGGACTGATGGTATTCTTGAAGCGAATAACATCAAAGGTGAAATGTTCGGTAGTGAGCGTCTCGTTGATATTTTTAATAAAAATCATGATAGCACGAAGATTTTTGATGAGATTTTAGATGCTGTCGATGTGTATACTGGTCGACAAGAACAAGACGACGATCATACTCTCGTTGAAATTACCATGGTGCCACAAGAGGAGTTTGATTCTTATTTTGGTGAGAAAAAACAAGAAAAACTATCTCAAAAAGCATTAGGGCCAATGGATTGGTGTTTAGAATACACACTGCTACCGCAAACGTTAAAAGACTTTAATCCTTTGCCATTATTAACACACGTTTTGATGGAAGTGCCTGGTTTAAGAAATCACTCAAGCAAATTGTATACAATTTTAGCTGAGCTCTATTCAAATGCATTAGAGCATGGTGTTTTAGGTATCAGTTCTGGTTTAAAAACAACAGCGCATGGCTTCGCAGAATATTATCGCCAGCGTGAAGCCGCATTATCAAAAGATTTTGAAGGTTCTGTTAAATTTGTTCTAAGACATAAGCCAGAAGAAGGTGGAGGGGTTTTAATTATTCGGGTTGAAGACACAGGTAAAGGCTTTGACTTCAAGGGTTTTGAGAAAAAACTGAGTTCAAAAGAAGGCTATTGTGGTCGTGGTATTCCTTTGCTACTTGGTATGTGTCGTAGATTTGAATATTTTGGAACTGGTAATATAGTAGAAGCTGAATTTGAATGGCGTATTTAGGAGAGCTATTTTGAGTGCAATTGATGTAGATATGGTTGAAGATTTAAGGTCAATGCTTGGCGATGATTTTGAATTATTTCTAACAACATTTCGAAATGATATGGATGTTAGATGCCAAGCTATAGCAGAAGCAGTGTCTCAAGCAGATTCTGATGCTGTCAGGCGTGCAGCTCATAGTTTAAAGGGCAGTTCTAGTAATTTGGGGGCTGTTGAGCTTTCATCTGCGTGCGCAACACTAGAAACACAAGCTCATGAGGGGAATTTAGCTAACGCTGAAGCCCTTGTTGTTGAAATTGAAAAAAATCGTCAGCTTGTATTAGAGGCTCTTAATAATTTGGCATAATGTTTGCACTTCAATAAGCATCATTAATCTTATTGGAGTGTATTATGTCTTTGTTATCGACAAATGGCGCTGCCCAGTCTGTCCCAGACTTTAGTAGTAGCGTTAAACAGAATGCTTACCAATCTGACAACTCATCATATGGCGTACAGTCTTTTGATGAGGTCTATTCTAATGCTCATTCAAAAAACAGTCAGCGTCAAAACTCAAATGATGATGCGCCTCCTGCTAAACCACCTTCCAAAAATACTCAAAAAAATTCGTCTCAGGCAACACAAAGCCAGTCGAAGACAAATGAGTCAAAAAAAGCTGATGAGAATGAAGATGCATCTGATGAGGCTGTAGGTTCTGATAAAGCAGCAACTGCTTCTGAAACTGATGATAAAGAAGCAGTTGCTGCAGAGGACGCTGTATCGAAAGAGGCGAGTGCAACGGAAGAAGCACTACTTGCTGAAGCATTGAAAAGTCAAAAAACTGATGAAGAAACAGCTGAAGCAATAGATGAGTCGGAAGAAATTTTGACACTTAATACTGAGAGCGATTCTACTCAAGTCACCGATGAGGAAGACTTAGAGGTAACTGATACTTCTTTACTAGATCAGGCAGAGGCTGCGAGTCAGGTGGTTGATGCCTCCTCTGAGACAGATGATGACATCGAATCTGATGATGAAAATGATACTACAGAAATTGTCGATGAAAGTGTTGGAGATGAAATTTTAACAACTGCTGTTACAGCACAAGATGTGGTGCAGGAAACGGCAAAAACTGCCACGGCTCAAGATACTTCATCTCTTGAAGTAGACGACTCTTTGCAGTCATCTTCTGGTTTAAAAGCTGAGGTGGCAGTCGCTGCTACTGGGGCACAAACTGAAAATACTGAAACCGCTGATCTAAGCCTTGATGTTTCAGCTGATCAAACTATAGAAAATGTTGATACAGACCTGCAGAATTTTAAGTTACCTGAACATCAAAATCAGACAACTAAAACAGGGCAATCTACTCTACCTACCTTAGAAAATGTCAATGATAAACCTGTTCAAATGAGTATTGCTAAACCAGTTTCTGAGCCAGATTGGGGTGACAAAGTCATGGATCGTGTTCGCTGGATGGCAAATGCGACACAGCAAAAGGCTGAGATTCGACTTGATCCACCAGATTTGGGGCCTCTGAAAGTAGAAGTTTCGATTAAAAACGAACATGCACAAGTCACGATGACAAGTCACTCATCACAAGTACGAGAAATTCTTGATCAACATTTACCACGTTTGCGTGAAGCCTTGGAGTCACAAGGGTTTCAGTCCGTTGATGCGCAGACAAAAGATGGTCAACAGCAGCAGAACTCTGAACAAAAATCTGGAGGCCATCAGCGCTTGGGTGAGCTAGCAACTGGTGAGGACGAGATGGTCGAATCAACAATTATTGTTGGAAATTCAAGCAAAGGTCGAGTTGATTGCTATATTTAAGGTGTAAAACAAAATAGACAATCTGGTTATAACGTATTTTTTGTCTATTCTCATAAGAACCTTTTATCGTTTTAAATTTTTCAAACACTGTCGGAAAGTGTTTATTACATTGATAGGGAGCCTTAGGCAATGGCTGATAAAGATTTGCAAATGGATGTGGAACAGGAAGCACCGAAATCAAAAATGATGTTGATTGTGATTGTTTTATTACTCGTCATTATTGCTGGTGGTGCGGCTTTTTTCTTTATGTCTGGTGATGATGCGCCAGCGCCAGCTGCGCCTGTTGAAGACTCTTTTAAACCAGCGATCTACATGCCTATTAGACCTTCATTTGTTGTCAATTTTGCTAATACTGCAGGCAAAACACACTTTCTTCAACTCGAAGTGACGCTCATGGGGCGTGATGCAGGTTTGATGGCCAAATTAGAAGAAAATATGCCTTTAATCAAAAGCAAGCTTGTAGAGGTTTTTCAAAGTCAGGAGTTTGAAGAACTCAGAAGTCCAGAGGGTAAACAAGCAATGCGTGATATTGCCCTTGAAGAATTGCAAACGATGCTTTCTGATGAATTGGGTGATCCTACAGTAGAAAAATTATATTTCACAATTTTTGTGCTGCAATAAACATTTTTTTGTAAGGACTAGAAGTGCAAGATCTTTTATCTCAAGACGAAATTGATGCGCTCTTACATGGTGTCGGTGATGGCGATATAGACACTGAATCTGATGTTTCACCAGATGGCGTATCAGGTTATGACTTAAGCTCTCAAGACCGTATTGTTCGTGGTCGCATGCCGACCCTAGAAATGATTAATGAACGTTTTGCTCGTTATACGCGTATTAGTTTGTTTAGTTTTTTAAGACGTACTGCTGATGTTGCTGCTGGGGGTGTTCAGATTATTAAATTTTCTGAATACCTTTACAGTTTGCAAGTACCTACAAGTTTAAACCTTGTCAGAATGCGGCCACTTAGAGGTACAGGCTTGTTTATTTTTGATGCAAAACTTGTTTTTAAACTGGTTGATAATTTTTTTGGTGGAGAAGGGCGTCATGTAAAAATTGAGGGTCGTGAATTTACCCCAACTGAAAACAGAGTTGTGCAAATTGTGTTGGAAAAAGCCTTTGAGGATATGGAAGAGGCTTGGTCACCAGTTCATCCTGTGACATTTGAATATATGGGCTCGGAAGTAAATCCTTCTTTAGCAAATATTGTAAGTCCTAGTGAAGTGGTTGTCGTTAATACATTCCACGTTGAGCTTGATGGTGGCGGGGGTGATATCCACCTGACGATTCCATATTCAATGTTAGAGCCGATTCGTGAAATTCTTGATGCTGGTGTGCAAAGTGATACGGATGATACTGATGAGCGTTGGGCTATAGCAATGCGTGAAGATATCATGCTTGCTAATGTACATATGCAATTAAAACTTTTAAAACATCAAATGAAATTACGTGAGCTGGCAAA
Source organism: Gammaproteobacteria bacterium UBA6940 (assembly GCA_002450655.1). Classification (GTDB taxonomy): domain Bacteria; phylum Pseudomonadota; class Gammaproteobacteria; order Pseudomonadales; family UBA6940; genus UBA6940. The sequence continues at coordinate 66,556 of DJZY01000057.1, read as the reverse complement.
GCTAAAAAAAGGCGACATTATCATGGTGGATATGCCAGAGCAAGCAACGCTCTATGCGCAAGATGTCCCTATTTTTAAAGGTAAGCTTGGCACTTCACGTGGCAAATATGCAGTGCAAATTGAAGATAAAATTAAAGTAACACGTCCACAATCTACGCCTGTTGCAGAGCCAGTTGTAACTGATCCACTGCGCGAGAAACAAAAGTAATACAGATTTTTTTTAATGAGGTGTCAATATGAGCGATGAACAAGATGATGAAGCTCTCGCAGCCGAATGGGCCGCTGCACTTGGTGAACAAGAAGATGGCGAGTCTGGTGGCGATATGGGGGATATGTCAGCAGAAGACTTTATGGCGGAAGCACAAAAAGCTGAGCTTGAGCCATTAGTTGATACTGGAAGTCGATTAAATGATGAAGACTCGCCAAATCTTGACGTTATTTTGGATATACCGGTCACTATTTCGATGGAAGTTGGCTCTACTGATCTCAGTATTCGAAATCTTTTACAGCTCAACCAAGGCTCTGTCGTCGAACTAGATCGCTTGGCTGGTGAAGCCCTTGATGTTAAGGTGAACGGCACTTTAATTGCTCATGGTGAGGTTGTTGTGGTCAACGAGAAGTTTGGTATTCGTTTGACAGATATTATTAGCCCCAGTGAGCGTATTCGAAAATTGGGATAAAGCAAAGAAAGAGGTAAACGTGAAACACTTGCTGCAAACAACGCAAATAAAAATGAAGGCAGGGCTGGTAATTGGTCTAAGCTGTTTTGGGATTATCAGTACAACTCATGTGTTTGCGGAAGAAGCAGTTTCAGCGAATACCGAGGCTGTGGTTGAACAAAAAACTGAAAATGCAGCCGAGTCTGATGATGCTAAAAAAATGCAAGATATTGCGGCTGCAGAAACACCATCTGATGAGGCGCTACCAGAAAATAAGCCTTTAAAAGAGCTTGTGATAAATCATCCTGATAATGTTGAAGCTACTTCAAATGAGCCAGAGGCGCCTACTTCGGAAGAAGCTGTAGAGGCTCCATCATTAATGCAGGAAGGCGTAAAAACAATTGGTATGCTGACTGTGCTACTCATTGGTTTTTGGTGGGTATCAAACTGGCTTAAAAAATCAGGCAAGCTTGCACGCATGAGAGGCGGCCATAATAATATTGACTGCATTAGTGTCTATTCGGTTGGACAAAAAGAAAAAATTGCACTATTCAAGGTGAATGGTGAAGAGTTGTTGCTTGGTATCACGCAACACTCAATTCAGACTTTGCATCGATTTTCTAAGGATGGAAAAGAGCAGCAGTCTGATTCTGACGTGAACAAGGATGCTCACAGTGAGGCAGAATTTGCAAAAGTATTGGACTCCGCAGAGCGCGACGCTTCTGCTTAACAAAAGCAGTTTAATTTTTAAAAAAGGGCATTGGTGTCGATCAGTGCTTTTTACAACACTGGCCTTCGTTGCCATTTTTCTTTCCAGAACAAGTTTCGCCTTGGAATTTGACGATATTCAGTTTCCAGTGATGAAAACCACACCTAATAGCGAAGGTGGGGAAGATTACTCTGTATCTGTACAGATTTTGCTTCTCATGACTTCGCTGACGTTATTACCAGCCTTAATATTAAGCATGACGTCATTTACAAGAATCTTAATTGTTTTTTCAATTTTAAGACAAGCCATTGGTTTACAGCAAACACCATCGAACCAGATTTTAATTGGTTTAACGTTGTTTATGACATTTTTTATCATGACACCTGTGTTTGAAAGGGTAAACGAAAATGCGTTGCAGCCGTATTTAAACGAAGAAATTAAATCGAGTGTTGCATTAGAAAACGCAATAGATCCCTTTAAGCGATTTATGATGGCGCAAACACGTGAAGATGATATCCAACTTTTTATGAATATCAGCGGTAAAACTGGTGCAGTAAATAAAGATGATATTCCAATGGCTGTGCTTATGCCTGCTTTTGTGACCAGCGAGCTTAAGACTGCGTTTCAAATCGGCTTTATTCTCTTTATTCCTTTTTTGATTATTGATTTGGTTGTTGCCAGTGTTCTTATGGCGATGGGTATGATGATGTTATCGCCGCTCATTGTTTCCTTACCTTTTAAAATTATGCTGTTTGTTTTCGTTGATGGCTGGACATTAATCATAGGGTCCCTGGCTACGAGTTTCCGCGGAATCTAACCTAGAAGAGGTGTCCTATGGTTCAAGATGTCGTCGATTTATTTTATGAAGCGATTTATATCTGCGGTGCAATGGTGAGCGTCATTATACTGCCAAGCTTGGTTGTTGGTGTCATTGTGTCGATGTTTCAGGCTGCAACTCAAATTAACGAACAAACCATGAGTTTTTTACCTCGCTTATTCGCAACATTTGCTGCACTTATGATTGCTGGCGATTGGCTTGGTACATTGGTTGCAGATTTTACCAGTCGTATTATGATCGACTTACAACATTTTATTCATTGAAGCTCGTACTATGGATTTAGGGACTTACTACACTGAATACATAAGTAGCTATGCATTGCCATTCACACGTATCGGTGGTGTGCTTATGGTTATGCCTTTGATTGGCACTCAGCTGGTTGGTAAGTCTGTTCGAATTATCCTTGCAATGCTGATTACCTTTGCAATTGCGCCTCAGATACCTATCACGACGGCAACAGAGCCTGGCACATTACTCTGGGTCGTACTTGCTGCAAAGGAGCTTTTAATTGGTGTTGCAATGGGGCTCGTTGTGCAAATGCTCTTTCAAGCCTTAGTTGTTGGTGGTCAGACAATAGCCATGCAAGCAGGTCTAGGTTTTGCACAGCTTGTTGATCCTGTGAATGGTGTCAGTGTTGCTGCTATTTCACAATTATATTTGCTGATGGCGAATATTTTCTTTTTTAGTACCAATGGCCATTTAGCTGTGTTTCAAGTCATGGCGGAAAGTTTTCATCAGTTACCTGTTGGGTTTAGTGCTTGGGATAAAGTATCACTCATTAATCAGTCTATGTTTAAGACTGTCACTTGGTTATTTGCATCAGGTTTATTGATAGCTCTGCCTGTTGTTATTTCTCTTCTTATGGTGAACTTGACCTTTGGTGTTATTTCAAAAATGGCGCCTCAGTTTAATGTTTTTTCTTTTGGTTTCGCTTTTACGGTTGTTGTAGGTATTCTCGTTGTGGGTGTCAGTCTCCCACGGATTTTACCAACATTTGAAGTCCTCACCGAACAAGCCCTAATTCTTATGAGGGGGTTCTATGGCTGACGATTCAAGTGAAGATCGCACCGAAGACCCCACCAGTAAGAAGCAGGAGGAAGCGAAAGAGAAGGGCCAGGTGGCACGCTCTCGAGAGTTTTCTTCTGCGATAGTACTTCTGATGACTGCAACCTTTGCAACTTCACTTGGCTCTATGTTGGTGACTCCAATTTTAGATGTAGCCAAAGTGAACTTTGGCTTTGAGCCTATGGCTGCATTTGAGCCACATGTTATGGTTGACTCACTTGTGGCAGGTATTCTCGAAGTCGCAAAGGTTTTTTTATTACTACTGGTGGGCGTTTTTTTAGCTGCAATTGCCTCTGCAATTCTTGTTGGTGGTTGGAATTTTAGTTTGCAAGCCCTGCAGCCAAAGCTGTCAAAAATGGACCCAATTAAAGGCCTGACTGAAAGAGTCTTCTCTAAAAATGGCTTAGTTGAGCTTGTAAAGGCTGTGATTAAATTTATTTTAATTGGCAGTGTTGGGGTTTTTTGGATTTACACCCATCTCGGTGAATACATGGATTTGGCCAACTTGCCTGTCATGGAAGCCATTGTCCGTAGCCTTGGACATCTGCTTGTAGGGTATTTTTTATTAGTGGCAACGACTTTTGTTATCGCTGCAATTGATGTGCCTTATCAAATCTATCAAAACAGCCAAAAACTCAAAATGACAAAGCAGGAAGTGAAAGACGAATATAAAAACACTGAAGGTAAACCAGAAGTCAAAGGCCGTATTCGTCAGCTACAGCGAGAGTTATCGCAACGTAAAATGATGGGCAATGTCCCTGAAGCAGACGTTATTATCACGAACCCGACTCACTTTTCTGTGGCGCTTCGATATAAACCAGACGAGGGCGGTGCTCCAAAGCTGATCGCCAAGGGCGCTGATATACTCGCACTCAAGATTCGAGAAATTGGTACGCACCATAAAATAATGCAAATTGAATCACCATTGCTGTGTCGTGCTGTGTATTACACAACAGATGTAGATAAAGAAATACCTCGTGGCTTGTATAAAGCTGTGGCACAGATTCTTGCATTTGTATTTCAAATGCAAGAATACAAGAAAGGCCGTCAAGATAAGCCATACCTGTCTCAGAAGTTTGAAATTCCAGATGAGTATCAATTTGATTCAAAGGGGCGGAAAAAAGATGATGAAGAGAAGCCTTGAAATTTTAACGAGTGACTTCATATACCTAGAGAAGTACAATTGATTCGGATATGTCGAAAATACTGTTAAGACTCTACGAAAATTTTGTGGACTTTGGCGGCTTGTTTTTAGGTGTTGTTCGAAGCCTAGTATTTTGGAGTTTTTCACTGAAGTTATGGTCTCTTCAGGTGCGTGTAGTATAAATTGAAACCAATTTAAAGTGGTTAAGAGCCTTAATTTCAGGTTGACGATTAAAGGCTAGGGCATTATCTTGAAGTAGCTGATAAACTTGTTCACGCTCGTGTTCTTTGAATGTAGAGTGCTAACGAGCTCGGAATTTTGATTAGTGAGTGTAAAGGGCGTTGCTTCGAGCACTGACAAAAAATGTAAATGGGGATAAGCATGAAAATTTTAGTGGCCGTTAAACGCGTTATTGATTACAACGTGAAACCACGGTTAAAAGCTGATAACAGCGACGTGGATCTAACGAATTTGAAAATGGCAATGAACCCATTCTGTGAAATTGCTGTAGAAGAAGCTGTACGCCTTAAAGAGCGTGGTGTTGCAACTGAGCTTGTCTCTGTGACTATCGGCCCTAAGGCTGCACAAGAGCAACTGAGAACATCTCTTGCACTTGGTATTGATCGTGCAATTCATATTGAAACTGAAGAAGCTGCTCAGCCACTTGACGTTGCTAAGCTTCTTAAAGGTGTTGTTGATGCCGAGCAGCCACAGCTCGTTATCCTTGGTAAGCAATCTATCGATGGTGATAACAACCAAACAGGCCAAATGCTTGCAACACTTATGAATGTTGGCCAAGGTACATTTGCTTCTGAAGTTGCTGTTGAAGGTGACAAAGTGACTGTAACTCGTGAAATTGACGGTGGTCTTCAAACAGTTCAGCTTAACCTTCCTGCGGTTGTAACAACAGATCTTCGTTTGAATGAGCCTCGTTACGCGAGTCTTCCAAACATCATGAAGGCAAAGAAAAAGCCTCTTGAAACAAAAACACCTGCTGATTACGGTGTAACGCTTAAAACATACGTACAGCAAACGCAAGTAGCGCCACCAGCAGAGCGCCAAGGTGGTGTTAAAGTTGATTCTGTTGCAACTCTAGTAGACAAACTTAAGAATGAAGCGAAGGTGATTTAATATGGCGGTTTTAGTATTTGCAGAACACGGTGAAGGCAAAATCAAGGGCGCTACGTTAAGCACTCTTGCTGCTGCACAAAAAATTGGTGGCGACATTGACGTACTTGTTGCTGGTACAGGCGTTGATGCTGCAGCAGAAGCAGCAGCACAACTTGCTGGTGTAAGAAAAGTACTTGTTGCTGACGATGCGAGCCTTGCTCATGGCCTTGCTGAGAATCTAGGCAAGCTTGTTGCTGAAGTTGGTCAAGCTTATGATGCAATTCTTGCTTCTGCGACAAGTCTTGGTAAAAACTTCCTGCCTCGCGTTGCTGCCACGCTTGACGTTGGTATGATTAGTGATGTTGTAGAAGTCACTGGTGCCAAGAGCTTTAAGCGTCCTATCTATGCTGGTAATGCGATCGCAAGCGTAGAGTCTCAAGATGCGAAGCAAGTGCTTACAGTTCGTGCTACAGCTTTCGATCCAGTTGCAGCAACTGGCGGCAGTGCAGAAGTATCCAAGCTTGAAGGTTCTTGGGATGCTGGCGTTTCTTCTTTCGTTAAAGAAGAGCTAGCAGAGTCTGAGCGTCCAGAGCTAACAGCTGCAAGCGTTGTTATTTCTGGTGGTCGTGGTATGGGCAGTGGTGAAAACTTCAAGCTTCTTGAAGGTATTGCTGACAAGCTTGGTGCTGCTATTGGTGCAAGCCGTGCAGCAGTCGATGCTGGTTTCGTGCCTAACGATTATCAAGTTGGTCAAACAGGTAAAATTGTTGCTCCAGAACTTTATATTGCTGTTGGTATTTCCGGCGCAATCCAGCATCTTGCTGGTATGAAAGATTCTAAAGTTATTGTTGCAATCAACAAAGACGAAGAAGCTCCAATTTTCCAAGTGGCTGATTATGGCCTTGTTGGTGACCTTTTCGAAGCACTTCCTGAGCTTGAAGCTGCTCTATAAGTGATACATTAGAAGGGCAGGGCTAGCTCTGCTTTCTTCTCTTGAGTGTATAACAGTTCCGTTATACACTCTGTCTATTGACGTTCTATATCTAAAGCCTTTTATGCAAATCACTTTATATATAGAATTGTTTTTTCTTGGTTTTAGATCTGTCTGATCACGCCATCTGTTAACTTTCTTTGCCGACAGCTCATACCCTCTTGTAATTTGGGTATATAATGTTGGTATTCACATAGATATACGCCAATGAATATACCTGCTTAGATTGTAGAAGCGCTGCCTATCTAAGTTATTTCTTCTTTATTTTTAAGAGAGAGAGTTTTGAGTACACCAACACTATTAGATGGTAATAAAAATGATATTCGGGCTCAACTGCAAAAATATGGTGAGCATTTACTCCAAGGCGGCCACCCAGCTGCATGGCAAGACATCATTGATGTACCTGGCGTGACTCGCGTTGATCATGCTCTAGTCCTTCTTGTGAATGAGTTTATTTTAAACGGAGCATCGACTTCTACTGATCCTGAAGGATCTAGAGCTGCAGAGTTAGAAGCATTTGCGCAAATTGTACATGCAAGCTTGCATGAACTTATCGTTCACTTTCGTGACTCTCGCCAGTTTGCGCAAGAGGCATGGAAAAAAATTGAAGAGACTATCGTTAAAACCGTTAAAAATCTCATTTCAATGAAGACTAAAAAGCAAACAGAGCATATCGATCTTATTGAAGAGCCATTGCGCGACTTTTTACTCTTAGCTGGTGATGTTGGTTTTCAGTTCTCTTACGAAGTTCGACAAGTGATGCGTAATTGGATGGAAATGGCATTTGACGAAGAGATCAAGAAATCATCTGCTCCTCAACCAAAATCCAATGTGGTCGATCGTGCTTGGCAGTGGCAAGATCCTTTTCTGAGCATGTTGAATCAAATTTCCGAAGGTGGCAAAGTCGTTGATGAGTTTGATTGCTTTAATAGTATCGAAAATCAATTGGTTTTTTTACCTGAGCAAACCCTTGCTGATATCTTTAGTCATGGCTTAAGTTTCGAGCGTTCAGAGATACGTGAGCTTATGCCTTTAATGGCGCTACATAAGTGTGAAGAGGTTTCTCTAATTGCGCTGCAGGTGCTTGAGAACTTTATTGACACACTATCGCCAACAGGTTTACGTCGCCTCATCAGCATGCGTAACTGGTTACCCGCATCAAGGCATACAGACTTGGACCATGTTATTCGAGCGGCTCGTACTCGCAACTCTGAGGCTTGTAATGAAGATGATTCTCTTGTGCCTGAAGTTGAAGTTGTGAAACACCTTGCAAGCAGTATTGACGGTTCTGGCGCACAAAATATTATGACCCTTATGAAAAGTAAACATGGGTTTAAGATTTTTGTTGGTGTTGTCAAAGAAAATATTGGTTGGATTGATGTATGGTCATCTGACTGGAGCACTAAGACAGCTTGTGAACGCATTATCCGTTCATTCCAAAAAAGCATATTTACGCTTGAGGTCACCCAAGAGTATGTTGAGTTTATTTTTAGACTTGGACTTCACTGGAACAGTATTTCCAATATTATTCCTAAGCCTGAATTTTTACATTGGGTAGAGCTTTTACACGATACGCAGGTTAACCCACGGAGTTTTGATGCAGATGACTATGTCTATTTATTAGACCTAGATCCAGATACAAAACCAACACCATTTCAAATTCGCCAAGGGATGGATGCGAGTGGCCAGTGGTTACGTCAAGGTGAATTTGCTGCAGGTTGGTTTGAGGCTGGTGATCATGTAGAAACCTATATTGAAAACGATATTCCAGATGCAGCTGTAAATGTGATAGAACATTGTGTGAAACATGTGTTTGAACCGATTCGTCAAAAATGGGCTCTTCGTTTGTATCGTATGGCTTTTTGGGCTCACTCAAATGCGAAGCGACGTGGACCAAAGTCTGTGGACTTTTATACTATGGCTCACCTAATTCATGGTGATTTACCCTTGGAGCATTTGCCATTTATGAGGGATCTTGCAATGGCGACTTTAAGCGCCTATGCAGATGAGTTTGGAAAAGAATCAACATAATTAAAAATAAAAAAGGGTATATGTATCCATGAAACAAGGACTGTTTCTCATTGCAGGGTTGCTTATCTGTTCTTTTATTTCTCCAATTTATGCAGCTCAAAATACAACCTTTCAACCATTACCACAAGCGCAAGTGCCTGTTCGTATCTCTGCCAATAGTTTTAGTGATTTATTTGGCGAAGACATTAAAAATATTCAATTTGTTAAAGCTAATAGAAATGAGTCTGGCGATTTACAGCTTTCTAATGTGCCGTTTCAGTGGTCGCAAATGACAGATGAGTGGACAGTTTACACACCTGCTTATAAAAAAATACCAATGTCAGGACATTTAGAGCGGCTTGATGAGTATGATCGAGTGTCTTTTATGTATGAACACCTTGGCAATGAATCTTGTCGAGACGCCGCCGTACAATATTATAATGGTCAACATAGGCAACATAAGCTAGTTGAAATTCAGGTTGATCCTCGTCATGGCGATATGTCCAGTGAACGAAGGCGCTATGTCTGTGCTCTTGTCAGTTCCGGGCTGCCTCTTGAAGCTGCTTCTTACGATGAGGCAGGGCATTTTTCTGAGCATGAAAAGCGCGCTTATTCAGACTATTATTCTTTGAAATTAGATGATGAAAACTCTTTAATCTGGACAGACTTCTATTTTAAAGGGGTTAATTTTAAAAATGGCAAACCAGATGGAAAGTCACTTTTAGATTCACTTAAAATTATGATTGATGCTGGCTTGTTCAGTGAGTCTGCACGAATACAGCTAGATAATTCGAATTTAGAGACACAAATTGTTGATGTGCAGCATGGCCCTGTGTTTGACTCAATGTTCGCTAAAACTAAAGTCAAAATTGCAGGTGCTAAAGTGCTTGATATGCAAATTATGGTGCACTTTTATCAAAGTCATGTTGAAATGATGACTCGTTTTAAAATCCCACCAATTGCGAAAATGATTGTGAAAACCCCTCGAGTGAATGTGTCACTTGATGGCTATAACTTGTGGGGAAGTAAAATACAGACATCTTGGGGGCCTGACGAGCCCTTAGTTGTCAATGGTTCAATGGACGAACATGAAAAGGCCTTTGCTGATAAGGAAGTATCTGGACAAGATGCATGGATTTGGTTTTCCACTCAGAAAGGATTTGACCTTCTTACTTTTGTTGATTTCGATGAAGACTTTAATGTGCCAATTGCACTCGTCTATGATGACGATAGTGAAAAAAAAGTCGAGCCAGAGCGGTACCCAGGGCAGGGGCCAAATGTGGGTTATTCAATCCGTGGTATGGTCATAGGTCAGTATTTTACTTTTAATACAAATTTATACTTCTCGGGAACTCTAGATCAGGCAAACCTTCAAGAGCGTGTTATTGCTTTAAGACAGCCCTGGGATATTATTTCTCATCACACACTTGTCTTGAATAATCAGTTTCTAAGGTCGGATGCAAAAAAGAATCAGATGTAAACTCTTGTTACATTTAAGCTTTTGATATTCACTATAATATACCCAACGAAGAGATTTATATATACAAGGTGAGCAGGTTTGAGCGAAGAATCAAAGAGTAAGGTTACAGCGATCGCTAAAAGCTTCTTTATGGAAGCTGTCAAGCAAGCACCTGCACTTTTAGCGCATCGCTTAGGTATTGATTCTGAACAATATTCACCTGCACTTGGTAAAGCGGCGGCCTTTTGGTTTGCAGCACAAAAACTCTATCTCTCCGCGCAGGATCTTAAAGAGTCACCTGAAGAGCTTTTTGATCTAAAAACCCATAAACAAGATTACCTGTTTGGTGTTCTTGATTTATTGCGTCGTTGTGAACAAACGGTTGATTTAGCTGAATTACCTCCAGCACACCAACATAAGCTCCATGCATTGGCGAGGCGAACGCAAAATGAACTTGCCGCTATTGAGTCTGCAATGAATCAGCAAAATGCAGAGGCTTTACTTGAACATCCCGAAGATGTTGAAGCTTCATTTAATCGTTTTTTGCAGGCGCGAGAAGTTATGCTTGCTTCTAAACTTCAATATTTACCTGACACCAAGCTCATTAAAATTTTAGGCTTTGATACAGGTACTAATTTCACGCTTGAAGAGCCATATCGCAATGCTTTGCAGCGTTTTGTCCACCTCCAGACACTGTTTGAAAGTGTCAAAGCTATGCCGGACTCTGATCCGGGACGATCGGCCTTTAAAATATTATGTGTTGAACTTCAAGAGCTTGGTCAGCTAGAAGGTGCGCAAGACTACTTGGCTGACGGGTATTTTATTCAAGTTCATTTATTATTATTGCGTGTCGTTGAGTGGGGTGAGGCTCATGGTTTGGGAGCTATGCTTGGCGAGAGGCGCTCTGAATTTAAAATTAAGGCGCTGCCAATTCGGGCTTTAATAAACACTTGTTTTAAAATGGGCTTTGCTGCTCTTAGTTCAAAGGGCAAACTTGCTATTACACTTGGAACACGAGCGTTTTTTATCGGTCAGGGGCTGTTGCTTCTCACTGAACATAAACTTGACGATATGTTTTCTGTCTTTAATGAGTTTTATGCAAGTGGCCAGATTGATTATCCTGCCATTGGTCGTATGACTTCGCAACAGCGCTTATTGATTACGATGCCAGGCCAGATTGCTGTAGGTCAGGTTGCTATTTCTCATGAAATGATGATGTATTTGCAAAGTCATTTAAAGCTTCGCTGGTTGGAGTATTTTGAGGTTCCTGAAGACCGTAATAACTTTAAAGTCTCTCAAGTCAAACAATTGCAAACCTCCTTTACCTTATGCTCTGATTTACAGGATGCAAACCGCGTTGCACAGCAACTCTTTTTAGCTTTGGCTGAAATGGGGGCGGACTGGCCTGATATGTTTGCCTTTATGAAAGGGGTTAAAGCTATGTTTAAGCAAAAGAATGTGAAGGTGATATGGCATGAAGATGCAAGCCCTTATTGGACCCTTAGATTAAGATCTGAGATGCGCAATCCTCTTTTTGCTGAACCATTTCCAAAAGCTGAACAAGTGTCACGTCTATTAAAGCGCTTCGAATTTTAACTTTTTGAGCCGCATGTAATTTGCACAATCCTATGGTAGTCCTGCCTTCTTGTAATCCTTATAGTTATCTAGTAAACCATGATCTGGTATAATCTCGAGCGAATAGATTAACCAGATTTGCGAGCTTCTATGAAACCCTTTTTCTTCCAGATCGAACAGCAAGAATCGACTTTTGAGCCTCAAGAAGTCAATAAGTCCTATCCTGTTTCTGAGCTGTCTGCCTGTGCTTGTTATGGTGTATTCCACGAGCCAACAACACACTTTGTCGCAGATCATGCTGTTTTATTTCTATACCCGTGGGGGCAGGAATATGTACGCTCACATAGGGGTATCCGTCGACTAGCCATGGAGTTGCAGGAAAAAGGGATTCCAAGCTTACGTTTTGATTATCGTGGCACAGGTGACAGTGGTGGTTCTGATCAGCTGTTTTCTATTGATTCCGCTCTAGAAGATGCGAAAGCTGCTATGAGTTGGCTTCTTGAAACCACTGGAGCACGTCAAGTCAAAGTCTTTGCTGTACGGCTTGGTTCACTGATTGCACTTAATGCACTTGCATCATTTGAAGAGCTCACCGATGTTATCTGCTGGGATCCCATATTGGATGGTCAACAATACTTAAATGAGCTATCAGGCCCACATATTACCTCAAGGCTTGAAAAAGCAGGTATGACGTGGGTTAATGGCTATCCTATTAGCCCATCATTCCATGATGGTCTGGCAAAGGTAAAAGCCCACCCACAAACATTGCATACCAATGTTGTGATTTATGGCGCGCCTCAAACTTCAATATTCAAGAAGTGGATTGCGGACAGAGAGGAAGCACACTTACCTTACGAGGTAGAGCATGCTCAGCCTGCAGATACTCAAAGTGAGTGGGGCACTGTGAATACTGTCGGTGGGTTTGTGAATCCAACTGATATTTTAAATACTTCTCTCACACGACTGATTCAGCACTAGGCCAGATTTATGATTAAAGAGCGTATTTTTACAGTTGACCGACCTGAATTTGAATTACACGGTGTCATTGTTGAGCCTGAAACTATTATTCCAGATCGTCCTTTTGTGGTTATTCCAAACTCAGGGCTTGTTCACCATGTGGGTACATGTCGTTCAAGTGTTCAATTTACACGAGCTTTAGCGAAAGCAGGGTTTTTGGCATTGCGCGTAGACTTATGCCAACTTGGTGACTCAAGCACTCGTCTAGACAACGAAAGCATGACGGATGATGAGCGTACAATACAAGAGCTCCAAGCTGTTCTTGATCAGGTTATTACTGATTATATGCTTGAGCACACTGCAAAAGTGGTCATGTATGGTTTGTGTTCCGGTTCTCAGAATAGTTTTAAGCTCGCCGTAAAAGATGATCGAGTTGTTGGCATTATGGGCATTGATCATTTTGGTTTTCAAAATTGGTCTTATTATTGTGTTCACTATGTCAAGCAGGTCTTTAGGCTGAGCCCTTGGATTAATCGTTTTAAAAAGCTTATCGGCAAAGCCATGCCAATGGTCACCGGTGAAGCTATTGATTTAGGTGATGGTGGTTTTGAGTGGGTTTACCCACCTAAAGAAGAAGTGGAAGCGGGGTATCGTACACTTGTAGCTCGTCAAGTTCGTATGAGCTTTGTCTATACAGGGGATTGGTCTGGCGAATATAATCACAAGTCTCAGTTTTTTAAAATGCATTCAACTGTTGATTTTAAAGGGCTTGTTTCCGTTCAATACAAGCCTGAAATGTCGCATATTTTATCAGAGCCAGAGTCTCAACAAGCCATGTCTGACCAACTTGTTGCTTTTGCTTCATCGTTCGTTAAACCATAAAAAAATGTTTAATTTAAAGAGTTAAAGGATTATTTATGCTGCATAAAATAAAGCGTAAAGCGGTTTCTGTCTTATTTGGTATGGGGCTGACAGCGTGTGGTACAAGCGCGCCTGTTGAAAAAGATTTTGGCACCCTTGTTTTTCAAGATGAGTTCACAACAAATGGTCCGTTAAGTGATTATGTTGTTAATAATCCTGATGTCTTGCCTTTGGTGGAAGCAAAAGATGGTCGGTATCAAGCTTTCCTTGAAGATAATACTGATGATAAAACCCTTCATTTTAACCAGTCTCAAGGCAGGCTAGATGCCAAAAAGGTTCGATTCCCATTTACAGTTGTGGTGCGAAATATTGGCATACATAAGCCTGATGATGTAAAGCTTACCCCGGAACATAGCGACAGCACCTACGTATTTGCAGGTTTGCAAGTGCATAGTTTAAATTTAGATGAGCGTGTGTCATCTCATGTAGTAGTAGGGCATCGTGGTAGCCACTTTAATACTGTTGAAGGAAAGAACACTGTTAATGGCTATTCTTGGGTAACAGATGTTGGCGTCGATAAAGCACTGAATGGCCGTGCTGATATCCTAATCCAAGGTTTGGAAGATAAAACATTAAGGGTATTTTGGCAGGTACCTAACCCTAAACCAGGTGAGTTAAAGGATCGCTGGATTGCATATAATGCCCATGCAAAGCTTCCTGGTGATGCACCAGCATACGGGGATGAAGTCTATGTAGGTTTAATCACCTATGCTCAAGGTAAGGGTGGCTTGCCGTTTGTTGGTACAGCAGATAGCTTGAGTATTTATCAATCATCTGATGATAAATAAATTTAATATCTTTTAAGTGATTGAAAAGAGAGCATCTTCTTGATGCTCTGCGCCTACAAACCCTTTACATAAGTTTAATAGTGTAATCGGTATAGATGCGATACTATTGGAGGCATAAAATAGCCTAAATATGGCTTAACAATGACAAAAAAAGCTGGCTTTCAATGAACCGATTACTTAAACAAATGCCGATAATGAATCCACTTTGGTGGTTTTTAGGGATTGTTTTGGCCGTCGCAGTGGCTTTTCTTATTGGCCTTATTGTTATTTCTGCACGTTACGCTGTTGCTGACTACGATGATTCAAGCCTTCGGGATTCTAAAATGAATCGTGTTTTTAGCTTCCTCTGGGATGACACAAATAGTCGTTACTTTTCCGATGATAAACCCTTTGAGATTGCCATGCCGCAAGCAGTGCAACTTGATGAGAGTGGTTCATCGAAGAAATTATCACCTCAATCCAAAGCCTCAAGCAGCCCATCTAAACCAGTTTCTGATGCTGAATTAAATCGTATGATTGCTGATGCTCGTGTTTCTATTGTAGAAGAAGTACCTGCCATTATTGAAAAGCCTGCACAAGAGAATATCAGTGTGAATCCTTTGGCATTGGCAGTGCCTCAAGACACTCAACTAACGCAGGAGACGAAGCAAAGAGAGTCTCAAGCACCTCAAGTTGCGCAAAGTCAGAGCTTAAGTTTTGATTCAATGAACCCAATGCCTTTGCAAGAATCAAAAATGCCAGAGCTGAACTTTAAAAGTGAGCCAATTGTACCGCCAGAAAAGTCTCATCAACTTAATAATGCTAATGCTCGCGAACCTTTTTATTTAGGGTTATCCCAGCGCTCATTTCCGTTTTCAGATTTAAAGCCACCGAAAACAGACCATCGAATTACTCGCTCAGCTTTAACCTATAATATTGTTGATTTGGAGCCAGCTAACCGATTCGGTAAACAGGTTCGTATTCAGCAAAATCAGCCTACGCGTTTATTTTGGTTTAATGAAATAACAAACTCTGATGGGGAAATGTTCTATCAATCTTGGTATTACCAAGGTCTTCTTATGTCTCGCGTTGCTATAGATGTTAAAAGTGATCAGTGGCGCGCAAGTTCCTACAAAACACTTCTCCCAAATCAACAGGGTCGATGGCGTGTTGCGACCGAAACCTTGGATGAAGAAGTCTTAACTGAGCATGTGTTTGATGTCACTTTATAATCGGGTCGTCCGATAGAAGTTGCCTTTATTGTCCTAACATATTGAATTTAAAAGGGTTGAAATTATTTTACCTTTTTATGCATAATGGCTTTTTGCATATTATTTTAAATAACTAGGACTATTTATATGCCACAAGCAGCTGATTATTCTAAGTTTCATGGAACAACATACACAACTCAGATATTAACTTCTGGCAAACTTTCAATGGACAAGGTGCAAAAAGGCGGTCGTCTCTTTTTTGGAGACACCTATTTTTTATCAAAGTCTTTTGCGACTGGCAATGTGCAAAACCATATGCTGAAGCCTATAGAAGTATGGCAAGCGTAGCCAGTGGTCAATACCTCTCTAAGTCTCAACCAGTAAAAGCAAATGCTTTGAGTTCTCGTATACCCTTAGAAGATCGTCAAAAGCTTGCAGCATCTAAGTCATTCGATGCTGATTTGGCCACCTATATGCGCAGCTATGCACAGTCTCATTTGTCACCAGAAACAATTATTAATCGTGGGAATACAGTGCCAGCAATTCTGCGCTTTACTAATCTAAAAATAGACATGCAGGGCGGTACTTATGGGGATAAACCGCTTAAAGGTAATAAAGAAGGGCATGGACGTTTAAAAGAAGTGATCTTTTTATCTGAAAATGATGCTCAGATGGTCACCAGCTGTTTAAAAGGTCAAAACTTAAGTGGTGTCCCAAGTGATGTGCGATTATCAATTGATGAAAAAGGCCAATTTCGTGACTTAGGCCTTTTAAAAGACTGGGTAAAATAAAAAGCGTTTTTAACTTGCCTTAGCATGACCTCCCGCTGATAAGTATTCCTCAATAAGCGGTTTTAAATATTCAAGGGGGTATCTAATTTGCGGTTCACGGTCTTTAACTGCTTCTAACTGCTCAACAACTGTTTCCAGTATTTTTCGACTATTAGGTATAGTGCCAAGAGGGGCATTAGCAACCAGGAACTTTGCTTTTTCGCAAGATTTCATGACTTCTGGTTGTGTGTCTATAAGCTTTGTAATTTTCGTTAAAGCATTGACAAGCTTTAAATGAGTTTTTTGCTCGGCTGTGACGTTAAATTTCTTTTTTTGTGGAAAGAGTTGCGCCTTTTTTGCAGCGAATATCTTTTTTACGTTGTTCAATGCTTCTGATATCTGTGTTTGCATGTAACATCCTTACCTGAATGAGGACCTCTGGATTACTGGAAAAGGTTTAAATCTATGACTTACTGATTTAAACGCGTCTCACCTGAGTTTAAGGTCGGAGTTTCAAAAAATTTTTTATAATTATTGTTTGCCTTAGTTCGGTGCAACATGCAATGACTTCATCAGCCGAAACGAAAGCTAATTAGAATAAGCGCGTTCATTTTTCCCTCTTAACGCTTAAGCCTCCTGCTTAAGTTGATAGTAAAGCTGCTTTAGCTGAATAGCTAGATTGGTTCTGTAGCAAAGTTATTGACTTAAGTAACTTCAATTCGATAGCCAAAACACTTTAAAAAAACGATTAAAATAAAGTTTGTAATGTTATTCGTCGGTGAAACCTGATTTTTAGAATAAAAACAAGTATTAAAGCCATGTTGAGCGAGGGTATAACGAAAATGAAAAGAGGGTATTTCTAAGTTATATACATAATTATCAGTGAATACTAACACTAAAGTTACAAAATGCCATCTCAACAATGCTAGCTTGGAAAAAGAAGGATTTTATCTTGGAGGAGTAAACGATGAGGGTACTGAATTCTAGTCCAACATCTCAAAGTGAAGAGAGCTATAGCATTCAAGACTCAGAAGGCAAGCAGGAATGGCTTGAGGATGAGGGTGAGTCAAAAGAATTCTTTTTGCAAGAGAAGTGGAGCCAGAAGGCATCTCGTTATTCCGACCGCATCAACTCTGTAAATGGTTGGGAGCACGAGCGAGATCTTGAATTTGAAGGTGATGCTGACCAATTATTGAAAGACGCTCTCAATGAGTCCAATCGTTTACTTGAACATGTTGAGCCCGCAAGTCGTCGTGAAGCACTCTTAAATGAAATTGAAGAACGAGCCATTGAGCATGCAGCTGAAGAGGGTATGCTTGATGATGGTGTTATTGATGAGCATGAGGCGCAAGAGCTAAGTCAGTTTATTGAAGAGCAGGTGATGCTGATTGAAATTGACTTTGATCCTGAAACGCCTGAACTAGAAGAGTTAGACGAAACAGATGAGCTGGATGAAGATTCAGAAGAGCTAGAAGAAGACAGCCTGTCTGGGCTGAAGTTTAATAAAGAATTTTCCAAAATTGTAGAGGGTGTTCGCCAAGGCCATGAAGATGCTGATGAGTATTTCGACAACCTGCCTGAGCATGAAGTAGGGACTGATGGTCAGACTGTCAAAGAAAAAATGGCTCAAGAACTTATTTCTTATTTTGATGAGGGGGCGGATATATACGATGATGCTTCCCATGAACTTCCAAGTGCCTTAACAGGATTTTATGCTTCGCTATCACCAGAAAATAAACAAATTTTCGACGATGCTTTGAATGAAGCAAGCAATGATGCCCCGGGTATCTCATTGCAAATGACAGATGAAGAACTTGAGGATATTATTTCTGGAGAAAGCTTGAACTCATATGGTGAACCTTGGTCGCAAGTCGATAAAGATACGGCTGAATTTTTATTAAGTCGCCGAGGAAGCGCTGCGGAAGGATATCATTCAAGGGTAACAGTGGTTAATTTTGCTGGGGAGGCATTAGAAACAGCTTAGCCTAAACACTCTGGGTATTTACAAGCAAAGCTGTTTCTTTAATGGTCAAGACTCGTTATTGAGGAAAAGCGTGAGCTGTTGACCAGGTTTGATATGATTGGATTTATCAATCGAGTTCCAAGAGGCAATATCACCTATTGAGACTTTAAAGCGTTTTGCAATGCCATAAAGAGAGTCACCAGCTTGTACTTTGTAGCTCACTCGTTGAGTGTGTACACCATCTGATAAAGTCACCGTAAGCACTTGCCCAACTTTAAGAGGTTTGCGTGTTGATAAATTATTTTCCGCAGCAATCAATCGCACCGATGTTTTATATTGTTTTGAAAGGTCCCAGAGGGTGTCACCTGCTTGGACAGTATGATCTACGCTTTTTGGCAAGAGGGTTACAGCTTGACCATTGTTAGATGTAACAAGTTTACTTGGTGAATTACTTGTTTTTTGTATTTTCGCAGTGCTTGAGCCAGCGCTTGCAAGGGTTTGCACATTTTGAGGTACAAGTAGTTTTTGACCTACACGAATAAACGAGCTATTGAGCTGATTAATACGCTTAAACTCACTTGTCGGTAAATTATGTGCATTGGCGATTTGGCTGATTGTGTCACCTGGTTGGACAGTATGACGTCGCCATGTCGTGCGTTGCTCTTTTGGTAGACTTCGAAGTGCTGCAATAAATGCAGGTGCTTTGTCTGTAGGTAGTAATACTTTGTACTGGCCTTGAGGGTCACTTGCCCAACGTCTTAGCCCAGGGTTTAGGGTTCTAAATTCTTTTTCCGACAGACCTGCAAGCTTTGCAAGTTGTGCTACATCTATTTGATCTACAGTGTCTACCGCCGTTACCTTTGCTTCTACTGGAATTTGAGGCAGGTTTACATTGTACTTTTCTGGCTCTTGGATGATTTCCAAAAGTGCGAGTAAACGAGGTACATATTCTGTTGTTTCACGAGGTAGAGGAAGGTGCCAATAATCCGTTGGACGCCCTCTATTTTCATTACGACGAATCGCTTTATTCACATTACCGCCACCAGCGTTGTAGGACGCAAGTGCTAATAGCCAGTCGTCACCGAATCGTTTATGAAGTTGCTCAAGATATGTAAGCGCTGCATCAGTTGATGTGACAATGTCACGGCGGCCATCGTACCACCAGTTCATACGCAGCCCAAAGTGTGCTGCAGTGGCAGGCATAAACTGCCATGTGCCTACTGCACCAGCTTTTGATATTGCATGAGGGTTATAACGGCTTTCAACAATAGGAAGAAGCGCAAGGGCACGTGGTAGGCCACGTTTATCTGCTTCATCAATAACATAGCCGAGGAATGGTTCTGAACGAGCAAGCACCTGACTGAGGAATGCAGGGTGCTGTAAGTACCAATCTTTTTGTGCCTTGATTCGACGATTCATTGAATAGTCAATGCCTGGGTTCGCTAAAATAAACTCCCAAGCATTTGCTGGCAATACAGGTTCTGGTGCAACATTGACTTCAGTCAAAGTCTTTACAGGTTTATTCTGATTCACTTGAGTTCTTTTGTTTTGAACTTGCTGTGCATTTGGGCGTACTTCTGGTTGATTAAGGGGTACTTTAGTAATACCGGAAAATGACTGACACCCAGTCAGAAATAAAGCCGTACAGAGAAGCGTCAATTGAAATGGTTTTGAGCGCCTGGACTGTGATTGAGACTTAGTCTCGTTTTGATAATGCATAGATTTGAGCCTAATTGCTGTCAAAATGATCCATATTAACCCTTGAGGTCATCATTATTGTTTATTTTCTTTATAGTCAATAAACACAAGTCTTGTAACTCAAGTTTAACATGGGTACAAATTATCTTTCTTTTTGGTTGCTCTGTGTTTTTGGGACATAAGTCGCAACCTTAGTTTATATATTTTAGCTGAAAATTTGAGCCACATGCCCTAAGAACGATGGAGCAGTGTCTAGCTCACGTCCTTCCAAGCTCTTAGTGCGGCAAATGTATCAACACCTGCTTCAAGCTTTTCACCTTTGAATCTACTTGCAGCGGCAATGAGCGCTGGCTTATTTGCTCTCAAAAATGGATTGATCTCAAGCTCAAGTGCTAGATTTGAAGGTAAGCTCATTTGATCGTCCCTTCTTAAGTTTTCAACTTTTGTGATGTAGTTTTTCAGTGATGAGTTTGACTCGTCAACAAGGTTTGCAAAGCGCAAATTAGCCAATGTGTACTCATGTGTACAGCATATATTTGTATTTTTTGGTAAACCAGAAATACGCTGTAATGATGAATACATCTGTGCTGGCGTCCCTTCGAAGAGCCGGCCACAACCACCAGAAAAAAGTGTATCTCCACAGAACAACCAAGGCTTTTGTTGGTCTGAAGAGGGTGATTCACCTAGATGCTCGGCATAATAACAGATATGACCAGCAGTATGTCCAGGTGTATGCATGATAGTAAAGACAGTTTCAATTGCTGCAAGTTTCACCACTTGTTGATCTTCAAGTGGGTGAGTAACCCCTTGAATTGATTCAAGTTCAGGGCCATAGACGTTTAGATTAGAGATTTGCTTATGCAATTGGTCTAGGCCGCCTGTGTGATCTTGATGATGATGAGTAATCAGAACTGCCTCTAACGTGAGCTTTTGAGATTCTAAAAACGCAATAAGAGGGGCTGCGTCACCTGGGTCGACGGCAACACAAGTTTTGGCGTTCACGTTGATGATTATCCAAATGTAGTTATCATTAAAGATAGGGATTGCTTGAACATCAATGTTACTTTGAGTCATAAATGAGGTCCTTTCGAGACTTTGGCAAACTTTTCATAGGCGTTAGATCTTGTTAGAGTAATATCTAAGCAGGCATTTGATACACTTATTCACACTAAAATAGCTAAAGCGAAGTATATTGCCTTAGCTCTATGAAATAAAATGTATTCAAACGCTCTCACCGTTGAAATTTCGTCAAATTATACGGAAATTTTACGTTTAGGGCCGAAAAATAGGCATTTGATCTCAGTAAAGGTCATTTAATCAGTATCAATAGGGCAAATTAGTATGACAGCTCATTATTACTCTCCAGAGTTACTCGCGCAGTGGTTTAAGTCTTCTTTAGGCAAACCGTTTATTGCAACAGAACTGGCATTGGTTGAGAGAGCAGCTCAGCGTTTTTTTGGTGCACACTGCGCCATATCCAGCGTTTATGATACTGCTGCATTAATGCCGCAGATACCCTGTCGTCGAATCTATAATGTGATATCGCCGAGTATCCAGTTGAACCCTGGGGATAAGCCTGCTGGTAAGCCTGTAGTCGCATCAATGGGGGCGCTTCCTTTTAGCGATTCAAGTCTTGATGCATTTGTAATGCTTCATACACTTGATTGTGTAATGAACCCTCATGAGGCCATTCGTGAAGCATCTCGTGTTATTCGTCCAGGTGGTCAGCTTGTTTTAATTGGGTTTAATCCTGCAAGTTTACTTGGCTGGGCTCGCTATATACCAGGTCTACGAAAGCAAATTCCAAGTGAAGCTCATTTTGTGCGACGTCAGCGTTTATATGATTGGCTTTCTCTGATGAATTTTGAGGTTGAGTACCTTGGTGGGTCGAATCTGAACCCATTTAAAAAGAAAACATTTGCCGTACCTGAATCCCGTCGCGAGCTGGTTCAAAGTTCATTTTGGCGTGCTGCTAAAGTAAGCTTAGGAAAGACATTGCGTGAGCGCTTTGGCGGCGTTTATTGCCTGCGCATGCGTAAGACTTATTCTTCTGGGACTATGGTCGGTCGTGCAGAGTACCAGCAAAAATCGATCTGGGCGCCGATGGGCAATGCTGCGGCTATTTCTCGTGAGGCGGCAACAGCACGCATTCCAACGAATCAATCGAAAAAGACTCAGTCAAATCAAGATGATCAGCGGTTTTAAGGCTGCTGATCATCCATCGTCCTCAATCTATTCGCCCCAATAATGTTGGCCGCCGCTTTTTTCAAGCTTAGCCAGCATTTCCCGATGTGCTTCAAGTTCTTCTTCGCTCGCATGAATAACTTTAAGGCTGGACTCACCTAAGTTTAAACGCGTAGGTTTAAAGCCTTCAGCATCATTGGAGGACTTGCCTTCAGACAGACCGAAGCTGAGCTCCATTTGCCCGCCAGTCATGGCAAGGTAAACGTCTGCTAGAATCTCGGAATCCAGTAACGCGCCATGGAGTGTACGGGAGCTGTTATCTATACCATATCGCTTACAAAGTGCATCAAGACTGTTTCTTTGGCCAGGATGCTTGCGTCGAGCAAATGTAAGGGTGTCGAGTACAGTACAAATATCCTCAACTTTTAAAGGCTCTGCTAAGCCAGCCTCAGCGAGACGTGCAAATTCGGCATTGATATGGCCAACGTCGAAGGGCGCGTTATGAATAACAAGTTCGGCGCCACGGATAAACTCGATGAACTCTTGAGAGATACCTGCAAATACAGGTTTGTCAGCCAGCATTTCTTGACTGATGCCGTGAACTGCTTGCGCTTCAGGATCAATCTCACGTTCTGGCTTGATGTATTGGTGATAGTGCTTACCAGTAATTTCACGGTTAATAACTTCAACACAACCAATCTCAATAATCTTATGGCCTTCAGATATTTCAATACCTGTGGTTTCTGTATCCAGTACAATTTGTCTTGTCATGAATGAGATTCCTTTTGTTAAAGACGTTGGTTATGAGCCAGCTAAGACTTTTTCGACGCCTTCATTGGCAAGTTGATCTGCAATTTCATTGTAATGATCACCTGCATGGCCTTTAACCCAATTCCATGTGACATCATGTTGATCGCGAGCTTGATCAAGGCGTTTCCAAAGGTCACCATTAAGCACTGGCTTACCATCAGCTTTACGCCAGTTGCGTTTTTTCCAGTTATGAATCCACTGAGAAATACCGTCTTTTACATATTTTGAGTCTGTATAGAGATCGACTTTACAAGGTGTGCTGAGAGCTTCAAGGCCTTGAATAGCAGCCATTAACTCCATGCGATTATTTGTTGTTTCTAAGTCGCCACCACAAAGTGTTTTTTCGTGCTCACCATAAATCATGATGCAGCCCCATCCACCTGGTCCTGGGTTCTTTTTGCAGGCACCGTCTGTATAGATGGTCACGTCTTTCATAGGAGTTCCTTATGCATTCAATTCAAATAGAAGAGAGATGAGATTAGCATGTTTATGCCTTGAGAGCGAGTAAACATGCTTTATATGGGGAGGGGGAAAGCCGACAAAAACAGTCTTAAATTTATGTACTAGGGCTTCATTTTAAAGCTCTGTAATGTCGAATTGGCCGCTATTGTTCCATGGGTGCAAGCGTTGGTGGCGCAAAAGGTGAGTTCTATGCTCAAACGCAGCATTATCAAGCCCTTTAAAGACAAAATATGTCTGGTCTTTTGGCCAGCCAAGATGCACTTCATGGCTTCGTATCTGCTCAATAATATGTTTAATACGCATGGGCATTCGAGTGAGAAGTGTAATGCGATTCAGTTGCGTTTCTTGTGATAAACGGTTTAAGAAAGGTAAAAGATGCTCATCGTTTAGCTCTAAAACTTGGAAAAACGCCATTGGTTGCTGTGGGGCTGCAATTGTTGTTGGCAGTTTTATGTTGAGTTCAACGCATATAGGTGACAGTTCAATAGGAAATGGTTCCATCATTTGTGTTTGAGATAGGTGGGTATCAAGGGCTTCTGCATTACCTATCACGAGTGATTCGCGCCACTCCTGTAAGGCTTGTTCTACTAGCGGTCTAATAGCTGGTGTCGTTGCGATGACCATTGGTCCAAGCTTCCATGCATCATGAGCTAGGTTGTACAGCTCTTGCATTGATGCAGTGTCGTCGATATAGCACACACCTTGGGGGCTGCGACATTGGCCTGCTGGTGTTGTCCAAAAAGAAATACTTGGTTGCTTTTGGTTTTTATGTGTGAGCTCTGCAAGAGGGCGACTATGGGACTGTAAGCCGTCGAAAATTACGCCATCAAGGGTATTACTTGTCTGTAGTAGCTTTTGCAATTCAGTGCGATCAGGTGTAATTACACTCATGTCGTTTTCGGTAAAGCCAGCTTGCCGGAATGATTGGATTACCTGGTCAATTAAGTCATAGGTTGCAGTTGCTGGCTTAATAATGATTTGGTTTCCAAGTAATAGTCCTCGTGTGATTTGCTCTAGAAGCGGTGAAAGCGGGCGCTGACCACTGCCAATCCAAAGAATTTGCCCTTGAGGAAAACTTTGCACGTGGGCCGCGTTTTTGAGTACAGGTTTATCTAGAAACTGGGCTTGTTGACGCAAGGCACCTTCCACATGAAGCTCCGCAATATGGCGAGGAATATTCATATGATCAACAAAAAGCTTCACCAGAAGTAGGCCAAGTTCAACAGCATTTGCATGGGCTTGCTGTAGCATTTCATATCTTTTTTCGATTGGCTGTAGTAGAGGCTTTTGCTGTTTTAAAGCCTGTAAATGCAGTGCTAGATCCTGCAGAGATGGTTTCTGCTCTGGTGTTGCGCTTATATTTAATACAGATAAATGGGGCTGGTGTGGTTTAAGCTTGCGATCGCGCCAAAAATCCACGTGAGAGAGTTTTTGTTTATCCATTTTATAAAAAGGGTTTGTCACAAGCCCAGCAGTTGTTGTGTCTTTATCAAATAGACGATTTAAAAATGCATGAGGGTCTGCAATTTCACGCAAACGTTGCAGGATCATATGGTGATGATTTTTCACTTCGCCAATTGGTGCTTCATATCGAATATTTTGGCGCTCTGTGACTTCCTCAAAAGCTTCTTGGCAACGGCGTCCCATACCGCAGCGATGATGAATCTCAAAATCAATCGTATTGTGTGCATTAGCAATATGGTGGATTGTTGCAAGGCTATAGGCATTGTGAGTGACGTACAATGGGAGCAAGTGTTTCGCATTATTTAGTGTGTATTGCACCATCGCAATATAAGCAAGGTGTACCGAGTTATTGCGCTCTATAAAAGGTTTGCCTCGCTCTTTGGTCAGGCGAACAGGGATTCGAATATCATGTTTTTTTGCAATTTCAACAAGCTCTTGAAGTGTCTCAAAAGTACTCGGTTCTGCTGCAGACATCTCAATACCAATCCATGGTTGAAATTGGTTTGGTTGTGTCGAAAAGGCATCGATGAGTTCGTATACCATCTGCCGCAATACAGGCATGCCATAGCTGTGAGTTGTCGCTAATATGATGGTTATTTGTGCTTGTTGTGCTGCTTCTATAATCGGCTTTATCATCTCTTGTAATGATAAAACTCGCATTTCTTGGCGAATATCTAAAGGGCCAGTGAGGTGGTGTAATTCTAAATGTATGCTGGCTCGTCGATGGCTTGCAGCTGCGATTGAATCTGTATTTTTTTTGCTATTTTGACTCATGCTTTTTTGCACTCTTTGAATGAGATCGATATAACCTTGTTGGTTTTTGAGTGCAATCGAATGTGATATTGCATAGGGAAATGATGGTCTTATATGCAATTTTTTGAATGCTGTTTTTGTTTTTGATTTTGCCAGTGCATCTTCAATTTCATCAGCATAAATGAGTGGTTCAGTGAGGCGGTGCACTGCCTGCATAATGGACTTATGGATAATTGGCGAGCCAAATTTGTCAGCTAAGCGGCCACCAAAAGAGTCTTCATTTTTTTTGCGACGTTTAAAAGATGAGAAAAAACGTTGCGCGACAGAGAGCCCCCAAGTGGATGTTGTATTAAAAAATCGGTCACGCCTTTCATCGTCACGCATCCAAGGCGCTATAGAGAAGCATTCTTGAATAAAGGCTTGTTGCGCTTCCAAGTCTGAAATATGGTTCAGTTGGGAGATGAGTTGAAAAAGTGTTTGTCCTTCACCTGTTTGAATAGGGTAGCGTTGAAACACTTGTCTTAAAGAAAACTTTGGTGGGATTTGCCTTGTTTTCTCTATGATCTGAATTGCTGTAGATGTAATAGCACGATCAATCTCATTGTGATGATCTGCATACACTTGAAACTGATTCATTAAAGATGCTTCTGATTGATCGTAAGCTTTTAAAAAGTGGAGAGCGTCTTCTTGCGTCATAGTTAAGCTTTATCCTTGCCTGAATCGTCCTCTTCTGCTTTTTCTTTTTCTTGGACTTGTTTCAGCAGCTCTTCGCCATAAAGAGGTGCTCTTTGATCAATTTCGTCGGCCATATAGAGGCTCGCTTCTCGTGCAGTAAGCGATACATTGCCTTTCCATGGCAGGAGTCGATGAGATGGTTGATGACTTAAATCTAAAAACGGATATTTAATAATTTCAAAGTAGGGTGAATAGTCAAAATGCGATGGTGTGCACAGCTTTGGATTGCGTCTAAAAAGTTGTACGCCATGTTGATCTGATCGTTTCACCAAAGGCAGTATTGGAAATTGCACATAACCAAATGCTTCGGCAATCATGGTTGAACAGACTGTTTTTTGAACTTTAGAAGGCTTGTGGTTAAACAAGCTTGAGCGCCAACGTCTTGGTAATAAATTCCATGGCAATAGAAAGCGTGCAAGGTCAAAAATTTGACGCACATCGTAATCGACACCTAAACGGGATATGGCATAGCGTTTTACATCTTGAGCATCTTTGTGATTAAGGCCCTGTGGTCTGCAAATACGTAAATGTTCATTCCGATAAAGATTCAGAGGGTTTGCGATAGTGCCATAGCCAAGCTGGCTTTCGATCACAATTTGAGTGTCCGGGGAGCATTTTAAAAACTGTTGTAGCCTTTCTCGAGCTTGTTCGTCTTCTATATCGTGTAATCGTCCAATATAAAGCGCCGCATGTGTCCATGGGCTATTTGTGATCCAACGTATGACGCGGCTGACACGAGAGTAGCCTTCTACAAGAATAACGTCACATGGACGTAATTCGTATCGAAGCCTCTCAAAATCACTTTTGGCTTCAGGTTGAACAACAGGGTCGTAATTCAACCAGTGCACAAGTTTACTGCGTATTGATTTTTTGGCTGATCCGCTCAAAGTGTGTTTACCTTGTCTAATTAAATGAGTTTGTTTAGGCTGAAATACCTGATATTTTTAGATATGTTGAGAAATCTCTTACTTTAATAATAGCCAAGATTAGAAGAATAATCTGTGATAAATCACTGAAAACAACACAAGATTGATTGCAGATTAATGTCGTTTGAGTGTGCGTATTTAAAAATGATCGATAAAAACATGACCAGAGTTTAGTAGTAATGTTTCCTTTAGCAAGGCTTAATGGTATAGATAGACAGGGACAATCACGTTTTTATACGGGCGTAAAAAAATAATCAATAAGACACTGCTTGGATGTTTCGGTTCTTTGATTTGAAATCAAACGCAGTAACAGGTATAAAACTGTATAAATATTAGCTAAAAATGCGTGATTAAGTATTGTTTTGATATTGCGGTGCCGCCTTATTTGCAATGCTCAGCTGCCAAATATAAGAAAAGGAGGTTCTTCGTGGACGGATTAGAGAAGGCAACATTACGAGTCAAGGAATTTAGAAAAAGAGAACAATTAATCCTTGATACAGCCTTAAAATTATTCCTAGAGCAGGATGAAGATAAAGTAACTGTGGAAACAATTGCTGATGCTGTTGGTATTGGGAAAGGGACTATTTACAAACACTTTACTTCCAAACAAGAAATTTATGTTTTACTTTTAATTCGCTACGAAGAAGAACTGGCAGGAATCTTGCAAAATATTCAACCGGATGACGACAAAGATCGTTTAGTTCGAGAATATTTTCAGTTCAGAATGGCTGATCCAGCTCGATACGCACTCTTTGATCGTCTTGAAAAAAAATGTGCTCAAGATGAATCGCTAAGCCGATTGATTGAGCGTCTACATGAGATTCGAGAGTCCAATGTTGATCAACTTGAAACAGTCATCAAAGCACGTATCGCAGAAGGCAAGCTGGCAGATGTGCCGCCATACTTCCACATCGCAGCAGCTTGGGCCTTGGTTCATGGCGCTGTTGGGCTCTGTTCTTCCGAGTTCTACAAAGATCGCATTGAAGATAAAGAAGGCTTCTTTAGCTTCCTTATGGATGCAGCCGTCAAAATGGGCAATCGCTCAAGGCTTAAAAACGTCGACGAACAAGAAATGGAATAATATCCGGAGGCTTAAAGGTGTTGCCGCATCTCTAGGCCTATGTGGCTGTCTCGTACTCTCAGGGTGCGAGACAGTGCCCCACAGTTTAACAGGCATACCACTCAAGAGCGGCATTTCACAAACACAAACGTTAAATGTCCGCTTACCTCATAACTCCAGGCTCTATGTAGGGTTTGAAACCCTAAAAGACTTAGAGCCTGAAGAAAAGGCGATGTACCAAAATGTGATTCGTGGCACTTTTGGTCAATACTTTGCTGATGTCTATTTTGATACAACCGAAAGCACTCTAACAAACAACGAATGGTTCCAGCGTATCAGCTACCAAAACCCAAGTGACTATTTATTAGTAATACGTTTAGCATCCAGTGAGTCGGGTAATTTAGTTCGACCTAAACATTGTCATTTTTTTAATAAAGATGACAAGGCGGATAGTGTCGCCTCCAAAGCTCAATACCAGCCAGCGACACGCCCAAATCAACAGCAGACTCGTCCTAAGCTGATTTCTGAAGCCCATCCTTTTGGTCCAGACTTAGCAGGTGGTGGTGTAACTCTGGATCAAGAAGCTCAAGAATTAGATGCTGTTATTGAGCAGTTAATGAATGCGGAAGCGTCAACCGGGCAAAGTACGGCATCTGCTGATTCGCCGAAGGTTACTAATACGCCAGTCGTTCCCCTAAATCCTGAGAATAAAAGAGCTGAGATAGCTGAGCAGCAAGTCACTTCGCCTCTTGACCCTGATATGATTTCAGCTGATGAGATAGATTTCGATGAGCCACAAGACCCTGCTTATACTGCTGCAATTTTGGCTGACCCAGGATTGCCAATGCAGGAGAAGGGGCCTGAGTGTGAAATCCATTTCGGTCGAGGCCGCGACGCAGTTGCTGTATCAACATGGCTTTATGCTCGTCACCGTCAAGCTTTAATTGATCGTCGTCAATTTAAAGGGGAAGCGGGCATATTAGGTTGGCAGCTCGAAACCTTGCCTGATTTATTTGAAGCCAGTATGCATCGCTTGGCCAAGCAATATGCAGGTAGAGGATTGAACTAATCTTATTTTGAATACCGTGAAACTATTCTAGCGTTCTTACTTGGTTACCCAGAACGCCAGAAATAATCCGATTATAGGAAAGAGGGGGCTAATGTATGACCATTAAACCACCACCTAGGATCTATTATGCTTTAAACCGCATTGATAAATGAAGTAGGGCCTATGAAGAGCGTTAGTTTTGCCATATCTTCAGCTACTTTAAATGGTTTTATTTTGCCCTGCCATGACTCCAATGTATCTGTTCTGGATACCATTGCATTTTGAGTTACATGAGTTTGTTTTTGCACAAAGTTCATTAAACCTGCGAAGTTACCTTTTGCATTATAGAGTGAACCATTATCATATTTGAACATTTCATAACCGTTTTTAGGGTAGAGTGTTCTCAACTCAAAGTCTGGTTCGTGCCTTAGGCGCATCATTAGAAATGGGGTTGTTTCTAAGTATACACGTGGAAAATTGGTTTTAAATTCCTTGGCTTGGACAACGTTCTTGGCACTATCGGCAAGAGTAAGTTTATCAATTTTACCATGAAGTTTAAGGATCATGAGCATGGCAACAGCTGCTTGATCATCGGTATCATGTGGAGCATCTTGAATCACTGTCACATGATTAATTTTGCAATTCTCAAAAGCAAACCACTGCTCTTTAATTTGTTTTTTTGTGCATCCAAGCATTGTTGCTGCAGTTGTAAAGTTTTCTTTAGATGAGGTAGCTTTATAAAAGCCTTCATCACCAAGTACTATAGGCAGCTTTTGCCATAAAATTCGATCAAATTGTGGATGGAGTTTTGATGAGCCTGAGATATGTTTAAAGCTGTTATCGTTCAGAAGATTAAAAGTTGGAACGCTGTCAGCTAGCTGTAAATAAGCGGTTTCTTGTTTTAGTATTACAGGTTTGACTCCTTGTAACATATTTGCAACTTCTTTGGATTCCATAGCTTCGTTTAAAGCTTGAATACCATGATAGCCTGTATCAGTCGCCTTGGCTCTATTTGAGTAGGCTTCGTTTTGCAAATTTAAGTTGAAATCATGCTGAACCGCCAAGCCTTCAATATGGTATTGCAATAAAGAAATAGCAAAGACATGCTCTGGATTATTAAAATTAATTTTGGACGGGTCTGCTTGAAATTGTCCAATAAGGTCCATAATGACTGGAAGTTTTGGAACACTTGGATTATCTGGATAGCTTTCCTCAACCATTGGATCATAAGCTTTATTTGTGCTGCGTCTGAGTTCAAAATCAGATGAAATTCCGTTGTTGATAATATCTGAAACTTTGTTAGCAACAATTGCTTTACCACTATCAAAATACACCGCTTTGATAAAATCAAGTGGCTTTTTAATAGGCAATGGCCCTAGCTTTACTGGATCTCCATTAGTGTTGCGAGCTGTAATGCTGCGATTAGCAGTTAGGTGTGCAATTGAATCTTGGGCCCACTTCATATATCGTTCTGGACCCCCCAGTTGTTTTACAAAGTTAGACATGATCATTTTTGTATTTAGAGTGTCGCCAACATAGTTAGGTGCCAATAGTCGATAGGGTTGCATATTATAACTAAATGCAGCTGTAGCACTCTTATGCAGTGATTGACCTGTCATTTCTTCGTAGACTTCTTTCTTACCAATTTTATATAAAAGAGATTGAAACTGCTTGTATTCATTGGCAGTTGCAGCAATTTTATTGGATTTGTTGTCTAAGGGGATAAACACTTGAATTGTACCTGCGCTGTTTGAATCAGTAGCTCGTACACGCTTATCAGTGAATATACGATAGACATCATCAATTGGGCGTTTTTCGCCAGAGTCATTCTCAACAACAAGAGCATGTGTAACATTGAAGCTTTGACAGTTCTGATCTTTATCACCTGGTTTGCCAATAGCACCCTGTACATAAAAGTGGCCTTGCTGCTGATGCATATGATCAAGCACCTTATCTTTGATTGCTTCTGAGACATCTTCAGGTGTAGCAGTCTCAGCCAGACCTAGACGTTTTGCACAGGCTTTCCAGTCTGGTTGATCTGGGGTAAATTGTTTGGGATCAATGGTGCTCAAAGTAGTTTTTGAGGTTGCATCTTTCAAGGAATCAAAATTTTTGGTCACAGGTAAGATAGCTGTATGAGTAGTACCAATGATGCCTAGCCTTGAATTATTATTGTGTTCACCGTCTTGGTGAGCAATGTCGTGAATGTTATTAAGAAACTCATCTAGAGGATGGCGACTTGAAGATCCTGAAATAGGCATTGTAGCTCCAGTAAAATAGGCATGTTAGCTTGTCATTTAATTTAATTCAATTTAATTTCGCTACTTTACAATTACTGCGCTTTATAATGAATATTTGGTTACGAAATTAATTGATATTTAGTATGTATCCAAAATGTTTAGGATAGCCTGCAAGAAACAAACAGACATATGTACACACAATTTCTGTTAAGCAAATGAAAGTTATCATGAAGGAAGTTTCAAATAATGCTTTATTATTATAAGTTTATAAGCTCATCAAGTTATAGAATTTCTTGAGATTGTTTGAGGCAAGATGCTGCTGCAATAATAAGTGCTAATCCTGCAATAATCAAAGCTGAATTTAAAGTATTTGTAATACCAAATAAAATATTTGCAGCGAGTGGCCCAAGTATTTGCCCGATGCTGTAAAACAGTGTCAAAAGGGCGATGAGGTTTGGTTTCTGATGCTGTTGCGCTGCTGAAATGACAAGCGTCACCGTGCCCATAAAAGTGCCACCTGTGAGTGCAGCAGAGCAAAGATAGCCAAGGGAGTTCGGTAAAACCACAGGCAAAATAACGCCAATGCCTTGAACGAGCAGGTTTAAAATTAATGCATTTTGATGACCAAGTTTAAGGTGACATTTGTGCCAGACCCAGCACGATGGTGCAGCCATAAGACCAAATAAAGCCCAAAGTTCTGTTGAGCCCAGCTCTGGTAAAGCTCGTTTAACCAATGTTGGTAAATATGTAGCAGTCATGATGTAACCGAATCCAGTTAAGCCATAGGCAATAATAAGCCTTTTAGCACTTAAAGTTGGTGTATTTAGGGCAGAGGATGAATGTGACGGCGAAACTTGGTTATGGCTCAATAAGCTTGGTATTGCAAAGCTTGCAAGAACGAGTGTGCTGATGCCAATAAAAAGCCATAAACTCTGGCTGCTTAAGTTGAGAGTTTCTCCTAGAATAATCAGACCTGATGAAAGTGCAATACCACTACCAACACCGGCATACAATAGAGGTGCATAGTTTTTAAGTTGTAGGTTCTGCAAAAGCCAAATTGAAGCAGCTACCATGGCAAAAGCACTTAAAGCACCTGCAATGAGTCGAATAGCAATAATGGCCCAAATGTTGTCCACAAAGCCTAAGAGCAATAAACCTAATGAGCTGCCAACAGTTGCAATAAGTGTATAAAGCGAAGCGTTATGCTGTTTTATTCGAACTGAGAGTAGAGCACCTATTAAATAACCCAAATAATTTGCAGAGGCTATATAGCCACCTTGTTGCAGACTTATAAGATGATCTTGCATCATATGTGGGTAAATGGCTGTGTAGGCGAAGCGGCCAAAGCCAAAAGCTATAGCAAGAATAAGAGTACCCGACAGGGCATGCCGAAGAGGGCTTTTGAGAAATAATGATAACTGCTGCACGGTATAAGTTCCCTTAAGAAGGCTGTAAGGACTCTTTATACTGCATGATTTCATGCTATAAAAAAAGCAGTAGCGGCGAACCGATACTGCTTTTGCTGAACTTTAGGGCTGTTGCATAGTTGATTTGCGTGATTTTTAATCCATTTTAATGGACTCATGTTGCGGGCCTGGCTCATCTTTCGCAGGATCATAGGATATATGGTCATAACCTTCGTTGATTGCCCAGTGCAGGCCGCCAATTGTTGCACCACCATCACCTGGATCAAAGCCATTTTCAATTTGTAGATCTCGGCTTCTCCACTCCCATTTACCTTCTTGGAATTTCTTATCGTCAGTCCAAGCGTCTTTAGTGATAACCCGGTTACCATCTTCATCTTTATAGGTTTCACCAGACTCTTCGGCATAATCAAAGAAGGCAATTGTATCTGCCGCTGAGTTTGCTGCAATAATGGCATCACCCTTGGCTGTAAGGTCAACCTTACCGTCGGAATTAAGGGTAAGAATACCTTCTTCCACCATTTTCTCGATGTCTTTGCGCGTAAGGTGTAAGTCAGAGCTCTTAACATCGGTGCGGTTATCTGCATCGCCGAGGTTACCATAGCCTTCTTTATGCAAGTAGTTGGATAAGACGTAGGTTTCACCACGAGAAAGAGTAGAGTTTTTCTTCCAGTCTGAGTCTTTGTAGCGAGTGTCTTTACTTGCTTCACGGTCATCGTTATGAGGCATTTTAATGTCTGTTTGATCGTCATCTGACGTAAGTGCATTCCACACATCATCAGTTTTAGGTTTTTCGCCACCTTCAACCAATCGCATAACACCTTCGTTGTCTTGCGTGAGGTATGGATGATCACGCAGGTAATCTTCTACCTGTTGATCTGTAAGCTGTTTGTTCTCGTTTGCAGGGTCAATGCCGTAAGCCAAGAACATAGCGCTCGCAATATCTTCTGCTGCAGGCTCTTCACATTCAATCTTATCTGCAAGTTCATCAACTGTATATGGGCCAACTTCTGTATTATTTGGATCAAGATGAACTTCGGTGATTTGATTTTGATCACTTAGCGTAATTGAGTTTGCAAGAATTGCAGAGAGTAATTCTTTCGGACGCAATGCACCATCGCCGTCAGTATCGTATTGAGCCACAAGAGCATAGGCATCTTCTTTGGATAAGCCGTGATTCTCTTGCAGTTGATCAACATTGATGGTCTCAAGACCTTTATCTTCTGGATAATTGAGAATGCCTTCAATTTGTTTCATATATGGGCTGTCAGGATTATCAAGAATCTTTTCAGCCATGTCTTCATAGCCTTTAGGTGTGATTTTTAAGGTGTAATCACTGCCTTCTGCATCACCAGACTTTTCAGAAATAATGACATGGTTTTCTTTAATCGCGTCTGTTAATTGGCCTTGGGTTAATGTTTCCCCATCGCCGTAACATTCCAGGATAAGTTTCGCATCAGCTTCTGATAAATTACCATTGTACATGTCCATCATGGTGTCTAGATCGATAGAGCGCTCATTACCCACACCATTTGGGTCAAATTCAAGGTAAGCACGACGTACAAGGGTTTCTTGATAAGAATCAATATCGCCATCTGT
Organism: Gammaproteobacteria bacterium UBA6940; assembly: GCA_002450655.1. Taxonomy (GTDB): domain Bacteria; phylum Pseudomonadota; class Gammaproteobacteria; order Pseudomonadales; family UBA6940; genus UBA6940. Next base: position 32,004 of record DJZY01000057.1, on the reverse strand, counting down.
GGGGCCTTTATCGGCAAAAGCCATCGACTTGCCGTGAGCAGTCATCTGTAGGCTGCCATCTATAATTTGCACAACACCATCTTCTAATGCATTTGCAAGTTCTGATTCCGTTAGGCCATCGCCACCACCATAGTTTTCATTAAGCCATTGGGCCTCTTGTTGCGTTGGGGCAAAAGGGGAGTCCATATTATCTTGTTCTTCAAAACGTGGCTCACCATTTTGACGCATCACAACTGCTTGGCCGACAACTTCTGAAATAGCACCTATACCTTCAACGTCATCAATGATGGCATTTTTAAGCTCAGACATTGTGATTTTGCCGGGCACTTCATCATTGGTGTCAGCGCTCTTGGCATGTTCAAAAATAGCATCAACTTGGTCTTGATTAAATCCGAGTGACTTTAGTGCATCTTTATCAAATAAACCTTGGTCATCCCCATTGGTTGGGTTGTAGTCACCAACTGGTTTACCATCTTCGTTTTTATCTCGTGAGTAAATAACAGACTGCTGAATATTGACATTTGATGCTGGCCCGAATTTATCCGAGCCTGCGGAAAAGAAGTTACCTGTACCATCTTGAGCAATAGTCACAATTGCCGAGTCTTCATCTGCACCACCTGCAAAATCTGCAGCTTGCTCGTTGGCTTCATCTGCTGATATGCCTTTTTCCCCTTGCAGCATAAGTCGTTGTGGATCAGTTTGATCTGGATCATCCACGATAAAGCCTTTCTCTTGTAGCTCTTCAATTGTTTCTTTATCGACAGATTTGGTTTTAGTATCACCATGATAGGCAATTAAATAGCTTGTATCAGCAGATGAAAAGCCAAGTGCAATAAGCTCTTCATAGGTTGCACCATCTTCAAGAAGCGTATCAGCATCTTTATCTTTGAGTTCATACTGCTCACGTGCTTCTTCGCTCAGTTCTGCGCCGCCAGCTTTTGGAGTATCAATGTATTTTTCTACATCTTCTTCAGAGATTAACCCTTTTTGACCATAGGTATCCATCAACCATTGAGCTTCATCTACGGGTAGACCTGAGTCAATTAAGGCGGGCATAGCTAACCCATCTGGTGGGACTTCTGTGGTAGAACCAATAGGGCGAAACTCTACGCTATCATCAACTTTACCTGCTTGAAGTGCTCTATTTTCAATAAGGCTGATTAATTCCGAGCCACTTAGTGGACCGTCTTGTGTGAGGTATTCAGAGACCTCTTGAGATAAACCAAGCTCTTCGAGTTGTTCTTGAGTGAATTCTGCATCTTCTTCAATGCCAGAAATTGCATCTTGTATGCTGATAGGGTTGCCTTCGAACTCTTTATCACCTAAGAGTCGCTGACCTGCATCGGATAAAGTACCATCTTCATCAACGTATTTTTTGAAATCTTCTTTGGTTAAGACTTGGTCTTCGCTGGCTTCGTAAATTAAAAACTCTGCTTCTTCCGGTGTTAATTCAGATTCTTGCAATAACTCATAAATATTGTAGCCATCAGATGTTTTTAAGGGGACAGAAAGCTTGCCGCTTGCAGATAAATTTAAATCACCATCTTCAATAATGCTATTGAGTTCTTTACCTGTAATTTTGGCTTCATCTGTACCATAGGTGTGACCAAACATATCAGTGACATAAGCAGCGACTGATTCATCCAGGCCCATGTCTTCAAGGTCAGCAGCTGTGAGCTTATCTGAATCATCAAGCTCAGATTCAATTGTCTCAGATTCATCTTCGTCTACGTCTTGATCTTCAATTGTGTCGCCAGAATTGCTGACAATTTTTTCTGCAACATCAGGATCAACACCCATTTCGATCAGCTCATCAACGCTATAGCCATTGTATTCTGATTCCGCTTCCGTTTCTTCTTCTGTGTTTGATGTGCGCTGATTATTGTTTGTTGAATCTGTTTCTTCAGTTGTTTCGGTTTCTTCTTCTGTTGTTGAGGCGGGTTGGCTGGAGTGTTCATCGATAAAGCGTTGGGCGCGTTCTTCGCTAAAACCCATATTTATCAGATCTTCATAGGTATAGCCACCATCAGTCTCGCCGCCAGATTTGGCACCTGTTTTAGGTGATTCGGCATCGCTTTCATCCTGATAATCATAATATGATGTTGATTGTGTGTTGTTCCCTATGCTTGTCACTGTGCCAGTCCTCCAGTGTTAAACTTTTACTCTCACAGGATATCGAATTAATGGTTTGTGTGATGGCGTTTTGGGTGGTTGTGGTGTGGTTAAAATGTAATCACGTGACAATGTGTAACGTCTGTTTTCAAGACTGTGTTTTATCGTGTAAGTTATTGATTGATAAGAAATAAAAGTGTGTTATTTGATCAGTTTGATACTTTTTTAGATTCATTTTTGGGTAAAAGTGACTGTAAAAAGACAATTTTACCCACTTAATAGCAGGGTGGAGTTATAGTTTTTTGAATTATGCGGAGGATACATTAAAACTGCACATTTCTTTCAAAATACCCCTGGACATTAAGCTATTGTATGAGTGCAATAAGAGTTAAAAATACGAGGTGTCACTTTAAATGACACTCAGGTTTTTATTTGAGTCCGAGGTCCATACGAGTGTGAGCTTTTTCTGCTTCATGTACTTTGGATATAATTGAAAAAGGATTAAGACTTATATCTGGTGCTCTGAACGGGATTTTACCTTCATCGAGCTTTTTTTCAACTTTAGAAATAATTGCCTGTTCTTCATCTGATAGCTGAATTATAAAATGTCGATTAACATCAGGGGCAACTACTGACTTATCTGCAAAAAAAGCAGCCCCTTCTTTATGAGGATTTCCAAGTTTATTTTTTTCAAATCTATTGACTAAGTTAATTTTAGCGCTGATGAAGTTTGGCTTTTTCTCTGCTGGTTGTATGCTTTGGTTTGGAAAATAGTGATTATCGTGGATTTCATTGAGACGTGTTGCTTGGCCTTCGAATATTTTAAGATATTTTTTGTTTAGGGTGTTTAAAATTGTGTTTGATTCAGTTGAGTTGTGCCCAAAAACATTATTACTGACAAGGTGGAGTATGCCTAGTTTTTGTATTTCTTTGTAGCTATCAGGATGGTTTTGAAATTGCCCAATGTGTATAAGTTCATGATACAGTGAGTGTTTAATTACATCTGCAGATAAGCCTTTTATATCATTGATGACAATAAAGTTTTGATTAGTTGCTTGATTTCTATGTGCTAGACCGTGTACTTCTTTAAACTTACCAGAGCTAAAAGGTTTAAAATGAGCAATTTTAACTTTTATTTGATTAAATTTACCTGGAATTCTAGGATCGCCTTCGTGAGCCTTTCTCATATCTGTGAGCATAGTTTGAGGCGTTGAGACCTTGATTTGTATATGGCCTTGAATTGGCCAGCTTGTATCCTTAGAAGCAAGTTGTGCAATATGCGGTAGGTCTTTAAGTGCTTCTTCCATTTGTGCAGAAGGGGCTCGATTCTGGCGATCTATAGTAAATGTGATTGGCGTTGGTGAGCTTGTCTTCATATAAACCTCTCTTTTTATATTTTTTTTAAAAGTGAAGTTTTGTTTTATCTAAATAGTGAGGTTTATATATTATGTTTATAAGGGCTTGTGTTGCATTTTGTTTCCAAATAGCTGTTGTGATTTAAAATTGCACAATTCTTTCAAAATAATCTGGTTGATGATATGAATGGTAGGGGCGTAAATCGAGAGCACCTTCTTTTCCAAGCTTGTTTTCCAGCACTTTTTTCATTTCAAGCATTAATAGATAACCACCAGTATCGTCTGTCCCAGGTTGGGCAAAAGTCTCTGAAAAATTATTAATGGCTTTAATTTCACCACCTTCCCAATAAAGTTCACCAGCTCCTAGCACTGACTCAGGATCATTTTTATTATTTTTGCATAAATGTTCATGACTGTTACGGGGGAAACCGCAGCGATCATAGGTATCATTGCCTTTTGTTTTTGCGATGCGAAGGTCTTCCTTAAGGCCAATAACAAAAATAGTAGAGCCAGTGTATTTTTCTTCTTTTAGTTGTCGCAGGCTGACTCGATCAAGTGGCGCTGTTCTTATATCAGAAGCATAAGGCGATACTCTGGTATCTCGAAGGGTGATTTCTGCATTTGAGTGAAAAGGGTCATCACAGACATGGTCTATCTTGGGGGCGTATCGTATAGGCTCCATAGCAATTCCTTTTTAATCTTTGGGGTAAAGAAAAATAATAAATACTATCCGTGGTAAAAAAAGGGCCAAATTTATGCTATAGAGACTTTTATTTTTGGTCAATTGATGGCGTTTTGTAAAGGTTAATGGTAACTATTAAGGGTATATATCAAGAGCAATATGAACACCAGCTTGCCCAGCTTTGAGCAGCAGCGCAGGTGGCAGGGTCATTGCAATATTGCGATTAGCAAATAAACCAAGAAATAGTTCAACCTTACCATCTGAGTCCATTATTTTTTGAAAGCCAGTCTTTGATTCAAGATCATGAATAATGCGATTAATTGCACTCTCAATACTTTCGCTTTCAGTGTCTAATGCGTGCCCGCCAAAGCTACAGTATGTCTCTTTATAAGTGCCATCCAGTGGGTGACCTGCTGGGCTAATACGTTTATCGCCAGCTGTTTGTGTCACCTGTGCTTTTTGCCCAAGGCTATTCTCAATCTCTGCCGCTGTTAGTGATGGGTGCCAGACGCGCAGCGTCATTTTATATCTGAAGTGGTACATGGTTTCTTGATCCAACAAATTTAACAAGACTTAGAGTTTTTCGCTTCAGTCTATAAAAAGGTACTTTAGAATAGAATAGACGAAAATCAATACTTTAGGGGCGTTGCCGGGTGAGCTTAAAAAAAAGCCCTAGCGTATGTCAGGCTAGGGCTTGTGAATCGACATGAATGAATCTAGTTTTTACCAGTTTCGTCCATATGAATTGTTTCATGCTGGATCGTGTCGTCTTCTCCATCATGTTGAGGGCCATCGACTACTCGTTCCCAGCCTTCGTTAAGTGACCAGTTAAGTCCCATAATTGAAGTGCCATCGCCATCAACTTCGTAGCCTGCATCTCTACGTTTGTCGAGACCGAAATCTGTCCAGCCACTGTCTTGATAATTCTTACCGTCAGTCCACTTGTCTTTGGACATGTAACGGTTGCCATCATCATCCCATTTTACATCACCTTTATCTTCAGCTTTATCAAAGAATTTTAGCGAGTCACTTGCAGACTTGGCTTTGAGTTCAGCTCTTCCTTTTGGTGTTAGCTCAACGAGGCCATCACCATTGATACCAATAATGCCGTCTTCAACCAGCTTCTTAATATCATCTTTTGTGAGTAGAAGATCTTTGGATTCAGCTTTTGTTGGATTATCTTTATTACCCAAGTAGCCCATACCATTTTGATTCATATAATCAGCTAATTGATATGTCTCACCACGGGATAGGGTCGTTTGCGTATCCCAAATGCCGCCATCGTAGAATGTCATTGAGTTAACTTTGCTACGGTCGTTATGAGGCATACGTAAATGAGGGTCGCCATCTGGTTTTGGTGATTCTTTCTCTGGCCACCAGTCATGGTGACGCCATGGCTTATATTTATAGCGATGAACCGTTTGTTCTTGGCTTGTGAGCTGGTTCCAAACATCGTCAACGTCTGGTTTAGATGGTGCTTCATCAATGCTGATCTCACCATTGACGTTCTGCGACATGTAAGTGTTGTCACGTAGCCAAGCTTCAACTTGCTCATCGGTAATCTCAACACCTTTGCTATTGCCTGGATCGATACCCATATCCAAGAAGATAGCATTAGCCAAGTCTTTAGCTGGTGGATCTTCACTCTTAATTTTGCTTGCAAGCTCATCAACAGTGTATGGGCCAATATTATTGTTTTCAGCAAGGTTAACCTTGGTGATTTGGTTTTCTGCACTCACTTCAATATCTTTTGCAAGCAGCGCTGTAAGCAGCTCTTTGCGCTCAAGGTGACCATCACCGTTACGGTCGTATGTTGATACAAGCTTAAAGGCATCTTCTTTTGAAAGCTTATGGTTTTCTTGAAGCTGTTCAAGATTGATTGTTTCAAGGTTCTTATCACCAGGGTAATTCAGAATACCGTCAATTTGCTTGTAGTACGAGTTGTCTGGGTTTTCAAGAATTGAAGCTGCCATTGACTCATAGCCATGTGGCGTAATCTTAATGCTATATTTGCTGCCTTCAGAATCAGCAGGCTTTTCAGCCATAATGACATTGCCTTCTTTAAGCGCTTCCATCATCTGATCTTGGGAAATAGTGTCACCACTACCAAAGCACTCTAGAATGAGGTTTGCATCTTCTTCAGAAAGGCTACCGTTATAAGTATCCATCATTGTATCAAGATCAAGGGTACGATCATTTCCGGTACCATTTGGATCAAACTCCATAAAGGCCCGTCGAACTAATGTCTTGTTGTATTGATCAAGGTCACCTGTTGGGCCTAAATCAGCAAATGCCATAGATTTGCCGTGGCCAGTCATAATGACTTGGTCATTCTTGATTTGTACAATGCCGTCTTCAAGGGCATGAGCAAGCTCGGCTTCCAATAAGCCATCGCCACCACCATAGTTTTCATTAAGCCACTGTGCTTCTTGTTGCGTTGGTGAAAACGGAGAAGGCGTATGGTCTTGCTCATCGAATTTAGGCTCGCCTTTAACCCGCATAACAACCGACTGACCAACAATTTCTGAAACTTCTTGTACGTTGGCAACATTGTCTTTAACTGCTGTTCTAAGCTCGGACATGGTAATCATGTCTGGGACTTCATCATTTGTATGCTTGTTTTTTGTATGCTCAAAAATAGCATCAGCCTGTTCTTGGCTGTAACCTAGGTCTTTAAGCATATCGCGATTAAATAAGCCTTCATCATTACCGTTGCTTGGTGTGTAATCACCTATAGGGTTGCCTTGGTCATCACGTTCACGGCTGTAGACGACGGATTTTTGAATATCAACATTTGCTGCAGGGCCTGTTTTTTCTGTACCAGCAGCAAAGAAATTACCTGTGCCATCTTTTGCAATTGTGACTACAGCTTTATCTTCTGGTGTATTTTTCGCAAAGTCATCAGCAGCAATTGCAGCATCATCTGCAGACATGCCGTCTTCACCTTGCAGCATTAATTTTTGCGGATCAGTTTGAGATGGATCATCAACAATAAAGCCTTGAGATTGAAGCTCTTCAATCTTTTCTTTTGGCACTGTTTGAGTGTCTTTATCGCCATGCATGCCTATAAGAAACTTGGCATCTGCATCTGAAAAGCCCATGGCTACCAATTCATCGCGAGTCGCACCTTCTTCGAGTAGGCTATCAATATCTTTTTTGCCAAGCTCGAATAATTCTTTTGCATCATCATTGAGAGTCGCGCCACCAGTCTTGCTTGTATCAAGATATTTTTCGATATTTTCTTCTGATACTTTACCGTCAAGACCGAAGGAGTCCATTAACCATTGGGCTTCTTCTTGGCTTAAGCCTGATACGATTAAGGCAGGCATAGCAAGGCCATCTGGTGGAATTTGTTTTGTAGAGCCGTAAGCGCGCACTTGTAGTTCATCGTCAACTTTACCTGCTTTAAGTTCACGATTTTCAATCATGCTGACAAGTTCACTACCGGAGACAGGGCCTTTGGATGTAATGTATTCAGAGACCTCTGGAGACATACCAAGCTCTTCTTGCAAAGCTTCTTTATCGAATTCTGCATTCTCGTCGATCAGTTCTTTTACTTCTGCAAGATCAACTGGGTTACCTTCAAATTCTTTATCGCCCATAATACGCTTGCCTTCATCGGACAAAGTACCATCAGCGGCAACATATTTTTTAAAATCAGCCTTTGTGAGGGTTTGATCATTACTGGCTTCGTAGATTAAAAACTCAGCTTCTTCTTGTGTTAGCTCAGTTTCTTGGAGCAATTCATAAATATTATAACCATCGGTGGTATCCATTTTAACGCTGAGCATACCGCTTGCAGATAAATTCAGATTACCTTCTTTGATGATGTCTTTTAATTCTTTGCCAGTGATTTTAGCAATTGTACCGCCGTATTTATGGCCAAACATTTCTGTGATATAGGCAGCTACATCTGCATCCAGCCCCATGTTCTCTAAGTCTTCTGCTGCAAACTTATCATTGGAGTCAATGTCGCTATTGGTAACCTGCGTTTGGCTGGAGTCATCGTCTTCAGACTCTGATTCTTCGCCAGTAGAACCGCCTTCGCGTTTATTGACGATTTGCTCGGCAAGCTCAGGGTCAATACCCATTTCGATTAGCTCATCAACTGTATAACCATCAGACGAGTTCGACTGTGATGTAGGTCTTTCTTGAGTTTCGCTGGTATCTTCTGGCTCAGACACAGTTTCTTGGGTTGTTTCTTCGTTTTTTGACTTAGAACTGTGACGATCGATAAAGCGCTGCGCACGCTCATCACTGAAGCCCATATTTTTAAGGTCTTCAAAGGTGTAGCCACCATCTGTAGTGCCGCCAGTCGTAGGGGAGTCGTCGGCATCATAGTAGCCTGTAGATTGATTATTATTCCCTATGGTTGTCACAGTCGTTGTCCTCCAGCTGTATACATTTCTCTACATTCTAAAAGAACAGCAGCGAGAAAGGGAGTACGTTAAATGATGTTATCTATTGCTTTATGTTGCGTTTCGTAAACGATACAGTGTCTAAAATTGGCTAAAGCGCTCAAAAAAATCAGCGTTTTGGCTATTTTTAAGATGCTTATAAAGGCATTACAATAAGTTATAGTTTTTCGCTTAAAAAACTTTGAGTACTTGTCTAGGAATGACTTATGAAGCTTATTAAAGACCTTAAGATACGAGTATTACCTTTCATACAACAATATCATCAAGAAAAGGCGGACCTGCAAGTGCAGCTCAAACGAATGAAGCATGATGCGCAAATTGAAATAACAGAAATTAAATCAACACTAAATCAAATCCATCAAAAGTATAAGAAAGCACAAACTGAGTATGAGCAGTTTAAGCAAGAAAAGTTAGAGTACGGGGCTTCAAAAGCACTGCTCCGAAGAGCAGTTTCTTTTATAAAGCGTTAGGTAATAGCCATAGGAATATAGCTTAAATAAAGTGCTCATGTTGCGTTCTCTCTAAGGTGGCAATTTGAGAGTTGGCTTCGCCAATTAACATATGTTCTTTTGCGATAGATGCAGGGACCCCTAGCATGCTTAATTTATCAGTGTATTGGGACATTGTTGTATCTTTTTGCTTAGCCATAGAGTCAATAAGTTGATGCTTAATTGCTTTTAAGTCCTGTAAGTGCTGAACAAGTTCTTGCGAATGACTTAGGACAAAATTATCTTTATCATTTTTATAAAATTGAAGTTTTGAAATAAACGAAGCGGCTTTATTTATAACGTTTTCTGCTTTATTAATGATACCTTCTGCTTTATTAATGATACCTTCTACTTTTTGAACAAGTGTTTGTTTTTGTTTGAGTGGTTCTGGAATAGCAGATTCCTCAGACATCGAAGAAAATTGACTGATGTTTTGTCCACTGACATCTTCAGGATAAAGAGAAGAAGATGTTGATATTGGGCGCTGTTGTACAGTGTTCATTTCTTTTTGAATCTGTGCTGCTAATTCTTTTTCTTTTGCTGCAATCGCTTCATTTACTCGATCAAAAAGCTGTGTGTAGACTTGGCTTAATTGATTGTAAACAGGTTTTAATTGTCCTTCGATATGATCATCAATAGAGTCAAGTCTTGTTCTGTGATCATCACTTTGAGCAAATACTTTGGCTGCAATGGTTTGATTTGTGGGAGCTGTCAATGCTGATGAGCTCCTTAAGTCAGACGTAATCGACTCTAAACCAGGCAAAGGTAATTTATTTGATTTAAGCAGCTCTTCATTAATAATGTCATGTAAATGCTTATTTGAAAGAAGAGGAGGCAATTCTTTTTGAGTAGAGTTGCTTGTTTTGACTGGCGCAGATTTTGGACGCTCTGGTATTGGCGGTGTATTTGCATCATTAAGGCTGAGAGATCTCATGTTTTTTGTTTTAAAAGAAAAGCGTTTTTTAAGTGTTCCTATATGAGAGAAAGTTTTACTTTTCTTTATTTTAAACTCACCAGGGGCATCCATTGATTGTGTACCAGCAGATACAGCTGTTGTTGGTCTTAACTGTGGGGCATCCTGAACTAAGCTTGTTTTTGAACCCTGTGCATCTTGAATGGTATATGGGCGAGTTTTAAATTTAAAAACAGACGTATTTGAGTGTGAAGTTTGCAGTGATGATGCAGGTTGAAATAGGGGCATGATTGCAGCTGTCCTTTAAAGAGGTCATACAGTAAAAGCATCATGCTTAAAAAATAATAAGGTCCATCCAGAAAACGGCCAAAGTCTATCATTGTGCCTTTAGCGTTACAATGGATGAAATGATGGTTTAGCAATAAATAAACCTCTTTAATTACAATTAGATACATTTTATTCGTAAAAAAAGCCAGACTTCTATTTTTACAGAGGTCTGGCTTTTATTATGTTGTAGCTTAGGCTACAGATTATCAAATAAAGTTCTATAAGTTGCCAATTCTGCTTCTTGTTTAGCTAAGTTATAGGCTCTCATGGAGTTCTGACCCCAGAGGTCGTTATAACCAGCTTTTAATCCAGTGTAAGGTGATTTAAGCAGTTTGGCAGTTGCTGTTAAGGCTTCACGGCCAAGTGGTAGGGTTGCTTGCTTCATATCTTGCATAAACTGGCTGTGTTTAACTGTCGTGATTCCAGTTTTATAGCTCAAGCCTTTTGGCTTTTGAAGATCGATAGTTTCTTCTGAGCCTTTCATTTGGAATGTTAGGGTCTCAAAGCGCTGGGGCGTTCGGCGATCAAATGTTTTTATGTTCATTAATTTATTTGATTTCGCTGTGTGGAAATTTAAAGTAGCCCAATTAGAAACAGTTTTAAAAACTCTATCTTCTGTAGGTCGAGTAGGAGCCTTTGAACCAAGGTGGGCTGCTCTAGAGTACAAGTTAAAATTATTCTGTGCAAAACTTTCATAGCTTGAATCAAGAGTTTCATCTTTGTGATACTTTACCGCTCTTGCAAGAGGCACTGTTGTTAAGCCAACAAGTGTTGTTGTGATAAGGCTATTAACCATATCCGCAATATTAAAGACAGGTGGGCCAATTAACCATTGGGGTGAGTGGAACACATGCACAGAGCCGAGTTGTTGTGAAACAGCCATGGCTTTAGCCCAAGTGTTAAAATAGACTTTAGATGCTGGGTTGATTGTTTGTGTATAAGCTGTTTTAACATGCTCCATTATTGGCTCATCCGTGTCTCTTAAAGCCATAAAGAGCGGCATGGATGATTTCTTTAATGGGTTGTCGATGCCATCAAAATAAAATTGATCAAGCTGGTTTTTGCTAATGCTAGTTGCAGCAAATTTATTTAAATTTTGATATGTGCTGATATGTGTAAGTGAATCTATCAATGAATCTTTCAGCTTATCTTTATCTTCGCCCTGCTGGTGAGGCAGGCTTTCAATTGCTGCAATAGTATTGAGTAAGTCTTCTGTGCGCAAGGCTGGCTGCTGAATAAGCGCATTTTTATAGACTTGATTTAAGCGCGCTTTTAAAAGTTCTGGCTTTTCAGTTTTAACCTTATTTATAGCGAGTTGATCATCACTTCCTGTAACAGTTTCAATTGAGAGATGTAATCCAAGAACATCTTTTAAGTTGTCGCTAAAAGTTTGATGCTGTTTTTCATCAATCATAAAGGTACTTTTATTGAGTTCATTTCGATGAGCAAAAATAATCCCTAGAACCTTGGGTAGCGCTTCACTCATGGCATGAATATCGTTTTGTAGAGCACGCTGACTTCCTCTCAAAAGGTCACCATTTCGGCCATCAAATAGATTTTGAATAATAATATCTTGCGGCGTATTTCGAGTATGTAAGTTTAATTTTTGAATGAGCTCTTTGGTTTCTTGGATTGAGTCGTGAATTGTTGCAATGCTTTCGTCACCTGATTGATGATCCATATTTGAAATAGAATGATGAGTCTCAATTTCATGAAGAGTGTCATGCAGCATTGAGAAAAGTTCACCACGCTGATTACTACGAGCAATAAGATCGAAATGTGTTTTAAACGCTTCAAAATTAGGATGGTTTTTTATATGGTTTGACAGTGCCTCAGCTTGCTCTGCTTTTGAGTTACCAGTTGCTTTATTTTCGTCGTATAAACTATTAATACTTTTCGCTAAACCTTGATAAAGCGCTTTTCGCTGTTCTGCTCGCTTTTGTTGTTGCTCAGCAGCACTTGGTTTATAGACACCTTTGAGAATTGTCTGAAGGTTACTACTCAGTGTTTTAAAAGCAGTTTTAGAGTTGTCTTCTGATATATGTGGTAAAAGCGTTTCTATTTCTTGCTGCATTCGAATTTGCACTCGCTTAGCAACTTCTCTTGATAGACCTTTGATTGGGTCTTTTGAGTATTGAGCCCATTCAGGTTTAAAGCTTCCTGATAAACCAAATTTGTCATCATCAATATTTAAAGAACTTTCATCAATGGTATAAAGGGCTGTGAGCAAATGTTCAATTTGATTATCTTCAAATTGATTTGTATTGAAGAGTTTTTTCAACTCATCTTCAATTTTTGTTTTACTGTCATTAATGGCTTGGTCAAGTACTTTTTGACGAAAAAGTGGATTTTGACGAGTTGTGAATGCTACTTTTCTCAAGTTTTGCATGTCAATAAAGCCAGAAAACTCACCTCGACCTGTCATGGTATGAGCTTTAACTAGCCCATGTTTCGCCCGATCAATGTCGTACTGGCTTGGGTTGACTAATTTAAACAGACGTTTTTGGAAGGTAAGTCTTGAGTTAAGAAGGTTTTTCTCTTTCTTATCAAGTTGTTTTGATTCAATTTGTAGGTTTCGAAGGTTATTTTTAGCCTGTATCACTTCGTCTTTAGTAATACTGTAGTTTTGTTGTGGTGATTTTTGCTCCTGATCAAATTGAGCAGCAATATCATCGAAGTCTCTTTGTGCTTCTTCTATTTTATCATTGATAGACTTGACTCGATCACTGCCATTTTTTTGAAGTCGAACATAAGCAAGTTTTTGGCTGTTATCCTTAAGAGCATGGATTAATTCGCCTGTTGATTTCATTTTTATTGGATTACCGACCACGGAATGAATACTATTGCGTAGACCTCTTACAGGCTCTTTAACAAGAGCTCCTGCTAATTGGAACGGCATTTTAATTGGATTAAGGGCGATACGAACACGATGGGCTCGACTATGATCAGACATTGTGTATTGGCTGCCAGTGAAGACATCCTTTTTACCTGTAAATTTCGCAATAGAGAGCGTGTATCGGCTTAAAAAATGCTGAATTGTAGGATCACTACCATGATTTGAGTTTAACAAAGCCTCAACTGCACCTGCTTTAACAGCTGCTTTACAGAGTTCTTTTTTAGCCGCAATCTGGCCTTTGGTTTCACGGCTTACATTAAAGCCAGTAGTAGTTGTTTTTGCTTTTTCTGTTTGTGTTTTTACGTCTTTGTGAGTGCCAGGTAAATTGCCTTTAATATTAAAATAGAGTGCCCGAGATTTATCGCTTTGAGAGAAAGCTCGTTCATTTTCTAAATCAAGCTCTTTTAAGCATGTGTGGAGAAGGGTTTTATAGTGCTGTGCAACTTCTTGAGCGGATGGTGTTTCTTTATTTAATGCCCCTGGTCGAATAAAATCATCTTGTAAATTTAAGACGGCCGCTTGGCGGTGAGTATTAATAAAGGCACCATGATTAAAGCGTTCAGCATCAATGTTTTCAAAGGTTTCTTTAAGCTCATCGTCTTGCATGAGAGATTCAAAATGCTGATCTACAGCATTATCAATGCTTTGTACAAAGGGGGTATTGAGGTTAATACCCAAACTCTGTTTGGCAGAAACTTGGTTGTTTAGATCTGCCAGCTCTGTATTTTTGCTGTTTTCATGTTTTTGAGTGGTTTGCTCATTCTTACCGAGGCGCTTACTTTCAATATTATGGGTTTTAAAAATAGCTTGGGTTAGCTTTGAAAAGCCTTGAGAAAATCGAAGGTCTTGATGTTTAGAATTTTTAAAGAATCGAGCGGAGATTTGTTGTGCTGTTGCTCGAGGGGCGAGTATATCTGCACCTAAGAGTTTGCCACCTTGAGTAAATCGATGAAAGAGGTTGTGAAGGGTTGGTTTAATATCGTTAATACTTTGTGCGGCAAAGGTGCGAAATTCATTGGACATTATTATACTCTCGAGTTTTTATAGGTTTTATGAGTTGTGCTGATAGCTCTATAGGCATATGGCCATTATTATTTATTTAATATACCATAAGCTCTGGCCTGTAAGATGAATTTTCACTGGCCATTGAGTAATTTTAATGCTGTTTTTGTTTGAGTTGTGTAGCAAGACCAAGGGTACAGCTTGGTCTTGTAGTCGGAGTGGCTATTTATTGACCAAGTAGAGTTGGCAAGTCTTTTTTCAACTGGGCTATGGATTTGAGTTCGGTCTTGTTAAAGCATTCATTTCTGCTTTGAAATCTGATTTCATCTTTAAATTCAGCTCGCATGTTTGCTTTTATCGCTTTTTCAAGTTGTCTCTCGACAAGTATTGGCTCTAACCCTTGATAGTAGAGCTTTTCAAACTGACGACCAAAGCGATCTGTCTGTTTGGGGGTTAAAAAGCGCAGCGCATTAACACTGTATGGCTTTGCATCATAGCCTACGACCTCGATTAATGGTCCAAATGAGAGTGGACGGTTGTGTACGTAACGATGTAGCGCTTGATAACTTTGTGCACAGGTTTTAGCGTAGGTTTCTTGGACTCGTGCTAAGTGCTGAGCCTCAAGAGGGGCTGATCGCATATTTCGATGCTTTTGAGCGTGAGTTAAAGTGCTAATAATTCCTTTTACAGCTTGAAATGCATGAAAAAAGAGAGAAAGTCGAGGGTTAAGCAGTGATAAATGCGTTTGTGATGGCCTGTTAAAACTGGCTTGTGAGAGAGTTGGCATACATTGCTCCTTATGTGTGATGTCCTTTCACTGCAGCAAGTATTGTTGCCAGAGTGATCTTGAGCAATATAACTTCAAGGTTAGATTCACGTTTTCTCATCATCAATTATAAGTAAAATAAGACCTTAGCGGCCTCGCCTTACATTATTATTCTACGAGTACAACATGCTTTATCCCGAATTAAATACACGATCTTTATCTTTTACTGATGCTCAATCACAAGAGCAAGCCATTACGAATGCAATCAAAGATGTTCCAAATACGGTTGGTGTTTACTACTTTTATGGAGATGGTACGGAGCCTTTATATATTGGCAAGAGCATCCGTATGCGTCAACGATTAACAGAGCATTTAAAAGCGTCTAAGCAAACAGGGGAGCTTGGTCGACAACAAAAATTTGTGCCTCAAACCTGTGTTCTTGCTTGGCGAGAATGTTTGAGCGAAACCCATGCTTTAGTGTTGGAAAATCGTGAAATTAAAAGTGTATTTCCTCTTTTTAATCGGGCTCAGCGGCGTTTAAAAAAATTTTATTCTTGGCAGTTTTCTTCTGATAAAGCTGAGCAACTTGAATTGCATAGCTTCGATCAAAAGCAGGGTGTAGACAAACTACTGAAGCCTTCTTACGGGCTCTATAAAAATGCTCGTAGTGCAAAAGAGTCTATACGATCTATTGCTGATCATGAAAAGCTATGCCTGCAAGTGCTTGGGATAGATAAGGGCAAAGGCAAGTGTTTTCGTGCTCAAATTAATAAATGCGCAGGTGCCTGTGCTGGAAGTGAGTCTGTTGATGAGATGTTGAATCGGTTAATGGACGTACTTATGCCAATGACTTTAGAGGCTTGGCCATTTTCAGAACCGCTTCTCTGGGCGGAAAAAGAAGTATGGCATGTTTTTTACCAATGGCAGCTGCATGGTGTATTTCCTCGTAAACCAGATCAAGCTCAGATAGAGCATGCGATATCCACCGATCAATATGTGTTTGATAAAGATGAATATCGCATCATAAGACGTGCACTTAAGATGGTTTACGCGCCAGAAGCGGAATCTTTGGACTAGGCTATGTTTTTAATCACAGTGCTTCATTTGCTTGTTGAGTGAGTCTGCCCATAGCATCCATAATATGAAATATTTCATTTTGCTCATGAACACCGGATACAAATGCCGCACCTGGGCCTTGGCCATAAATAGCGACATCTTCAGCGCCATGAGTTTCTGCGCCAAGGGGGATTAAGGCTTCTTGATAAAAGCCTGGGGCTCTTGTATTCACTTTGCTTAAATCTTGTCGTTTATTGTTGCCCATGGTTTCATAACCAGCATCAGCATTTGTTTCCTCCCCAAGATTTCGATACCCAAGCCCATTAGCATAGCCTAGTGTTGTATAAGGCTTACCATCCAGTGCTTTTGCTGGCTCGTTGGTGTCGATTGAAACTACTTTGCCAAGAATAGGGTTGCCACGCTTCGGGTAACCAGAAATTGTGAAAACATGGCTATGATCAGCGGTCACAATAATAAGAGTTTCTTTCATATCAACTTTATTCATTGTTTCTCTGACTGCATTGGAGAGTTCTATTGTGTCATTTAAGGCATTAAAGGCATTGCCCACATGGTGAGCATGGTCGATACGGCCAGCTTCAACCATAAGAAAAAAACCTTTTTTATTAGGTTCTAGAATATCGAGCGCTTTCGAGGTCATTTGTGTGAGTGTTGGCTCACTTTTACCAGCACGGTCTGAGTCATAGGAAAGGTGCGAGTCGCTAAAAAGCCCAAGCACTGGGCTTTTATCTTGTATTTTGATCGATTCTAACCCCTGCTGGCTAAAGATAAATTGGCCTTCAGGGTAGATGGCCTGCCACTCTTGAATGAGATTGCGATCATCTGAACGCTTGCCTGATGGAGAATAACCAAGCGCTTCATCTTTAACAGAGCCTGTCATTGGTAAAAAATGACGACGACCACCACCAAATGCGACTTCAAGACCGTTGATATTTTTGGCGTTGGGATAGCGGGTTTGTAAGTTTTCTTTGAAGTGAACTAATTGGTCTGCAATATCAGCGCAACCAAGTTCTACAGCACTTTTAGGGACTTGTGTATTATCTTCCCAATTACGCTCTGCTGCTTTTGCATAGGTTGCGGCTGGAGTTGCATGTGTAATACGAGCAGTTGTCACAATACCTGTGGATTTGCCAGCAATTTCTGCAAGCTCTAGGGCTGTAGTAAGTTCATGGCCTTGACCTGTTTTGCAATGGCCACGCACGACAGCTTCATCAATACCAATTATACCAGCATCGGTTTTAACACCTGTCATCATCGCTGTCATGGTGCCTGCTGAGTCAGGTGTTTGTGCGTTAACATTATAGGTTTTAGAAAGACCTGTAAAAGGCATACTTTCAAAGCTTAAATAATTTTCTTCTCCTGGATGATCATTTTGTTGACCTTCAAGAATACGTGCGGCAGTTACAGTGGAAACCCCCATACCGTCGCCAACAAATAAAATAATATTTTTGACTTTGGGGGCCTTTAAACCAATTTTTTTTTGCTGCTCTTGTAAATGGTTTTGCGCATCCATATACCATGGGTTTTCTGATTGATATTGTGGAATTGCTGTTGCTGTAAGTGCATGGCTTGATAGTGCTATGCCTGTGAGTGCCAGTACTTTTTTGAATGTAGGAACCATAATATCAACTCTAAGGTAGTGGTTTTTGGTCTGTATTTTTATGCTTTGAAGCCTAACCTGTCAGTGTATAAATAACATGTGACTGTTTGATGAATACTCAATTCGTCCATTGATAAAAGTGAGAATACATAAATCCAACGGAATAATAAGCATGCTTTTATGTAGACTTCCGATATCCCCATAGCGCTATGGGGATAAGTTTAAACATACAAGGAAGTAAGGAGGATGGCTAAGTATGTCACCAGAGTATATTTTTACTGATTCTCAAGCAAAGGAGTGGCGTGAGTCAACAATTGCTGATGGTGTTCAAGTGAAAGATCTTGGTATTGTTGATGGGCAAGCAATGCAACTCGTACGTTTTGCGCCAGGCACGAAGTTTCCTTCTCATCTTCATGAGGGGCCAGAGTTTGTTTTTATGTTGGAAGGTGAAGCATTTCAAAATGAACAGAGGCTTGGTCCAGGTTGGGCATCAGCTGCAGAAAGTGGCACATTTGATGAAAACTTTCATAGTCCAAATGGCTGTACTTTTGTGACTGTATATCCTGCAGATTGATTATTTAAACATCCAATTCAGCTGCTTTAATCGCTTTTTCATTTTTTTGTCTATTATGAAATACATCATATTTTGATGTGGATAGTGCTTTGTTTTAACTTTTAATGAGGCATACTGTGTTCAGTTTTTCAAGGATGAAAAAATGAAAAAAAGGCTTTTAGCAAGCTGCATTGGGTTGATGGTTTTATCTCCATCTGCTTTTGCTGATATTCATTTTAGTGGCTTTTTAACTGCTGCCGGTGGTCAGATTATTGATGATGACGATGGTGCTATTACAAGTTATGAAGGTTATGACTCAAAATTTAATACTAAACCTGAAACAAAATTAGGTTTGCAAATCCGCTCAGATATAACCGAAAAAATCACAGCAGAAGGGCAGTTACTTTCCAAGGGTATTGATGATTTTGATACTGAGCTTGAGTGGGTTTATATGTCCTATCATATAAGTCCTTACTGGATGGCTCGTGTCGGTCGTTTGAAATCACCGTTCTTTATGTACTCTGATTATTTGGATGTTGGCTATGCATATCCTTGGATTCGTCCGCCAAGTCAAACTTACTTGGACACGCGCTTTAGTGCTTTCCAAGGTGTCGATACTGTTTTTGATAAAAACTTTGGTAATTGGGCCACAACCTTTCAATTCCATTTAGGTCGTGTTCAAGATGAGCTTGAGACACCTATTGGCACAGTTGAGCGTGATGTTGACTTTATGGCTGGCTTTAATGTAACAGCTGTATATGATTACTGGCTTACCTTTAATGCGACTTATCGTGGTGCTCGTTTTAAGGCATCATCACCTCAGCAGTTGCAGGACTTAATTGACGGGTTAAAGTCTTTCGGTGATTCGCCAGCTACAGGAAATGAGCAAGGCTATCCTGCTGCTGATGCTATAAATGTTGAAAATGAATTTGCTGCATTTTACTCATTTGCGACAGTTATTGATCTTGAAAAATGGCTTATGATTGCCGAGTACACAGTTTTTGATGTTAAAGACCAATCAACGTTGGAAGATCATGACAGCTACTATTTTACTTTAGGCTATAAGCTTGATTCAGCGCTTGTCCACTTGACGTACAACTATGGTGAAGAAAAGCCTGATTACAGCTTTATAACCTCAGGCTTACCTGCTGGTTTGCAAGGAGGTCTCTACAATGCAGTTGGCCCTGCGACAAAAAAAACAGATATTACATTAGGCGCTCGTTTTGATCTTATGACAAACACTGCATTTAAAGTTGAGTTAACTCGCTTTAATGTGGAAACCATATCAAACCCAGCTTCTGCAGGCAGTGATCTTGATGGATTACTTTTAAGTACATCAGTTGATGTTGTATTTTAAGGGAGGGGTTGAAAATGAGATTTAATATGTTTAGAAATATCCTTTTTCTTGGCCTTGGGGCATTAAATATGAATGCCTATGCTGAGTTGGCCCTTATTGTAAACCCGAGCAATCAAATTACTTTTGATGAGAAAGAAATTAAGCACATATTTCTCGGGAAGCTAAAAACTTATCCAGATGGATCTGTTATTAAACCTTTAAACTATGAGGACTCAAGCCCTATTAAGCATGAGTTTGATGATAAAGTTTTGAATAAGTCGCAATCTCAAGTGAAAGCTTATTGGTCCAAGTTAGTATTCACTGGTAAGGGGATTCCTCCTGAAAAAGTAGATGATGATGCAAGTATGCTTGATGCTGTATCTCGTAATGCAAATGCGATTGGTTACATTGATTCATCGCTAGTAGATGACTCAGTTAAGGTCCTTAAGCGATTTTAAAGGCATATGAGTGCACTTACCTAAACGAAAAAGCCAACTTAATGTTGGCTTTTTCGTTTCTTTAAAAGGTATTACTTTTTGGTTTGCTGAACTGCAGCCTCTAATCGATCAAAAATTGCATGAACCACCGGAAGACTTGTCGCAAGATTGATACGGTAAAAACCATCCCAATCTGCACCAAAATCAGGGCCTTCACTCAGTACGAGCTTTTGTGCTTGTAAGGCAGCTTTAAATTTAGTTTGGTCAAGTGAGCGGCAATCAAGCCAAATTAAATAGGTTGACTCAGAAATATTCGTACTAATGTTATCAATTGCCTCAATCCTATGTGCTGCAATCGCTTTATTTTGCGCAATAAGAGCATTGACACGGTCAAGCCATGGCTGGCCAAATCTTAGTAAATTTTGCACAGCAAGAATCGACGGCACCGGTGCTGATAAATAGCAGTGTCTTGGAATACGACCTGTAAAGGCTTTATGAAGTTCGCTTTGAGAAAAGAGGGCAAATGCAATTTTCAAACCAGGTGCATTAAATGCTTTACTTGTTGAGAAAAGTGAAATAACACGGTCACCAGCTTGAGCAAGATTATGCATAGGCTTATAGCAAAGGTCTTTATTTGGTGTGATATGACAATGAATATCATCTGATACAACCAATATATTATGCTTACGGCAGACATCTAAAATGGCTTGCACTTCATCAACACTAAACAAACGACCTGTTGGATTGTGTGGATTTGAAAATAATAAAATCTTTGTTTTGGGTGTTACTGCTGCAGCAATATCTTCAGCTTTCAGTCTGTAGTTACCGTTTTCAATACTCATGTTCACTTCAATAACATTACGTTGAAGTGTGCGAGTGTCAGAAAAGAATGCTGTGTAGCTTGGTGCAGGCACAAGAATATCGTCGCCAACCTGACTGAATGTTTCAATAATGTTCGAAATAGCACCCATCACATGGCTTGTTAAAAGCATTTCTTTTTCTTGATCGGCAGTGACTTTGAGGTCAACAGTTTTTGTCATAAACTCAAGAAAAGCTTCTCTAAGATGGACTTCGAGATTAGAGTTTGTTGTATAACCAAGCAGCTCAAGATCAGCTACTTTTTTCATGGTCTCTCTATAGACTTGCGAAATTGGTAAATCCATTTCAGCAACACCAGCAACAACAGTGCCTGCTTCAATATTACGAAGATATTTAAGGTATGGAACTTGTTCTAGTTGTTCTGGCGTTGAGTTAAGATGATAGTGCTCAAGTCGAGCTGCGTCTTTAATTTGAATTTCTTGCAGAAGTTGCTTATTTTCTTTTCGATTAAAATCTATGATTTCTTGAATAGATTGAGCAGTGAAGTAAGGCGCTTCAAGGTTGAGCGTGAGAGTATCATCGTGTGTCATGTTTTAACCCCTGTACAATTAAGAGCGCTGTAAAAAGTGATCTACTTTGAACGAACAAAACTCTTAAGAAGTGAGTAAATAAAAAAGAGCCTCTTTGTGAGAGGGTATCTCTTAGTGTAAACCTAAAGCCTTTGTCTTTAAAAGTGCTTATAGGTTTTTAAGTGATGAAGTGCTGTAGCAGCTTGATCAATGAATATAATGCCTGAAAGGCTGTCATAAGTGCGCTTTTAAAGCGCTGAAATAAAGAAATGCAATATCTGTGTAGTCGATATAATTCTAATCTCATGCTCAAGGAGGGCTAATGATACGTTTAAGACCTTGTCATTTAGTTGATGCACCAGCAATTACAGCACTTGCAAGTGATCGACGAGTCTCACAATACACGCAGAATATCCCTTACCCTTATGATCAGTCTATGGCTGAGGACTGGATCAAGCGCTGTGAACCTCTTATTGAAGAAAAGAAGCTTCTTGTCAGGGCAATTGTCTTAACTGATAGCGAACAACTTGTTGGTATCGTATCTTTAATGAATATTCAAGGTAAAAAAGCTGAACTTGGTTATTGGGTTGGTGTTGACTATTGGCGACGAGGTATTGTGACTGAGGCTGTACGACAAATGCTAACGCTGGGTATTGAGGCTTTTGGGCTTGAACGTGTGATTGCTAAGCATCATGAGTTAAACCCAGCCTCTGGCCGTGTTTTGCTTAAGAATGGTTTTACGCGTATGCCTTCGCTCGAAAACTCTGAGGAGCCACATCTTTATTACGAGTTAGTGTTGTAAGCATATTAAGGACTTTACCTCAGGAAGCTCGCCTATTTTATAGATAAGTCAGTCAATACTTTTTTTGTTGTAAGTTCTGAGAGTTATGATGACAGTCATCAGCCAAAGAGGTATTTACTGGCGTTATCGTAATAAATCAATCGAAATTATGATGCTTTACAATGTTATAGATTGAGCATGTGGTTACGTTTAAATGATATAAAGATCGCAACTGGTTAAAAACTAAGCGATTTGTATTGTGTTCAACGTAAAGAAGTAAAACTATGCCAAGACTCGATAAAAGACCATCTGTTCATAATTTAAAAGTAGAAACTTATAGTACTGCACCTGCCATGCCATCACCCTTTCAGAAAGTATTTGGCTCTTTACAGCAAAGCTTAGGTCGCTATAGGGCTACATTTGATACAGTTGCTACACCAAATCCGATTTCCAGTGTCTCTGGTTGTGGCAGTAGCCAAGCGGATTTAACGAAACTCAATCCTTCAAAAAATGCAGCAATATCACTCTTGGCTAAAGCTCATATTCAGAAAATTAAAGATGAAAATGATCTTGCTCGTGCTTTTCATGCAAATGTTCGATTAGATATTGAAGAGCTTAACGATCTTGAAGAGGCTTGCACGCCAGTGACACCTAGTGTTGAAGGTTTTTTTAATTTTGACAATAAACGAAGCAAGCTTACCCAGCAAAGTATGGATGAGGCTCATATTATTTTAGCGAATGTCCGTATGTGCATTGAAGATCAAGTGCATGATTTGATGGCTGACTACCCAAAAGATAAATTAACCACGGCGTTTGATTTATCAGCTATGAAATTCGAGGTTATGAATAATCTTGTTAAGTCTTTTGAGCCTGTAAAAAAACACCGAGCCTTATTTGATTTATCCTTAATTCTCGTTGCTAGTGCATTTGAAAAAAATGGTATTCGCGTTAGACCAACAAATGAAGCTGAGCAAAAATATTTACGTGATTTCCAATACCGAGTTGCTGCCCAAATACATACCACAGATAAGAAAGCTGTGGCTCAAGTTCGTCGAATTGATTCGGAGCATTTTATTGTTGGCGCAGGCCCTGGTGGGTTAATTGCAGCGCTAAAAGCGCTTGATGATGATCAAACTGTTACCTTGGTGGAAAAAAGAGATTCTTTTGACCGCGTGAGTGTAGTTGAGCTCAATGCTTATGCCTCTAAGAGAGTATTAGAGATTGCAAAGGTTTTACAAGAAGAAACCCCAGACACAATGATTAATAAAAAGCCGATAGCTTCAATCATTGAAACACTCGATAAATATAAACATATCAAAACAAAAGATCTTCAAGCCTTATTGCTTGAAGCCGCTTCTGAAATGGATGGGTTCAGATATTTACCAAATGTTGAAATAGACAGCATTGATGGTAATGCGCAGTCTGCAATTTTGGTGAATGAAAATGGTTCAGTTGCTCAATTAACATTTACGCATGTGTTACATGCTGATGGTGTTGGCAGTGCTTCTAACCAAATGCTTGTACAAGATACACATGTTGAAGGCTTTAAAACACAAGGCCACTTTGATGAAGAAAAAGAAAAAGCACCTGCCACTAATTATCAGTATCAAGGTGGTATGTATATGCTGCAAGCAGGTGATAAGCCATTTTTTGCAGAAGGTGAGCGCCCAAGTCATATATTACGCCGAAAACTTGAGAGTGACTCTCACACAAAAGCAGCACTTCGCAAACTTGCAGCCCACGGCTGGACTCTAAAAAGGTTACCAGTTGTCTATATGTACTGTGATTCAAACCGAAAGTCTGTTTGGGTAGCAGGCGAAAGACCTGAAAAAGTAAATACCCAGCAAGAGTTAGAACAGTGGTTTCAAACTGTCGCGTTAATTGATAAGCCTCATGCTAATCTATCAAAAAAAATTGGCCAAGTTGACATTAAAAGTGTGAATTTTGCCCTAAGTGAAATAAATGTTCAGCTTAAAAATATACCTAAGTCTCAAAATAAGGCACTTACAGAGACCGTAAAATCTCTTACAGATGCGCAAAAAGAACTCGAAAAGGTCATACAAAGGTTCGTCGTACAAGGGGTGTCAACTGTTCGTGATTTGCATGCCCTTGAATCTATAGTGGCTGGTTTTAATGCATTAACACAGCTTGAAGGCAAGATAACACTTTCAACCACAAAGTTACAGCAGTATAAATCACATGGTGAGCGCTTCGATCGAAAGCTGCGTAAGAATACATTAAATGGTGCCATTTTTGAAAATAACCTATATCGTTTTTCGCCCCGTGATGGTGTGAAAACATTTGGTTTAAATGGTATGTCATTTATGATTGGTGATGCTGTTGTGAATCCGCATTTCCATTATGGCCATGGTTCATCGGATGCACTTGCCGATGCAGAAAATGCAATGAAAGCAATTGATATGAGATCTGAAAAAGGTGAGGATGCGGCTGTTAATTTTTACCGCGCTAAAATGGACAGCCGAATAAATAAAGTCACGCGATTTTATAATGCGCCGGACTAAAATAAGAGGCAATGTAATTCTGGTCAGGGGTATGTTAGGATAGCTTGCCCATATAAGATTTGGGTCGTTATTTATATAAAAATCATGGATGTAAACTATGTTGCTTGTTATTGAAAATGTACTTTCACCAGAATTGCTTGAAGAGATTAATCGTTGTGCAATGGATGGCCAATGGATTGATGGTGCTCTTACAGCAGGTTCCTTGGCACAAAAGGTTAAATCAAATCTTCAGCTTGACGATAATACAGAGCTCGCGCAGCAGTTACAGGACATTGTTCTTGAAGCAGTAGCCACGAATTCGCTATTTTGCTCTGCAGCTTTGCCGCAAATGATTTACCCACCAAAATTTAATTTGTATAAGAATGGTGGTGCTTATGGTACTCATGTTGATAATGCTGTTTTAAGTGTCCCAGGTACTGGTCAGCCAATGCGTTCAGATTTATCTGCAACTGTGTTTCTAACAGATCCTACAAGTTATGCCGGTGGTGAACTTGTTATCGAAACAGAATATGGTGCGCAGGAAATTAAGCTTGAAGCAGGGGACATGGTGCTATATCCATCTTCGAGCTTACATCAGGTTAAACCTGTGACAGAGGGCGAACGTTTAGCATCGTTCTTCTGGATTCAAAGCCTTGTTCGCGATACTCAAGAAAGAAGCATGCTGTTTGATTTAGACCAGAGTATTCAAAGCCTCACTGGTGCTGCAGACCAAAGTGAAACTGTCACAGAAGAAGTATCACGTTTGACAGGCCTCTATCATAATCTTGTTCGTCGTTGGTCTGAGTTTTAATTAAAAGAGGCTGTGGCTTGGGTTGTGTGCAATACAATCATGGGTGATTGCATCAACTTGACCACAACCTGCTAGGGCCATTGTGACCTCAAACTCCTGGATAAGGAGTTGCAGCATGTGTGCAACGCCAAGGGCACCTGCAACAGCAAGGCCATAAAGCTGAGGTCTTCCCAATAAAACAGCATTTGCACCTAATGCAATTGCTTTAAATACATCACCACCGCGACGAATACCACCGTCCATTAATACTGGGTAGTCTGCGCCTAACCTTTTACGGATTGTAGGGAGCACCTCTAAACTCGTCGGTGTTGTATCTAATGCTCTGCCACCATGATTTGAAACAATAATGCCATCCGCACCAATGTTTTGTGCTGTTACAGCATCATCTGGGTGAAGAATACCTTTGAGGATAATTGGCAAACGAGTGTTATTTTTTAACCATTCGATATCATCCCAGCTTGGGGCTAGGCTCATCCAACCTTGAAATATTTCACTTTCATTTGGCTGTATATATGGTAAATATTCAAAATGATTGCTGGAAATATTAACCGCCTCCGCTTCTGCTGGAATATTAAAGCCACTTCTTTGGACTGCGGTGCGTAATCCGTTAATAGGCACATCTACTGTGATAACTAGAGCTGTATAGCCTGATTTTTCAGCTTTTTTTACCAGCTCTAACGTGTTTTCTTTTGTTTGTTGAAAATAGAGTTGAAACCACAAGTGCGATTGTGTTGCATGGGCAATATCTTTTAATGTGCATGAAGCTAAGGTGCTCGCAACCATGAGTGTCTCAGTGACATCTGCTGCTTGAGCTGTCGCAATTTCACCAAGAGGGTGAACTAATTTTTGGTGTGCAACTGGGCCTAAAATAATTGGGTGTTTGAGCTCATGTCCAAGAAGGTTTATGCGAGTATGGCCTTGGGTTAATTGCCTTAAAACACGATTCCATATTTTAATCTGATCAAATTGGACAAGGTTTTGATAGAGCGTTAGATCACTGGCGGAACCACTGTTTATATACGTCCAAACCTCTGGCGACACATGCTTTCTAGCTCTTATTTCATAGTCTTCAATTGAGCAGATTTCAGGTGGAATTAATTTGAGATGTTCGCCATATTGCATAAAGTATCCTTAAGCAAAAAGAAAGAGGCTATTACTTGAGGGGCTTTGCCTCAATTAATAGCCTCTTTATCTTACTCCTTCGATCGGAGTCTGTGTAGCCTACTTACAGATTTTGCTTAGAAATCATAAGTGAGCGATAGTTGTGCATTTCTTGCATCGCCAATATAGGTAAATGCACCACTGCGGTACGCTGCAAGATAGTAATTTTCATCAGTCAGGTTACCAACATTCAAGCGAGCTTGTAATTGCGGGCTGAATTTATGGCTCGCAAATGCATCAAACACTGTATAGCTTGGCACTTTGTAGTTTTCCCCAGCAGCTGAGTCTGGTTGACCTGCATAAAGCGCGCTGGAGTAGGTACCGCTAAAGCCAATCGCAGTTCTATCTGAAATAGCGTAACGAATTTGAGCAAACGTACTAGTATCAGCAAAATTAGCTAATGGTTTGCCAACGTTTTCAGCAGTTGAAGACTCTAAAATCTCTGAGCTCATTTTAGTAAAGCCAATTTGCGCACTCAGATGGTCGGTAATATTACCTACAAGACCAAACTCAGCACCTTGCACTTGGTTTTTACCTGTATTAATTGTACCAACCACATCATAATCATCGGCAGTAGATTCCATGACATCATCTTTTACGATTCTAAAGAGTGCAGCTGTGAATAAAAGTTTTTGATCATGTAGATTCCACTTTGTGCCAAGTTCAAAGTTTTGGGTACTCTCTGGCGATGGGCGACCAACATCTTCTGGGTCAGATGTACATATGCCGCCGTAGCCACAGCTTGTGCCAAGATCTGATTCACCACCATTAATATTGGTGGCCGTTGAGTATGTAAGATATACATTTGCGTTTTGATCAATATTGTAAACTGCACCTAAATGACCATTCCAGAGCGTATCAGAGTAGGCATAATCAACAGGATCTGAAATGCCTACAAGGTTGCTGTAATCAAATGAGTCTAGACGAACACCACCGTGAATTGTCCACTGATCGTTTAAGTCAACTGTATCCATCGCTGCAAGAGATGCAGTTTTAATGTTGTAATCTGAGTCAACGCCTATTTTTTCTATGCTTCGACCCATTATATTACCGTTGTCTGTAATGTAATTACCTGATGGGTCAACAATACAGTAGCTATCATTAACGGTATTATTACGACCAGGAAGTACGCAGTTTGTCGTGCCGTTATTAGTCACACCGTATTGGCCGTTAATGACATTAAGCTGAGATAGCTCTAGGCTGAAGAGCCATTGATGCTCAAGCCCGCCAAGTTGAATATCTTTAAAGAAGTTAGTTTGGTTCACAAAGAACTCAACATCCTGCCAGCCTTGGTGTGTGCTTAAGCCAACAGTTTCAGCACCTGGTGCATCTGGATCCGTTGCGTCACGAGTTGTGCCTCGTGCACCTGTTGTCACATACCCGTTTTCAGTTGTGCCGTAACGAAGTTTATTTTCAACTCGCATACTTTCATCAAAGATGTATTTTAAATTTAAGGTATATGATGTTGCTGTGGTATTTAAGAAATCTTGATCTTGCAAATATGTTGGCAAGTCTTCAACTGGGTCGCCACCAGAGACTGTATAAGTACCAAGGTCTGGCTTGTCATCAGCATTTAAGTGATAGACATCACCTGTGACAGAGAATTTTTCACTAAAGTGGTGGGATAAAGAGGCAGCGAAACCATTACGTTCACGATCTGCTGGGGCACGATCAGGTACTTCTTCATAAGCATGAAGTAAGTTAAAGCGAACAGCTGTGTTATCTGTCAGCGTTTTATTTGAATCAACAGTAACACGGCGGTAATCATCTGTACCTACACCAGCTTCAATAGAGCTAAAATCATAATCTCTTGAGGCTTGTTTAGTAATAGAGTTGACAGCACCACCAGTTGAGCCGCGGCCGGCAAAAGTAGCGCTAGGGCCTTTAGTAATTTCAACTTGCTCTACCGCAAAGCTTTCACGAGTTGTCATGCCTGGATCACGTAAACCATCAACAAAAACATCGCTTCTTGCTTCATGACCACGAATAATATAGCGATCACCAAAAGCATTACCATTTTCACCAGTACCAAGTGTAATACCTGGTTGTGCAGATAGAATTTCTTTAAGGTCTGACTTGCCAGAATCTTTAATTTGCGTTTGCGTGAGGACTTTAATTGTTTGTGGCGTTTCAGCAAGTGGTTTGACACGTCGTTCATCGCCAGAAATACGGGCTTTGTATGGAGCACCATCTTCAGCGTATGGATTTGTATCAGATGTTCGATCTTCAATTTTAAGCGCATCAAGCTGAATTTCCTCAGACTCAACTTGTTCTGAAGCAGCATAACTTAAAGGTGATGTTGCCATCATGGCTGTTGAAAGCCCTAATAGTAAAGCACTTTTTTGATGCTTTCTTGGTGCTTGAAAGCGCTTTTGACGTAGTGATTGCGGTTTTTTGGCCGAAAAAGTTCCTGTCATGACATTTCCTTATGACGTAGTCTGAGAGTTATTGATAAAGAGCTTTGCTTGTAGGGCTGAGTTAGTCCGTTATCAAGCTGTACTCAATGGGTATCGAAAGGGTTAAAGTGTCCTTATCGATGAAGTCGGGAATAGGGGGTAGGGGGGATGCCTTTTTAAACAAAGTTAAGGCTGCATCATCAAGTGCTTGATAACCTGAACTTGTTTTAATTAAGGCGCTTAATACATCACCATTTTTATTAATAGAAAACTTAACTGTAACTGTGCCTTCATTTTTTGCTTTTTTGAGTTCAGCTGGATAGGTTTTAAAGTCATTTAACCAACGTTGTAATAACGCAAAATATTCTGGTGCGTTACCGACTTTACCACCTGCAAGTTTATGGTTGCTTCGTCCGGAACCTTTAACTCTGTCCTCTTGTGCGTAGCCTTTTTTTTCGGCGCTTTCTTTTGGTGTGCTTTCAGCTGGAGCAGGGGTTTTAAGTGCTAGTGTCGCTTTAGGTTGTGGTGCCTGTTGTTGTGACTTTATTTGGCTTTTATTGTTTTCCGGTAATTTAAGCTCGGCTAATTTTTTCTGAGCAGCTTTCTCTTGAGCGGCTTTCTCTTGAGCGGCTTTTTCTTGGGCAGCTTTTTCTTGGGCAGCTTTTTCTTGGGCAGCTTTTTGCGCTTGCCTTGCTGCTACTGCATTTTCATAAGAGCCAAGTTGACCAAGGCCAATTTCAAAACCATCACTCCCTTCACCTTTAGCAGCATTCACGCTTGGCTCAGGCTGAGCATGTGCAGTTAAGAACAGAAAACCACCTGTATGTAATAAAACTGAGGCACCGAGTGCGAGTGACCATTTTAATGCTTTCATTCTGCTGTCTCCGGCAAAACTGCAAGGGAAAATGTTAAGTCAGGGTTTGATTCCACGAGCTTAAAGAGTGGTGAAATAGCCTCTGCTGTTAGAGATGCATCTGCTTGTATAACAAGGCTGTCAGAAGCTTTATAGTCTTGTATAAAAGCCTCTAAAGACATTGTCTTATGATTATATGTAACAAGCCCTTGTGTATTTATTGCAATAATATCTTGTTTGGAACTAACGCTATTATGATCTGCTGTTTCAGGTAAAATGATTTTATCGAGTAAGCCTTGGCTCATTTGTCCTGCAACCATAAAGAAAATCAGTAATAAGAAGACAATATTAATTAATGGGATTAATGTGTCTTCATCATTGCCCTTGTATGCTTTTGGGGCAAGACTTTGTCCAATGCCTAAACTCATTATTCGTGCACCTCAACAGATGGTGTAAGTTGAATAGTAAACCCCTGTTTTTTGAGGGCTGCTGTAACGTCAACGATGTCTTGCAGTTGTGTTTCATGTTCAGGGATTAATAAGAGAGGTTGCGTTAAATCCATATTTAAATTCAAATCAGTCACATCGGTAAAATCAATACCTTGAGCATTTTGCCAATGTAGGGAATGTGGCCATACGTCGATGCTACCATCTCTAAATAATCTAAAAAACAAAATATCTTGCTCTGTGTTTACTTCGCTTTTTGGCGTGTTTTCAGTCGACACGCTCGCAGTTGATAAAGGCACTTGCTTCCATTTTACAAATGTTGAAGTGAGCATAAAGAACATAAGAAGAATAAAAACAAGATCAATTAAAGCTGTCATACTAATAGTGCTTTTTTTACGAACAGGTATTAATGAGCCAGCGCCAAATGCATTTCCTTGCATGATTAAGATGCCTTTTCTTGACGGCTTTTATTTTGATCAATTTCTTTATGACGCTTTGCTTCTAACGTGCATAGATGCTGTAAATCATCATCGATATGTGCAGCTTCAACTTCGACACGTCTTGCTAACCAGCCGTGGCAAAGTGTGACAGGAATGGCGACAGCTAGACCAACTGCTGTTGTCAAAAGCGCTTGCCAAATACCGCCGGACAGTAGAGCAGGGTCAACTTGATCACCGGCTGAAGCCATAACTTTAAAAGCTTCAATCATGCCAAGAACTGTGCCAAATAAACCCATTAATGGTGCAAGCTGGCTAATGATCTCAAGAGGGCGCAGGTAATTACCAAGGGCATTAATTTTATTTTTAGCCAAGCGGTATATTTCAGCTTTTGCTGCATCAAAACTTAAGCTATTTTGATCAAATACTTTAATGCTTTGAGAAAGGAGTTGTGTTCTAGGCGCTTTTAAACCACCAATTAATAATTGCGCCTGTGCACGAGAACCTTGCTCTATATATTTCAGTGCTTCAGCAGGCTTATTTTTAGAAGTCATTAAGACACGGAACTGAAATAGCTTGTAGAGAATTATACTGACAGCTATGATTGATGCTAAAGCCAAAGACCATATCACCGGCCCAGACTCGATAATCTTTTGTAAAAATAGTTCCATGCCATTACTCCTTATTTTTAATCTTTGCGAACAATATCATGAATGAGAATCATTATCAATACAAATGATAATGATTCCTGTTTCAAATTCTATAGAATGATATGTTCTTTTGTATCTGTAATTGGAGGTACATTAATAGATATAAGTTGGATTCAGTTTGTTTAGCTCATCGCACTGTTAATGCGTTGTTGAAACGAGTATTAGATTTTGAGGTTGGTCTTAGTTTTTAAAGGTTTTGGTACTAAAATTTTTATACATGATTGGGAGAGAAATATCGGAATTTAGATGAGTTGACTCTGCGCTTGTATAGACTGATTTTAATATATCAGCTATAGCATTCTTGACACTACTATTAAAAACATTTAGACGTGTGGTAATAGAATTTATTCCCTTTGGTATTTACTAATGATATTGAGTAGTTACAGCCTTATATAAGAGAATTGCCTTTTTTATTTATAGTTGTTTCTAAAAGTGGGGTGACTACAGCAAAATCAGTAAATTAGGCTTTTTCGTTACTCAATGCAATATAAGTAATACCTGTACAACACAAATAAACTCCATTTATAAATTTCAATGGTAACTACTCGCCCCACACCTCAT
>DJZY01000094.1 GCA_002450655.1 Gammaproteobacteria bacterium UBA6940 | reverse complement strand
TCAACGTATTCTAGGACGGGTCATAGAATGAGTCTCTCGAATCATTATCGTGGTAACCAAAAAATGATCTCAGGTCATTATCAACCTGATCTTCAACTCTTGGCTGAAAACACTGTTGAACCTCATGAACAGCTCTTTGCCCTGCTCCAAAAACCATTAATCCTAAATCTCGAATAGCACTTAAAACAGAACGACTGCTCACTAAAGATGGCACAGGTAAATATGAACGTGCCGTATCAATAAAGCTCATAGGTCTTTGCGCAAAGCCAAATGACTGGGTTTCATTACTCTGAAAGCGAGGATCAAATAACTTGGAATATACATCAGGAATTGACTGCGCATTTTGTTTGAGAAACTCAAATTCGTAAGGCTCTAACGCATCATTATCAAGAAATAAATGTGTTGTTTCACGCATAGCGGCTTTTAATGTTTCATTTGGTCTTTCCCAAAGAGACGGGGTCGTAAATAAAAAGTCTCGCACTTTAAAAGTACCATAACCACCCTCATTGCGCTCAGCAACATGAACATTCACTAATGGCATCAAACGTCGACTGACGAGTGCTTTAACCTGTGGATGTGGATGATTTTGCATGTATGGGCGTGCCAAAGTGAGATTCGCAATTTTATTTTCACGAACCAATGTTTTGAAACGGTCTGCTGCTGCGTGCATTAAATACGGCGTTACATGCTCAGACTCTGTATTAAACAGCTCATGATTTTTAACAATATCTCTATCTCGCAAACCTATCTGAATTGCATTGCCTTCATTTTTTTCACGTTCAGGCAAAGTATATTCAGGAGGCTGCGCCACAGGCTCTTCCTCAATACTTTCAACTGATCTATACGAAGGTGCTCTTACTATGTTTTCTACACGATGTGTACCTGCTTGAGCACGAACAGATAATCCACGCTGTAAGGTACCACCCTCAAGAGCTGATGCAGAAACAAACTGCTCAGTTTCGTCTTGAAGCTGACTATAAGATCTCATATCAGAAAGCGGAATGGCTTGTGCGGATCTCAATGCCGTACGATATGATGGCAGCCTCACGACTGAGTTTAAATTTGAAAGTGCATTTGTTGTTAAATTTTGAGCTCGTCGAGAAAAGCTGCGAACCAAGCCGGAATCAACTGGCTGAAGTGAAGTAACCATAATTATTAACCTATCATTCTATTCTTGAAATAAGTATCGAAACAAACAATATCACCATGATATCACTTTAAAGATGTTTTATAGGTTAATTTTTAAACTAAAAGGCACTTAACTTAAAAAAACCCAAGTTATGATGACTTGGGTTTATAAAGTTTAAAGAGAGCTTTTTGGAACATTACAACTAGTTAATAATACTAGAGCGCTTTGCTAAAGAAATAATATGTTGAACATCCGGGTTCAAATTTTTGATCACTTTTGGAGAGCGTAATGCTGACTGCAAAGCAAAAATATCTTGCTCTGAGCCATTTCTAATCATTGATTTAAGCTTGTATTTAACAGCCTCTCGCGCATCATCATTTGGATGTGCAATCATGTGATCTCTCAGCAAAGCCGCCACAGGTAGACTACGATTTTTAGTCCCCGCCGTTCTCAGCTCACGGTCTTGTACTATTGTTTGAAAACGATTTAATGCTAAAAACTGAACTTCAGGATGTGTCTTATCAGTCAAATAGTTTATATTTTTAACAATATGCTCATCAACATAAGAAGCAGCTACATCTGAATGCATTTTATTGCCTGATGAGTGAATACGATTCGCTTCACTTAATACCTTTACGAAAGTATCAATAGCTGTATATTTTAAGGCTGCATTTGCATGAGTTGTAAGCTCAGGGTGCGCAAACACATCATCATTCTGATTTCGAATGTACTCACACGCAAGCATTTCTAAACCACGAGGTCTCAAAAGACCTGTCAGTTGACCTGCCACCTTTGGATCTTTATGTACTGCATCTAGAACCACTGCGGCCTTGGCAAGATCATAGCCATTGCTAATCTTTTCTATACTATTAATATGATTAAAAGCAGACTCAAGACTTGTTGGAGCAGTATTTTCCGGACGTTCTTTAAGTGAAATCAAGGAGTCAGTCGAGCTATCCATTGTTCCTTTTAAATGCTGAAGAGAGCCAGTATCAAAACCTTTATCTTTGGAGAACAGACCAAGGTCAGCACGCATATCAACTGGTGTTCCTTTAGGATAGATGCTATCGAATGCCGGTAATTCAGCACTCAAAGGGTGCAATCCCTCTTGCAGTAATCTTTTTTCTGAAGCAGCATTCATATCAGCTTTTTGCGCTGCTGTTTGTGGCCAAAACTGATTTAAAATCGGCTTTATACTTTGCAGTGCAGAACTCAAAACCTGCACAGATGTATTAACAAAGCTTTTTAACTGCTGACAAGATGGTGCACCAAAATACAACTGATTCATAAATACCCTTTTCCGAGTGAAACCTCAGACTCTTTTTCTTATGGATGTAGCCCTTCTTACGTAAGGACGCTCTATTATTTTGGTCAAAATCATAGCATTAAAATACTTATGAATAGTATTTTTGGCATGATATCGTCGCTATTTCAATCAAACAGCCAATTTTTTAGAATATTCGATTTGAGGTCATCAAGGGATAAGCCCTTTAAAAGTGCAATCTAATCTATTGAAATAATTACAACATATAATAAAAGTGGCATTTTTGTCACAAAAATTGATTTATCGAATGATTATGTGGAAAATTTTAAGGCTATTGAATATTTAGTATCCAAAGGCAATATCATGGTCTCACTACAATCCTCATTTTTTTCGGGCGAACCTTACACCAATGCTCTTCCTATACAGCAGGAAAGCTCTCAATCATCACAGTTTCGAGTCAGAATTCAACTGAAAGACTTAGAACGTGCACTTCCTCATTATG
This sequence comes from Gammaproteobacteria bacterium UBA6940, assembly GCA_002450655.1. GTDB lineage: Bacteria > Pseudomonadota > Gammaproteobacteria > Pseudomonadales > UBA6940 > UBA6940. Next base: position 110,407 of record DJZY01000094.1, on the reverse strand, counting down.
CTGGTCGAATTCGCATGCATCATGATTTACGGCACCATATTGATTCAGGGCGTATGTCACCCAAAGAAATCATCTCGATTCAGGGTTTGAGTACATCAAGAAAATACTTAATTAAAGAGCTCCCCTTTTATGTGCAAGATCCAGAGCATTTCGCAGAGAAGGAATACCATTTTCAAGACTGGCTTGCTCGTGAGCACCTCTATTCGCCAAGTATAAAAAAACTGCATGGCCAATCAAATATAATACATGTGGATGGCAGCCCTGCTGTACTCATGAGTTTTTTGCCTACGTGGCTTAATGTCATTCAAACTGGTAAGACACATCAGCTTGGCAAAGTGCTCTCCAATTTTCATGCACTCTGCCGACGTTACCCAGAACAGCACCCTCATGTGAGCTTCGAAGAACGCTCAATTAAATCAATTAATGAAGATCTAGTCACCTGGTGCTTTGACGCATTTAAAGATCACTGCAAACCAAGTGCAAGAGAAAAAGCACAATACCAAATGCTCATGCAGCAAGTGAATCAACAAACAGCAGTCTTTAAGCCATATACAGAAGCTGACAAAAGATTCATACAAATTGTTCATGGTGAGTTTAATCTTGGTAATATCATGAATAAAGGTGGCGCCTTTAAAGTCATCGATTTTGATGATATTCAAACGAATCATGTGGCCTATGACATTTGTTACCTCTGCGCACAGTTATGCGTTTTTAACTTCGCATCAAAAACAATGAATCGTGAAATGCCACCAAGCCTCATCAACAAAGACGCTCTACAACAGATACTCAAAGAGTATATTCGCGACTATCACCCAGATGACGCTTTAGCTCTTCTAAACCGATTGAAAGCTGATTTTAAACATCATCTTGGGCGAGGCATTTTGCTTGCATTCTCGGGAAAGCATTTTCATATCAGTGAAATGCCCTCTTCGTTTGAGAAAATAAAAGGCTATGATCAGGATTTTGCTCATGAGATTGATATTTTGATGGATGAAATTAAGTCAAACCAGTCAAAAACTACAACGAAAACCAAACTGCTTCAGGAACAATTTAAGTTCTATGCTGAAAAATTTAATGAAAATATACAAAGTGAAATAAAAAGCATCACATCTAAATATTACACGGAGCATTTACAGGCAAAAGCGAAAATAAAACCTGAACAAGTACCCGAGATAAAGTACATGACACCACTTGAAGCCATGTCGTATCGAGTCATAATAAACGACAATAAAATAATTCCAATAGGCCATGCAGCCAAACAAGCCTTACACAATTTTGATCAAGATAAATCCAGTGCCTCATTTATTATTGCGGTTGACCAAAATAAACGTCACTATATTGCGCCAAAAATAAAAAGTGATGATTACCGAATTCAGCACTCATCATTTACAGCAGGCAAACCATTACGATTTGCTGGTTACATCGAATTTAAAAAGCACAACTATCACATTACCTCTATTCGTTGTGAGTCTGGCCATTATGACTTTCCGGCCAACACAATAGATGACTTTATGCAGCCTCTTGTGCACAATAAACAGCTCACAGATCCAGCTATCAAAGCTAAAAGCTTCTATGGTGATTGGAAAGCGCTTCATGAGTTTCAATAAGGATGAATTATGGCAATTATTTGTTTAGAAGGCCCTAGCAGTATTGGTAAAACAACACTTTGTGCCGAACTTAAAAAAAAGCATGACTTTATTATTATTCCTGAAGTCAATAAATTATTTGAACGACCAGAACACGCAGGGGCTGATTGGTACCTAGAAAAACAAATTGAACGCTTACAAATGGCGCAGACAAAATCAACGGCATCACAGCATGTGGTATTAGATGGCGATCCACTACAACCACTTTGGTACAATTGGATTTTTCCAGAATTAAAGCTTTACCCTTTAGACCATGTAATTCAATTTTTTGGCAGAGCGATCAAAGAAAAGACGTTTGTTTACCCTGATCATTACTTTTTACTGACGACGTCATTAGAAGAGCTTACTCGTCGTAAAGAAAATGATGCTACTCGTGCTCGTAAAAACTTTGCAACACACTTAAAAATGATTGAGCCACAACAAGCTCTTTTTCAACAAATTCAACAAGAGTACCCAGACTTTATTGATATTCTTGAGCATGATTCATCAGAAAAGACGCTAAAGTTTATTGCTCAAAAAGCCTCTTCTCTTCAATCTTGTGCAAAGAGCGAGGCTTTATTTGATCTTGAAGTCAGCACCATGCAATCGACAGCGCTTTAGTATCACTTCGTTTCAAGCCAGGCTTTATCTTTATTGTCTGGCAGATTATAGGGAAACTGCTCCAAATCTAGATAAAGCACTTTTGTCATTTTGAGTGCTTTATCTTCAAAAGCACATGCTGCGACTTTATTTTTATCTGCATCATACTTAAAGGCCATCCCATAGAGAAAATCTAATGCGTATGGCGATTTATCCTTGGTTAAATGCACTTCCTTCCAAGCACCAGGTTCAGAATAGCTTGTATGCCCTGCTGTATTATCATACTCATAACACACCAAGCGCTGTGTGCGTGGGCCAAATATCGCTTCACCAGTGTCATGATTATCAATCGCAACATTGCCATCGGAGACGATAGCCAGTAAATAATCAGCTTTTGGTGTTTGCACCAAAGACGGTAATTCTAATTGCACTGCAGTTACAGGCAAAGGCACAGGTTTTTCAACGTGCCAATTTTGGCCATTACTCGATGTCGCATAGCCTATCACTGAATTCACTTCATGCTGATTTTCTAAGGTTCCACTCACCTTTGCTTTAAAGTCTTGCAGTGTATTTTGTAAATCTTGAGGTAAAGACTTAGAAAATTGATCACTATAACGAGCAGCAAATAGCATATGGAATTGACCATCTTTTTGAAACACAAATGGATCACGACAGGCTGAAATAATATGCTGACTTTCCCCTAAATGGTAAAACTCGCTATTAGGCACATCCGACTTACCATTGTTATAGGTGTTATAAAAATGGATTGCATCTTTTGCTGGCTGCACATGCTTCTCACCTGCGTTTTTCTCAGCTATCGCTATACGCTGCGGACGATAAAGCCCAGTTTTAGCCATGGTTGCTTCATCAGGTAAAGCTGTATAGTAGAGCTTGTAGCTTAAATCCTTGTAGAGTTTCTTTGGCTTTTCGTCTAAATGCAGGTCTTTTGAATCAGATGTTACTGTTGCTGAACCGCTCCAGTTTGGAGGTGCGTCTGGCAATAAATCCACTTTTTGTAAATTGCCTTTCATATCATCAAAATACACACCAATACGGGAATGAGTATGCCTATCATTAGGCTCCAAAGAGGATGGCGCTTCTAATGTACAACGAAAAACACCTTTTGGGGTGGACATAAGAACCCAGTTATCCCACATGTATGGCTGCGGTGAAGTTGTCGGCTTTAAAGCTGATGAAGTTAAATGCAGACAATCTGAAAGTGTATTTTTAAGCCGAGATAGAGTTTCATTCGACTGTAATGCTGATATTATTTTCACTGTTTTTCCTTAGTTTTTATAAAGAAGAGAGCTGCTTATCAATAAGCTGCGCATAGTCATGACCTGTTTTTGCCCAACGGTAATCAGATGACTTTATTTCCCCTGCAGCTTGACGCTTTTGTTTATCTTCTTGAGGCATATTCAATATTTTTAATAGTGAAGATTCAATCGACTTTGCATTGCTTACATCCATAAGCTCACCATAGCGACCATCTTCAAGAATTGATACAGCACCGCCATTATCGGTAGCTGCAACAAGCATCCCTTCACTTAAGGCTTCAAGTATTGCTAATCCAAAAGGCTCAGTGTATGCAGCATGACAGTAAATAGATTGACAATCTTTTGAAAGCGCTCGATAAATTTCTGATAAATGGGTTTGATTAATCTGAGGTAAGTCAGGTATTACAAGATAATCTTGCAACTGCTCTTGCTCTATTAATTGCTTAACTTCATGAGCATAAGCTGCGGCACCACCCTTTAAATAAACATCAGGCTCTTTTAAAATAGCTGGTGCATTTGCAAATAAAAACACAATATTGGCTTTTGCTTTTAATTCAGGGGATTGGGCAAAGGCTTGCAAAGCTTCTTTATAGCCCTTTTTACGATCAAAACGACCACACATTAAAATTGTTGGCAAGCCTTGTCGTTCTGATTTTAATAATGCGAGCCCTTGCTGCAATGCAGCTGATGCCTGCTTGCGCTCAGTGGTGTCACATTTTCGAAGATTAAATTCATTCCTTTTTTGTCCGAACGCATTTGAGATACCAGGCGGTACAACATGCAGTTTGGCGTCATCAACTGCATCTTTATATTCACTAGCATGCCACTGAAGCTCCTTTTCTGCTTTTGAGTTACAAATTAAAGCGCCAGCACTCCGGGCTGATCTCTTTTCAGCAGGAAGACGAATTTTAAATTTATACTGGCTTGTATCTTGCCCATTCGATTCAAATGTTGCTTTTTTCTGTGCCCCTAAACTATGAGCCGTCATTGTTGCAAAAGGATAGCCTTCGTTGCGCTGTAAGAGATACGCCGCCAAACCTGCATCAGCGTAATGAGCTGTCACTATTGGCGTATATTCTTTATAGTGATTGCCTTGTTCACCACTCAAATAATGCTCTTGCATTTCTCGTCGATAGAACTGATCAATATTATTAGTCCACTCTCTTAAGTGAGGCCAAAGAGATTCTTTTGGTAAAAATTGATTGCCACCACAAGGCAGGCGTACAACTCTAAGATTGGGATCACTCTCAGATACTTCTATTTTCTGTTTAAATTCTTGCGGAAACGCTTGCCCGCTTGCCATATGACCTTCAAAAGAGCGTGTCACAATATCAACAGCCGCAAAGCCAGTGTCCCGTAAACTTGGTGCAAGTGATTTTAAATACACAAGCTGTCCACCAAAATCTGGGCCACCAGTCCCTAAACATTGCTTAGAGTCATTAAAAGTAACACCACCTTGCGGACATAAAAGTAATAGCCGAGCATTATTAATTCTTGGTAATACATCTTGTTGAGTTTGACTCTTTTGTATTTTATCTAAGTGCTTAAAGTCTGAAGCATACAGAACCCCAGAGCGACTGGTTTTAGGCAAAACCTTTTGAGTATCACTCGACGCATAGGACATAATCGACATATTTGAGCCCATAATAATGAATCCCTTCTTAAAGATAAACTTCATTATTTGCGAGATGCAAAACCTTATCGATAACAGAACCAGTATTATTATTGTCTATTTGGCCACTTGCATATTGCTGAGCAATTGGTGCTGCATTCATTGGTGCAAAGCTTAATCGAGACACTTTAAACATATCTAAATCATTGCCATTATCCCCAAATGAAACGATATCCTGAGCATGGCTTTGCTGTTGAATAAATCGTGCTGCTTCGCCTTTGCCTGATTTTGAGTGTACATATTCAAGTGTTGGGTATTCTTCACCATTGGAGACTTCAAGATAGGCATGGCTATTGAGCTGAGGGTGATTCAGCTGGTCCTGCTCATTTACATTTTGTGAAGCCGCAGAGAGCTGGATAATATGTTCAAAATCTTGAGGGTTCAATTGATCGATCACTTGAAGATTATGACCATGGGACTCTAAAAACTGGAATAATCGAATATCTTCTGAGGCTGTAGGCTTTGGATAAACTACTTTTTTAACAGAAAGATCAGAATCTAAATATGCAATAAATGTGCTTTTTTGCTTTTGCTGATAATGCTGCACTAGATTATTCACAACATCCGCAGGTATAGACCTGACTGTAATTGGCTTCGTGTTTTTAAAGTCATAAATTAAAGCACCATTGCAAAGTGCAACAGGTAAGGACGGTTGTATTTTTTCTAGAATAGCGGTTGTTTCAGATAAAGAACGACCTGTAGCAATGGAAAACTTCACCCCATCAGATTGAATCATTCGTCTCAGTGAGTTTACATCGCCTGCAACATCTTTAATGTCATTCAGTAAGGTTCCATCAAGGTCTGAAATAAAAAGAGATTGGTGAGCGTTTTGAAAACCTGGTGCAGCTGCGAGGCTATTGATCTGTTGCATTCACGATGTCCTTTATGTGCGCATAACTCAAAAATACATTGAGCTTGAAATAAAAAGTTAGGCAACACTATAAGGACATCATCTTATAAACATATAATTTAGTTACAAATCAAGATACTATTTTAATATTTCCCGTATTTAGCTCAGCATAATGTGCTAATCAATGGTGCATCACCAAAGCATATCCAATAAAACCGTAAAACGCTCACGACCTTCACCTCGATCAGTGTATCTCGTAATATGAGTATCATTATTGGCACTAGGATCAAGCTCTATCCCCCACAGCCCTTTTATTTCATGAGGCAACATAGAGTAGCGTACATCGGTGATTTTATTTTTATCCTCAGGTGTGACAGCTAAATAGTCATTCGAAAACCAACGAAAACGTTCAATATCTTTTGCTTGCTGACTTTGTGGGTTAAGCCATGGAAAAGCCTTTTCAACATTAAGCTTCTTTATTGATGAACCTTCAAAAATCAATGGGACTACACCAGCTCTCACAGCATCAACATAATAACGGCCATCATATTCATAAACGACTTTCCATAAAAGAATATTACCAAAACTCGGTTTTGCGCCTAAACGCACTGGTTCATGCCCTCGGCTTTGTGCTAACTGGCTGCCTACTTGCTCAGCTCTTTCTCGCTGAATAATGCCTAAGCAGGTATAAACGCAAACCCATATTAATGCGGCAACAGCAAAACCACGGCTTTTTTTAAGCCAGGCTAACACAACAAAAATGAGCACAGGCAGCGTATAGAGAGGATCAATGATGGAGACGGTATTCCATGCAACCCTCATATTTGATAAAGGCCACAACAGTTGTGTGCCATAGGTTGTACATGCATCAAGCAACCCATGGGTGGCATAGCCTAAGGTGCACCAAAGATAGACTACCCCAAAGCCAGCCCCTTTTCTTCGCCCCCAAATCCAGTAAAAAAGAAGAGCGCAAATAAACCCACCAAAAGGAATAAAAAACAGTGAATGCGTAAATTGTCGATGGAACTCTAATGAAAGAAGTGGATCAGTATCCGAACGAATCAATACATCCAAATCTGCAGCCATACCTGATAACCAGCCGGCAGCTGTTGCTAAAGGCATCAGATGTTTTTGTCGATTCACGTTTTGCGATGCAACAGCACCGAGTATACCTTGGGATAATGGGTCCATTATTTACCTTTCATTTCTTTCAAGAGTGTTGCAGGTCTATCTACTCGACTTGTCAATCAATGGGCCTCAGCGTAGACTTACACAGGTTTTGATTATCAGTGAGATACAGCATACATGTTCATTTTATTGTTTTGGGCGAGTGTCCTCTTCATTCTTTATACATATTTTGGCTACCCAGTATTAATTCGTCAAAAAGCCAACAAAAAACAAAAGCATACCTCAGTACCAGCTTATACAGAGGTACCAGATGAAGAGTGGCCAACCGTTAGCATTGTTGTTCCAGTTCATAACGAAGCTCATCATGTTGAACGTAAAATCAACAACCTTCGCGAAATTGATTACCCAAAGGATAAGCTGACGATTACATTTGTGTCCGATGGCTCTGAAGATGGTACTAATGAGCTTATCAAGCAGTTTCCAGACGTAAGCTTTATTGAGTATCACCCTCGTCAAGGTAAACCTACTGCTCTCAACACAGCTGCAGAACAGCAAACATCCGAAGTGATTGTGTTTACGGATGCCCGTCAGACACTTGGCCTTGATGCGGTTAAAAAACTCGTCAACAGATTACGAGACCCAGCAATTGGTGCTGTGAGTGGTGAACTTTGCTTTGGCTCTCCTGATGATGTGACAGCGCAAAATGTTGGCCTTTATTGGAAATATGAAAAAGCGATTCGAAACTGGGAAGGACAAGTGCATTCAGTTGCAGGTGTCACTGGCGCACTTTACGCCATTCGCCGTGAAGACTTTGTACCACTCTACCCTGACGCTCTCTTAGATGATTTTGAGGTGCCTATTCAAATCCTTCGTAAAGGCAAACGCATTGTTTTTGAAGCTGGTGCATTTGTCTATGACCAGGCACAAAGTGATGTAGCCACGGAGAAAAAGCGTAAAATTCGAACACTCACTGGTAACTACCAATCTTTTAACCATAATAAGTGGCTGTTTACGAGTGAAAACCCTATTCTTTGGCAATTTTTATCCCACAAGGTCTTCCGCCTGTTAGTGCCTTATGCCATGATCATCGCCTTTATCACCAATCTTATACTTGCAGCAGGTTATAGTGTTGAGGGTGCGGGCCTTGTTTTTTATAGCCTGACATACTTGGCCCAAGTTGCCTTTTATGGCTTAGGTTTTGCTGCATCAAAATACCCTCGACTCCAGCAATCAAAAATTCCAAACTTGGCGGCCGTTTTTATTAAACTAAACTGGGCTGCGGTACAAGGCTATATTGAGTACCGTCAGAAACGCATCTCGGTTCGTTGGGAGAAAACATCGTGAGTCAACAACAACATTGTGTTGCCCTTATGTATCATGCGCTTTATGAGAACCAAGAAGAATGGAATGCACTTCTTGATGAAGAAAAGCCATACGCTATATCCACGGCAGAATTTGAAAAGCACTTACAACTTTTAGAAGAATGGGATTGCCCAATATTAGCCCCATCGGTTTTTAAAACCAATCCAATTGCTCATTGGCAACCAGGGGTTGTGCTTACATTTGATGATGGACACAAATCACATTACACTCATGCACTTCCAATTCTGCAGAAATATGGCTATAAAGCTCTATTCTTTGTGACGACAGCTTTTACAGATAATGACCCTCATTTTTGCAGCTGGAATGAATTGAAGGAAATGGCTGCTGCAGGTATGGACATCCATGCACATGGTCATACTCATTCATTTTTCGCAAATATGAATGAAGAAGAAGCCCATGAAGAATTAAGACACTCATATCATCTCTTGAAAACAAACATTGCAGCCCCTTGGAGTATGTCTTTTCCTGGAGGGCGATATACAAAACGAGATGTCGAACTTGCTAAGCGCCAAGGCTACAGTCATGTTTTTACATCAGAAGTTGGTGTTATTCACTCTCGCCGTTTTCTTGGCCAAAAGACTTTGCCACGCTTTGCAATAAGAAGCACGACAACAGAAACAGATTTAAAATCAATGGTCATGCCTTCAGGCATGGCACTTACAAAAGCAAAAGCCATTGCACTTGCTAAAACATTAGTCAAAAAAATGCTTGGCAATAACTTGTACCACAAGCTCTATACAATGAAAGCCGGACGACAAAACTAGTATGAACTTAATAGAATTCGATGATGTATCTTTAAAATTTGGCACACAGCAAATCCTCAATCATGTTGATTTAGCCATTCGCCCTGAAGAACGTGTGTGTTTAATTGGCCGTAACGGCGCAGGTAAATCCACATTATTTCGCCTGATATTACAACAGCAAAGCCATGACTCAGGTGAGATTCGCTATAAGAATCATCTTCGAATTTCTATGCTGCAACAACAAATGCCAGATACAGAGAAAGACATGCTGGTTATTGATGTTGTTCGTCAAGGCCTCGCTGATTTACAAGCACTGCTTGATAAATTCAAAGAAATCAGCGAACAGCCCAACCCAGACCCAATTGAAATGACGAAAGTCCAGCAAGCCATTGAAGCTCAGGATGGCTGGGACATTGATGTCAAAATCCAACGTGTTATGACACAGCTATCACTACCAGCCCAAGAAAAACTTGGTGATCTTTCAGGTGGTTGGCAACGTCGTGTTCTCTTGGGCAAAGCTCTTGTAAGCAACCCGCATCTATTACTGCTTGACGAACCAACGAACCATTTGGATATTGCAACAATTGAATGGCTTGAAGGCCATATCATGAGCTGTGGTGCTTCCATCGTGTTTATTACCCATGATCGCTCGTTCTTACGCAAACTCGCAACGCGCATTATTGAACTAGATCGAGGCCGTATATGGTCTTGGGAAGGCAACTATGACCAGTTTGTGATTGCCAAAGAACAAGCACTCCATAATGAAAAAGTTGAGAATAAAGAGTTCGACAAAAAGCTCGCCAAAGAAGAAGTTTGGATTCGCCAAGGGGTAAAAGCCCGTGGCACGCGTAACCAAGGCCGTGTCAAAGATTTAATGGAGCTACGTGAAGTTGCTGCTGCACGAGTTAAGCCACAAGGCAAGGTAAAGCTTCATATTGAAGAAAGCGAACCTTCAGGTAAAACCGTGATCGAATTAAAACGTGTTTCACATCAGTTTGAAAGCGCCCATGGTCAAAAGCTACTCGATAACTTCTCTTTGAAGATTCGTCGTGGTGAGCGTATCGGTATTATTGGTAATAATGGTGTTGGTAAAACAACCTTGCTCCGTATTCTTTTAGGCCAGCTTGATCCTAACGATGGCATTGTAAAAATGGGGACAAACCTACACCCTGCTTTCTTTGACCAAATGCGTGAAACATTAGAGATGGAAAAAAACGTTGCATACAACGTTGGCGATGGTAAAGACTACATCAGGCTTCACGGTAAAGATGTTCATGTCATTGGGTATTTAAAAAACTTCCTCTTCTCACCAGATCAGTCTCGCACACCAATGAAAGCGCTTTCAGGTGGTGAGGTAAACCGTGTACTTTTGGCAAAAATATGTTCACGCCCATCAAATCTTATGATGCTGGATGAACCTACAAATGACCTTGATCTTGAATTACTTGAAGTTCTTGAAGATGCAGTAAAGAAATACACTGGTACTCTTATTGTTGTTAGTCATGACCGTCAATTCCTCGATTCAGTGGTGGATTCCATCTTAGTATTTGAAGATGATGGAAAAATTCACCATTACAAAGGTGGCTACTCGCAATGGGTTGCACAAAATAAAGCTTTAGCAATTAAAGACACGCCTGTTGTTTCAAAGCAAGAGAAAATTGAGCAGTCTAAAGCAGCTCAACCTCAGGCTACAGCAGAAGAAGCAAAGCCAAAGAAGGTCTCTTATAAGATTCAAAGAGAATATGATCTTCTACCTGAGGAAATCAGTAGCCTTGAAGAAAAGCTTGAAGACCTTGAAAAGGTTATGAGTGATGAGTCTTTCTACACCCAAGACTTTGATGTCGTGCAGCCTTACCTAGATGAACAGGCAGCATTAAAAGAAAAGCTAGACCAAGCTATGGAGCGTTGGCTTGAGCTTGAAGAAATGATCAATGGATAATCAGTTTAAGGCTTGCTACCCGCAAGCCTTGTAAGCCTGTAACAAAGCTGTAACAGGTTGACCATAGATTGTGTTAAAACAAATTAGAAATTAAACCAATATAACTTATTGAGAACACAATTATCATGGCCTTTCCAGTACAGACACCTACTCAGCCTCTAAACCCACTTATAAATCTTAAAAGCCCAGCTAGAGCGTCTTTCATGGAAGACGGGACCTATTTATCCAAAACAACCTCAACGCCCTGCACTGAGGCAAATGGAGGGCGTATTGAATACATTAAGATTTCAGAAATGAGAAAGCCTACTTGTGTCAGTAGGCTAAATCCGAGCAAATTCTTTGAGGAATTTAACTATAAAAACATACTTATTGGTGGCTCTGATAGACTTTGTTGGGCCCGTGCCGCATGGTTTTCCACTATACGCCAACATCAACTATTAGGGACAACCAATGATCTTAAAAAAACAATTACTGATTTAATCAATAACTCTAATGACAAAGATGTTAAAAAGTATCGAAAAAGATCGCCAAACCCATTAACTCAAGCTTTTGCAGACCTCGACAACCCTTTTTATAAAGGCAATGCAAGTCTTAATGAACACGGTTTTATGACAAAAGACATAGAAAGCATGATGTACCATACATCTCTTGCAATTTTTAGTGCCTATCCCAATGAATCAAACTTTGGATACAGTGACAATACAGTCAGAAGTGCACACCATGACCTTAAAAAAAATAAAAACGGCTTAACGGCTTTCACTTCCGCTATCTTACAGCATCTTCAAGCCAACGTAGCATACGCCCTTATGTATGCGCTTTTTGACGATGAAAAGAATCTTGATGTTTCTTGGTTAGGTACTTTTGAGCACCACGAGAAGCAGTTAGATCATATTGCTGTGTATAATGATTTCCACCTTAATGTCTATATAAACGCAGATAATGGTGATTTCAGGCCTGCTAATCATAATTACACCCACAAAAAAAGCTTTTTTGAAGATTACTAGACACTAATAAAATGGCCACATCAAAACTAAGAAAGCCGACATGAAGTCGGCTTTCTTAGTTATAACAATCGAAAATTAATTCACAATTGTTATTTCAACACGTCTATTTTCAGAGCGTCCGTCTTGTGTGTCATTCGATGCAATTGGTCTAGCTTCACCATAACCTTTGTAGGAAATACGATCTTCATCGATATTGCCTACTTTAATTAAGAATTCTGCTACCTTTTGAGCGCGATCTTCAGATAGTTTTTGGTTAAACTGCGCATCACCAACTGAGTCTGTATGACCAGATACTGCTACTTTCGCAGTTGGGTACTCATCAATTGCTTTGATAATTTTTTGCAACAATGCAAAATTACCAGATGTAATTTCAGATTTACCACTTGGGAAATCAAAGCCTTGTGTTCTTAGAAGAACAGCATTTTGCTGTCTAAATACTACAGCTTCTTTTTCATCAAACAGACCTTGGACAAACTCAAATTTCTTATCAGCTTCTTGCGCTTGCTGACGAGTCATATTCAGTTTATTTTGCATTTCGATTGCTTGTTGGCGACCGGCATTAGCAAGTGTTTGGCTTTCAGCAGATAGCATTTTGTTTTGAGATGCAAGCTGAGAGTTGTCAGAAACAACACCTTCTAGATCAGTTCGAATGCTTGTCATTAAGCGCTTATGATCATAGTTAAGCGGCAATGACTTGTTCACTGGTGCAACAGCTGATGAAATTTGCTCTTGGTACCATAAAACAATATCTTCGTCAGTGTAATCACCTTGCTTAAAGGATTTAACTGTTTCAGTTACAGCCATTGATCTTTCAGCCCACCAGCGAGCGCGCTCTGCATAGTTTTCCGCTTCTTGGCTTGCGCCACGGTTTACTTCAAGGATATTAAGAGCTAGGCGCATTTCTTCTTCAGCTTGGCTGAATGTCTTAGGTGCGTATTTTTTAGCACCCATATCAGTTGCATCTTTAATCGCTGTTTGTGCAGACTCAATGATGTCTTGCTTCATTGCTTTTAGTTCAAGCTGACGATAGGTTTTAGCCAACACAACTCGATCTTCACGTACTTTCTCAAGTCTGTTATCTTCCACTGCTTTTGCAAGATCAGCTAAATCTTCGTCTGCACCTTTAAACTCGTCTTTTAAAAGTGTAGGAGCGCCGGCTTTTTCTGCTTTCAGTCTTGCTTCAAGCACTGTATCTAACATATCAGCAGATTTATCACCTGTCTTTTTAGCTTGCGCTAGGATTTCCATACCTTCTTGAGCTATTTTTTCAGATGATTCTTTTCCTCGTTTTGCAGAAGCCATAGCCTGTTCTAATTTAGCTTTAGCTTGCTCGTAATGAGTTGGTGAAAGAATTTTTAGATTCGACGTTTCAGCCATATTAAAAGCTTGTTGGAATTCTGCAACGCTCTCATAGCGGGATGTAATTTCTTGCTCAGTGAGCATGTTTGTAGTTGTACATGCTGTTGAACAAAGAGCAATAATACATGGGATAACAAGCTTTTTCATAGAGTTCTCCTTGATCAAAGAAAAAGTTTTATCGTAATGTCATCTTTTTTAGATTGACTTGATTTGTATGCTAATCGCTTTTTTAAACTTTGCCACTCAAAAACTCAAATAGCGTAGTTATTAACCAGGTTTAAAAAAATTTAATTAAAAATAACATTATTTAGATATTAAATTTCAATAAAATACGCCCAATTAGCCACCACCAACATTGTTTTTGATAGCTCATATCGAAAAGCTCGAAACCAGCCTAGCAAAGATATAGATAGACAAAGAGTGAACGTCAGAAAAGGTTCAGTTTTGTTACATTTTCAACAAAAAAAATAACAGCAAAAAAAAAAGAGCTCAAAAAGAGCTCTTTTATAACGACTTTAATTCATTAGGCATGAATTAAAAGAAGAGGCTTGATAGCCTGTTTTAACATTTTTTCTGTAAAGCTACCAAAAATAAAACCACGTAATGGATGATGACTAAACGCACCCATTACTGTTACATCAACATTATTATCTTGCTGACAATCAACAAGCCCTATTTCAGGCTTTTCTTGACGGGACTCAAGCGTTACTTTTGAAATACCACTTTCAGCCATACGAGTTTCAGCTTTTTGAAGTGCTTTATTTTCATCGGCTTCAGTCGTCACTCGAGCCACAACCCAAGGGTAATGTTTTAAAGCTTCATTTTTGCAAATAAACTCAAGACCACGATCAGCAGCAGCACTACCATCATAAGCAAGCATAAATGTTTTAGGCGTTTCAAACTCTTGATTCACAACTAACATAGGACGTCGAATAGATCGAACTAAACCTTCTATTTGTGCTCCAAGTGCTTTTTGGCTGTGCTCATGTTTCACGCCACGAATACCAATAACAGCCATAAAGATCTCAGGCTCAAGCTCACTTAACTTCTCAGAAAGTGTGCCATGACACTGGAATGTATCGGCATCAACGCCTTTCTCTTTCGCTTGTTCAGCAGCTGCTTTAAGCATAATTTGACCTTGCTTACGTACAAGCTTAGAGCGACTTTCTTCAATATCAGAAAGCTCTTTAAGCAGCTCATCGCTCGTTCCAAGACCAATTGTGCCTGAATAGTCTGCTGGACCAAAATATTGACCATGCTCAATAACATGCAAAAATTTGATAGGCTTTTTATAAGTTTCTGCTAACCAAGCTGCATAGTCACATACAGCTTGAGTAAGGCTTGCACCATCTATACAAGCAAGAATATAAGGCTGATTGATTGCTGTATCATTACTCATGAATCATCTCTCCTTGTCTTCAAAAGGCACCATCCTCTTTGAATGGCACCTTTTAACTTTTAATGATCGTTTAGAACTTTATCGATATCTTCTTTATTGTCATCCATGCCGAAACGGTCAATGACAGTTGCACTGGCTTTATTCAAACCAATGACCTCAACATCAGCCCCCTCTCTTCTGAACTTCAGTTTAACAGCATCAAGTGCAGAAACAGCTGAAACATCCCAGAAGTGAGCATGAGTTAGATCAATCACAACCTTATCAATAGACTCTTTAAAGTCGAACTTTGATCTGAATTTATCAGCAGAATTAAAGAACACTTGGCCATGCACACGATACGTACGCTCATCATCACCTGTTTTCTCAGACTCAACATACATAAAGTGACTGACTTTATTAGCAAAGAATAGAGATGCTAATAAAACACCCACGAATACACCGATAGCTAAGTTATGTGTGTATACAACAATTGCAACTGTTGTAATCATGACCACATTGGTGGACAGTGGGTAGCTCTTGATGTTTTTAACAGACTGCCAATCCATAGTACCAAAAGATACCATCAACATAACTGCAATCAGTGCTGCCATAGGGATTTGTGCAACCCACTCATTGGTAAATACAACCATTAAGAGTAAAAGTGCACCAGCTGTGAATGTCGACAGACGACCACGACCACCTGTTTTCACGTTAATAACAGACTGACCAATCATGGCACAACCAGCCATACCACCAAGAGATGCCGCGCAAATATTAGCAATACCTTGACCACGACATTCTTTGTTTTTATCGCTTTCAGTATCAGTAAGATCATCAAGGATCGTGGCAGTCATAAGAGATTCAAGAAGACCTACAAATGCAAGTGCAAATGCATACGGGAAGATAATTTTGAAAGTTTCAAAATTAACCGGCACATCAGGCAATAAGAAAATTGGAAGTGAGTCAGGAAGATCGCCTTTATCACCAACAGTTCCAATGTCGAGCCCCATCGTGACAGAGAAAATTGTCAGGACAATAACGCAAATAAGAGGAGATGGAATCATTTTACCAATGACAGGCACATAGGGGAAAAGGTAGATAATACCAAGACCTGCAGCTGTCATCGTATAAACTTCCCAAGAAGCACCTTGCAGCTCATTCATTTGCGTTATGAAATAAAGAATCGCCAATGCGTTTACAAAGCCTGTAACAACAGATTTGGAGACAAAACTTATGAGGTTGCCAAGCTTAAACACCCCCATTAAAAATTGCAGCACACCGGTTAAAATAGAACACGCCAAGAGATACTCTAAACCATGATCTCGAACAAGCGTTACCATTACAAGAGCCATAGCACCTGTTGCAGCAGAAATCATTGCTGGGCGGCCACCAATAAAGGCAATAACAACAGCAATACAGAAACTTGCATAGATACCAACTTTAGGATCTACACCAGCAATAATAGAAAACGCGATAGCTTCAGGAATAAGTGCAAGCGCAACGACCATGCCTGATAAAATGTCTTGGCGCGGCTGGCCGAACCACTCTTTGCGCCAGCGCTCCCACGTTGATGAGGATGTGTGTGTCGATGATACAGACATAGAATCTCCAAATCTTGTCTTACAGATACAGACATCTCAGCACTTTAAAGTCGCCCAGCAAAACTGAGAACTCAAAACTGCTTAAGAGCCCAAGATGTTTTAAACATAAAGCCCAAAATTATACCAACATAATTCAGATTAAGTAAGTTTAATTTGTAAATCAGTTACGAGGATGCCCCTACTAGGCTCATCAGCACACTCGAAAGTACGTCCATCAAAAATCACACTCTTTTATAGCCTATCTAAAATGAATTTCAATACAGTCACACAACATCGGTTATACTCGACTTATTCTTAATACTTCATTTAGGCTAAGATCAATCAAGCTCAAAGGTATTTATAATCAAAATGGTCAAAGATAAAACGATTCACAACGAAGATGAGTTGGCTCCAGAAGAGTCAAAAAATGAAAAGCAACCACTTGGTCGAATTAAAACTGGCAAGCTTGAACGTCGTATGAGTATGATGAAAGCTGGTTTATTCGCAGGCGCTCGCTTTGCAACTCGTAGTGCTCACAACTGGATGACCAAATCTGACGATAAAACATCTCGTCAAAGCCAAATTATGACAGAAGAAGCTGACAAGCTTGTTGAACAACTTGGCGAGCTTAAAGGTAGCGTTGTCAAGATCGGCCAAATGATGGCGCTCTGGGGTGAGCATTACTTACCTAAAGAAGTCACCACTGCCCTACACAAATTAGAAGATACAACCGCACCTGTGGCTTGGGATATTATGAAAATAACACTTCATGATAATCTGCCACTTGATAAAATTAAAGAATTAGAAATAGACCCTAAACCAATTGGTGCGGCAAGTTTAGGCCAAGTTCACCGAGCAACTCGAAAATCAGATGGCAAACAACTCTGCCTCAAAATTCAATACCCAAATATAAGTGAAGCCATTGAGACAGATTTAGATTCTGTGCACACCCTCTTTAAATTATTTCGAATTATCCCTAATACAAAAGAATTTGAAAAATGGTTTGATGAAATACGTCACTTATTACGTAGGGAAGTCGACTATCGTCTTGAAGCTGAAACAACAAAGGCATTTTCTGAACGTTTAAAAGATGATAGCCGTGTGCGTGTACCTGAAGTTATTGATGACTATTCTACTGGCTCAGTTTTATGCCTTAGCTATGAGCCTGGTGTACCAATAGGAAGCCAAAAAGTAAAAAACTTACCTCAAGAACGTCGCAATGCCATTGCTGAAACATGCCTCGATATTTGTTGGCAGGAAATATTTGATTGGGGTGAAATGCAAACCGACCCAAACTTTGGTAATTACCTTATTGATCCAGCTGAAACAAATACAAAAACCCCATCTCAAGATCAAGTTATTCTCTTAGATTTTGGAGCAGTTCGAGCCTTTGAACCTGAAGTGCTGGCTGCAGGTCAATCTCTTGTTATTGGTAGTGTGGAGCATGATGCTGATAAAATTAAGCAATCGTTACAGTCCATAGGATTTTATAATGCAACAACGCCTGACAGTGTTGTCGATAAATTTTTGGAGCTTTGCTACCTCGCAATTGAACCCTTTGCGAATCCCAAAATCTATCCACCAAGTATTCCTAGTCTTACTGATGAACAAGGTCGTTATGCTTGGTCTGAAAGTAAGCTGGCTACCCGTGCTCTAATGCATGCAAAAAGCAATGTATTTTCAAAACACTTTGCTATTCCGCCGAAGGACTTTATGTACTTTAGCCGTAAACTTATCGGCACATTTACATTAATGTCGGTTCTTGATGCTAAGATCAATGGCCATGAAGTCATTAAGCCTTATCTAATACCATAAAAGAAAAAAGCACTTAGGCTCTCGCTTAAGTGCTTTCATGAAGCTGCTTTTATTATTATTGTTATTTTACGCTTATCACGTTTTTATTATAATTTTCTTTTTATTTTTATTAATTTTTTTAAGAAACCCTTTCTATAGTTTGCATTCGATATCAAAGGCTCTCAAACTTACTCACTTTATTTTTATTGTTGTAATATTCTTATTTTTATTTTGTTTTAGTTATTATTTTTAAGTCTTTTTATTCTTATAATCCAAGTTGGCTTTTTCTTTTTTATTTTCGCCTTGGTATGAGCCAATTGTATAAAATTTCACCCACCCCATAGGTTAGTGTTGAGTGACTCAACCGTATTTAAATGTAAAAATTCAAGAAAAGACTTAAAAGAAATTAGGTTTGAACCAGCTTGTGATATACTGCCTAAAATTCAGGCACTTAATAGCAATAATCTGAATAATAACAGCTGATGCAAGGACGCAGACGTATGCAAAAGATTACATTTCCCCGCTTTACTCAACTTTCAATGATTTTAAGTGTTTCAATAGGTAGCTTTGGAGTAGCTAATACAGCTCATGCCATAGAGCAATTAGTGCCACATAATAACCAGAAACCAAGTGTTATTTCTAAGAGCCAAGCATTACGCTCACAGTTAGATGGTCGAGTTCAGGAACCTGTACATGTATGGCCTCTTCCCACACCTAAAAAACACTCAGAATTTTCTGCCTCTTTAAACGCTAATTCTGCTCTTTCAACAGAGACACCTCTGATTCACGATGGAGATAGCAAAGCCAAAATGAGCATGGGTTATGAATTTGGAACCAATCGAGTTCATGCCAATATAAAAGCAAACGTCTTTTCCGATACAACAAGCTTCAGTAATCCCGAAGATGAAAATATCAATCTTGATGGCTCATCTGCTGGATTTTATTTAGGGAACTGGGATTTTTGGGCTGGTGCAGTAGATCGTTGGTGGGGCCCGACCTGGCAATCCCCCCTTATTGTTTCAAATAACGCGAGGCCATTGCCTACGCTTAATATTGATCGAATTGAATCAACTGCATTTAAAACACCACTACTTTCTTGGATCGGCTCATGGCGTATTAATACATTTTTAGGTCAGCTTGAGTCTGAGCGTCACATTCCAGATGCATACCTTTGGGGCATGCGTGCTTCAGCAATGCCATTCGAAGGCTTTGAAATTGGTTTTAATCGTGTTGCTATGTTTGGTGGTGAAGGCCGAGATGTGAGCCCCCGTGTTTTATTTAATGTTATTCGTGGACATGATAATGAAGCTGATCAACCAGGCAACCAGCTTGGCAGTATTGATTTAAGCTATCGCTTTGCACAATCACACCAAGACTATAATGCAGGACATGAATTCTATTTAGAGCTCGCCGGAGAAGACGAAGCACACGCTTTTCCCAGTAAAAAATTTGGCACCTTAGGTTATACAGGCTTTCTTTCTTCGAAACACAGCACATCCAGTTTACATTATGTTCTTGAGTACACAAACACCATGTCAGGCGGCTTTGGTTTAGAAACAGATGAAATTGCAGATGTCACTTATGACCACTCAATTTATCAGACAGGATACACATATTATAACCAAGTCATGGGATCACCACTCGGTGGCGATACTGAAGCATTTTTGATAGGTGCCTGGGTTGATAAGTCAACTCAATCACGCTTTGTGCAAACACCTGCACATAACTTTGGCGGTTGGCTCACCCGTAAGCATACAATTAACTCAGAAGCATACCATGAGCTTACAGTTTGGTATGAGAAAGGCTTTAATCAGTTTACCTTTAAGCTCGCTGGGAGCTTAGCAGATGAGAACCTCTATTTCAGCTCTCCCTCTTCACATGGGAAAAAATATGCTATGAGTATCAGTGTGAATTGGTTGACACTATAAAAGTCTTATTTAGGGGTAACGAGGGCAACATCAATCATATTTTAGCTAAAAAATATTTTATGATTTTAGTATGTATCACTAGTAATCATAAAAACTGTAGTTTATTCTTTAATCAACACACCTTCATATGTAGCTGCCTTACTATGAACTTGATTTTAGTTAAAAGCATTTAGGATTTAAAAGTCTCTTCAAAGTGTAAATATCTTCAAGTATTTACATTCATACTTTCAAATCCTAAACGCTTTATTCAAGAGTGGTTAATCGCTTTTTAAATTGAGTCCATACGAGGTTAATATATATGATGGTTGTTGTATGCAGCAATTAAATCAATCAATTTCAGCCCCTTACTCTTCCGTTGCCCTCCAACCTAAACCATATTGGTCATTAGTTCCAGAATACACAGCACAAATTGCGATTATGATTGCATGGCCGCATGCTAATACTTTATGGAAAAACAAACTTGAAGAAGCACGTATAACGTTTGCTGACATCATTGCTGCAATCTCTTTGGCTTCAACGCCTTGGGTACTAATCCCATCTGAATATTCAATTCATGAAGTGGAATCCTACGTTAACTCATCACTAATGAAAAATAACAGAGCGCTTAAGTTTCCTATTGAATATTCTATTTGTGATTATGATGATACCTGGATAAGAGATTATGGCCCTTTAACAACCTCAAAAATTGATTCGTATGGAAAAATGCAGCTCTGTCTAAAAAATTTTATTTTTAATGGCTGGGGACAAAAATATAAATTTGATTTAGATAATAATGTCAACTCAAGCCTATGGAACTCAGGAGAGTTTCATTTACATTACCTATCTAAAATACATGACATTCAAAGCCAGCCCATATCATTAAACAAAACCCCATGCATTTTAGAAGGCGGAAGCATTGATTCAAATGGTGACATATTAATAACGACTAAAAATTGTCTTTTAAATTCCAATCGAAATGCTCACTTATCTCAAAAAGAAATAGAAGACATATTGCATTCTGAACTTGGGATCAATCATATTATCTGGCTGAATCATGGCCATCTTGATGGTGATGATACTGATTCACATGTTGATACATTGGCTAGATTTATCAATCAAGATACAATTGTTTTTCAAGGATGCAATGAAGAAACTGATAGCCACTTCTTTAGTCTACAAGCAATGAAAATTGAACTTATATCAGCTGCACAGGAATTCAATCTACAGCTTATTGAGCTACCATTCCCAAAGCCTTGCTTTGATGAAACAGGCAGACGTTTACCAGCAACTTATGCTAATTTTCTTATCGTTAACTCACATCTTTTATTGCCTACCTATAATTGTGATGCCGATACAATTGCGCAAGAAACTTTACAGAAACATTTTCCAGATCTCAAAATAATACCTGTTCCTTGCCTCACTTTAATTAAAAACAATGGAAGCCTTCACTGCTCAACAATGCAATTACCTCAAATATGGAATTCTTTATGAAAATGATAGTTGCCGTTATTCAAGAAGCTGTTAGTTCTAATGATAAAGCGACAAACCTTGCTTTAACTGAAAAAAGAATTAGAGATGCCGCTCAATCAGGTGCTCAACTTGTTTTATTACAAGAACTTCACTCAACTCTTTATTTTTGCCAAGTCCAAAGCCCTCATTATTTTCAAATGGCAGAATCATTAGATGGTAGCACTTGCTTAGCATTGGAAAGGCTCGCTAAAGAATTAAATATTGTTCTAGTTGGCTCTATTTTTGAAAAACGCGCAGCCGGCGTTTACCACAATACAGCTGTAGTTTTTGATGGTAACAAAGGCATGGTTGGATATTATCGTAAAATGCATATTCCTGATGACCCAGGCTTTAATGAAAAATATTATTTTACCCCAGGTGATGCTCTAAAAAATGGTGAGAATCCTTACAAACCTATTCAAACAAGTGTAGGTAAGCTGGGCGTATTAATTTGTTGGGACCAATGGTACCCTGAAGCATCACGTTTAGCAGCACTTCAAGGTGCTGACTTTTTACTCTTTCCAACAGCTATAGGGTGGCACCCCGCTGATACATCAGATGAACAGCGCCGTCAACAAGATGCTTGGACTTTGATCCAACGATCTCATGCAGTTGCTAATCATATTCCTGTACTTGTGGCTAACAGAACTGGTTTTGAATTAAGTCCTGGTGCTCATTCAGATAAACCAGAACTCGGTATTCAATTTTGGGGACAAAGCTTTATTACAGGTCAGCAAGGTGACATACTTGCCATGGCATCACACAATGAGGAAGGCTCTTTACTTGCTGAAGTTGATATGAGTAGAAGTGAAACGCTGAGACAAATGTGGCCCTATTTCAGAGATCGCCGAATTGATACCTTTTCCGACTTAGCAAAAAGATATATTGATTAAAAAAAAGCCCAGTTTCATAAAGCCTGGGCGTTTAAAGTATTATGAGTTAACAATATAGAGAGGCTCTTCCAGTTTATCGAGTTTTGAGCCTTCTTTTAATTCAAACACAGCATGGCCATTTTCATAGCCTTTATAAATTGCATGACCAACAACTTCACCAGGAATTCGCATTAACCTATTTTCACTTGGGTGCTGCATCAACTTGACTGGTTTATAAACAACAAAAGTGTGTGCCTCACGACCTTGAAACTGAGTTTGAGAAGTCGATACTTGTAGTTGTTGTCCTTTAATTGATGTGACAACGACTGGATCAAGCACTGCTTCCATTTTTTGAGCAACTTCATCTAAGGTGATCTCTACTTTATCTTCTATCCATTTTTGAATGATTGGCGATAAATCATACGGGTTGGCATCTTTTGTTTCATAAGACCCATAGACTGCTTCAAAATTCTTTTCTTGTTCAAATAAAATTTGCTGCTCATCATTTAAAAGTCGAAAAATAATTGAATAGGTCAGCTCATGACGTTTTTGGAAGTGAGAATCAATTTTTTCAACATCAGTTGTTAGACTAAAATTACGGACTTCAGTATCTAAAACTAAATTAGTTGCTTTTAATGATTCATCACTTTTTAGCTCTGAGGGCTTTTTGAAATTGTACCTGTAATTCTCATTATGACCTGAAGTTACATGCCCCCCCTTTTCAGATAGTTTATCTACCAAATATTGGTTTAGGTTTAAGTCACGTAAAATCTGCTGATCATGCTCATTCATTTGGTCTTTTTGAGCAGTCGTTTGCGTTTGTGCCGAAGCAGTAGCTGCTGGGGAGATAGGCTCTTGTTGTGCAGCATACAGAGATGTTGCCACTAAAATTGAACAACATGCGACCAGAGGCTTTAGAGTACAGCGAAAATTCATATACAGCTCCTAAACTTCATTCTCAGAATGAAAATAATACTTATTTCTTTCATTCACATCATAATTGGATTTGAATGAATAAGAAATGAGTGTAAGAGCCATTATGACAATGAGATGAGAACAAAATTCACTCTTTTCGCTCTTGAAACAAGCCAGAGGACTTCTTTAAGTAAACGATTCATCTTCGACATAATTGGAACTAAATGCAACTGGTTAAGATATCCCCTCATAGTTATCTATTTTGATTAAAATAGCTCATCCCCTATAAATACCTGATAATAATTTAATTTTTACTTTAAAATATGTAGGCAGCATCCCTTAAGTTATTGCCGGCATAAATTGTATTTAATGAACGCCTATACATACCAAAAGGCTATAATAAATTATGTTTTAAACATATAAAAGGCTATTATGGAACACCACTCATTACCAATGGCACACGAGCTTTCACTCTTCTTAATCTGTGCCGGGCTTATTGTCCCTTTTTTCAAACATATAAAAATTAATCCAGTGCTTGGCTATTTGCTTATTGGCATGGTAATAGGACCATTTGGTTTAGGCGCTTTAGCGAATGAAACGCCATGGTTAAGTTATATCTCCATCACTGATATTCGCGATTCCACCCTTCTTGGTGAATGGGGTGTCATTTTCTTAATGTTCACCGTTGGATTGGAGCTTTCATTCAACCGTTTATGGACAATGCGCCGACAGGTTTTTGGACTCGGATTTAGCCAGGTCTCTCTATCCGCCATTGTCATTGGCTCTATAGCCTATCTTTGGGGCAACTCAGCAGCATCATCAGTACTCCTTGGAGGTTGCTTAGCGCTTTCTTCAACCGCCATTGTTTTGCAACTCTTTCACCAAAATGGAAACCTTCGCACAGCCTACGGCCAAACAAATATTAGTGTGCTCCTTATGCAAGACCTTGCCGTAGTGCCTATGCTCTTTCTCGTTACGCTTTATGGAGAGCAGTCAATTAGTGGCCAACTCGAAAGCTCTCAGCAAGTCATTACAGGTCTTCTGAGCACACTGGCTTTTGCAACAAGTATTGTTATTGGTATGTATTTTGTAGGTAGTAAAATTCTAAGCCCAATATTACATATGGTTGCTCACGCTAAATCATCTGAACTCTTTTTAGCTGCCACTTTAGTCATTATTGTTGTTTGTGCCAATATTACCGGCATGGCAGGCCTATCAATGGCACTTGGTGCATTTCTCGCTGGGATGTTATTAGCTGAGTCAGAGTTTAGACATGTAATAGAAATGGATATTGCCCCTTTCAAAGGCTTATTGCTGGGGCTTTTCTTTATGACTGTTGGCATGGGAATTAATCTAGAAATACTCATGGATCAACTCTTTTGGATTTTGGCATCTGTTATAGGTCTATTCGTCATTAAAGGGGCAATTATCACTCTTCTCTGTATGGCTTTTAAGCTACCAAGATCGACATCGATACCAACAGGATTTATGTTAAGCCAAGGAGGTGAATTTGCCTTTGTCGTTGTTGGTCTCGCTCTGTCCTATAAGCTACTGCCAAACGATACAGGTCAGTTCATGTTACTTGTAACAAGTATTTCCATGATACTCACCCCATTTCTAGCTCATATTGGCCAAAAAATTTGGAAAGAAAAACTAGAATCTGAGTCACACTGTTCTGAAACACTAGCGCACATTGCCAATGTGCCACAAGGTCATCACTACGAAGATCATGTGGTTATTGCAGGCTTTGGACGAGTAGCTCGAATACTGACACGCTCTTTAGAAGCTGAAAATATTCCATTTATTTGTATTGAGAAAGATCCTACTAAAGTCCGTGCAGCACGGCAAAATAACATGCCAGTCTACTTCGGTGATGTGATACGGGGTGAAATTTTAAACCATGCCCATATAAGCATGGCTAACACTCTCGTTGTTACTATGGATGATGGTCATGCTGCTGAACGTCTTGTTGAGCATGCGCAAAAACACTGGCCTGATTTGCATGTGTTAGCCCGTGCAAAAGACTTAAATCATGCTCAAAAGCTGATTACCCTTGGCGCTCATGATGTTATATTGGAAACCGTTGAAGCAAGCCTTCAAATCTCTGGCATTATTTTAAAGCGCCTAGGGATTGAGGAGCGGAAGATTGTCTCAAGAATTGAGCAGCAACGGCAGGAAGAAAATCGAAATGAAGACAATATTGCATCACCTAAAGACTGCAACCCTAAGCCTGATTAAAAAACTCATCAGGCTTTATCAGATTGCAATTAGCCCTTTATCGCCACCCTCATGTCGCTATACACCTAATTGCTCAGAGTACGCTATACAAGCGCTGGAAATCCATGGGCTTGTGCATGGGAGCGCTCTTGCAGCGAAACGACTTTGCCGCTGTCATCCTTGGAGCCGACACCCAATATACGATCCAGTACCGCCATGCTCTCACCACCAAGACCGCGAAGAATAGCCCAAGCATTGAATGGGCTCACACAGACTTTCGCTTCACACATACTTTGGGCAACTGACTTCATTTCATCTTTACGACCACAAATTGCACCAGCCACAACGCTAGGGTTTTCTTCTAATCCCTTGGTAGACGTGTAAAGTACAAAGTCCGCACCATGATCTAAAGGCTTTACATTTCGATTTGTTTGACGAGTATTATCGACAACAACATGAATATTTTGGTCTGCTCGTTCGTGAAGCATGCGTGCACGCTCTTCAATTTTATGAGCACAGGCTGTTGGCTCTTCTTCAGAGGAAGATAAAAATGCCATACGAGTTGTAGAGCGCACTTCTTTATTCCATGCAGCGTCATCATCAACAAATGTGACATCAAAGCCAAATGACTCAGCTCGTTTATTAAAAATACGCTCTTGTGAACCAAAGCAATTTTTTGAAACTAGAATATGGTCACCACGTTTAAGGTGTGCAACACAGAGTGTTAAAATGGCACCAAGTCCAAAAGATGTAACAACACAGTCTTCAGCTTTTTCTAAGTTGGCCAGTGTTTGGCATAACGCCATAACAGCAGGATTCTGATCTCTTGAGTAGGCATCAAGCTTTTCTTTCGGGAGCTGAAAAGAGCCGAACTGTCTTTGCTTTTTCTTAAGCATCTGTTTTGCGAAACGAAGTTCTGTGAAGTTATCAAGCATTATCAATTCTCCTTAAACCCATTAAAACCACTTGTACTTTATCCATATCCAACGGGCATTAGGTCTTATTATCGCAGCGGGCTTTCTACTTACTGTTTCTTTGACTGTATGCTCAAGAGCCCCATGAAATTTAGACTTTAAATTGTCTTTAGAGTTCGATTTATTTGCCCCCGTAAGGCGTTTTCAGCGTGATAGTATGCATGAACAAGAGTGAGCAAATTGCAAACACGCTCTACACAATAGTCGATACTGAGTAATTGTCCATCAAATTAAAATAAAGTTTACAGAAAGTTTATAATTTAAACGTTTAAGCACTCTATAAGCCGTTGCACGCTCACGCCATCGACGCAAAAAAATGTAAATTTTACACAATTTTCACATTTATTTTTAATAATGATTATTTTTAACTCAACACGAAGTGACAATAAAAAGGAAAACTTTTAGTCTTTAAAAGAGTCAGAAAGAAGTTAGTTAACAACCTTAATTTTGATCTTATAATGCCAGCCATCATAGGAGGTGGACATGGATCTAACTGGTCTTGTTGTTGAACAGAGCAGTTTTTTATCGAATGGCTTTATGCAGACTATGGAGCATGCATTTGAGCAAGCTCATATTTCAATTGCTCATCTTTGCTTTATTGTATTAGGTATAATTACCCTCTTACCTTCATTCTTCTATAATTACAATAATCACTCACGCCAAAAGTCTGCAAAATATTATATTAATGACCATGATGCCTTGGAGAACACACTCCGTTACAGCATTGCAATGGTAGTCCTTTTTATTTGCTGGTGTTTACTTTCAGTTAGCCACTATCTTAACATTATAACAGCATTGGTCTTAATAGGCGTTGCATGGATTTTAACACTCCAACCATGGGAAGCACTACAGCGCAGCCGACAACTTGTACCCCACTTAACACCCAGCGAACATCGCATTACACTTATCTCAGACACAATTCTAATATCGAGCTTTCTTTTAAGCATAATATCAATAGGAGCACTTGGAAATTATAAAATGGGACATGGATTTATGGTTAGTGCAACACTTTCCATGCTGAGCAGTTGCGTATTAAGAGGTAGAAGAATTAAATTTTTGTGGATGTTCTATCGTAAACACACTCAAAATATTTGAGTGTGTTTATACGTATCGCAAGATATTAGAAGCGTGCTGTAGCACCAAAAATAAGACCTGTATCAGAATCTGCATTGTCATAATCAGCAAATTCAATACCACCATTTACAGCGATATTGTCTTGCAAGAAACGCTCGGCGCGTACCTGAAATGATTTACCATCAATATCACCAAAGGCAAGACCAACTTCACCACCAATACTTGTTGCTTTATCAAGATAGTAATCACCGCCAGCTGTAACCCTTGTCATATCTTGATCGTCAAAAGCCCCATTATTATCATAAGACGTATGTGATACACCTAGATCCATATTTAAATATGTGCCGTCATTTCTAAAAATAAGTTGCTTATAGTCTGCACTAAATGTATCAAGATCATCGCCATCTTCAATATGTGCTGCGATTGTTGTGCTTGAATCAAGATACAAACCACCACCAACAATAACGCTATCTAAATCACCAAATGTAACACCTGCATCGAAGAAGAATTGTTCATTTATGTGATAGCGACCTTTTGCAAGCATGCCAGAATTATCATCTAGGTCGATAAAGTGAACACCAACATATGATGCTTTTTCTAAGAAAGCAGCTTCTGCCCATGGGCCAGTATTTTGACTTACTGGGTTTAGATAGTAGTCACCACCAACCATAAATGAATCTACATAATCATTGGTATTAACTTCACCACTTACTTCAACTTGATATGCTGCTACTTGACCTGCTGCGGCTAATGCTGCAATTGTTAGAATTGCTTTTTTCAAGGTTATTTCTCCAAAAGTAAAAGTTTCTTATTTATAGCTCAACGAAATAGAACTTGTACTGGCTTTTACTCAAAAAACTGCAAAAAAAAGCCCAGCACTAAGCTGGGCTCCATCATAATAATGATGATGATTAGAAACTGTGAACAGCACCAACCATGAAGACACCATTATCAGCATCTACAGCTGCAACTGAATTAACTGCATCTGCATCACGATCGCTGTTAAGGTTACCGTAGTTTACGTATAGAGTTGTACGCTTAGAAAGGATTTGATCAACACCTAGTGCATAGTAAGTTAGATCAAGATCTGTAGTACCAGTTTGCTCTAAAGTTGATTGACCAAACGCAGCTTTAAACTTAGTTTGGTCAGCCATTACATAACCACTTAAAAGGAAGCCTGATTGCTCAGCAGCATCAGAAAGATCTGATTGCTCTGCAGATTGGTACAATGCGCCGAAGCCCATGTTATCCATTTTATAAGTACCAACAAGACGGAATGCATCTGTGCGCTCTGCAATAACGTTTGTTGCTGGAGTTGTTGGAACTACCGCTCCATAAGATGCATCATCCCAGAAACCCCATGTTGCATTCATATCATAAGCTGCTGCAACATACAGACCATCAAGCTCATATGAAGCGGAAACAGAAACAGCGTCAGCAGCGCCGTCTAGAGTTTCATTCTCATTATCGCTATCTTGCTCACCTGGTTGTACTTGAGCAAAGAATTTTACACCGCCATAGCTTGGTGATTTCCAGCCAATAACATTAGCTTCACGTTCTTCGCCACCAAGGAACTCACCAAAATCTAGATCAGTGTCACCGAATAGGTCGATTTTACCTTGAGCTGCTTTAAATGGAGAATCGTGCTTACCTACGTAAACTGTACCGAAATCACCTTTAAGACCTACAAAAGAGTTACGGCTAGAATTAATACCAGAACCGTCAGAAACCTGTGTACCAAACTCAAGTTGGTAAACACCAGAAATACCACCTAGGTCTTCTTCGCCTTTAACACCAATACGGCTTGCGTTATCTTGAACATCAAAGCTACCATCACCTGCTTCAGGATCATTGTAGTTAATGGATGCGTTGATTTTACCGTATAGAGTTGGGCCAGAATCAGCTGCAAATGCATTTGCTGTTGGTAGAACTGCTGCTGCAGCAACCGCTACTGTTAAAAGCTTAAGCTTCATAATATTCTCCTAGTACTTTTGTCCTTATTCAGGTGAGCAACCCTTTAACAGATTTATGAGTTCCCTCTTTCAACCTTAAAGTGGTACACAATCCTGAGTGTATACGTTGACTCATTTACCACATCATTCTTGTTATAAATTAAAAAATGATGCTTTATTGCGTAACTCGGTTTTGAATACTATGCGCGAAAGATGACAATAGTGTTACAACATTTTTCAACCAGTCCCGCAACATCATTTTGCCTTCAACTTTATTTAAAGCGTTCAATCTTAAATAAATAGCAAAACCCATATAAACTGGCTTAGCACCTAAATCAAATACAACACATGTTCAAAACTAATTTCGCAACACAAGTCTTATCGAGTGCAGCGTACAACTTTATACCTTTTCAAAAATAAGCTTTAAATAAAAAAGTTTATTTTTAAATACCCAGAACGCTATGAGCATGCACCCAACGGCTTGAAACTATTCAATGAGTTAACCAAGTCGCTGTTAAATCACAATATAGTCCAACTAAAAAAAGAAGCAAATTAAAAAAAGCTAATAATTCATCATTTTTTGTCTTTTTTTGGAACTTTTTTAATCATTTTTTTATTTTTCGCACAAAACTGCATCAATACAAAATTAAAATCAAACTTTCTGGATTAGAAGTTGCTTTTTACTCAAGTTTAATAAAAGCTATAAAAAAAATGCCTCATAAGAGGCATCTGGAGTTTAAATGGTAGGTAAGGCATTCTAAAAACTATTTAGGGGCTATAGGATTTAATCATGCCTTTAATCGACAGTCTTTGAGAAAGGCTTGATAGTGCCTTTTCAGCTTCTTGGCGGCGCAATTGAGGACCAACTAAAACTCGGTGAAACTCACCTTGAGTCTTAATAAAACTTCTAAACCCCATACCTTCTAAGGTTTTTACAAGGTCTCGTGCATTAGACTCACTTTTAAAAGTGCCCGCTTGCACAATAAAAGCTGACTGCACTTTCTGCTCAGGTATTTGAGCGGTCTGAGGCTCAGACTGCAAATCTTGACTTGCATCCAGTGCTGCTGCATCTATAAAATCTGCACCGTCACTAGAACCTTCATAGGCTGAAGACCACGCTTCATCATAATCCTCAAGAGAAACTCGTTGCACTTCTTGAGGCTGAACCTGTGCTGGCGCATCAAACATTGCTGGAGGGTCACTCCATGCTTGTAACTGGGGCTTAGATCGCTCTTGCTGCCCTTGTGTTGCCTTTTTAAATTCAGGCAACAAAATAAAAGCAGCAATAACGAGCAAAATAAAACCGAGCAATCGCCTTCTATCTGAAGGCTGTGATGTATCAGCTGAAGATTTCTCTTTCGTATTCACACTTCCCTTTGGAACGAGGGCCTTAGACATCAGCCCATCCTTTAGAATCTAAGGTTAACACCAGCAATAATACCTTCTTCGAACTGGTATTCATATTCACCACCAGCACTCAGATCCATATCAGCCTGAATATTTCTGTAGCCAAGATATACATTCGCTTGCTCAAGAAGTTGATACTCAACACGACCAGATACTTCAAAGTAGTTTTCCATACCCTGGAAGCTCATAATGCTTGGAGAGATAAAGGCTTCACCACGAAGACTAATTAAATTTGCTTGGCTTAATGTATGGCGAATAAAACCACCAACAGCGACACCAGCGCCTGTATCAGCACGATCTGCATCAACAAACACAAACTTACCACCAAGGCCTACAGTTTGACGTGCAGTGCTGGATGCATTAGAACGACCAGCAACAAAAACACCTGCGCCTAAAATATTTGCATCTACGTCGTTATTATCATCTTCAAAATGAAGGTACTCACCAGACCAAGAAAGGTCGTTATAAGGGATAAAAGATGTGATTTGAATTTTAGCAGTGTCTTCACTGATCGAAAAATCCAGTTCACCTTGCTGAGCTTGAACAGGTGCAACTGCAAGCGCACTTAAAGCTAAGGCTGCAGCAGACAATGCATTTAATTTTTTCATGTTTTCTATTCCTTACTGATTGTAGAGATAACTAATTTTAGCTCGTTCCATCTGTTTTTGCCTCATACTGAAAAACAGCACTGCAAATATGAAGAGCAATAACGGCACGAGAAAAATATTCACAGCCTTAATTTTTAATCCTAGTGTACGAATATCTTGATTTAACTGCAAATTCACATTGCGCAGCGATTTTCGAATAGAGAGACGTTCTTGCTGGAAATCAAGCAGCGCTTGCTGCTGATCTGGCGTCAACTCAACTGTATTATCATCCGCAGGTTGTAATTCTGCCAGTTTTTTTTCTGTTTCAGCGAGCTGGAAGTTGAGTTGCTCTTCTTGCTCACGGTATTTTTGCTCAGCAGCAAGTCTTATTTCATCTACAAGCGTAAACGGACGAGAGTAGGTGCCCCTGCTTCGAATACTCATGAGCGATTGATCACCGCTCATATATTCAATCGTATTCAAGAAAAAGTCACCATTATCAGCGAATGGTTGGGCAATACTTTGCCCTCTAAACTGCCCCATAATTTGAACCCATAGATAATCTGTGAGCATATCTGTATCAGCGATCAGGATTGCATTGATCTCACCAGAAGACAGATGCTCTGGTTTTGGTTCAACCTCATCATTTTCTAGAGCGTCAGGTTGCTCTACTTGCATAAAACCTTCAGGAAATGCTGATACAGCAGTGCCGCTCATAACAACACCAACATTACGCATAGTGCCGTCACTTTTAAAATCGTTAGTAATAGCTTCAATTGATGCGTCAGGCTGAAAGACTTCTGCGTCAATCAAACCTGAATTATTGGAAGTCATCAATAAAGGTTCAATTTGGGTATTAAGTTTTTCATAGGCCTTTAAATTATCACCGCTTAATGTCTCAACGGCCTCGTCCACATCAACTTCTGCAGTATCACCACTGCCCTCCTGAGATACTTCTGCAGCATCCATTTGTGGAGACCACTTTAACCACTCACCGCTTGTTGCTAAATTTAATTGTGAAATTTGGCGCGTAAATGGCGTCTCTGCAATATTAGCTTCTGTGTAGTTTTGAATTGCAATATGACGTACTGGCGATTGGTTTTGACCTTGATTCACCAAAAGCGCTAGATTCATGTCACCTACAACTTCACCAGGGTTTAACTCAACACCCCAAGCATGAAACAAACGATTCCAGTCAGCGCCATTTATTTTTTCAGTAGAGCCCATCATTGGGTTTGGTTGGTCCGTATTTGCAAGTGGATCTATAAATGCAATAATGCGACCACCTTTTAATGCAAATTGATCAATCGCATAGAGAAGCGCATCTGAAGGTGTTTGTGGTTGAATCATCACAAGCACATCTAGATTATCTGGCAAAGTTTCTGCTGTTGGCGCAATATCTTGTACATCATACAAGTCTTTCATTTCACGCACAGCAAGCCAAGGTTGCTTTTGTTGGCGTTGCATAATATCGAGGCCACCATCAACCTCTAACCCTGTAAGCAAGCCAATAACCGGCTTTTCTGGATTCCCTACTTTATGAATTAATTGCGCCATATCATATTCAAGAAATGGCTCACGATCAGGTTGTAAAAATGGGATAATTTCTGCGTCCTGATCTTCCGTTAACATTGGCTCCTCTTCACCATCAACTGGTGTTGGAATAGCTGCAATACCAAAATACACAGACTGCCCTGGCGCAATTGGCGCTGCAGTTAAGCCATATGCAGCTGCTTCATCTTCTTCTTCAGAAAATGGCTCTGGATTTATTTCTTCAAAGTGAATTTTATCTGGATTACTTGACTCAATTTCAGTTAATAATTCAGCAATACGTTTTTCATACTGTCTTAAACGAACAATATCTTTCGTGCCTTCTTGGCTGAAAAACAATTTCAGGGTTACACCACGATCCAAGTTCTGTACCAGTTCGTGTGTACCTTCGCTCAATGTATAAAGCTCATGCTCAGTTAAATCAACTCGACCATGCGACCCCATTGTTTGAAAAAGCCCTACCGCTGCTAGCGCAATCGCAAATACAGCTGTTAATTTAATGCCTGTAGAAAATGATGACATCTGAACGCCCTCCTTAGCGATTACTCTGAATAACAACACCAGTTGCTGTTAAAAATGCAACGATAACAACGATAAAGTAAGCAAGATCACGTAGATCAAGCACGCCTTTCGTTATTGCTAAGTAATGGGTAAAAAATGACAGACCAGAAACAGTATCAACCAAATACTCAGGTAATAACTGCACTGCCCATTCAGTAATGAGAGGGAAACCCGCAGCAACAAGCACAAAACAAAGACTTAAGCTGACAACAAAGGCCACTATTTGATTTTTTGAAATAGCCGAAGTAAAGCTGCCCACTGCAAGAAAGCCACCAGCCATTAACCAGCTTCCGATATAGCTTGCAATAATGACGCCATGATCTGGTTCCCCCAAATAGCTCACAGTAATCCATACAGGTGTTGTCAACACAAGTGCAATACCTATAAACAACCAGCTCGCAATAAACTTACCAAACACAAGGGTTGAAAGCTTAACAGGCAATGTCATGAGCAACTCGATTGTGCCCGACTTACGCTCTTCCGCCCAAAGCCTCATACTTAAAGCTGGTACAAGAAACAAATACAGCCATGGGTGATAGACAAAAAATGGTTGTAAATCTGCTTGGCCTGACTCGTATAAGCGCCCAAGATAAAAAGTACACACACCAGAAAAAAGTAAAAATATCGCAAGAAAAATATAAGCTAAAGGTGTTAAAAAATATTGACCAAGCTCTCGCTTCACAACTGCATTAAAAGCTTGTAGACCGCTTGGTTTTACATTCGAATAATCCATCATTAAGTCGCCTGTTTGTTGTTGGGCATCCATTTGCATTCTCCACTCTTCTCACACTTATGAATCAGCAACACCAGCAGATGATACATCTTTGGTTCTTTCCGCTTCAGAAGTGGTTAACTGTCGGAATACGTCGTCTAAACGACCAGGCAAGTGTGAAAGTGAAGCAAGTGACCAGTTATTCTCTTTTGCACTTTGCTGAAAGTGATTAAAAAACTGATCAGGCTGGCTTGAATACAGCTGCCATTGACAGCCAGACTCATGAGATGCTGGCAAGGCAACAACATCAACCACTGTTGGAATTTTTCTTAAGTCTTCACGACTGACTTGAGAAATATTATTAAAAGCAACTTGAATACTTTTGGCTTCTGTTGACATTGAAGCAAGTTCACGAGGTGTACCATCGAACTTGAGAGCACCATGAGCAATAATCATGGCTCTGTTACAAACTGCGGTTACTTCTTCAAGAATATGAGTGGATACGATGACGAGTTTACGATCTGCAAAACTTCGTATTAATTCTCGAACATGATGTTTTTGATTAGGATCTAAACCATCCGTAGGTTCATCTAAAATAAGAATTTCAGGATCATGAATAAGTGCCTGTGCAAGGCCGACTCGCCTTGTAAAACCTTTAGAGAGAGTTTCAATCAATTGCGCTTCTGCAGCTTCAAGCTGAAGTAATGCAATCACACGATCGACTGCGTAGTTTTTTTGGCGACCAGCAAAACCACGAACACCTGCAATAAACTCAAGAAAGTGACGTACGGTCATATCTGCATAAATTGGGGCACCCTCAGGTAAATACCCAATGGCATAACGAGGGTCTTTCTGCCCTGCCAGTGTATTTAACTTAATGCTGCCAGATGTTGGCGATAAATACCCTGTAATCATTTTCATGGTTGTTGATTTACCAGCACCATTAGGCCCTAGAAAACCAAGCACATCACCTTTTTCCGCTTTAAACGATAATTGATTAACCGCTGTAAAACGCCCAAAGGTTTTTGTTAAAGCATCAACTTGAATCATTTACCACTGCTCCTTTGCGGCTGAACCACGTTGCTTTTTAAGCATGTCCTTTAAAATAGGGCTCTCATCATTTTTTTCAAGCCCTTGGACAAGTAAGTTTCGCTAAAGATCTGTAAAAATTACGTCACTCTTGCGATTCTTCATTCCAATGCCTCGTCTATCCGTGACGAGACTCTAGTCGACCATCAATCATTTCATAGCGCCTTGTAGCCATGTCTGCAAACAGTCGATCATGTGTTACCACTATAAAACTTGTACCTGACTCATTCAAATCGACCATCAGCTCATGAATTTGAGCCGCAGTAGATGAATCTAAATTACCTGTTGGTTCATCCGCCAGTACACATGCAGGGTTTGTGACAAGTGCACGAGCAATAGCAACACGCTGACGTTCGCCCCCAGATAAAGCACTTGGACGATGCTTCACACGATGACCAACTTTAACCTTTTCAAGCCAATGTTGCGCAGCTTCACAGGCTTGTTTTCGAGTCATACCATTCAGCATTAATGGCATTGCTACATTTTCCAAAGCTGTAAACTCTGGCAACAAGTGATGCAGCTGGTAAATAAAACCAAGATGCTGTCGGCGAAGCAATGCCCTTTGTGTTTTGTTTAAAGGTGATAAAGCTGTTCCTAAAATAGAAACTTCACCTTCACTTGGTTGCTCTAGCCCTGCCAAAATATGTAAAAGGGTTGACTTACCTGAGCCAGAATTACCAACGATCGAAACAAAGTCACCAGTATGCACGTCTAAATTAATACCGTGCAAAACTTCAAGTTGATCGCCAGCATCTGCAAAACGAATTTTAACTGCATCACATGCAATAACAGGATTACTCATAACGAAGTGCCTCCACAGGGTCTACATTGGCTGCTTTCGAGGCAGGATACCAAGTGGAAAGCATACTCAGCACAAAAGAAAGGCCACACACCCAGAACACATCACTCCATTCAAGGTATGAAGGCAGGTAATCAATAAAGTAAGCGCCAAATAAATCTCGGTGCAAAACAGACTCAAGCCACTTAAAGGCAGCGCTCACGTTCCATGCGGCCAGAACACCAAGCAAACCACCAAGCAAAGAGCCAAACAACCCAATGCAGCTGCCCTGAACCATAAAGATGCGGCGAATTTGTGCAGGCGTTGCTCCCATTGTCATCAGAATGGCAATATCAGATTTTTTCTCTGTCACAAGCATCACCAAGGACGAAAGAATATTAAAAATCGCAACTGCCACAATCAAAAACAACAAAAGAGCCATCATGGCTTTTTCCATCTTAATCGCTTGGAAAAGCGTGCCATGTGTGAATGTCCAATCATACCCAAAAAGTTTTGGCATTTTATTAACGAGATCTTGTGCTATTTCTCTGGAGTCAAAGAGGTTATCAACTTTGAGCCTTACACCTTGAACTTGATCAGGCGTACGGCTTAGTCGAGCAGCATCCCCCATGTGTACATAGGCAAATAATCCATCCAGCTCAGCACCCACTTCAAATGTATCGATTAATTTAAATCGCTTCATTCGAGGCATAACACCTGCGACAGTCACAGATGCTTGCGGCACAATCAAAGTGACGTACTCACCAGGAAAGACACCAAGCTGTGCAGCAATTCGGCTTCCTAAAATAATGCCGTACTCCCCATCCTTAAGACCGTCCAACCCTTTACGAGCCATAAAATTATTCACGATGGACACATCTTTCTCTAAAGATGGCTCAACACCGTAAACAACTGCAGGCATAACTTCACCAGCGGCAGAAAGCATCCCCTGCACTTCATAATATGGTGCGACAGCTTCAACCTGAGGATTTTGCATGGCTATATCACGGATGGTTTGCCAATCATGAAAGGGTTGATCTTCTTTTAAGATCACATGAGGCACTGTACCAAGAATACGGGTTTGCAGCTCACGATCAGCACCATTCATGACCGACATCACGAGAATTAAAACAGCAACACCAAGTGTCATGCCAATAATACTCATCAACGAAATAAAAGAAATAAAATGGTTTTGCCGCTTGGCACGAAGATATCGACGCCCAATAAAGTGGGAGACACGAAACTGTGAAATGGCCATATTTTACCTTGTTAGCATTATTGAAGTGTTATACATGAAATATATCGACAGTTGTTTTAACACATTTTGAGCATAAACGGGAATGCGGTGACTCAAGATGAATGCAAAACCAACGGTTCTCCCACTTCTCAACTTGCCAAGCACCGCTCCCTGTGCCAGATTGGGTATAGAACAAACAAGGAGTTTACAAGAATGACAACTCAGGAAGACAACCGCAATTATTTTAGACTTGGCAATCATGTGGGCATTGCAGCTTATCCGCTCGATCCAAACTTGCCAGAAGACTATTTTGCAGATGCATACGACCCACGCTTACAAGTGCCACCAATTTTGTCGCTGCTCAACCAGAGCCGTGAATCTCAAATTGATAATAATAACCTGCTCAAACAAATTCGAGGTAAAAATGCCAATGTTGGTCGCTATCTCGAACGAATGAATGACCGCCTAGACCTTCTCCAAAAAGCCATTCTTTACATCGACAAATCATTCCCTAGGCTTTCATGGCAGTGGGCTGAGTATAGCGAAGCAGGTATCGACTTTTTAATTCCTCATACAGCAAGTCAATACCCTAGCCCATTGGAGCACCACACAAGTTTGCGTGAAGCTGGCCATAGAGTTATTAATCTTGGCAAAGACGATTTACGCCCAACCCAATCCATTCACCTTATCTTAGGTATTCCAACAGCAGACCTAGACCAAGAACAAAGCACTGCCATTTTACCGAGCGATCATTTAATGTACCAGCCACATTTTGCGCCTGCTGGGTATATATCTGTAGTTGCCCATATTAAATCTATTGTGGATGAAACTGCAGCGCTTCGGGTTGGTTGTGCATTTGATCAAATTACGGACTTTGACCGCCAGTTTCTTGCTAGACACATTCTGGCAGTGCAATCCTTTAGACGAAGACAATCGCTTAATAACGAGTATTAAGAGTCAGCTACACCACTTGTGAACTTCAGAAAGCACGCATAAAGTAGCTAAAAATGATCTCATTAATCCTCATTATTGGGAATTTATCTGAGTAAGCACTGAATTTAGGGCATAAAGACGAATACAAAAGCATCATTTTGCTTTATAATGTGCCACTGAATTACGGGGGCACTATACTTTAAGCTTGTTGATAAGCTAGCGCTCTCATAAAACGAGCTTTAACTAGAAGGAACACACAATGGAACGAGAATCGATGGACGTTGACGTCGTCATTGTTGGCGGCGGACCCAGTGGACTTGCAACTGCATGCCGTTTAGGACAACTTAGCCAAGAGAAAGGTCTTGAGCTTTCCATCGTCCTTGTAGAAAAAGGCAGTGAAGTTGGTGCTCACCTTCTTTCTGGTGCAGTGTTTGAACCAAGAGCTTTAAATGAACTCTTCCCTGAATGGAAAGAACAAGGCGCACCACTCAAAACGCCAGTTTCAGCTGATGAAATCCTCCAGCTGCACTCCAGTGAAAAACATATCCCCGTTCCAGAAATGCTTGCACCTAAAACAATGCACAACAATGGTAACTACATCATTAGTATTGGTGAGCTATGCCAATGGTTAGCTGAACGTGCTGAAGAACTTGGCATTGAAGTGTTCCCAGGCTTCCCTGCAAGTGAAATTCTTTACGAAGATGGTAAAGTTGTAGGTATTGCCACTGGTGACATGGGTATTGGCATGGACGGCGAACCTAAAGCCGGTTTTACGCCTGGCATGGAACTTCGTGCTAAATACACAGTGTTTGCCGAAGGCTGTCGTGGCCATCTCGGTAAAGAACTCATGGACAAGTTCCAACTTCAAGCTGGCAAGGACCCTCAACACTACGGTATTGGTATTAAAGAACTTTGGGAAGTTCCTGCAGAGCAAAGCAAGCCAGGCTTGGTTGTTCACACTGCGGGCTGGCCTCTATCTGAAACAAATACTGTTGGTGGCGGTTTCCTCTATCACCTTGAAGGCAATAAAATCGCACTTGGTTTAATTACAGACCTTGCATACTCCAACCCTTTTGTCAGCCCATTTGATGAATTCCAACGCTGGAAGCATCATCCAAAAATCAAGGCCCACATCCAAGGTGGTAAGCGTTTATGCTATGGCGCGAGAGCTATTGCGAAAGGCGGCATACAGTCTCTTCCTAAAATGACATTCCCTGGCGGCCTGCTTGTTGGTTGTGATGCAGGTACATTGAACTATGCCAAGATCAAAGGCAATCATACCGCCATGAAATCAGGCATGCTTGCCGCTGAAAGCATTTTCAGTGCGCTTCAAGCTGAAAGAGGCCATGATGAACTCACTGAGTTTACCACTGCCTTTGAAAACTCTTGGATCTTCGAAGAGCTTCATCAGCAACGTAACTTTGGTGCTTATATGCATAAGTTCGGCACAACAGTTGGTGCTGCGGCAGCATTCCTAGATATCAATATCTTCAATGGTAAGCTACCTTGGACACTTCGAGATACAACACCTGATCATGCTGCGCTTCAACCTGCGGCAAACTTCAAGCCAATTGATTACCCTAAACCAGATGGTGTAATCTCATTTAATAAGCTTGATTCAGTGTTTTTATCGAACACAAACCACGAAGAAGATCAGCCTTGTCACTTAAAGCTTAAAGATCCTGAAACGCCAATTAAATCTAATTTGCCGAAATATCAGGAACCTGCACAGCGATACTGCCCTGCTGGTGTTTACGAAGTGGTTCAAGACGAAGCAGGTCCTCGCTTCCAGATTAATGCGCAAAACTGTGTGCATTGTAAAACCTGTGATATAAAGGACCCAGCACAAAATATTACTTGGGTCACACCAGAAGGTGGCGGCGGCCCTAACTACACAGGTATGTAAACTCATGCAGTATACGGATAACGATCAAAACTCAAAACCGGTTTCAAGACTCTTTGTTGAACACTTAACAAATCTTGATTTTAGCTATATCAATGATCAGGGTGTCCTGACAGGTGAAAGCTGGGCGGTTGACCTTGAAATTCAGGGTGAGCTTAATCGTGAAGGTATGCTGCTTGATTTTGGCGATGTAAAAAAATCAATTAAAGCTGATGCTGAATCTCTTTGGGACCATAAGCTTGTTGTGCCACTTCATCGCCCTGGCCTCTCTCTTGATGGCCAGACACTGACTTGGTCTGACGACAAAGGACAAACCTATAAACATAAAGGCCCTGATATTAGCCTTTATTCAGTTGAGTCCGCAAAGTTTGATAAAGAGCTTCTAGAGCGTCATCTTGAATCCTGGCTCATCGAAAAATGGAAGTGTCCTCAAATTCAAGATATTTCTATTAGCTTCAGAACAGAATCAATTCCAGATGGTCAATTTCAATACAGCCATGGTTTAAAACACCATAAAGGCGCATGCCAGCGCATTGCTCATGGGCACCGCTCAAAAGTATTAGCCTACTCACAAAATGGCCTAAATCAATCTGCAACGGCAACGCTTGCTGAGCATTTAACCAATGCCTATTTTGTCGATGAAAGCAATATTATTGGACAGACTGAAACATCAATTGAGTTGCAATACACCGCACCTGAAGGGGATTTTTACATTCAAATCCCTCGAAGCCAAGCTGTCATCATGCAAACAGAAACAACAATTGAAAATATTGCCTTGTACCTCCTAAATTACTCTCGCAATACTATTTGCACAGATATCTGCAAAATTCGTGTGTACGAAGGTTGGCAAAAAGGCGCAATAGCAGCCCTGTAAAGAGCCACTTCAACTCATTTTTTAAAAAAGCGGCCTTAAGTGCCGCTTTTTCTATTTTTGACGCTTATCTTTTCTTATACGCCAAAAACTCTTCATAAATTAAGCCAAAACAGCTTGAATACACTATTTAACTTCACGAAAGATTACGGAATTTTGACCTGCATCACACACCAAGCTTAAAAATAGCGCTATGCTATTAATAGGAGCTAAGAAAAAAGGACTGAGCGAGTCATTTGACAAGTGCATTACTACACATGTTCCAAACTGGAGTCATTTATGAGCAAAGGGTACGATAACAAGGCCAGTGAAAAGTATTTTAAACCTAAAGACCGATTTTATGAATTTCTCGAACAGCACGAGTTTTTAGGCAAGCTTCGTCGTAAGCAAGAACGTAAAGGTGCTGCCTACATGACCCTTTTCTTCTGCACAATGGTCGGTTTAGCCTTTCTAACTCATGAAAACGCTGAGTTTGTATTGGTGACTAAAATTTTTGGCCCTTAATATTAAAAAGCCCTAATGCACAGACTCAACTCATTAGACTCTTTTAAAATTTAAGCAAATTACCTCTAAGTTGCTTTAACTTTGAACAACTGCTCGTTTGTTCAGTACACATTTATATCCAATCCAGCTATCCTTTCAGTATAAAATTGTAGCCTCCTCCTATAGTTAGGCCTCCTTCAATTCAGCATAGTTTGATGAAAAGCAACTTTTTGTATAACAGAAGTGCTATTGTGGTGTTGCTATGCTTTTTTATGCTTGAGACACCAACGGATAACGATATGAATACAACAGGGATAGGTTTTTTCTCTCAATTCATGCCTCATGGGCAATGCTATGCATGGCTACCATCATTACTATGGTCTAACATCCTTGTAGATTTGCTTGTGGCTTTAGCCTATTTCAGCATTGCCATTACAGTCTGGCTTTACTCAAAAAATAAAACTGGGTTCTCACACAGGAAAGCGTCATATCTTATTATCTCCTTTATAACACTCTGGGGCTTTACTCATCTTGTTGATATTTTTACTATTTGGTATGGC
The DNA here is from genome assembly GCA_002450655.1 of Gammaproteobacteria bacterium UBA6940. Lineage (GTDB taxonomy): Bacteria > Pseudomonadota > Gammaproteobacteria > Pseudomonadales > UBA6940 > UBA6940. The sequence continues at coordinate 67,983 of DJZY01000094.1, read as the reverse complement.
TTTTATGGAATACAGACATTTTTTAAAATAATAACTTGTATTGTCTCCATTGTGACTGCTCTTTACTTAATGAAAATACTTCCGCAGGTTTTACAACTTCCAAGCCAAACAGATTATGCACAAGCCCTAAACAGTGCAGCACATGAATTATCACAACGAAAAGAGCTTGAAGAGAAAGCAATAGAGTTTGAACATACACAGCATCGAATTAAAAGATTAGACCGTGTCCTAAACACAATTCATGAAGGTATTTGGGAATGGCAAGTGGGCACAAATCACGTCTGGTACAGCCCACGGATGTATCAGATGATAAAAACGAACGACATCGAAGTTAACGAGTCTAAACAACATATCGACTGGTTTAATCATATTCACCCAAATGATCAAGAGCGGGTATCAAAAGCATTGCAAGACCATATCCACTTCAATAAACCTTACGATGTTGAATACTTAGGTCTTTCAAGCGACAACAAATATCGCTGGATCCATGCCAGTGGCAAGCTTGTGCCACAGGAAGATGGTCAACCACTATATATGGCTGGTGTTATGACAGATATTCATACCAGCAAAATAGCTGAACTCGAACATCAAGTAATGATAGAAAACTACCGTACTATATTTGATCATGTTGCAGTTGGTATTGCGAAGACCAATGAGAAAGGCACGATTATTGAGGCGAATAATACACTAGCAGACCTTTTACATATGGATCTAGCACAGCTTAACAAGCTTCCTATTAATTCATTAATACATGCAGATGATCTTGAGATTGACAAACATCAACTCGCGCAGCTTCGTGAAGGTAAATTACATCACTACACAGTTGAAAAGCGAGTTTCATCACCTTACTCACGGTGCTATCAATGGATGCTTCTCACAGTGACACAACATCAAAGCGCCATTAATGATGCGGTTCACCGGCTAGTCGTCTTTCAAGATATCAGCGAACAAAAGCAAGCAGAGCAACTACTGGAAAGTTCAAACCAAGCATTGGAACAGTTTGCCTACGCCGCTAGCCATGATCTACAAGAGCCATTGCGTAAGATGGGCTCATTTGCCCAACGCTTAGAACAGCGTCTTATGACGAACCATGATTTAGACGATGCGAGCAAATTCGAACTTGGGCGTATTACTGATGCTGCAGCAAGAATGTCTCGTATGATTACGAGCCTTCTTAACCTCGCTCGCATTAATACACAAAATCTTCATTTAGAAAAAACCAGTATTTCAGCAATATTAAACGATGTTAAAGAAACACTATCCATGCAGATCGCCGAGTCTGACGCTGCAATAAAACTCATATCAGATTTAGAAATAACCGCAGACAAACAACTCTTACATCACTTACTGCAAAACTTAATTTCTAATTCAATCCACTATGCCCAAGATGGTCGATCACCAATTATTTCAATTGAATGTGTCATTAATAAAGACCAAACTGGGGTAGTATACTTTAAGGATAATGGTATGGGTTTGGATATGGATTATGCAGAGTCTATATTTGCACCTTTTAAACGTTTAAGCGCACAAAACCCTAAAGGCCAAGGGATGGGGCTATCAATATGTAAACAAATTATCAAGGCTCATGGCGGCACAATTCGAGTGGTATCATCATCAAATGAAGGAACACTCTTTGAAATGAGCCTACCTCAAGACATGATTCAAGTTTAACCCTGCAAAATGGATGTATCCCTATGGAACAAGTTCAATCTCAAGACTATAGAAAACCAGAATTTGAAATAATGGAAATCATCTTAACCGATGACGATGATGAAGATTTATACCTGACAAAAGAAGCAGCAGAAATTGCAGGTATTCATGCAGCATTTAAAACACTCCACAGCGGCGAGGAACTCTGCGATTACCTTAACATCAAAGCTGACAGCCAAGACACCCCCTATAAATGCATAGCAATGGTTGACATTAATATGCCAGGCATAGGTGGATTAAAAGCACTTGAAAAGATTAAAAATAACCCTAAGACAAAACATATTCCTGTGATTATCTACTCCACATCAAGCTCTCAAAAAGATATTGATAAAGCATATCAACTTGGTGCCAACTCTTATCTTGTAAAGCCTGTTGAATTTCAAGGGCTTGTGGACCTAATGTACAGATTTAATGGTTACTGGGTTGAACTGGTGACATTGAAAAAAAATTAAATCATAATAGATATAATAATGAATTTTAATTTATTAAAACGACTTAAAATTAATTTCCAAAAAACAGCACCACTATAACATCAGTACATTTTTGGCATAACTCCACTCTAGGTATTTGACATGACAATTGTTCAAAGTGATTTGAAAACTAATGCGCAGAACAAAAATGTCCTTAATGTATTGTATATTGAGGATGATCATGACGACTTGTACCTTATTGAATGTGCCCTCAATGACGATCAATTAAAACACTATTCCCTCTTCCATGCCGTGAACTTTTTTCAGGCTCAACACGCTCTTCGAGAATACCATTTTGACGTAGTGCTTCTCGACCTCAGCGTTGGTCGACTTAGTGGTTTGAAAACATTGCAACAAGCCATCAATATTCTTGATCTTAATAAGAAAAGTATCCCGATCATTATATTAACAGGCAGCGAAGATGAAAGTATGGGCGAAAAAGCCATTCAATACGGCGCTGCTGACTATCTTCCAAAAAAACACGCCTCCACATTTAATTTGAGCCGAAGTATTCGTTTCACCATTGAGCGGCACTGCTTAATGGAAAAAATACTGAATCAAGCCAAAATTGATGAACTAACGGGGCTTTTAAATCGAAGGGAAACACTTCAACGCTGCCAACAAGTTATTGAGCATTCACGTCGCTTCGAAACACCTATTGCCATGGCCATGATCGATCTTGATGGCTTTAAACCAATCAATGATGAGTTTGGGCACGCCGTTGGCGATGATGTATTAAAAGCAATAGGCCACAGGCTCTCGGAAAATACTCGAACTACTGATATCATTGGTCGATTAGGTGGCGATGAGTTTCTAATTGTATTAACACACTTTGAATCAAACGAATCTCTCTTAGGCGTGCTCAGTAAACTCAAAAGCGCCATAGAGACACCCTTAGAGATTCAACTAGAGCTTGAATCTAAAGTATTTGATATGCGATGCAGCATGGGTATTGCCCTTTTTGAAAATACACTGACCCTCAAAAAGACTTTAGCGCGAGCCGACCAAGCTATGTATGTCAGCAAGAAAGAAAAGAACAGTGAAATCGTCTTCTATACTGAAGATATGGAGCAAAGTACAATTTACCGCTCAAACCCATAAACTTAGTAGTATTTTATGAGCATCCCTAAATTAGACAGTAAGAATAATCTGTTCGATATTTTACAAAATGCGCAAGCTGAATATCAGAACTTAGAAATAAAATCATCTCTTGACGCCCTTAGCTTCTCGGTTTTTTTTGACTGGGCAGAACGTTACTGGGTTCTCTTACTCATTACTTTAAGCCTTATATTACTGATCCGATTTATTATAGTAAAAAGTGTCGCCCACCTTGAATCCCATACCCAAAATGAAACCCGAGTTAAAACATGGTATTTACTTAGGTGGCACTTTCTTAAAGCATTACAAAGCTATATCGCCCCATTAATCGCATGCATGACCTTTTTGCCATATCAAATGGTCATGCAAACCAAAATATTGACGAGCAATCTGACACTTGTATTCTTTATGGGTGTCCTGATGCTGTGGATTCTGATCGACACCCTACTTCGGCGACATGGTATTTTAAAAACAGTTATACCTCTACCTAAGCTGAAACATCGAACACTTCAGCTAACCATCAAGATTCTTCTCTGCATGGTATTTACATATATCGTGAGTGAAGAAATCTTTAAGTTGCCGGAGAATCTTAACTTCCTTGTGCAAAGCGCAACAGTGATTATTGGTAGCTTTGTCACTGTTATCTGTATATTGCAGGTCACGTCACTGGCTAACTTTAACCGACAAGCTCGTCGCCTTTCTATACTTGCAAGTGCAGTTCTACTGACATGTATCATTGCCGAACTTTCAGGATACACATCCTACGCCCGCTGGGTCTATTTTGGTACCTTAGGCACATTGTGCTGTGTCAGTTTATGGTCTTTGCTGATTCAGTTTATTCGTGATATTACTCAAGCCCTACAAACCCCAGATCATCACTGGCACGGAGAACTTAAAGCCTTACTTCATATAGACGCAGAGGACACCCTTAAAAATATTCCTTGGCTGTCGTTTGTCATACAAACCCTTATGACAGGCCTTATGATTCTTGGTGTTCTCTCCGTTTGGGGACTCTCGATTCAAACGATAAGCTGGGCACAAAATACCTTTGTTGAAGGTTTTTCAATTGGAAAATCCACAATTGTCCCTTTAAAAATCATCATAGGTATCATCACCTTTATTATTATTTTGAATGTTGGAAGAAGCATCTCTGGACGAATTAGCTCAGGTAGCCTGCTTCGTCATAAGCTTGATTCAAGCGCAATTGAAACAATCACTAAAATGACAACCTACATAGGTTTTATGGTGGCGGCTGTTGTTGGCTTAACAATGGCTGGTTTCAATTTTCAAAATCTAGCCATTATCGCTGGTGCCCTTTCTGTTGGTATTGGTTTTGGTTTGCAAAATATCGTTAACAACTTTGTATCAGGTATTATTCTACTGTTTGAACGACCTGTTCGTACTGGTGACTGGGTTTCTGTAGGTAATCAAGAAGGCTTTGTTAAAAATATTCGAGTTCGTTCAACTGAAGTGCAAACTTGGGATCGTACAGATGTTGTTATTCCAAACTCAGAATTTATTTCCCAACAAGTGACCAACTACACTCTGCGCGACCCTCACGGTCGTTTAATCTTACCCCTTTGTGTAAGATATGGCACAGACACACAGATGGTGAAAAGCCTTTTATTAGAAATTGCTGAAGCACATCATCGTGTGATAAAAACTGGTAGAAATGGCATTCCAAAACCTGAAGTCTATTTTATGTCATTTGATGAAGGACGAGTGCACCTACAGCTGTGGGTGTTTATCAGAAATATTCGCGATAAGTGGCAAGCAACAAGTGATTTAAACTTTGAGATTGATCGACGCTTTCGTGAAAATGGCATTGAGATCCCAATACCACAACATGGCTTGCATATTCGCTCCAGCATCCCTATTCCTTTTGAAAAGGATATGCCTATGCCGCCACAGCCAAACCATGAAGAAAAGGATGAAGATGAGAATGAAGACAAGCCTTCTTAAGGCTAATCTTCCTTTTGGCTCCAGTTCTTTTTCGTTGCTTTAACAAAAGCTTTAATGCAACCAACAATTGTCGTTAACACCAAAGCTAACACAATAGAAAAAATACTGCCTTCAAGCACCTCTGTACCTGTTATTTTTTTGTTTTCGATGCCTAAGCTATCAGCTAAACCAAACACAAAAAACAAATATAAAATAAAAAAACCAATAAATGCTTTTAAGATGAAGAATCCTGTTTTGTTCATTTTAAAGCTCTTTAAAGTGTATTTAGGTGCTCAACCAAATCAGGTCTTGGCTTAAACCCTTTTAACTTGGCAACCGCAAGAGTAATAACAACGGTCAGTCCAAGAGATATCAAACCACCTTGAATTAACTGATCCAATGTAATCTGCTTCTCTTCCACTGTTGCGCCCTCCGCAGCAGATAAAATAATCAGAAAGTAAATTAGAATAAAGCCAACAAAGGTTTTAATGGCAAATAGAGCTGCATTCATTTGTATTACCCTTACATCAAAAACAAGTTAAGGAGTCTAGTGTTAAGCCCAGTCAACCTCTGCCCAAATAGGACAATGATCAGATGGTTTTTCCATACCACGTACATCAAGGTTAATACCTGCGCCTGTGCACTTTTCAGCAAGTGGTTTTGTTAAGAGAATATGGTCAATACGAAGGCCATGACGAGGTGTACGCTCAAAGCCTTTTGAGCGGTAATCAAACCAGCTCAATGCAGAATCATCTTCTGGATAATGCATTCTAAATGAATCTTGTAAGCCCCATGCATAAAGCTTTTGATACCACTCACGCTCTTCAGGTAAGAAGGAGCATTTGCCTGTTCTTAACCAGCGCTTCGCATTATCATCACCAATACCAATATCTTTATCTTCTGGAGAAATGTTCATATCCCCCATCACAACAATCGGCGTTTCTGGTGTGTAGTTATCGCTAAGAAGCTTGCTTAGGTTAGCGTAAAAAGCTTCTTTCGCTGGAAACTTAGTTTCATGTTTACGAGACTCACCCTGTGGGAAGTAGCCGTTAAACACCATGATGCCTTTCACTTTTAGGCCAATAAAACGGCGTTGATGATCTTCTGCTTCACCTGGAAAACCTTTAATAACAGAGTCAGCGATAGAAGGGTCTTCTTCGATAAGGGATTTCTTTACCAACATGGCAACACCATAATGTGTTTTTTGGCCATGATAGAAAGCTTCATAACCAAGCTCATGTATCATCTCAAGTGGAAACTGCTCATCAGTTACCTTTGTTTCTTGCAAGCCAATGACATCAGGATTGTCTTGCGCAATCAGTGCTTCCATTTGATGTTGACGCATACGTAAACTGTTGACATTAAAGGATACAAATTTCATTTTAGCCTCGTGCAATAAGTATTTTTGAGCTCTTCTCACAACCAACGGAACAATGAGAAAAGGAGTAATGCATGGATCAGCATTTCTAACGTCAATGAGCTTACCATAAATCGAAGCACAAAACCTTGCGCGAATATTGGGCAATTCACACAGCAGCACACAAACAACTTGATGTTCACTTTGAATTATCAAGTCTATGCCTTAAAATACTGGCAGGTTTAAAAGGAATAGAAGGAATTTGAACATGAGCAAAGCGAAAACTATTGGCGTTATTCTCTCTGGCTGCGGTGTTTACGATGGATCAGAAATCCATGAAGCAACGCTTACTCTACTCGCGCTTTCTCAGCGTGGTTTTGATGCAAAAATCTATGCGCCAGATCAAAATCAGATGCATGTGGTTAACCACGTAACAGGTCAACCAGCAACTGAAGAACGTAACTGTTTAACTGAAGCAGCACGCATTGCTCGTGGTCAGATATCGCCTCTTTCGGAGCTTGATCTGCGTGACCTTGATGGCATTGTTATCCCTGGTGGCTTTGGTGCCGCAAAAAATCTATGCAACTATGCAACTGCAGGGACTGATCTTGAAGTAAATCCAGAACTTGAAAAAGTACTTAAGCAAGCCCATGAACAAGGCAAACCTCTTGGCTTTATTTGTATTGCACCTATCATGATTCCTAAGGTTTTTGGCCCAGGGGTTCGTGCAACACTTGGTGCTAAAGGTGATGACTCTGCTGCATTTATTAAAATGGGTGGTGAGCATGTTGAATGCGGTGTAGAGCTTGCTGTTCTCGATGAGAAACATAAAATTCTTTCCACACCAGCCTACATGGTTGCACAAACAATCAGCCAAGCTCATACAGGTATTGACCAACTGATTGCTAAGCTTGCAGAACTTCTCGACGCTTAAGCAGCACTGAGACCAAATAAAAAGGCCACTTCAAAGTGGCCTTTTTATTTACATGAGTTTTTTGAAAGAAAAGAAGCTCAATCCAACTCCAATTGAGCCTTAAGATGTACTCGTAATTTGTCCTGTCGCTTTGTTATATGTCATTTCATACTTTTTCATTTTTTCGACGAGCGTCGTTCTGCGTATATTTAATTTTTCAGCAGCCCGAGCCACAACACCTTCACAGTCATCCAGCGCTTGCTGAATAAGATGACTTTCCAGAGTTGAAAGATAATTTTTAAGATCTATACCGTTAACAGGTAAATCAACTTGTGGTGAACCACCGGCTTCAAGGCGCTCTTGTTCATCGGCTGCAGCAACTTCCTCAATTGCTTCTGGCACCTGCCCTTTTGTTGATTTCACATCAACTACAGTTTGGTATTTTGGTGGCAAGTCATCTGGTGCAATCACATCATATGGATACAAGATTGTTAAACGCTCAACAAGGTTAGCAAGCTCACGCACGTTACCTGGCCAATCATACTGACATAGCGCCATAATTGCTGCAGGATTGAAGCGAATAGAGCCACGCTTTTCATTTTCGGAGCGAAGCACTAACTCATTAATCAACAAAGGAATATCTTCTCGACGCTGACGCAGTGCGGGCATCTCTACAGGGAATACATTAAGGCGGTAATATAAATCTTCACGGAAACGACCTTCGGCAATTTCTTCCTCAAGATTTCTATGGGTAGCGGCAATAATGCGCACATCCGCTTTAATTTCTTTACGGCCACCAACACGCTCAAAGGTACGTTCTTGCAATACACGTAAAAGCTTTACTTGCATGTGGTGCGGCATATCACCGATCTCATCTAAGAACAGCGTGCCACCCTTTGCTAACTCAAAACGACCAGGTCTATCTGAAATGGCACCAGTAAAGGCACCTTTCTCATGACCAAATAACTCACTTTCAAGAAGTTCAGCAGGAATAGCGCCACAGTTAACCGGCACAAACGGCTTATGACGACGATATGAGTGAAAGTGAAGGTTGCGTGCCACAACCTCTTTACCCGTGCCAGATTCACCAGTAATAAGGACGTTTACATCCTTGTCTGCAACCTGCCCCATAAGCTCACGAACTCGTATAATACCGCGACTTGTACCGACGAGGCTTCTAAAAAGTTCACCTTCACGTTTACCGTCTTTACGCTTATTACGGCTATTTGAGCAATAGTGCTCTCTAAAAATTTTGCACCTATGAAGGGTGTCCATCATCAGCGAGTAGGATGGAGGCATAGCAACACGTCCTAAAATTGAGCGCTGCTGTTCCGCAGGTAAGTCTGCTTTTGTCAGATTGTACTCACCGCTCAGTACGATAGGTGTCTCGTCATCAAAGCTAAGGATTTCATTCACTTGCTCTTTTGCCCAAGCTTCTTTATCGCCACCAACCCAAATGCAGAGAATTTCATCGAAGTTAATTTCACGATAATTAACAACACCATCTTCCATAGGTGGCGCAACAAACACTTCACCAAGGAACTCAAATATGGTTTTTGCTTCAGAAACAACATCGTCACGGTAGTCAATCATCATGACTTTAAGTTGGTCTTGAGCTTCAGGTTTCTTAGCATCCATGCCAGCCGCTTTAGCGCGACCACTTTGATCAACCGAATCCATCACATTTACCTGTGTATTCATGGTCACCCCACCTTACCGTTCATCACTTCTCATTAGCATCACTGCTATTGATTACTGGTTCGCTTGATACCGGCTCAGATTCATTCAGTGCATTTGTTGAGTATTGACACTTTGTGTACAACATCTGGCTTAGCATCTTTGAGTTCTATAAAATTAGCTAACAGTCATTCACCACTATTTTTATGGAACTCATTTAATTCATATCGTGTCAGAGAAGATATCTCGATTAAAAATAGGAAGCGCATTCCTTGCTCTTCTTTCTTTTTCATTTGACTTCTATCTGCTCACGTTCTGCTTACTAATAGAAGTAAAGCTCAAAAAAACGACAGAGGTCAAATTACCGACAGCAATTTTCGCAATATCGTCAAAAAAATCATTTTAAAAAAGCTATTTTTGCTAAAACAGTCAATTTTTTTAGCTAAAAATCACTACAATCAGCTAAAAAAATTAATTTAAGGACAACTTTGATGCAGTACCTTTTCTCATTTTTTAACAGTCTATTGACACCATGCAATTACCGCACCCAAACAGGGCATAAACTACAGCAAAATAGCTATTCCAGCTTAAAAAATAAAAAACGACACCAAAAAGCAAAAGAAGAACAAGGGAAAAAAAAGTTAGCTTTATTTATATTATTTGTACTTGTTATAGGTCTATCAATTTTAGCTTTCACACCAGGTGAAACACTACTTCCACACTCACTTTTTCGCGGCCTTATTTTTGACAGCCTCCACTTCCCTGCAGTCTTTATTTTATATTTTGTATTACGGGAATTTATAAGCCAATTAAAAACTATAATCCTTATAATGACAGCAATAATATCTGTTGAAATCATACAGCTTTATACAGGAAGGTCATCTAGCTTGATTGATATAGCCGTTGGAAGCACAGGATTGATTTCCGCAATCATCTTAAAGTCAAATTTTAAAGGAAATAAACCAATTGCCGGCATACTTATTATGTGCTGTTGGATCATGCCTTCCGGATATTTATTTTATTTAAAAAATGACTTTATCAACTCATTTCCAAACATAGATCAATTTGAAAAACCAAGTGCAAGACGTGCATGGGAAGCTGTTATTAACGGAGACACTCCCTCAAGCAAGGTTGTATTTATTAAAAATAAAGATGATAAAACTCGTATGGATGTGACCAAGGATCAAGAACATTACTGGGGAGTACATATTAATTTATTAAAAGAAAGCCATGTTGCAATCCCTGATAAATTCTACATTTGCGCAAGTGCAAACAAAGAAGAAAACTTACAAATAAGAATAGATGACCAACGCATGCCAACTTACTTCGAGCGTATTAATATAGAACTACCTGTTTCTACAAAAAAAACATGTAGGACTTATGTTATTGCAGATGAGATACAAAAAGTGAAGAAAAACAATTACGACTTCCAGCAAAGCAAAATAACTAAAGTCGGTTTATTTATGGGACCAGAATCAAAAGCAGATACATTTACAATTTACGATGCAAGATTTACAAACTAAAAGGCGCCCTAAGGCGCCTTTCTTTAAGACACATATAGAAATCAAACACGCTTAGGCGGCAACATAACCAAGCAAGCGTAAACACCACTTAACACATAGAGTGGAAAATAAAAACGAGCCATTACTAATGGAAATAGCAAGAAATGCCCTATAAAAATAATAGCAAAAGCCAATACCAAAAGCCCTTGACCTGCTTTATTTCTTGCATCCTTATGAGCTGACAGACCTATCAACACCATAGAAATAAAAAGATAAAAAAGTGTTGTGAATCGGTCTGACAACAACCAGCGAGCGCCTTCTAAAACACCTTTAATATAAACACCTAAATCAAAACTGCCTTGAAATTGTGTTGGAAAGTTTAATGACTCGACAAATGTAAAATAATAAACAGTCCACCAACCATAGTTACCAACAACACCTTCAATTAGCTTCATTAATACAAGCGATGAAACACCAGCAATAATGCCTTGCTTTAGCGAAAGCTGTGTTATTTTTAAATCGAGTGGTTTTGCTAGAACACTCATCATTAATATTGGGAATGTAAACACAACAGCATTGCTTCGAATTAAAATAAGTAATAAACAAAAGACAATAACTTTGCTAAAGTTCGCCCCTTTCTCAAAAGAAAGTACAAACCAAGTAAAAACAAAGCCTAGCAGAGGATCTACTGTTGTTAGACCCGCATAACTTGGTAAGCGCAAATAAAGCACCAAACTAATCCCAAAAAAGGCTGCTAGGAATGGTGTTATATCTTGCACTAAGCGACGATACACTAATAAAGTAATGCCGATTGTACTCAGGACACTGATGAGTAAGAGCATGTGCACAGGGTTAAAACCGGCTTTATAGGCAAGGGCCATAGCACCAACAAATAAAGGTCTAATTTGGTAATAAGCCAGTTGCTCTTGAAACGCATCTTGATTCGCAAACATTGTAGAGCGATAAGTCGATGGCCGATCAGCAGTTGGGTTATCAGTAATGAGTGCATTATATTCTTGGGGCAATGCTTCTTTGACTAATGAATAGGCTTGCTTATGAAAATCCTCTTCACCCGCAAAAGTTAAAGCAGAGCCAGTATAGCCAACAACATCCCAACCGACGTTAGGCTTTATCCCCCCTAAAGCCGCAAGCCCTACCATAATAATGAGATAAGGCACAAACCAGAGCCGGCTTGCCATCATGGCTTGGCTCTTGGTTGCTATACTCGTAAATCCTTGATTAATTAAATCTTGAGTTTTCATTGGTACTCTCATTTACTGTCATGATTAGTTTTTCAGCAATCTTGCTCGTTATGTTTTTTGTATGCACAGACAATAGGCACCGAATCAGGTACACTTCGTCACATTAGAAACGCCACTTGGTCGTGGCCATAGCCCTAAGTCGTTCTGTAAAATACCATATATGTTCGGAGTTGAATAATATGAATAACACCCACCCAGGTCATAAAGCACTTTGGCAAGCACCTAGTGCATTGTTTGTGGCTTTAGCAGCCCTAGCAGCACTCTTTGCTTGGCAGTTTCAAGGCATATTAACCTTGGCTGATGGCTTTTTTTCATATGCACTTGATGATGCTTATATTCACCTCGCTCTTTCAGAAAATATTATGAAAGGCCATTATGGCGTTAATTTACAAGACTACTCCGCCCCCTCTTCGAGTATTTTATGGTCATTTATTATGGCACCATTGGCCACTTGGCAGTTTTGGCCTCTGACAGTCAATATTATTCTCAGTGTAATTGCGCTTGGTTTTTGGCATAAACTTGTTAATCAGGTTTTACCACAAGAATCTACAGGGCTTAAGATTGCTTTAAATATCTGCTTTTTATTTATGGCAAATCTTGTAGGGGTAAGCTTTACTGGCATGGAAAATGTGCTGCAACTGGTTGTAAGCATGGTGATTGTTGCTGGTCTTTTCCGATTAATTGAAGATAAAACCTACTCATGGTGTTTTCTTTTAAGCATTATTATTGCGCCACTTGTTCGCTATGAAACAATTTCATTATCGTGTATAGGGCTTTTATTTTTACTACTAAACCGACATTTTATCACGGCTATTGCCACAGGCATTTTCATGCTTATTCCTCTTGTTGGTTTCTCACTTTATTTAAATTCACTTGATCTTGGGTACTTACCAAGTTCAATCACAGCCAAAAGCTCGGCTATGCAAGCATCCGCAATTGTTTCAACAATTACCAACTTCTATAACAATTTTTACGAGCCAACTGGTAGCCTCTTAATTGGCTTGCTTCTCCCTTTAATTTGGGCTGGCCTAACACGTTGGAAACAAGAACCACAAATAACTGTTTTAAGTATTATGATCTCAGCAGCAGTGCTTGCTCACCTTGCGCTTGGCCGTATAGGCAACTGGGGGCGCTATGAAATTTACATCTGGATTAGCTTGCTCATTACGCTGCTCTATGTGTTTCAAGCACCTCTTCGCAACTGGCTGCAAAAACCAACATTTCACCCTGTGTTTTTCTACGCAGCACTGCTTATGTTTACTGTGCTTTTTGCTAAACGCTACCTCGTCACCTCAACAATGAGTAAGGTTGGCGGCGCTAATATAGCCCTTCAACAACATCAAATGCATCGCTTTGCCGTTGATTTTTGGAAAGGCGATGTTGCAGTGAATGACTTAGGCTGGGTGTCTTACCAAAATGACAACTATGTACTTGATTTATGGGGTTTAGCAAACAAAGAAGCTTTAGATATGCGTAAAGCTGGAACACCTGACATGCTTGCCAAGCTCACAGAAAAACATAACATTCAACTGGCAATGATCTATCAAATGTGGTTCAACGCTGAAATACCATCGACTTGGGTTAAAGTGGCAACCCTTAACCTGCCGGAAGACATGCGTGCAATGACCCCAGCAGACAGCCAAGTGCAGTTTTATGCTACATCAGCTAATGCAGTACCAACGATTGCTGCAGCAGTCTCTGAATTTCAGCAATCATTACCAAGTGGGGTAACAATTACCAAACACTAAATGAAAATGATTCTCATTATCTCTCCAGCCTGCTATACTAACAATACAACTGGAGAGAAACTATGAGACTCTTTTATAAAACTTTATCCTATGGCGTGGTTCATTTTACCGTGGCTACAGCTGTTGCATACCTTATTACAGGCAACTGGGCGATGGCTTTAGGTATCGGTATTATTGAACCACTCGTGCAAACATGTGTTTTTGCAGTTCATGATTATTTTTGGGAGCGAAAACTGCCTAAAGTGGAAGAGGCTTTTAGTGGCTGCCATAAACACCATTAAGCTCTGTAGAAAAAGCACCTAATAACTTTTGAATCACGGCCATACGTGTTGTTGATTTGCGCCAAAACAAGCCTATTGTTCTTTTAGGTGCAGGCGCTTTAAAAGGAATATAGGTAATACCTTTCTCCCCTTCTTGAATGGCAGTTTGCGGCATAAAAGTAATGCCACTGCCAGCTTTTACCATTTGTCGAAGGGTTTCCAAGCTCGTTGCTTTAAAATCTTGCTCTTCAGCAATACCATGCATTTGGCACACATCTAATGACTGATCTCGAAGGCAGTGCCCCTCTTCTAAAAGTAAAACGTGATATCGGTTTAAGGTGTTCTGATCTATTTGCGTATGAGATATTAATTCATGATGATTTGGCACCGCTAAGAGAAATTCATCATCAAATAAAACAGCACTTTCAAACAGCTCTAAAGGCACTGGATAAGCAATAATAGCAGCATCTAAATCACCATTTTTTAATTGATCAATCAAGCTTGCTGTTTTTTCCTCAATTAAAATAAGACGCAAATCTGGCATTGATTTTTTAACATGGCTCACCACTTGTGGAAATAAATAAGTGGCAATTGTTGGAAATGCGCCTAATTTGAACCGGCCGGCCAAAGGGTCTTTTGAGCTCGCTGCCACATCATGTATTGACTCAACCTCTTTTATAACCCGCTTTGCATGCACCATAATATGATGCCCTTCTTCTGTTAAAAGCACATTTCGGTTATTTCTCTCGAAAAGTTTTATATCCAAGCTTTCTTCTAATTTTTTGATTTGGCCACTCAGGGTTGGCTGGCTTACATGGCAATAGTCTGCTGCTTTACCAAAATGGCCAAATTCAGCCACTGCCAAAAAATACCGTAAGTCCCGAATATTCATAGATATACCTATCAGCCCTGTAAGCAAACTTAATTAATAGGCAGTACCTATCAATACGATCAATTCAAACGATTTCAAATGAGATTATCAGATTGTTAGGATAAAAAATATAGGCACTAACGATCAATCAATAAACAATTCTAATAGCTATACAAGATAAAAGTGCCATGTTTGGTAATCATGAAGAGATTGCAGTTGCATAAAAGCAATCTCACTGGAGGTCATTATGCGTCTTGCGTTAAAAACACTGTCATATGCGGTTATTCACTTCACTGTAGCGACATGCGTTGCTTATGCAATTACTGGAAGTTGGGCCATGGCGTTTGGCATCGGCATAATTGAGCCTCTTGTTCAGACAGGTGTATTTGCTGTTCATGATTACTTATGGGAGCACAAGACTCCACAAGCAAAAGACTTAGTCATGAGCTGTAACCACAGCCATACCTAAGTCTCCACTGATAACACACTGGAGAAAAACTTCATGAAAGGAACAAGTCGGTTAATGGCAACAGCTGTACTGAGCGTACTGGCAATGAGTAATCCCAACGCAGCTATGTCCAAGGATGGCGTGAGCCAAGAACGTGTCGCAGACCACCAACCAAAACCTAACAAGTTTTGGTGGCCAGATGAGCTTGATCTATCACAATTAAGAGACCATGATGATCGCTCTAACCCTTATGGCGAAGACTTCAACTATGCTGAAGCCTTCCAAAAACTTAATCTTGATAGTGTTAAACAAGACATTAAGTCTGTGCTAACAGACTCTCAAGACTGGTGGCCTGCAGACTTTGGGCACTATGGTCCTTTCTTTATTCGTATGGCTTGGCACAGCACAGGCACATACAGAACCCTTGATGGTCGTGGCGGCGGCGAAGGTGGCCAACAACGATTCAACCCGCTTAACTCTTGGCCAGATAATGTAAGCCTAGATAAAGCACGCCGTTTACTTTGGCCTATTAAGCAAAAATACGGTGCAAACCTCTCTTGGGGTGATTTAATGGTGCTGGCAGGTACTGTTGCAATGGAAGACATGGGCTTTAAAACCTATGGTTTCGCAGGCGGTCGTACAGATGAATGGGAACCAGATTTAGTCTATTGGGGCCCAGAACTTGAGATGATGGCCAGTAATCGCCAAACAAAAGATGGTGATTTAGAACAACCTCTAGCAGCAACGGTGATGGGCTTAATTTATGTTAACCCAGAAGGCCCTGGTGGTAAGCCAGACCCACTTGCTTCTGCCAAAAATATCCGTACAGCTTTTGGCCGCATGGCAATGAACGATGAAGAAACAGTTGCTCTTATTGCTGGTGGTCATACATTCGGCAAGATGCACGGCGCTCATAAACCAAAAGACTGCTTAGATGCAGACCCAGGTGCTGCAGGTGTCGAAATGCAAGGCCTCGGCTGGAAAAACAACTGTGGTAAAGGTCATTCAGAAGACACTATTACGAGTGGTTTAGAAGGCGCTTGGACACAAGCACCAACAAAGTGGACTTCACTCTATTTGCAAAACCTGCTTAATAATGACTGGGAAAAAACAAAAAGCCCTGCTGGTGGCAAGCAATGGCAGCCTGAAGATAAAGCCCTTCATACATCAGTGCCTGATGCTCACGTGAAAGGTAAATACCATGCACCTGTGATGACAACTGCTGACTTGGCGTTGAAGTTTGACCCTGAGTACAGAAAAATTGCAGAAAAGTTCTTAAATGATCCTGAAGCATTCCGCCTTGCATTTGCTAAAGCATGGTACAAACTAACTCACCGCGACATGGGCCCACAGTCTCGCTATCTTGCAGACTCAGCTCCACAGGAAGATTTAATCTGGAAAGACCCTCTCCCACAGGCTGAAACGAAAGCCATTTCACAGCGCCAAGTAGAAAAGCTTAAAGCACAAATTCTTGAATCTGGTTTAACACCTTCAGAATTAGTTAAAACAGCATGGGCGTCTGCATCAAGTTTCAGAGCTTCTGATATGCGCGGTGGTGCAAACGGTGCTCGCCTCTTGCTTGCACCACAAAACACATGGGCTGTAAATGACCCTGCAGCAATTAAACCTGTAATTGAGAAGCTAAGTGCAATTCAAGCAGACTTTAATGAAGGCACGCTGTTCAATAAGCGCCAAGTTTCTATGGCCGACTTAATTGTGATTGCGGGTGCTGCAGGTATTGAAAAAGCAGCAGAAGATGCAGGCTTTGACATTGAGGTACCGGTTATTCCTGGCCGTGTTGATGCAACACAAGACATGACAGACGTTGAGTCATTTAATGCCCTTGAGCCTCGTGCAGATGCATTCCGTAACTACTACGGTAAAACAAGCTATAAATCACCGGCTGAAATGATGGTTGATAAAGCTGATCTGTTGGATCTTACTGTGCCAGAAATGACTGTGCTTCTTGGTGGCATGCGTGTGCTTGATACCAATACACAGAACGGCCAAGCTGGTGTGTTTACAGATAAACCAGGTCAGCTGACTAACGACTTTTTCGTGAATCTATTAGATATGTCGACGAAGTGGCAAAAAGCTGAAGATGGCTTATACAAAGGTCTTGATCGTAAGACTGGTGAAGTGAAATACACAGCAACACCTGTTGACCTTGTGTTTGGTTCAAACTCAGAGCTTCGAGCGATTGCAGAAGTCTATGCATTTGATGATTCAAAACAAAAATTTGTTGATGATTTCGTTAAAGCATGGGTTAAAGTGATGCAGCTTGATCGCTTTGATCTACATCACGACCTTTAATTAAAAAGAGGCGTAGGTTTTTAAGCCAGCGCCTCTTTTATTCAATACATAACTTACAGTACTGAACACTTGTCTTTACTCAATACATTTAATACTTCAAACCGAATTCCATCAGGTTTAATACCCAAAATATTCCAATTATAACGGTACGCTTTACCACTAAGACAAAGGGGTTCTTTCGTAATAACCACTTTATCAATTTCTATTTCAAGATTGATGAAGTCTGACTCCGGGATAATTGTATGACCCACCAACTCTTTATCCTTCGACTTGAGAACAGTCATATGATAACAACGCTCACACGCATTTTGCTCGTACAAAGCTTGTACAGTTGTTTTATCTTGCTGCAGGAACATTATCAAGCCTAGCCCAATAACAAGAGCCATAAAAAAAATGAGATATATAAACTTCAAGAAACCAACCTTAATTGCGTCTTTCAAAGGCATCTATTTTAACTAAGACTTATGTTTTTGGCACCCCCTAGAACAATAAATAACAGAGTCCCAATCCCTCTCCCATTTTTTCCGCCAAGTGAAAGGACGCTCGCATACAGGGCATATTTTTTCCGGTAAGTGCGCCTTCTGATGACTCTTGCCTTTTGTGTGCTTGCCACCTTTAGCCATCCAATGCCTCAACCATTTTTACAGTTACATCTCTTGAGGTTTTAAAATCCACAATAGGGTATGGATAGTTTTTACCAAGTTTAATGCCTGCTTTTTCCAACACTTCTGGTGATGCATCCCAAGGGCTGAATAAATGCTGGATAGGTAAATCTTTTAACTCAGGAACATAATGACGAACGTAGTCGCCGTCTGGATCAAACTTATGCCCCTGAATCACTGGGTTAAAAATTCGCACATATTCAGCAGCATCAGCTCCTGTACCTGCTACCCACTGCCAGCTTGCAGCATTATTGGCAAGATCAGCATCAAATAAACAATCCCAGAACCAACGCTCACCATGACGCCAATCAAGCCTTAAATTTTTCGTTAAGTAAGAACCAACTATCAAGCGTGCTCGATTGTGCATATAGCCAGTCTGCCAAAGCTCACGCATACCAGCATCAACAAATGGAATCCCTGTTTGCCCTGTTTGCCAAGCCTTTAAGTGTGAAGGATCATCGCCCCATGGGAATTGGTCATATTTAGGTTGTAAATTTTGCGACGGTAAATCTTGATGGTGAAACAACAGATGATGAGAAAACTCTCGCCAACCAAGTTCACTGCAATAATGCTCGCGATTTTTTGAATTTTCTTGTTGTAAGATGCTATACCAAACTCGATGTGGCGATATTTCTCCAAAATGTAAATGTGGCGAAAGACGTGATACATAGTTCAATGCTGGAAAATCTCGACTTTTTTTATAGTCACTTAATCCTTGCTCGATAAATCGTTGGAGGGATTCTTGCGCCCCCTCTTCACCAATAGCCCAATGCTCCAGCATTTGAGAATCCCACTTAATGCGAGGCAATAGGTCAAGCGCCTCAAGAGCTAAACTCTCACTGTCTTTAAAGGCAGACACATGCACAGGCTCTATTGGTTGTCGTGGCGGCGCTGTTTTTAAACAGCCTTTTCTATAGAACTGCGTAAAAACATGGTATGGCTCTTGATTGCTTTTTAAAACTGTCCAAGGCTCCCATAAAAGTGAACCATTACAACTGATCACTTGAATATCATGGCCCGTCAGTTTTGTTTTAATCTCGGTATCCCGGGCAATTCGCCATGGCTCATAGCAACGGTTCCAAGTCACCATTTTAATGTGATGTTTTTCACAAAGGTGCTGTAGTACTTCAATGGGATTGCCTTTAAAAAGACTAAGCTTATTTTGCAGGCTTTTATTAAGTGAATTTAAGGAATGGTGCAACCAAACTCGACTAGCGCCACCCATTTTATACTCGTGAGAATTAATATCATCCAAAATATAAACTGGCAGCACAACACCCTGCTGAACTGCCTGTGCTAATGCTGGATTATCATCAAGCCTTAAATCCTGTCTAAACCAATGAATCGCTTGTGGTTGCGTCATGAATACTCCTTAAGGTTGAATTTCTTGGCCGTCCCATGCATAACAGCGGCCTGTATTTTCTGGTGTTAAATCTTGAATAACCTTTAAGAGATATGCTGCAGATTGCTCGGGCGAGAACAGCTGATGCTCAGGCACATTGCCTTGGAATGGTTTTGAAAGATTCGAATCAACTGTTCCTGGGTGCAACCCAACAATAATGCCCTGCTTATTCTTGCGTTTAAATTCGATAGCAGCAGTTTTAATCATCATATTTAAAGCTGCTTTAGAAGCCCTATAGGAGTACCAGCCGCCGATACCATTATCTGAAATACTGCCGACTCGTGCTGAAAGCGCAGCAAAAACTGATCGGTTATTTTTACTCATCAATGGTAAGAAGTGCTGTGCTAATAATACTGGAGTTAAGGTATTTGCTTTAAAAATAGATTCAAAGTGAGCTGGTGATAAATTTTTAAGTGACTTTTCTGGTTGAAGATCACCATCATGCAAAAGCCCATTTGCAACAAAAACTAAATCTAAATTCTTCAGCTTATCTAAATCCAAAGCCTTAAGACTCTTGTCGTCATAATCAATAATTTGGTGATGAATAGTGCCCTCAACAAGTGCTGCTCTACGGGATATTGTATGTATTTCAGCATCTGGATAGCGCTGCTGTACAAGCTGAGTCATTGCTGTTCCTATAGTGCCAGAGCTCCCAGATATCACTATTTTTTGCATGTTTATATGATCTAATTCGTTACCCAAGAAAGTCCCCTTAAGTGTTCTACCCAGTATAAGAAATAAATATTAAAAGAATTCGCTGAAAAAAAACGTGAAAAAAATGAGACTTAAAATCTACTCACAAGTCATTGATACTCATTTGAGTATGATCCGCGACAACAGCTAAAAAGCATAGAAAACAACCAACCCTTCGATACAGAGGCAAGGAATTACAGCTAGTCTTTAATCAACTCGAATAATCGAGTGAAAACATAGAACAAGCGTGATTAAAGCGTGAAACAAAGCTGATTGATAAAACTTGTTACCCAATAGCTTTTTTCAATTTTATAGAACGGGTTAATAGGTTTAATCTAATAAGATAAAGATTCACAAATTTCGTAAATACTGGAGGAACAGCGAATGTCAAATGAAGGTAAATGTCCATTTATGCATGGCGGCATGACGTCTACCAATAAAAGTGTTACTGATTGGTGGCCTAATAGTCTCAATCTAGACATCCTGCATCAGCACGATAATAAAACAGATCCATTCGGACAAGATTTTGATTACCGCGAAGAAGTTAAAAAATTAGATTTTGCAGCACTTAAAAAAGATATGCTTGCTCTCATGACAGACAGCCAAGAATGGTGGCCTGCTGACTGGGGACATTACGGTGGTTTATTTATCCGTATGTCTTGGCATGCTGCTGGTTCGTACAGATTAGCAGACGGGCGTGGTGGTGCTAATACAGGTAACCAACGCTTTGCCCCTCTTAACTCTTGGCCTGACAACGTGAGCCTCGATAAAGCTCGTCGTCTCCTTTGGCCTATTAAGAAAAAATATGGCAATCAAGTGAGCTGGGCTGATCTACTTGTTTTAGCTGGTACAGTTGCCTACGAAAGCATGGGCTTAAAAACATATGGCTTTGCCTTTGGTCGCGAAGATATCTGGCACCCAGAAAAAGACACCTACTGGGGTAACGAGCGCGAATGGCTTGCGCCAAGTGACAACCGTTATGGCAATGTTGAAAATGCCGACACAATGGAAAACTCACTTGCAGCCGTGCAAATGGGTCTTATCTATGTGAACCCAGAAGGTGTAAACGGTAAACCTGACCCACTGAAATCAGCGCAACACGTTCGTGAAACCTTTGCCCGTATGGCAATGAATGACGAAGAAACCGTTGCACTTGCCGCTGGTGGCCATACAGTCGGTAAATGTCATGGTAATGGTGATGCTTCTATTCTAGGCCCAGATCCAGAAGGTGCTGACGTGCATGAACAAGGCTTTGGCTGGATGAACCATAAATCCAGAGGTATTGGCCGTGATACCGTTTCAAGCGGTATTGAAGGCGCTTGGACAACAAATCCAACAAAGTGGGATAACGGTTATTTCCACATGCTTTTGAGTCATGAGTGGGAACTGAAAAAATCGCCAGCGGGTGCTTGGCAATGGGAACCAAAAGACATCAAAGAAGAAGACATGTCTGTTGATGTTGAAGACCCTTCTATTCGTAAAATGCCAATCATGACAGATGCGGATATGGCCATGAAAATGGACCCTGAGTACCGCAAAATTTCTGAAAAGTTTTATAATGATCATGCTTATTTTTCAGAAGTCTTCGCTCGTGCTTGGTTTAAATTAACTCACCGTGATCTTGGCCCTAAAGCTCGATACATTGGCCCAGAAGCACCACAGGATGACTTAATTTGGCAAGATCCAGTTCCAGCAGGTAAAACTGATTATGATGTTGCAGCGGTCAAAGCAAAAATTGAAGCTGCAGGCCTTTCAATTTCTGAAATGGTTGCAACAGCTTGGGATAGTGCCCGCACATATCGTCAATCTGATATGCGTGGCGGTGCAAACGGTGCACGTATTCGTCTTGAGCCATTTAAAAACTGGGCTGGTAACGAACCAGCACGATTAAATAAAGTACTTACTGCACTTGAGCCAATCGCAAAAGAAACAGGTGTAAGCATTGCTGACCTTATTGTGCTTGCAGGTAACCTCGGCGTTGAAAAAGCAGCCAAAGCAGCAGGATTTAATATTGATGTTCCATTTGCTCCAGGCCGTGGTGACGCAACAGCAGAGATGACTGACGCTGAATCTTTCGAGCCACTTGAGCCCATCCACGATGGCTTTAGAAACTGGCAGAAAGGCAAGTATGTTGTGAAAGCTGAAGAGCTACTCCTTGATCGAACTCAGTTAATGGGACTAACTGCACCAGAAATGACTGTGCTGATTGGCGGTATGCGTGTACTAGGCACTAACCATGGCGATACTAAGCATGGCGTCTTCACTGATAAAGTTGGTACTTTAACAAATGATTTCTTCGTTAACCTAACTGATATGGCTTACACTTGGAAGCCTTCTGGTGAAGATTTATATGAGATTAGAGACCGTAAAGCTGACGCTGTAAAGTGGACAGCAACACGTGTTGATCTTGTCTTTGGTTCTAACTCAATTCTTCGTGCTTACGCAGAAGTCTATGCACAAGATGATAACAAAGAGAAGTTTGTTAAAGACTTTATTGCAGCTTGGACTAAGGTTATGAATGCTGATCGCTTCGATCTTCAATCGTAATTAAAAGACCCAATAGTTTTGATGCAACAGCACGCCACTCATATGCGATTGCGGTATCGTATCAATCATAGGCTATCGATGAGTGGCTTTGGTCGTTTGATTCAAGCTTCTTAGCAGCTTTGATCCACAAGAAAAAAAGGCTTCATATCGGACAACTTAATCAAATCAAGTGTTTTCTGGTGTGTGGATTCAGGCTTCAAATGAGGCGCACAGCCTGCATCAAAGGCTTCTTTCCAACGTAATGCACACAAGCACCAGCAATCACCTTCTTTTAAACCAGGAAACTGAAACTCTGGTCTTGGTGTACTTAAATCATTGCCTCTAGATTTGGAAAAATCCAAAAATGCTTCTGTCATGACAGCACATACAGTATGAGTGCCTACGTCCATATCGTTGGTCCGGCAAAAACCATCTCTGAAAAAGCCTGTCATTGGGCTTGTACAGCACGACTTTAAAGCAGTACCTAAAATATTTCTTGGACGATCAAATGGTAAAACCTTTCCCATAATTAACTCTCATGACTCTGAGGCCGCCACAGACTGTAGTGCTGGCTGATGAAGCGCTGTAAGCCGATCAAGAGCGCTACTCCAGCGCTCTTCGAAACCAAGCTGAGCATGTTTTTGCTGCTCTTTCATCGAACCATGCATTGTATGCACACTTAATTCTGTGCCTGTGTCGACGGGGTTTAAATGAATTATAACGGACATCCATAATGCAGTTCATCACTTGCCATGGCTTAGGATAGAACCACTATTGCACTATATTCGGGTTTGTTAAAGCAGACCAAACCTGCTCTTTCCTTAGTGGTAGAACTTGCTGTAGACCCAAGTCGAAATGTCAATCAAATCCTATAATCTGCATTTAAAATATCCTTATTATTGAAGCGCTAGGAGGCTGTCCTAGAATAGGAAGCGTCACGAGAAAATCGGATTTTTAGGACAATTAAACGGCATTTTGAGGCGAATATTGGTGATATTTAACGAAAAATGGCGTTTACATTGAACAAAAAGATGATTTTCGGAGTAGCTTTTCTATTCTCGGACAGCCTCCTAAACAACACTTAAACAGAATATTATAGTTTGAGTAAAAATGGAATTGAATAAAAATCAGAAAGGAATTATTGAAATTGTATAGAAATTATCAGTGGCGGTGTATTGACCCCCTTTGGGTTCGAATCCTCTACACCTACCATTGAGTTGCAACAATAATCGTCCTGAAAGATAACAAAATCAAGGTTTTTGTTGCTACGATACTGAGCGTTCTCATGTCAAATACTTGGTAGCATTGCATCCTTTGTGGAATCTAATACGGTACCATACCGCTAGTTCAACTCCCGTTTTCCTTCCATTGGAAACAATTAATTCAACAAAATTGATTGAATGAATTCACTTGACATCTTTGCACGTGGTGATACGTTTAGTTTAATCATTTGATTAACTTATCTGTATAATATATTTAGGAGATGATCATGAAACGCACCTTGATGATAGCATTATGCACCCTGATATTGGGTGCGTGTTCCGAAGAAAAAACTGTTCAAAAGCTTGTTAAACCAGTTTCTACAATGATTATTGGTGAGACAAAAACTTATGAAAGCCGTGTTGTTTCAGGAGTTGTTCAACCCTCTGACACAACACAATTAAGCTTTGAGGTGACGGGTAAAGTCCAAGAGGTATATTTTGAGCTTGGCGAAGGCTTTGAAAAAGGTCAGCCACTCGCAAAGCTCGATCAAATCAACTATGAATTGGCCGTGAAAGAACGCGAGGGCCAATTATCAGAAGCAAAAGCCCGTTTATTGGAATCCAGGCGTGATTTTGAGCGTAAAAGCGATCTTGTGAAAGATGGCGCAGTTTCCAAATCCCAATTCGATATTTCTAAATCTCAATTTGAAACAGCCAAAGATCAGGTCGATATAGCTAAAGCCCGTTTA
This sequence comes from Gammaproteobacteria bacterium UBA6940, assembly GCA_002450655.1. GTDB lineage: Bacteria > Pseudomonadota > Gammaproteobacteria > Pseudomonadales > UBA6940 > UBA6940. The sequence continues at coordinate 43,179 of DJZY01000094.1, read as the reverse complement.
GGTATGGCAAAAGAAGACTTAGATGACACAACTTTGAAAGCCCCTTATAAAGGAACAGTGGCCGCAAGAATGATAGAGCCTTCACAGCGTGTAAGTCCCAATATGGCCGCATTCACTGTGCAGGGTGATAATGGCCTTGAAGTCTCTGTTTTAGTTCCTGAAAGCCTCTTATCATCTATAAGTATTGGCAAAGTCGCTTCCATTGAAATTCCTGCCGTTAATATGGACTTTAATGCTGTAATTAAGGAAATTGGGACCGCAGCAGAAGATGCAAGCTCTTTCCCGGTAACGCTCAAAATCAATTCAGAAGACACGCAAAAATTAAAGCCAGGCATGAGCGCAGAAGTCACGTTGGAGTTTGATCGAGTGCAGGAATTCGCTGAAGGTTTTAAATTACCAGTCAATGCATTATTGGCAGAAAGTGAAAACCGGCATTTTGTTTTCAAGCTTACGAAGCCGGAAACTATTTCTCAAAACAATGCAAATGGCCAAGAAGCTATAGCTCCAGAACAAACACAAAACCCAGATGAGTTTATTCTAACAAAAGCCCCCGTTGAGATTATTCAGCTTTTCGATCAACACGCCGTTGTTGGAGGTGATTTGAAAGAAGGCGAGATCATTGTTGATGCCGGGCTACCTTTTCTAAGTGATGGCCTCAAGGTTACGCCTATAAGCAAAGGCGTTAATCGCTATAACCCGTAATCGATTTTTGAAGAGGAGATAATATAAATGCCGACTATTTCAGAAATCGCAGCCAAGAATAACCGCTTGATGCTGGCTTTGGTTTTTGGCCTTATGATCTTTGGATTATTTAGCTATAACCAGCTTCCTTCGCAAGAAGATCCCAAGATCACTATTCGAGAAGCGGTCATTACCACGAATTTTCCGGGGATGTCAGCTGAAAAGATAGAGCTTTTAATCACAAAAACGATCGAAGAAGCTATCCGCGAGCTTCCCCAAATAGACGAGATCCGCTCTGTTTCAATGCCGGGATCGTCAATCATTCATGCCGAGACCAAACAAACCGTTCCGGGTGAAGGGCTAGATCAGGTCTGGGATGAATTAAGAAATGAACTTGAAGCGGTTCGCGGCGACCTGCCCGAAGGAACTGGGCCATATATTATCAATGATGATTTTGGAGATGTGGCGGTCTTAACTCTCGCACTTATTTCAGATGATCGCTTTGATATGGGTGAGCAGCAAGATATGGCGCAGCACATTGCGGATATGCTTTTTAAAGTCGAGGGCGTTAAAAAGATTGATATCCTTGGCGTTCAGCAAGAAAACATCTTTATTGAAACATCTAATGCAAGACTGGCGCAGTTGGGTATATCACCGAATGAGCTTATAACCGCATTGCAAAATCAAAATGTTATTCGTCCGGGAGGTATTATTGATGCCAATGGTCAAAATTTTACCATTCAGCCATCAGGCAATTTTAACAGTGTTGAAGATATTCGTAATGCGCTGATCAGCATTCCCGGTCAGGAAGAAACAATTGCCTTGCGCGATATTGCCAATATCAAACGCGGCATTGTCGACCCGCCCGCTCGCACGGCCTATTTTAATGGCCAGCAAGCGATTGTTTTTGCTATTTCCCAAACCGAAACGTCTGATGTTTTGAAATTCACACCGCGTGTTGAAGAAATGATCGCACATTTGAATGAGAGCATTCCCGCAGGTTACAAGATTCAAAATATTACTCGTCAAGCGGATGTTGTTGAAAACGCAGTCTATGGCGTAAGTTTGAATGTTATCCAAACCCTTACCATTGTTTTGATAGTTGTGATTATATTCTTGGGGCTTCGCACCGGGCTTATTGTTGGATCAATCGTACCGGGCGTCATCCTCATTACACTATCAATCATGAATTTTTTCAATATGCCCTTAGAGCGAATGTCTTTAGCAACTCTGATTATTGCTCTTGGTCTATTGGTTGATAATGGGATCGTAATTGCCGAAGATTTTAAAAAGCGTTTGGAAGAAGGCGAAGATCGTGATGGTGCGCTTAAAAATACAGGCGGAACACTCGCTATTCCGCTTTTAACATCATCTTTAACAACTATTCTTGTGTTCTTGCCCCTGATACTTGCACAGAGCGATTCCGGGGAATACACGCGCTCGATTTCGCTTGTTATTTTGATCTCACTCATGACGTCTTGGGCGTTGTGTCTCACGATTACCCCGTATCTATGTCATAAATTTATCAAGATCAAAAAGAAAGAAGAGCGCAAAGGTATACGCGCTAAAATCCAAGAATTTTTTGATAAGCTTAATCCTATTTATGAAAGCACATTGCACGGAATTATGATGGCAAGACCGCTATTCTTGATCATTATGTTTGCCTTGTTCATGGCCGGGGGCTGGGCAATGGGACTTGTACCTGTCAAATTTTTTCCGGATTCCGACCGCTCACAAGTTCTCATTTATCTTGATATGCCAGCAGGAACATCGATGCGTGAAACAGATGCAACGATGCAGGAGATATTCACGCATTTGGATGATAAAGAGCGTTTCCCGCATATTCAAAAATATGCTGCTTATGGTGGTTTTGGTGGACCACGATTTGTTTTATCTCTCACGCCAATTGATCCGGAAAATTCCAAAGGATTTTTTATGATCAATGTTGGTGAACGAAAACATGCTGAGCCAACGATTAAAGAAATTCGCGCCATGCTGGAAACTGAATTTCCGAATGTCTTTGGCCGCGTTACAAAAATGTTTTTAGGCCCGTCCGATTCATCACTGATTGAAGTGCAAATCAAAGGCCCTGATCAGGATTATATTTACGGTATAGCCAAGCAGATCGAAGGCTTACTTGCCGATATTGAAGGCACGTATGACATCAAAAACGATTGGGAAAACATGGTCACTGAGCTCAAAGTCGAAGTGAACCAGCAAAATGCAAGACGCGCAGGTGTTAGCTCTTTTGATATTGCACAATCTTTAGAGACTTACTTTTCAGGCCGGGTGATCACGGAATTCCGCGAAGGCGATGATATCTTTCCGATTATCTTACGCGCAAAAGATGGGGAGCGTTATGATTTAGATCGCTTGCAAAGTGTAAATGTCTATTCGCAATCACGCGGCATTAATGTGCTGTTGATGCAGGTGGCCAATGTCAATTATGAGACAAGCTTTGCGCGTATCGCGCGTGAAAACTTATTCCGCACGGTAACGGTTGAATCTAAAAACACGATTATGTCGGCTGAAAACATGGTGCCGTTATTAGAGCCAGGTTTAGAAAAAATCCGCCGCACGTTACCGCCAGCTTATGAAATTGAATATGATGGCGTTGTTCAGGAATCAAAAGAATCACAAGCTTCATTAAATGCGAATTTACCGCTATGTTTAGCAATTATCGTAATTTTACTTGTTGGCCAATTTGGATCATTCCGCCGCGCAGGGATTATATTACTCACCGTTCCGCTAATCGTGGTTGGGGCATCAATTGGCCTTTTGGTTATGGGCGCGGATTTTGGCTTTATGGTGATCCTTGGTTTTTATGCTCTAGCTGGGATTATCATCAACAATGCTATTGTTTTAATTGATAGGATTGATATTGAGCGCAATGATTTGTTGAATGAGGATAATGAGAAAGATTTAGATGATAGAGAGAGTAATCTCAAAAACTATGAAGCTGTTGTGAGCGCTTCTGTCAGGCGTTTACGCCCGATTATCATGTCCACCACAACAACGATCTTGGGTCTTATGCCTCTGATCTTATCTGGTGATGCTTTGTTTTATGGATTAGCCAGTGCTATCTCATTCGGTCTTGCCGTTGGAACAATCTTTACGCTTGGGGTTGTGCCCGTGCTTTACACATACTTCTTTAAAATCAAGCCTGTGAAAAAAGAAGAGAATGACACCCAATCTAAGGAGGCTAACTATGCCAATTAAAAACTATATTTCACCTATTCAAATGGAACGTATTGAAGAAAGCGAACGCGCAAAAGCGCTTCTCAATGCCGGAATTGATCTCTTTGGTATTTATGGCATCAAAGGCACTACAACGCGAATGTTGGCTGATGAATCGGGTTCGAATTCTGCGGCTGTCACATACTACTTCGGCAGTAAGCAGGGGCTTTATTTTGCCACAATGGATCATATAGTTGATGGCATTTTGGAGATGACCAATCCTTTCATTGAGGTCATAGAAGAAAAACTCAAAAGCGGTCTCAATAAAAAGGAAGCTCTGGACGAATTCCAAAACCTAATGGAAGGATTTTGTGAGCTCTTTATTGAAGATAATGGCTTAGAGCGTTGGACAAATATCATTTTGCGCGAACATGCCTCGCCGACAGAAGCTTATGATATTTTTTATGATCGATATTACAAACGCACGCAAAACATCATGCGCGAGCTGATTGGAAACGTTACAGATCAAGATTCCAAAAGCGATGAAGTCATGATATTGGCGCATGCCATATTTGGTCAAACTCTCGGTTTCCTTATCGCTCGTGAGTCTTTAGAGCGCGGGCTTAAAGGCAAGAAAATCAAGAAAAATCACCATGGCATTATGCAAGAGACTATTCGCATCAATATCCAAGCAATGCTAGGGAGAGGATAGCCATGACGTTTAAGAAATTGATAATATCAAGCGTTTGTGCTCTTAGCCTTGTAGGATGCTCATTAGGCCCAGATTTCAAACAGCCACAGCTTTTATATGGTGATAAACCTTGGGTCAAGAAGGCAAGCGAAAGCAACGCCGGTTTTACAGACATTGAACAAAGATGGTGGCAAAGCTTTGGTGATCCGCAGCTAACAGCATTAGTAGAAAAAGCCGCGATTGAGAACTTTGATATTCGCATTGCCCAAAAAAACCTAGAACAAGCCGATGCTCTGATATCACAAGCGAGATCTGGTCTATTTCCAAACGTGGATGCAGAAGGTTCATTAACTCGCCGTCAAATCAGTGAAACAGCGGGTATTCCGGTAGGACCGGGCAATCCCCGTATTCAGGATTTTTACTCTACAGGGCTTGTCTCAAACTGGGAGCTTGATATTTTTGGTGGGACGCGCCGTGAAATCTCGGCTGCTTATGCTAGATATCAAAGTCTAGAAGAGCAAAAACGAGACACGCTTTTACTTGTTTTATCAGAAGTTGCACGAAATTATGTGGAACTTCGTGGCACACAAAAACGGCAAGCGATCATTCAATCGAATATAGATTTACAACAACGCACAGCCGATCTTGTTAAACGCCGCTTTGATATAGGCGACGCAAGCGAGTTTGATTATTCAAGGACATTAGCGCAGCTTCAATCAACGAAAGCGAGGCTTCCAAATGTTGATGGACAAATCGATACGCTTATTTATCGTTTATCAGTTTTAACTGGGCAGCCGCCAGAAGCTCTTAAAGATGAATTGAGCCTTGCAAAAGCTTTGCCTTTTAATCCTGAAATTGTTCCTATTGGCCTGCGTTCAGATCTTTTACGCCGCCGTCCGGATATTAGAGCAGCGGAGCGTGAATTAGAAGCAGAAGTGAATGATATTGGTGCACGAACAGCCGATTTGTTTCCTAAATTCACACTCACTGGTAATATTGGTTATGAAAGTATCGGTGCGGATGATTTCTTATCAAGCGCCTCGCGTGTTTGGAGTATCGGCCCAGGCATAAGCTGGCCGATCTTTAGCGCAGGGCGTATCAGGGCGCAGATCAACGCCGAAGAAGCCGGGGCAGAAGCTGCCGCGCTTGAATATGAAAAGACCGTTCTCTTGGCCTTAGAAGATGCAGAAAGCGCATTCACGCAATATGGGCGCGAGCTTGAAACAAGAAATCAACTTAAACAGGCCGTTGCAACACGTAATAACAATCTCGAACTATCCCGTAAACGATACGAAAGCGGTTTAGATAGTTTGATCAATTTGATTGATACCGAACGCGAAGCCTTAACTAGTCAAGAAGAGCTTGTTGCTTCTGAAACGCAAACACTTGTGAAGCTCGTTCGCCTCTATAAATCTCTTGGCGGTGGATGGGAAAGCTTCGAGCATTAAACACATAGCTATCTTAAATTTTTTTTTACATTTTTTAGCACCTTCACATCAAGGAAGCTCGCATGGTGACACCCCAAAAAGGTGACCAAGTCTGATGGTGAGTAGAGAATCTGATCGTTACCGTATTGCTGCATGACCCTGTCTTATAACTTGATTTCCTCGATAACTTACTTGATTATTCATCCATTTTCCACTATTTTCAATCCATATATCCCGAGAAGGACATTAAAGCTATGCCCAATGATGACATTATGACCGTGAAGGAACTCGCCGATTACCTCAAGATTGCTGAGAAGACGGCCTATCGATTTGCATCTGAGGGCAAGGTTCCGGGCTTCAAAGTGGGAAGCGCGTGGCGGTTTCGCAAAAGCGAGATAGACCGCTGGATCAGTGAACAGGAGCGAAAAGAAGTCAATGATGGTTAACTTAGGGCAAATTTCTAAGATGAAAGACAGCCAAAAATATCATGGCGTTACGAAATGTAATCTTCCAAGCTGTATATCAATTTCCAGCGATTTAAGTACTATCCAAACTATCAAGCTAGCCTTTGAATATATACAAACTAATTCGTTGGAATGTGACTTTCATGAGTTGTTTTTTTCGGTCTGTAAGGAGAAAAATCTCAACGTACTAAATGGAGCTGTGCAAACTCCATCATACGTAGCAGCTTTTATGGTAAGAGAAGCTGTTAAGCATTTGACAGATCATTCCATAGAAACGAAATGGTTTGATCCATGCTGCGGCTCTGGCATTTTTCCTGAAGAGATTATACGGGTAGTGCCTCCAAAGTGTTCTTGGCATTAAAATGAGATACCGAATTCAATGTGATTGATTAAAAGCCCAATAACGGTATCATGCATAACAATCTTCTTTGAGAAGCAAATTGTTTTTCTGGCAAGGCGTTTGATGCGCGTTCTGAGTGTCAAATTTTTACGTTCTATTCGTTGCGTATTTGCTTTGGATATAACGTGTTTGTCAGCTTGCAAGTGCCTGCTATAAGCGCCCCAATCATCTGTGTAATATTTGATGATGTTGACAGATGCAAGCAATTTTTGAAGCTTTTTAAAGACGTTGTCTTTTCGACGACCAAAGGTAAAAGCCAGTATGGTCGATGTTGCATGGTCTATGGCGTACCAAAGCCAGCGCTGCTTTTTTTACTCTGGACAAACGACCACTGCTCATCCATTTCGGCTTCCAAGTCAGCAAGACAAAGTTGTATTTGGGCATTTTTATCACCTTGATATTTTTCAATATCTGGATGGATATGTTGAATTTTGTCTGCTTGTGACCTCAAGATATTTGTGACTGTATTTGGGCTGATGCCAAGGACACGTCCAGTATCTCTAATTCCAGACCCATTGATGGCCATGCTGATCACCTTTGCAGGTACATCATGAGCAGAACCTTTATATGTATATTCATTCAAAAACGTTGTCTTCGAACACTGCCCATTTTTGCAGTGATATCGCTGCTTGTTCTGTTTTGTGATTCCGCACTTCTTAATCGAACTTGTTCCACAAGCTGGACACTGTACTTCCGTATAACAAGCCATTGAATAACCTCAAATAGCTGAACTTTATACGACTATTTTCCTGTAAAAAAGAGTGGCATTTTGGCACTCGATCACCTCTTGGAACACTTTGGAGGCACTACCCAAACGTGAGGGCAAGATTGAATCTGGGCAGTCCAAGACGATTTTTTATCGTCCAGAGTTTCATGACGTGATTGTCTATGATCGTGCCAACAATGAGTTGGCCGTCTTTAATAAGTCCGGTGCCAAGAAAGAGCGCACCATGTATTTGGATTTGTTCAGCCAGCATCTTTTCGGTCAGGCTGAATATTTCCCGGGCGCAGAAAAATATACATTGCAGCCACTCATCGACAACGGCGTTGATGCTTTGGCCTGTGCTGATATTGATGGGCTGGAAGATATAAAGCTGGTTGAAATCCAACACCAATTTCTGGGGCCTTATAATGATAAACAGACGTTACGCTCAAATGATGTGTTTGCGTCCTTAGAATCAAGAGATCGTGAATTTCCAAACTTTGGCAGATTGGTATCCGCTAGTTTTTCGGTGAAGTTTGAAAATGCCAAGCGCCCGCGCATGGTCAAGGTACGAACACCGAATGTGGCCAATTTTGACCGTAAGGAAGATTCTCACCTGATTGAAACATGGCTGCGGAAGCGTGGCTTTGTCAATGAGCAGAAAGAGGAAGAAGACAGCACCCAACCCGTAACGCATCAGGAGAGCCATGACGCCGTATCAATCGCCGCCATGGCGTAAACTGACAGAGCTTTCTGGTGGAAAGGGTGTAAAAGCTGAATGGCAAAACTTTCCAGAAGAGCTGCTTGCCATCACCAATGAGCAAGCATCAGCCATTCCCTGTAATGGCCGAGCCGGATGCTACATGAATGTCGTGCAGCATGGGCCAAGCGATATTGTTGGCATCTGTACATCTGATACCAAACAGTGCGAGCGCCGCACGCTCAAAAAATCAGAACTGGCGCTGTATCGCATCGATCACAAGAAACTGGCTACCAAGGTTGCCGCCGCCATTGGTTTTACCGAGCAATATGAAAAGATTACAGGCTATGCGGCCCTTTGGAAATTTGGTGTGTTGAATCCGCAAGCCGAGCATAGTTTTCCTGTCTATTGTTTTTTGGGCCAGACATCCTCGCAGCTGGATAAAATCGTTAATCAGCTTTGTATGGGAGAGCAGACGTTTCTATTGATTGCCGCCACCAGCAATCTCATCAGCACTGCCAGCTCTGATGCGAGTAGCAGGCATAAATCCAAACTCATCGGTATAGATGATGTGCTTGCCGTTGATGGTACAGGCAAAGTCACGGCGAAAGACAGTGCTCAAACTATCGTTTCCAATTGGTTGGAAACAGTGTTGCCAAAATCAGCCAAGCCTAGTGAGGCTAATCAGCTGGTGCTGCCTCCGGGAACAACTTGGAAAGACATATCAATTACATTCCTTGCTAGGGATGTTGTTTCCATTAAGTGTGGCGAAGAGACAGCCGTAAATTATGAGCGCCTTCATATCCCGGGCATGTTTGTCGCTTCTCAGCGAGAGAAAAAGCCGTCTGACAAATGGTTCTTGTTAATGGCGTTTGCCCTTTGGGGGCCGGGATTGAACCGCGAGAACCTACGAACGTTATTTGGTCATGATGATTGGAACCGCATGAGGACGCAAAAGTCAGCACTGAGCAAATCTTTGAAGCAATTCTTTGGGCTTGATGATGAGCCGATTCCTTATAACAAGTCAGTGTATGAGTACCAGCCAATCCTAATGATCCGGCAAGATACGAATTGTGATCTCAACGATTGGATCAGCGATATTCACCAGTAGTCAATGACAGGCATAGACTGGTGCGAACTGGTCAATTGCCAAACCCTTGATTTTCCATGACTAAAAGCTCCGTACTTCGCTTTTCCAAGTACGGTGTTTTTCAGGAAAGGGGCATATATAGGAGGAAAGTTAGAGAAAAACGGGGTGTTTTTATAGAGAGGAAGTCAATTGCAAACAGCGAAAAAGCCCGCAAATGCTGGGCTTTTGAGGCTATGCCATCTGGGGCATATGAAAGTTCGTTTGTAGTCAATGGCGGTGAGAGAGGGATTCGAACCCTCGATACGCTATTAACGTATACACGCTTTCCAGGCGTGCTCCTTCAACCACTCGGACACCTCACCGTTGATGCACGCCATGATACTGACATTTACATAAGAGCGCAACCTTTTTAGGCATTTTTTTTAATCATTTTTAACTAAGACAACGTCCATAAAGTCGTTATACACCTAAAAGCACCATAGCTTCTTGCTTAAAGGCATCTCTTCCTAGAAAGAACCAATAGAAAAGGCAGCCTAAGCTGCCTTCGCATACGCCTCATAAAACAAATTCTATTGGACGCACTTACTCAACAACATTGAACGACTGACGAGCAAGAACTTGGCCTTGTGCATCAACAACCTCAACTTTCCACTGACCAAGTGTACCAAGATCAACACGTTTGTTAGATGATGCTCTCCAACTGTCACTACCGACTTTAATCTTGACAGATGCAGCAAGCACGTCATCATAGTACCAGTTATGAGATACCGTTTGACCGTTCAGACCTGTCAGCTGTGTAAAGAACACTGGTCTGAAGCTATTGCGACCTTCTAAAGAAATATCAGTTGATTCATAAATACCTGTGGGCTCAAAGTTTTTAACATCACGAGCAAGGTTCATACGAGCAATCTTGTCTTCAGCAAAAATACCCTGCTCTTTTGAATTTGCAGCAGTTGGCTCAGCCTGAGACGGAAATGCATTTGCAAAGTTTGGCTGTGCTGGTGCTTCCATTTGAGATGGAGCAGCACTTGCTGCAACAGGTGCTGTGTCTTCACCAAGAGCCGACTTTAATTCTTCAAGAGAGTCCGATGCTTGCGCTTCTTCAACCTGGTTTACATCACCAACAGGTTCTGCTTGAGAATCTTTAACTGCCTCAGGATTTTCTTCCATCGCACTTACAGGCTCAGAAGCTGCAACAGCCTCTGGCTCAGTTTCAGATGGACCTTGAACAACCATATCACTATAGATTTCTTCTTCAGAATATGGTGCAGCTGCAAATTGAGTTTGCTCTACTGGAGCTTCGCCACGAAACATCATATAAGCCCCCCAACCAAGAAGACTCACAGCAACTAAACCAGCAACAACAGCAAGCATAATACGGTCTGTATGGTATTGGTATTCTGTTGGGGTGTACACTTCATCAGGTGTAGGGCGATTTTGAGACAAGGCTCTGTTCTTTTGCTTTTCTATAGCATTGCCATATTTTGACTTGCTACTTTTACGAGCATCTCGATCAAGTAAGCGCTTTAGTTCATTATCTTGCTTACGGCGAGCATCAGCAGCAGCAACTGATGCGCTCTCAATGCCACCCTCAGAAGGGTCTGCACTGAACTGAATTGGATTACCCTTTTCATCTCGTGCAAGGCTTTCTGATTCAACACTTGAATCAATAGCGTTTTGATTACGCTTGTTTTTATTTCTTTGAATTTTACTTTCAGAAGAAGTCATATCCCTCGCCTTTTCCAGTGGTCCATGAGATTAAAAATCTTAAGGCGAATAATAACAAACTACAGAAAATTGGACAAGTTAGCTATAAGCCTGTTGTTGGGAGTCACAGCGATTTCCAGTAATAGAAAAAAAGAACCCGAACGTTTACCAATCTGTAGTGTCAAAGTCTATCACTTAAAAATGGACAGCATTTCAATATCAACTTAATACTTTATTGAACAGTACTATAGAGATATTCAACTTAGTGTGAATAGACCCATAGCGTTTGGATATAGAATAATGATGAGAGGAAGCGGTACCAATAGGTATTTTATTATTTAGATCACGTCCCTGAATCTCGCTTAAAAAAATAAAAAAAGCAGATTCAATATTATCTGCACTTTGAATATTTTTTAACCAATTATTTTGCGAGTTCATCCAAAAGTTTATCCAAAGACGACTCTGACGATGGTGTTTCTTGATAGATTGGCTGCTGTGATTGCTGACGAGTAGCACCAGGGTTTGAAATATCTTCAAGCGCTGTGATGAGTTTTGTTACAGAATCAAGATTTGCATTTGAATCAACGTGAGCAGCATAAAACTTCAAATGACGCTCTGCCATAGTGAGATATGTCATGGCTAAATTATATTGGGCACGAGTATGACGAGGCTCTATTTCAATGACCTGATCATAATATTTTTTGGCGCTATCCCAGTCTCTGCTTCTAAAAGCAATATTACCAAGGCGATAAAGTGCTTTAATATTTTTTGGATCCACATCAAGCACTTTCTTATACATATTTCCAGCTTGCTCATAGTCTCGCGTTTGGTACATGATATCTGCTTTTTGCATTAGCTCTTGCATTACATCAATACCAGGCATTTGAATCTGCTCTTGTTGCTTCGGTTTAGGTTGCGTATCACCTGAAGAAACACAACCAAACAGCATCATGCTACTGCAAACTAAAACTACTTTTGCAATTGTTTTCACTTCTTTCATCCTCTTCAACAACAATAAGCAAGCTACACTTGCAGCCTGCTTGAGCAATAATTTACAACCCTTCTTTTATCCACATAAGCTTCGCTTCAGCTCTTATATGCAATGGGTGATCACGAGGTGTTGCATCCATCACTGACTGGAGAAGCTCTACTGCTTTTGCAGGATCTCGAGCCATTATGTTTTCAGCTTGTGAGAATCGCTCTTCTGCACTTGCCATTAACTGGTCAATTTTTGATTTAAACGGGCCTTGCGGTCTTAGTTCAGATAACTTGCGATAGAGTTTCAGCGCTTCACCAATTTGACCAGCTTGCTCTGCATCTCTTGCCTTCACTTCTGTCATATCAATTGCACGCTCACCAATTTGACGTGCATAATATGACTTTTGATCACCTACCACTGTTTTTTCTTTCACTAATACGCTTTGCCATTCTTTGAAAGCTGCATCGTGATTACCACGATCAAAGAAATTTTGACCTTGCAAATACTCTGATCTTAAACCTGAATAGAACTGGTACATATTGCGTAGATCGCGCTTCGTTCTATTATTCAATAACGACGACTCCGAAAGTTCATCCAAACGAGTCACGTTATTTGAGAACTGATTGCCAGTGACATAAGACACAAGCATAATTTCAAGCAGGTTACGCGCCTCTGCATTTTCATTAGCGCTACGCTCTTCAATAGCAAGTTCTTTAGCTTGTGCTTCTTCTGCTGCACGACGCTCTTCTTCAGCCTTCTTTTGCTTACGAATTGCTTCTACATCTTCTTCAACACCAAGATTAACCTTTTCTTTTTTACCTCCAAGGGGCTCAAGATTAACGTTTTCACCATTCATTTGCGCTTTAACAGCTTTGGTTAACTGGGCTAAATCTTCTTCACCTGGTGGAAGCTCACCTGTTTTTGTCCAATCGTCTTTATCAACTTTAAGAAACTCGCCGTCACCAAGAGGAGGTAACTTCAGTTGTGCATCAAGCTGCTGGACTGTAGCAAACATTTCATCACCAGAAGTTGAAGGGTTCATGTCTTCCCATATGGCATAACCGAGCGCAATGACGACAAGCACACCAACAAACACCATGTTCATTTTCATAAGACCATTGGATGCATTTTTCTGTGGTTGCACTTGCTGTAATCTTAAGGGATCCTGCTGCATATTTTGTCGAGCAGATGGTAATGGTTTTGCAGATACTCTTGGAGGCGCGGGCCGTTGTGCGTATGCTTGCACACCTTCAGTAAAGAAGCTGAACTTTTGTTTTCCAAGCTGTATCACATCAGCATCATTGAGTCGCGTTTGAGGGACAGGAACTCCATTAATTCGAGTGCCATTCAGACTGTCTAAATCTCGAATCACAAAATGGCCACCACCAAAAGTGAGCTCGGCATGCTTACGACTAACACCTTTCATATTTAAGACAAGATCACACTCTTTGGAGCGACCAATTAAAAATGGCGTGCGCTTAATGTTATAAACTTTACCCTTTTCATCTGTAAGATAAGTATTTGGAAGCTCTTCATAGTCATCCATAATAACTTCTGTATGATCTTCTTCAAAATCTGAGAGTGCTGCTTGCTTGTTTACAGGGGCATTGCGCGGTGGGAGATCAACTTGATCGCCTAACAATGAGTCGAAAAGGTCTTCATCATCTTCAGGAGAGGACGATTGCCCTGATGACTTTTTAGATGAGCCACCTTGTACAGTGACACTTTCCTCATCGTCATCATCAAAGAGGTCACTATCGAAAAGATCATCATCAAAAAAGTTGTCGTCATCAGATTTTTTTGTCGTCATGAACAATGCCCTTACTCATACATCCAGCATTTATTTCGAACCAGCTGATCTTTTGCGTTTTCTCTTTACAGCCCTGCTGCTTAAAAACTGGTCGTCAGTTTAACCGATTAACCTCTCGCGAGATTACCCTTATGGTCACATAAACTGATCAATAACTTTACTATAGTAGCAAACCACCATACTAGCAAAAGAGAATTATTTGACTGATTTCTTATTCTTAGCTGCACTTCTGGTGGAGTTTCAGCTATTCTGTTTAGTAATATCCGTTATGCTACGAATATAAATATCTCTATAAGTACTTTTAAGCGTATTCTGCTACAAAACATCCTTATAGACCATGGTTTTTTTGTAAAATCCCTTTGCGTTTTTGATATTCTGTACAGTTTATGTAGAGCAAACAGGCGTATTTACCCTGAAGAAAAAATGCTATAAATACGACCTAATGGTGTTTTTTTCCAAAAGTAGCTAATAAGGTCTAGGCTATATTCAAACAGCCTCATACAACAAAAGATATAAAGATGCATATGATGGAACTTGTGAGCGCCTCTAAATGCTAAAATAAATCCATCACTAACACCAATGACTGTACGTCGAACAGGACAGAACAATATTCATGAAGCAAGATTTAATGAACGATACAGTAATTGAAGTGCAAGGTAAGCTCTATAAGCTACAGCACTTTAAAGAAGGCGGGATCTGTAAGATTTACAAGGGTATTCCTGAACGTCGTCATTTGCCGACTCTTGCTATAAAGACAATTCGCGATAAATGGGTGACAAACGAAAAGGTCATTAAGCAATTTAATGTAGAAACCCGCATTGTCAAAGAATTCCAACATTCTCGTTTACCGCAATATATCGGCCGTGGTTCATTAAATGGCGTCCCTTTTTATGCCTATCACTTTGTTGATGGTATGCAAGTTATTAATATTTCCCAAAGACCCGACCTCTATCCACCAGACTTAATTTCGTCTCTGGCACTGCGCATGGTTATTCAGCTTTATGAGACCCTTGAATACCTACACGATAAAATAAACCCTGTTATTCACGGTGATATTAGCTCTGAAAATGTGGTCATCAACCCTTCTCAGCAGCTTTATCTTATTGATTTTGGTTGTGCCCATGCTAAAGCAGCTAACGTTGATAATAGAACATGGATAGGTAAACCCTCGTACCTTTCACCAGAACAAGCTCGTGGTGAAATTTGGGATCAGCGCAGTGACTTGTACCAAGTTGGGATTCTCTTTTATGAGCTTGTGACTCGCCAAAGATGGAATACAGGGGCTGATACTCGATCAAAGCATTTATTTGCGGCATCCGCACCACGCCCTAAAATGGACTTCTTAGCCCATAAGATTCATATCAGTCTTTCCATGGTCTTTTCTAAAGTGCTCCATCCTGACCCTGAAATTCGCTTTCAATCAGCTTCAGAAGTCCTTAAAGCACTTTATGCAGCCAAAAGTTATGAGCAACGCTTTAGGCTCTATAACTATAAAAACAAGCAACCCACTTAAGGCTTCCCTTAAGGTCTCAAAATTCATTGCTATTTCTGGTAGAATCATGGGCACCATAATTGTCCCATGATTTGTTATCCAAAAAGGCAAGCAGTACCTATGACTGAGCAGAAACAAGCCATTGATCCAGCAACAATTGATCTCGCTAGCAAAGAACAGATGAAACAATGGCGTGACCAATGCCTTGAAAACTGGTCTTTTCAAAGCCATAGCGTACCATCTTGGTTAAAGCGCCGTGCACCTGAGTTCTTTCGTTTATGTCATGGGCAGACACTTCATGGCTTGATGCAACGTTGGTTACCACGTTTGGTTGAGCTTGAGTCACAGCTTGTGGGCTCTACTCCTAGGCTTGCACTTGACCAAACAGCTGCTACTGCTGAGTCTGATGTAATTAATCCAGATTTTTTACAAGAGCATCTCTGGGGTATTAAACCTTGGCGCAAAGGCCCATGGCAATACAACGATATTCATGTGAAGTCCGAGTGGAACTCATCCATTAAATACAAACGTCTCCAAGATTACGGCCCTTCTTTCAAAAATAAAACTGTCCTTGATATTGGCTGTGGTAATGGCTATTACGGCTTCCGAATGCTTGGCGATGGTGCTAAATATGTTTTAGGTGTCGACCCAGCGCCTCTTTTCTGGACTCAGTTTATGAGTTTTAAGCATTTTGCAAAGGACGCTGCTATCGATATGCTGCCTATTGCCGGTGAGCCACTTGAAACAATGCAGCTGCAATTTGATGTGGTGCTTTCAATGGGCGTGCTTTATCACCGCCGCAGTCCTTTAGACCATATTCGACTGCTCAAAAACTGCTTGCGTAAAGGTGGCGAAGTTTTACTTGAAACATTAGTTATTGATGATCATGATCAGGCTTTTTTAATGCCTGACAAGTACTATGCAGGTATGGCTAATGTTTGGGGCTTACCAAGTGTTGGGCTGTTAAAAGAGTGGATGAAGATCTGCGGCTTTACTGATATCGAATGTGTTTCCTTGGCTTTAACAAACTACGAAGAACAGCAACAAACAGATTGGATTGATACTCACTCACTTGAAGACTTTTTATCTGAGTGTGGTACAAAAACAGCGGAAGGCTACCCTGCACCACTTCGAGTGATGATCAAAGCAAAGAAACCTGAGTAAGCAATATCCCGATAATTGCCTTCAGGAAGATTAATTTCAAGGATGACCATGGAAAATCCAATTGCTGTAGATCAACTTAAACAGCTTTTAACGCAAAAAACACTTGAATGTCTACAGCACGCAGAGCAATTCTACGATATAAACTTGCCCCACTTGGCGATTGATTTTTCCCTTCGAGGCCAAACTGCAGGACAACTCTGCGCACAGCAGTCTGCTTTCTCTTCATCATACAAAATCCGTATTAACTTAAAGTTGGCCCAGGCGAATTTAGAGGCTTTTCTGATTGATGTTATTCCTCACGAGATTGCACATTTTATTATTTTATGGACCTATGGCATTCAAAAGCGCCGGGGGCGAAAGCGCATTCGCCCGCATGGCCCAGAATGGCAAGCAGTTATGTTGCAGTGTTTCGAAAGGCCACCAGAAATTTATCATAGTTTTGAGCTTCCCGAAAAACAGGCAAAAACACGGCAAATGAAAACCTATGCTTATACGTGTGGCTGTCAAACCCATGAACTTTCGGCCATTCGTCATAATAAAATCACTCAAAAAGGTGCTAAATACCTCTGTAAATTCTGTCATAACGCACTAACACCACTCAAGAAAATACCAGCTGAATTTATCTGACTTCCACCTGCAACCTAACCTCACAACAAATACTTTTTGTGCGCAAACACTAGTCATACACGCAATCCGTAATATAATGATGCTATTTTCGATCTTAGGATCTCTCAATATATTCAAGGAGTCATGATGACAGGCACACACTCGGATCATGTGATCTGCTATACAACTGATATTAATTTTTTACTGCCATCTATTTTCTCTGCAAAAAGCGTTCGACAGTTTGTTGCTAAAGACAAGATTAATATCCATATTATTTTATTTCATGATAAAACTGATGATTATGATTTTAAAGGGATTTCGGCAAAGCTAGCTGAAGATAATATCTTTCTACAACTAACAACACCTGACTTCTATAAAAATGTGGATACATCTATATTCCAAAAAGGCCATGTCCCTATTGCATCTGTAGGACGCTTTTTCTTATGCGACTTATTACCTGAACAGTACCAGCATATTATCTACTTGGATGGCGATACTTGGGTAAACCAAGATCCTTCTGCTTTGATCTTTAAGCAATGGCCAGAAAACAAAGTCGCCTTTATTGATGACTACTCATCTTTTGAAGGCAGACTAAGACCAGCTAAATTTCAAAAATACTGGGATAAAATAGGAAAAGCGAAACTCGACAACTACTTTAATGCAGGCATCTTTGCGTCAAGAAGAGATACTTGGAAACAGATATCAGAGGAAGCTTTTCAATTCTTGGTAGAGCATCCAGAAAAGTGCCAGTATCATGATCAAAGTGCATTAAATGCTGTAGTAAAAGAACGTCGTGTACAGCTATCTCTAAAGTGGAATTTCCAAACAAATTATAAATTCTTATATTTAGATAAAGACATATCACCTGTTATTTATCACTTTACTCGAAGCCCGAAAGCTTGGGAAGGTGCTGCATTTCCTTGGTCAGAACAATACCATCAAATACTACCGGTCAAACAAGAGTTTGCGCAATTCGATCTCCCGTTAAAATCAATTGATGATGCAAGAGTTCAGCAAATTAATACCGACCGACATAAGCAAACAATGGTGTTTAAAAACTGGTTGATGCGCAAAATTATTCGATTCTTTACAGGTATAGATAGATACGAAAAAACATCCTTTAAGCTCTAGGAGTCCATCCAAGAAGCTCATATTAAGGCTGGTATTTTTATCAGCCTTACCTGTTTATAAACAACAACAGCCCCAGCTATTAATACCGTTCCCCAAACAACACCATAAAGACCTGCAATTTGCCCCATCAGAAAAATCATCAATATATTAATAGGCAACACAATCATTAAAATGACATTTAATACACCTTCTTTTTTCACCGAATAAAAAATAGCATCCTGCAAACACCCAAAGCTCGAAACAACAAAAAGCAGCAAAATTGGAATAAATAAAGAAAAGTATGGCTGAAAATTACCATGACCAAGCCATTGACCAAGATAGTAATAAGCAGGGTAAGCTACAAATGATCCAAGTAAGCTTAATACCATAACAACAAGTAAATGCTTCTTTTGGATCTCAAGTGGCCTTATATTTGCCTCTTGATATAATTTAATAAGGCCCGGCCAAAGAGGTTGAATAATACCAAATCTAATGATATTCATCATTGCCGAGGCAACCTGCTGAAAGTATGTATAAATACCAAGCTTCTCAACGCCTAGGGTTAAAGATAAGATAAATGATGCTGCGCAATCATTCAAAGCCATTAAAAAATTAAGTTTAAGAAGAGATGTAGATTTCTTTATTTTTGTTAAAAGCCATGCAAAAGTGGATACATCGCCTCTGTTGATTGTACCGAATAACTTCAACTTCAAAATCAAAAAAGCTGCAACACATACAGAAACACAACTCCATATACCTAAGAGAAATTCAAGCGTCAAAAAATCAGGATTATAGAATGTAATACCTATAAATACAGGTATCCAAAGACCACTTCTCACTACATATAGAAGTTGAGCATCGTAAGGTCTTTGCTGATTCATCAACAATATAAAAAAATTATTATTAAGTAGCTCTGAAAAAACTAACGCAACACTTAGAAATATGAGCAGCCAATTGACGCCATAAACGACTAGGCCCATACCAATAGTGAGAATACAAATGAAAAAATAAGGAATACAACGTAAATACAGTCTCAACTCGTAAAGAGTTGTCTTAAATGAAGTAGTAACAGAATCACGGGCAATCGTCTGTAAGACGCAACCATCGCCTATTGCCGAATACATTATAGTGCAGGCTGTTAGCAGGCCTAACCACCCAAGCATTTCAGCACCAGCAAATGATGCCAAATAAAGATAAAGGCAGAATTTAAGCAGCAGTGCTGAACTTCTCAGTGCTGCTAGAAAAAGAGAAGACCACACAAAAAAATATTAGACCAAATAATTTACAGGACGGCCAGCGATATGATTTTCAATTTGCTGAGCTACTTTTTTCTCAGAACATACTGCATCCCACCAAGCTAAAACATCTTGATGAAGAGCTTCTAGGTATTCAGGCTTAGCTAATAACTCAAGGACCTTTGTCTCCAACTCAGACCAATCATTTAATTGAATTATTGGAGCACCTTTATAGAAAGGTGTTGTTGGAATAACTTCCATAATAGGGATACAACCACATCGAATAGCTTCATAGAAACGGAAAGTTTCAAGGTTAGCACCTCGAGGCACCAAACAGAACTTGGAATTCATAAGCTCTTGCGTATAGCTTTCTGTGCTCGCGATACTTGACTTATAATTACTCGTTTTTCTGTAGTGAACTGGCAATTCAGGATGGTTTTCAGCTAACGCAGTTAAAGCTGAAACCATTCGGTTACGAGCCTGCTCTTTAGGGCTTGGTACTTTTACTTTGGCGACACGATGTTGCACACTTCCAGCAAATGACATGATCTTTTCACGTTGCGAAAAAGGAATATACTCAACGGGCTCATTAGCATAAAACCCTAATGGAATATCGTATAAAGGTGCTAATTTCTGCCCTTTGAGCTTAAGAAAAAGAGACCTAATTCGACCACTCATACCATCACGCGCAAGCACTCGTGCATATGCAAGTATGTTGGCAAACTTCTCCATGAATGATCCATACTTGAGATTGCGCCATAAAACTGGTTTTAGACCACAAGCATGAAAAACAGCGCCTACTTTTTCACGATACTTTGGCTCACGGCTAAACTCGTCTTGCATAATAATCGCAATTACATTATCACCATATGTTGGAAGACGATGCACTGTCCATGAGGTCACGTAAAAAATGAGGCCTTGATTAGGGTTCTGCTGTTCAAATTCTCGAAGAACACCTTCAATATAGGTATAACCATATTCAGCCAGACTACCAACCTGTGTTGGATCAAACTCTTCATTCAAGTTTTCATAGTCTTCTCTAAAATGATAATAACGATTCTTTTGAAGGCCAGACATAACATTAAACCCTTATAAAACTATTGAGCAGCCCATTCTACGAGCTCAAGCAGCAGCTATAATAACACGATCGACTTTTGTTTTAAAAAGATTTATACAGGCCTTTGTGAAACAGGAGGTGAAACCCTTCCTTGTATTTCGCGACCAAGTTTAATAAATGGTGTTTCAACATACTTATAAGTCAAGATGGCAAAATAAATACTGCTAATACAAATGATTGCAATGGACCAAGAAGCTGGAATGATTGCCAAAGCACTTTCATCCATCAACGTCATGTACCCATTTAAAATAATAGGATGCATTAAATATACTGAGTAGCTTATAACTCCCAAGTAGGCTATAGCATTACTTGTAATCTTAAAGTAAGAAATAAGCACGATGAAGCAAATAAATGCGCCAGCATTGGCAATAAGAAAATCCAACCATGCAACTTGATAATTTAAATACAATGACAGCGGCATCAGTATTACCATACAAATGCTTAGCTTCATTACATCATGCTGAGCTTCTTGAGATTTATCAATAAAGCACTGCCTTAAAAGACCGCCATAGAACATAGCAAACAGCGCAAGCGGTAGCGCTATAGGTATTTGTCTTTGAAAGCTCGAATTTACCCACGCAACAACAAGACTCATAAAGAGCCATCCAAGGGTCACCGTAAAATTTAACATTCGGTGACGCAACACAGAAAAATAAAATAAAAAGGCGCAAATGAGATAAAAAACCATTTCAATTTGCAGCGTCCAAAACACAGCAATAAGGCTTTCATGCCCCATAAACTTTGGCATCATTGAAATATTGGCAAATACTTGAGAATACGACTCATAATGATAACCATAGCTCCCAAAGAGTAAAGCTAGAACCATCGATAACCAATACAATGGATATAACCGAAAGAAACGAGTTATAGCAAACCGTTTTAAAGGTGATTGATACTTTGTATTAAGACTCCATGGTATAACAAAGCCACTTGTTAAAAAGAAGAGCATTACCCCAAAGCGCCCCAGCTCCATATTTTGAAAGAGCTGGACTATAAAACTTTGAGCAAAGTGAGAATACTGTTCACTTAAAGTCAACGCAGCATGCTCTGCAACAACAACAAGTGCTGCAATGCCACGTATTGAATCAAGATATGCAAACCGTCCTGCTGACATACTAGCCCCCTACTTCAATCCTAATTTCATTAGGCTTAGGTATGTACATACTACTTTACTAGACAACAGAAACCTCAAATTATTCATTATTTCTTCATTCTTTTTTTCGTAAATCAGAATGAACTCTAGCGCCGTGCTTTCATTAGCCCATAAAGCACAGCAGCTGTAACAACTGCAGCAGGACCAGCCACATAGATAATTTGCAAAATACCTTGAAGTAAATTTTCAGGTAAATCTGTCGCATCAGGTATAATTAAGCCAGCAAAAGCAAAAATTAATATAAACGTTACAAGTAAAAAACCTTCAAGATGATTAGAAAAAATAGATTTTCTTAACATCCACATACATTGCACATAGTTAATATAAAAAGAAACAACTATAGATAAACACAGTATCTCTAGGTTTTCAGAGTAAACACCATAGCAAATAGCAGCTACAGTAGTTACGGATGAGAACAAGCCGCAGTAAAACATTTCTTTTACTTTACCAAAGGCTTGAAAAACACCACCAGTGGAACTCATCACCATTTGAACAGGAATAGACAGTGCTAATATTTTTAATAAGGGTGCAACTTGCATCCAGTTTTCACCAAATAAAATATAAATAACTTCTTCAGTGCAAAGGTATAGAACAACAGAAGAAAACACACCAACTGCAGCCAGTCGAGTTGCAACCTTAAAGAACGAACCACACACGGCATCAGGATCATGCTTATATTTAGTGAGCACAGGCTGAAGTGCAGGCGTAATTGCAAAGGTAAAGAGCTGCAGTGGATATCGCATTATCTGATGTGTTTTCTCATAAATACCCAGAGATGCTGCACCAAAATACTTTGCAATTAAAAGATTATCTAAATTACGCGACATGTAATTGACGACATTAAACATAATTTGAAATTTTGCATATGAATACAAAGGTAAAACGGATTTTAGATCACGACCAAAAGCTGGTCGGCCAATCTCTGTATTTTTTGAAAAAACATAATAAAAAACAAATCGAAAAACTGGAATAGTGAGAAAACGACCGCCCAGTGCTGCAAGCTCATGATCCCATTTCCATAAAATAAATAAACATAAGCCAAAACCTATAAGTTCTGCTAAAGCTTCAGCTTGCGATATTCGAATAAATTTAGAATCTTTGAGAAGCGAGCTCATTGGCATAATAGCCAGTGCAGCAAAGAATGAACAAATACCTAATAAGTAAAATAGCGTCAAACCTTGTGTAAAACCAAACCATGCATGTAAATATGGAGCAGATACTGTGAATAACGCAGCTAAAACTAGACCTATCAACAGAGTAAAAGTAAAAATACTATTTCTTAGGGTCGCGTCTACTTTTTCCTGATATACGATGGCTGGTGTTAACCCAGAAACACCTATCATTTGAAAAAACATAGCGATAACAGATACAGCTGCAACTACCCCGAAGATTTCTGGCGCAATCAGACGCGCTAGCACCATCATTGATACTAACTGGATAATATAGAGGACATACTTACCAAGTAAGCTGTGCAAGAGTGCTTTTTTCAAATCAGCAGCTAGCATAAATGTTCTTCTTACAATAAAGCGACTACCCTAGCCTTTTTAAATACGTATTGGCTACTGAGTCTGTTGGTTAGAATGAATTCTGGTAGAAAAGCCCACAAATAGACAGGCTCTATGCTATCAGCAGGAAAAATACTGGTCAATAGAACAGCAACGTTTGGATAAAGCAATAAAAATCAGCATGTTAAAACAAAAAAAGCCCTTTAAAAGGGCTTTTTTTGAATGCACGGATGATTATGCTTTAGGTGCACGACCATAGATATCAGTAAAACGAACGATATCATCTTCACCAAGATAGCTTCCTGATTGCACCTCGATCATTTCCAATGGAATACGACCTGGATTTTCAAGTGCATGAACTTGGCCAATTGGGATGTACGTAGATTCATTTTCTGTTACTAGGAATGTTTCATCACCATTTGTTACTTTTGCAGTACCAGAAACAACGATCCAGTGCTCTGCTCTATGGTGATGCATTTGAACAGATAACTTTTCGCCAGGTTTAACTGTAATTCGCTTCACTTGGTAACGAGCACCATTATCAATTGAATCATAACAACCCCATGGTCTAAAGACTTCACGGTGGAATACATACTCAGGGCGCTTCTCTGCTTTTAGCTTATTCACAATCGATTTAACGTCTTGTACTTCATCTTTATGAGCTACCAGAACAGCGTCTTTTGTCTCAATCACAACAACATTATCTAAACCAATGAGAGAAACAAGCTTACCTTCTGCATTAACATATGAGTTCGTCACGTTATGCAGCATTACATCACCAACAACGGCATTGCCTTTTTCATCTTTCTCGGATACTTCCCAAAGACTTGACCAACTACCAACATCACTCCAACCTGCATCTAAAGCAACAACGGAAACAGGTGAGTCAGCTTCGACACTCAACGGTTCAATAACTGCATAATCAATAGAGTCATCTGGACAGTCTTTAAAGATATCAGCATTAATACGTATAAAATCTAAATCGGCAGCTTCATCGGCAATTGCAGCTTCACAAGATTTACGAATATCAGGCGCATACTTTTGAAGTACATTCAGGTATGCGCTTGCTTTAAATGCAAACATGCCCGAATTCCAAAGGTACTTACCAGAGTTAACATAGGATTGCGCTGTTTCAAGATCTGGCTTTTCTTTAAATTCTGCTACTTTATACAGTCCTTCAGCTGTAGACTCAGCTGTTTGAATATAGCCATAACCTGTATGAGGCTCAGTTGGCACTATACCAAAAGTGACAAACTGACCTTGCTCAGCGAGTGCTTCAGCCTTCGCAATTGCTGTATGAAATGCTTGTGAATCTTTGATTAAATGATCAGCAGCAAGAACAAGCATAACAGGGTCTTCACCACCTTTAAGGGCATGAAGTGCAGCTAAAGCTATAGCAGGTGCAGTATTACGACCGAAAGGCTCAAGTAAAATACCATCATGTTGCACCGAAGCTTGTCTTAATTGCTCTGCAACAAGAAAGCGATGCTCTTCATTACAGATAATAATTGGCTTAGATGCATTATCCAGACCTTCAAGACGAGACAGTGTCGCTTGAAGCATTGTTTCTTCACCAGCAAGCTTTAAAAACTGCTTTGGAAGTGCTTGTCTAGACATTGGCCATAGGCGAGAACCAGAACCGCCAGCCATAATGATTGGTTTCATATTTAATACCTTAAAATTTATATATACAGAAGCTAGCGATCACTCCAATTGACTGATAGCTGACTCTCAATACTTTTTTAAAAATTCAAAAACCGCCGAAGCGGTTTTGATTGCCTACTACTATAGCTGAATTCACGTGAATTCCAATATAGGCAGCTACATTAAAGTGATAGCTCAAAGCTTTATAACGGTTCCTTTGACACTACAACGTCATCAAACCACAGTTCTTGGTTACCAGACTTGTTATCTGTCTTTAAATAGGAACTCATCAACATGGCATTTATATTACCACTTAACCCTGCAGCAAGATTAAGCCCTTGTAAATCTCCAACTTTTTCATGATCAAGCCACACTTCAGCTCTATCCTGACCTTGGGTGCTACCAAGAGAAACTTTCAACTGAATAAAGTGCCACTCAGCTTTACTTAGCCTTGCATCAGAGCCTTGATAGTTAAGCTTATGCGAAGCATAACTATTGTCATTTTGAATATCTAAATCCAAATACCCTGACTCACGCCAACTGACCAGTGCCTGCCACGCTTGCGAACTGCTTTGATTTACATTTGTTAAGCCTGGAAGTATACCGCCTGAGCTAAAGTTATAGTCGCCATCAAAATACACCCAGTAAGATAAACTTAAGGATCTTGAAGAAGGCACACTCATTTGCCACTTAATACCTGTTTCCAAACCTGAAGCAGAGGCTGGCATAGTCACTTTAAGCGATTGACCCGGCGTGGTAAGGGCACGATTCGAATCAATTAACGCACGCCCAGCACTTGAACCAACAATCCACTGAGTTGCGCCATACTCCTCTTCAAACTCTTCATTAGTATGCTCACCTGCTGCAATGTCTTCAAATCCTATCATTTGCAGGATATTGCTTCGAGAGGTATTTGTATCTTTTACATACAATCTTGGTGCCAAAATGCGATTAAGTGAGTATTGAGTGTTATCAATCGCTGTTTGAACAGCACTACTGATAGTCCCCTTAGGTACTACTTTAAAATTATCAAATCGAGCATGTACTGTCTTGGAAGGCGCCCAGTCTTCAGTATTGCCACCAAAGAAAGTGCTAAACATGAAATTTTGAATTAAAGAGTCATTATTAAAAGTACTACGAAGGTGTAAGTTTTTATTAAATGCAACAACTTGATCATCAACCGTCATTTTGACATAACCGCTTGTTGGAGCTGCTGCAGTATTGAGTTTTACTTCAAGCTGCACATGGGACCACTTACCTGCTTCAAACGTACGGCTTGCACTATAGCTACCTACGCCACAGGCTTCTTGCTTATCTTGATCATAAAAGTAATTTCTTACACTTCCATTAGGACCCCAAACAACGCGAGCACTCCAGCCCTCTGGGTTTACTGTATCGCAGCCAGTTACTGGTGTTTCAGGTCCTAAGCCATGTAACTTACCACCTTGAACAAACTCAAACCCTTCTTCAAACATGACATCATAAGATAATACATAGTGATCATGCGCCGGAATTTCAATATTACGTGTTAAACGTGTAGAGCCATTCCACTCTGGCGTATAAGTTACTCTTAAACATTTATTGCTATCGTCACTTAAACCACAGTGATCTATGATTTCAGTGTCGCTTACTTTTGGCCAAGGCACACCCAATGCTAATGTTTCAAAATTATCAATGAGAATATCATTATCAACTGCCATAGCAGGCACTGACACCCCCATAGTTAAGACAGCTCCAGCCGCCATGATATAATTTTTCACCCTTGAACCTCTATCAGAGCAATCCATGTTATCTCCTTTTTCTTGTACTCTTCTTATGTAGATACTTTTCGCACACCTACTTTTTGGTGCAACAAGCATCTAGTACTGATATAGACCTAACAAACTTGCCTAATTCATAATCAACTTATGTGTGACTAAAGCATGAATAGATTGTTCCATAAGTGCAAATTGGAAATAGCGATAAGGTGATAGAGAAAATTCACGATAATGCTAAAAGCCTGTTCATAAGAGAGTTCTTCTTTAATAAAAAATACAGAAGATAACAAGTGCCAGCTGTCATGCCTACGAGAAACGAATAAAAGGCAAAACTATTCAGCGTAAATTGATTCATGAAATGGGCATACATAACGATAAAGGGATGGTGCAACAAGTAGATTGTAAAAGATGATTTCACTATAATATCTATAATTTTACGAGGCTTCATATCTATGGTGTAAAAAAAGTAAAAAAGCAATGTTATCAAAGGGATAGGCGTTAGAAACGAAACCAACTGATCAGCAAAACCTGCAAGAGGCATATGTTTCAAATGACGTGCCACTATGAATTGGCAGGTAAAAAGAGCTGCAAATAAAACAAGCTGGCGTATAACGTACCAAGAGGTTAAGCGTACAGAATCCTTCTTTTCATAGAGAATAAACCCCATAATAAAATATGGTAAATATGCGAACAACGATGCAAAGACAAAATCTTCTTGGCGCATATAATAACTCAAGAAGAGAGCACCAAGCGATACACAGCTAAAAGTCGCAAGTTTCATGTGGCATATGTAATGCAGTTTATTTTTAAAAAGAATAGTTAAAGCCGTATATGCCATCAATACATATACAAACCAAAAGTGACCAAGAAAAGCATTTCGCCAATAACTTTCTTGGCCAACAAATACAGCGCAAACTAAATTGAAAGCCATATAAAAAATAAAAAATGGAAGAAAAACACGGTATATACGGCTTTTAATAAAATGCTCTACACCTTTACGGGACATCACTAACTGTGTAAAAAAACCCGCTAATAAAAAGAAAAGCTGCATACGAAAAACATGAGAGACACTAGAAAAAAGTGAAAAAACTGTGTTCCCCTGCTGTGCACTTGCGGTATAAATCCAATACCCAGAGAAAACTAAACCAGCATGATAAGGAATGCCTAGCAACATAAGAGCAGACCTTAGGAAATCAAGCCCAACAATACGCTTCGTTTTTTCCACAACTACATGAGACGACTGCTCAATATGGATATTTTGATTAAGTGCTAGTGCTTCACTCATGACTTAAGACCAACAGCTGGTACAAATAAGATACGCAAAGGCATGATGCGACGAATAACATACCCAGCAAAAACAGATGCAATAACGGCAATACATATAGAAACGAGCGTCAACCCAACACCTGCTACATCATTATTGATTGCCTTAAGTGGCTCCCGAGCAAAGCCAAGAATAAGCGCATGAAACATGAGTATAAAAAGGCTTTGCTTTCCTACAATGACAAGTATCTTTTCAATAACAGGCACTTTCGCTACGTAAAACACGCAGTATAACATCGTATATATACCAAAAAGGCTTCCCAAAAATACAAAGAAAGGCTCAGATAAAACTCGATAGTGGAGATCTAAAAAGCCCCCCATCAGAGATGCAATAGCGAATACTCCGAGTGAAAACCCAAAAATTGGTGCAGATGGCTTAAAGGAAATGACTCTTTCTCTAAGCATGTGACCAAGTAAAAAGAGAGGTAATGAAATAAAGGCAACGTCAATGCTAAATGGTAGTCCAAGATTTCGTACATCACCTATAGCGTTGTAGTCAATCGACTCAAGCATGAAGAGACCAGCAACATATACTGCAGCAAGCACACCGTAATGAAGAGGTGAACTCGAATCGAGCTTTATATTTTTCAATACAAGGTAGGCTAGACAATAAACTGCGAATAAGTGCGGTAAGAACCAAAGCACAATAAGGGATAAAAACTCAGATCGAGTCCCCCAGACAACCCCTGTAGCATGTGTAACAAAATCCCCTCTTCCGATAAAAGGTAAAATAACGGCCAAGAAAAGCCCAAAAACTAAATAGGGCTTCATAAGCGCAGAGAATTTTTTACCAAAAAACTTAAAGGGTGTGTCAGAAAACTTGAAGAATATACCAGATAAGAAGAAAAACAATGGCATACGAATCATGCTTAAACTAATAATCCATTCTTCAAACCAATGAGAAAGATAGCTATGATTTGCTACTACCAAGATTATACTTAACCCTTTAGCTGCATCTATAAAATAATTGCGTCCCATTCTTATCCCCAAGTGCTGAACAATCATTGTTTTTATTAAATAATAAGTGAGTGAAATTTCAATGAATTATATACGGATAGAACAAGAAATAGCCACATTTAATTAAAGTAGCTTATAGGACTCATTAAAAGGACATTAATTCCCTCAAAGAGCGCAAAAAAGCAAAAAAAAGGCCCCATAATGGGGCCTTTGGATACGAGAGAAATTATTCAGTCACATACCAGACCTTGAGATCGTCAAACCATGCCCACTGATCCTGATCGCTAATAATACTGTAATCATTATTTTGTTCTAGATAAGCATTGAAAAAGAGCTTATTTAATGGACCTGGTGCATTATTTGGACTAAAGTCGATACCAGTTTTTTCCCCAACTTGGACACCATTAATCCAAACTCGAAGCATCCCGTCTTCAACACCTGCAGTATTAACTGTTAACTCCATTCGAATTTGTTGCCATTGTCCCCTTTTCAACACAGGCACTTGATCTTTATAAGTCAACTGCCCTTGCCTAAAGTAGCTTGGTGTTTGCCAATTTAAATAAATCTGTCCAGTGTTTCTCCAGGATAAATAAGCTTTCCATTCGCGCGATGTATCAGAGCCGTCATGTGAAAACCCAGGCAACTTCCCACCGTTTTCAAAGTTAAAGTCATCCTCAAGGTACATCCAATAGCTCATATTTACAGTTTTATGACCACTCTCAAGCTTTGACTGCCATAAAATACCATTTGCATTTCGCGTTGTTACTCCTTTAGGGAAAAAGACTTTCATGGATTGGCCATCAGTACCATGGTAATTTGAGTCATCCATGGAGACACGGCCTTCACCTAAACCAATTAACCACTCAGAAGCAGGAAACATAGATTTCCATGAAGAAAGTGAATTACTCGCTAACACAGCTTCATCAAAGTCATAATCTAATAAAGTAATTTCTGTTGGAGTAGCAGTAGATAATTTAAGAACAGGAGCGCCAGGTTTTGGTGCTAAATTACGCCCCGAATCTACAAGCGCTTGTAACTCATCAGTTAAGTCACCCACTGGTGTAACGGCAAAATTATCAAATCGTGCATAGACTGTTGTGGATGGAGCCCAGTCTTCAGTGTTACCACCGAAAAATGTACTAAAGAAAATATTATCAATTAAAGAAGAATCTGTGTATGTTTTTCGAAGTCGTAGATTTCTATTATCAGATACAATTTCATCATTAACCTTTGTAATGATATAACCACCAAATGGATCTTCTTCAGTGTTGAGTTTAACGTTCATTTCTATGTGATGCCACTGACCTGTTGGAAGCGCAGGTGTTGATGATAAGGCACCTTCACCACAGGCAGTAGAACGATCTTGGCTGTAAAAATAGTTTTTGATAAAGCCTTTTGGTTGCCACATTAAGCGACTACTCCAAGAATCTGATGCGGCAGCGTTACACCCAGATGTGGGATTCTCGGAACCAAGACCAGGTAATTTACCCCCAAGCACATATTCAAAACCTGATTCTAAATATAAGTCATAAGATAAAATATAATGGTCAAACTTAGGTACACTCATAAATTTAGTCAAACGTACAGAGCCATTTGACTGTGGAATATATGCCACTCTCATACATTTATTAGATGTACTATCCAAACCACAATTATTAATGATTTCATTATCAACTACCCGTGGCCAAGACTCACCAAGTGTATAATTTTCAAAATCTTCAACTACAATATCTGCAGCTTGAACGCCACAAGCAGCAAATGCACACGAAAAAGCAAATAATTGAGGAATATTCAACTTCAAGATACGGCTCATGGTTAAATCCTTTTTATCATTCGAGATGCGACCTGGAGCTGATCAAGCAAGACGCTTATATCGACCTCAGCTCAATAGTAATTATAGACAAGGATTCAATCTGTCCAGTTTATACATTTCGGATTTAGCGAATTAAAACGAGAGCTTACAGCTTTATTTTCGTTGTCACGGAACTATAGCCTTAAAGTAATTTAGCACTAAAAAACTCTTTAGTATCAGTAAAAAAAAGCTATCAAAATAAATTTAACAGCTAAAAAAACCAAAAAAAAAGAGCCCATTCAGGCTCTTTTAGCTATTTATTATTTACATTATTTTAGGTTTTCACCGCAAATATCAAAAGTTTTACCATGATAAGAAAGCTTTGGATACTTCTTTGTATGGTGTTCCCATTGCACATAGATCTCACTCGCAAGATTATGTTTATTTAAGAAACGAGCTGTATTAGACAAATCCTCTACTCGCGACAGGGTATCAAGGTAAATAAACTTTTTTCCAAGCAATTTTGCAGCTAAAGCAAAAGGCAAACAAATCGGACCACCTGTACTAAATAAGGCTGCAGGCTTTACTTTGCGAATAATATTTAAAGCAGAGAAGAAGTTTTTGAAGTGAACCCAAGCACTAAATTGTGTATCTTCAATAAAGTGATAACTTGCTGCACCAACATCAAGACCTGTATTTAGAGAGGTTACTAAATGAAACCTCTCAATATGAGGCATAATACAAAGGGCCTGAGTCATATGACCACCAGCACTTACAATCGTCAATACATCTTTATTTTCACCCTGAATATCATCAAGTAAACGAGACTTGATAAAATGAGCAAGCTCAGGATTCTTAAGATCTACTTCCATTTTAGGCTGAGGCACTTTTTCTTCAAAGAAAGCCAAAAACTCTTGTTTATTTACTTGCTCATCAAGCATAAGAATCATTGGGTTTTGCTTAATTTCTTTTGCAATCTGCAGCTGATGATCATCAGAGAACTCACTAAATTTATGCAGGCGAGGAATAATAATTGTTGGTTTATTTTCAACAAGCGCATTATAAATACTGCCAATACCGCAGTGAGAAAATACAAGATCCGCATCTGCAACAAGCTTTTGTGTTTCTTCTCGAGGATACATTGATTTAGACTGGCCTTTTTGACCTTCTTTTAATACGTATGGTGTGGACGTACCATATTGCACATTAAGAATGTATGGCATTTCTAAAAATGTAAGACACTCATCAACCATGTCCAACATACGCTTAAAATTATTATGGTTAGTTCCCACCGTCACAAATATTTTAAGTGGATTTTCTTCAGTCCAAACTGCCATTAGATAAACCTCTTGAGTTCTGACATGTAGCGATTTACTAGCGTATCTGCAGTAAATAGCTTTAAATATTGATCTTTTTGCATTTGCTGCAGTCCATGCTGAAATACGCTTTGGTTTTGGATTAGATTCAGCAAACCATCTTTAATCTCTGAGCTTGCTTGCGAGTTCAACTTAACACCAATATTGTAGTTACTGAAAAAGCCGTCCACACCTGTATCAGCCATATACATGATAGGACAACCAACAGATAATGCCTCAATATATGACATACCAAATGTCTCATTCATTGACGGCAATACCATTGCGATAGACTGCGACATCTCCGATCTTAGCTCTGCTTGACTTAAGCGCCCTTTCAGAAATACACGATCATGAATATTTGCATTTTTTATTAATGTCTTAAGCATTTCAAAAACATGTTGAGAACCATAGCCATAAATATCAAGTGTTGCGTAAACACCCTGCTCTTTTAACTGGCTCATTGCTTCAAGTAACTGCAAGAATCCCTTACGCTCATA
Source organism: Gammaproteobacteria bacterium UBA6940 (assembly GCA_002450655.1). Taxonomy (GTDB): domain Bacteria; phylum Pseudomonadota; class Gammaproteobacteria; order Pseudomonadales; family UBA6940; genus UBA6940. The sequence continues at coordinate 10,640 of DJZY01000094.1, read as the reverse complement.
CTGGTCATAGCTAATGACACTAATAAAACGATCTGATTGGTGTTGCTTGCTACTATAATGACTTTCTAAATCTATTTCACAAATATTTGGAAACAACAACATTGGCTGGGTTTCAACGGCAACTGAAGATTGTACTATCGGCGCCGCCCAAGGGCTTACCCAAAATATTTGCTTTGCATTTTGATAAATAGGTTGATAAAAAGAAGAAAATCGAGCAAAGCGCTTTAAGTTATAGCAATCAGAACCACCACGAATAGAAATAAAGTGCGGGCATTTTTTTACTTTTGCTAAAGCAGCCCCAATAAAACCTTCTGTTGTAAGTTTATGACTATGAACTAAATCAAAGTGCTGACCTCTAATAGCAAAACGTATAAGAAGAGTAGCCAACCACAAGGTTATAAAATGCATAAACTGGAAAGGAATGCCCCAATACACAAATGCCATACCGCCATCAAAGGGCTGCCATTTTACTTTAAAGGGATTTGCAGTTCTATTAATAGAGATGACGTAATGTTTGTATTCTGGATGTGACTTTTCAACAGCATGAACAAGATTTGATACAGCCTTCGTATAAGGGTATTGGTAAACACCGTCAGGATAATCCTGATGTACATGGAGAACTGTCTTTGTCATTATAATGTCTCAGTGAGCGAAAGAGCATGGGCAAACATAACGTGTTGTTAAGCCCATGCACCTAAAACAGGGTTTACCAATATTATATCTTACAGATTTGCATTATCATCAAGTGCTTTCTGAACAACTTTTTCAATATTTTCATGGAAAGCAGCTTCTGAAAACTTCATTGCATTGCCATTTACTTGCTCTGCTGGAAAGTCTTGCTCTTCAAATTCATTAACAGCAGCTATAACAGCAGATGCTGTTTGTTCTGGAAAAAATAAACCTGACACACCTTCGCTCACTGTTTCAAGACTGCCACCCTTACCGTATGCAATAACAGGTGTTCCACAGGATTGAGCTTCTACTGAAACAATTCCAAAGTCTTCTTCTGCTGCGAAAACAAACGCTTTTGCTTTGCGCATTGACTCAACCATAACAGCATCATCAACAAAACCAAGAATTTCAATATTAGGACAACCTTCAGCCATTTCTAGAAGGCGTTTATGCTCAGGACCAGAGCCAATTACTTTCAAATGACGATCAGGCATCTGCTTAAAAGCATCAACAATAATATCAAATCTTTTATATGGCACTAACCTTGATGCAGCCAAGTAATAATTATCTTTATTGTGCTCTAGAGTAAATCTATCTAAGTTAACAGGAGGATAAATGACATGCGCCTTACGTTTATAACATTTATAAATTCGCTTTTTAATAAAGCCAGAGTTAGCTATAAACTCATCAACCCCAAAAGAAGATCTTAAATCCCAGTTTCTAAACTTATGTAAGAAATATCGAGCAACGCCAGATACAAAGCCTTTTGACAACCCAGACTCTTTCAAGTATTGCGTCTGTAAGTCCCAAGCATAGCGAGCTGGAGAGTGACAATAAGAAACATGTACTTGACGAGGACCTATAATCACCCCTTTAGCAGCACAATAGCTTGAGGAGATGACAACATCATATCCAGTTAAATCAAACTGCTCGATTGCATATGGAAATAAAGGAAAAAAATGCGTGTACTTACTCTTTGCAAAAGGGAGCTTTTGAATAAAAGACGTTGTAACTTTTGTATTTTTTAGCCAACCACGCTGAGACTCAGGTAAAAAGTCAACTAAAGTGAAAACATCGGCCTGAGGGTAAAGCTTGAGAAGAGACTCTAGCACCTTCTCTGCCCCACCGTTAATTGTCAACCAATCATGAACCAATGCAACTTTCATATTTTTTTATCTCATTTTCTAAACGCACTCTTTAGTTAGTCATAACACTAAAGAAAAGATTAATTTTATAAATTGTGAGGCACTGACATTAGAGTCGCAGCCTTGACCATAGCGAGGAACGTATCTGTACTGACAATTTGCCTGCTCAATTTATAGCCTAGGTATAATACCCATACAACTGTATTTTTACAACTTAAGATATAGTCTGCTTACAGTTAAGTTTCAAACGTAAAACTTATGTTTATCTCACTGTTTTACTTAAAGATTAGCAAAGAGCACAACAAAACACGCCATATTGGTGCGGGCAACTTAAATCATTGAGTCAAATAGCTGGAATAGGTTCCCATTGTTAGAAGAGAACCTATTAAAGAAAGCCACAATTAAACAGAAGACTTATTTAAGGGTGAAAGCTTAACGGACTTGGTCATCACAATACTGTGAATAGATTATGCTCTTTCAAACATTCATCATTAATAAACAGGAAAAAGCATAATTGTTCACAGTAGATTCACACTTTTCAAAGTGTTATTAAGCAATTGCAGCGCCTGTTGAGACCTTATACAATACAGCAGGCTGAACGCCAGTTCCTTAATCAAAAACGAGAATTTCATGAAAGCTACGCCATTAGAACTTATATTAAAACTTGTCGCAAAATATGGGCTTATATTAGTTCTTGTCTACTTTTCTCAATTGCTTTCCCCTGATTTCAGCCAGAAAGGCATTATTATGGATTTAGACCTTTCAGCAACACAGGCTTACCAATCTTCTGGCAACATTATTAAACAGCTGTTTTTACTACTCTCTGCTGCAGCATATTCTTATCTATTTATCACCAGTAGAACTGCCATAGCCTTTCTAAAAAATCAACGAAAACTAATTACATATTTCTTAGCTATATTTGCAATCTGCTTTATTTCAGGTACTTGGTCAAAATTTTCAGGTATGACATTCAAACGTACCATAGTTCAGATCTGCATATTTATTTCAATTTTTGGATCTGTTTACTTTAGCTTTCAGCAAGAAACCTTTGATAAGTGTATTAAATACACTTGTTTTATATTTATCGCAATGAGCCTTTATTCCATTGCTATTGGGACAGGTTTTACAGGTGTAACCTTTAGAGCTTGGGCAGACTCCAAAAACACCTTTGGTGCGATTAGCTTTATGATGCTGTTTATGATTAGTGTGAGTCATTACTATCGCACATCATCTATTCATCCTTTGGCAGACATCCACAGCCGTAAGAAAATTTTGAGGGATACACTTATTATTGGTATTCCAATCTATTTATGCCTTCTATTAAGCCAAAGTAAAACATGTGTAGCGCTTAGCATACTATTTCTTATGTCTCTGATTTTCAAGAAGCTTCCACTTAAAACCATCTTTATAACAACTGGCATCATCATGCTTTCAGTTTTCATTATTCCAGTATTTTTTCAAAACTCATTTGGAGAAGTCTTGAATATAAGTAACATCATTGACGAAGAAGCCTTGACCGGTCGTGGTGTTATCTGGGGAGCTCTCTACCCTGAATTTAACAACCCTAAAAATTTCTTTTTAGGTCAGGGTTATGGTACCTACTTTGGTACAGGTAAAGTGCCCGAACCATTTGACATTAAATTCTCTTTTTTGCAGTACATCAACTCCGCTCATAACGGCTACCTTGAGTTAGCACTACAACTAGGTGTCATTCTCGCAATTGGTGTTATTGCTACTTTATTCGTAATGGCTAGAAACTTAAAATTCAAACCATCAATCACTATGTGCTGGCTTATTCTTATTTATAATGTAACAGAATCTGCAATTGTTCGTGATGAGCATGCCTTATGGATTACTTACCTCTTAGCTATAGCTGTCGGAACTGTAATTCATTTCTTTGAAAGCAAATACAAACAGCACCAAGAATATGAAGAGATAATTCAAGCGCAGCTTCAAAAATAGACAAATCTAGATAAAAAAAAGCCCTTGGAGAAGTCCAAGGGCTTTTTTATTTATTGAAAAGAAGCTTATGAGTTATAAATCTCAACAAACTTTTTACCAGATAAACCTTGTAGTTTACCCTTAGCATCAACTGCACGTAGCTTCCATTTCATGTATTCCACCTTATCTGCCACACTCTTGTCTGCCTTAAACTTTAAAGCAGCACTCATCACAGACGAAGCTGAAAGCTTTGCAATATTTTCTGCGATAAACTTCACCTTTGCTTTAAGGTTGCCACGATTATTGTAGCGATAGCGGGAAAATGTCTGACCAATTCGATAGTTTTGTTTTATTAGATACTCTTCATTAAGTCTTCGAGCTTCTACTTGTTCACGAACACGAGCTTTACTCACCCAGCGTAAAACCTGACCTGATTCATATAAGCCATAAAATAGATGACTATCTTCTCCACCGGTCAAGCCATAGAATTTTGAAAACTGGATCCCTCTAGCACGGATATGCTTCATATCAACAAAGGCATTACAAGTAGCCCCAGTCACCAGCTGAGCACCATTATCATGGATTTCTCTATCAAAAAAACGCCCCTGTCTCACCCAGTCAGGTGTATTGTCTGGATACACAGAGATAACAGGCCCAAAGAACGCAACCGCTTTTTGGGTGGCTGCTGCTTCAACAAAAGATTTTAACCAAGTAGGGTCTGCTGTTTCATCGTCATCAAGCAGCGCTAACCAATCACCCGTTACGTTATTTAATATTTGGTTTCGAGCTGCAGAAATATTTTTTTCAGGCTCATTAATATATTTTAAATTAAAGCTCTCAGGAATATCTAATGTCTGAATTAGTTTTTCTGCTGAGCGGTCTTTATCATTATCAACAACGATAACTTCATTAATCACAACACCTTCAGGAAGCTCTTGTTTCATTAGGCTTTTTAATGTTTCAAGAACGTATTCGCGCTTATATGTACAAAGTCCAATGGATACTTTCATCAGTTACTACTCTTTATAAAACAAAAAATTACACCACTTTTTTTACGCAAAAAAATAGAGGGTAAGATGAGACCATGTCTCTACCCTCTATTCCTTGAGAGATATAGATTAGTAGGCGTTCTTACCAACAAATCCTTTAAAGAATGTCTGGAAGAAAATCTTAATATCGAGCCACAGAGACCAATGATTAATGTACTGCAAGTCGTATTTAACACGAGCTTCCATTTTTTCATCTGTATCTGTCTCACCACGACAACCATTCACTTGCGCTAAACCTGTAATACCTGGTTTAACCTTATGTCGCTGCATATAGCCGGTTACTTGCTTACGATAATACTCATTATGCGCAGCAGCATGTGGTCTCGGACCAACAATAGACATTGTGCCTTGTAAGACGTTAATAAACTGTGGAAGTTCATCAAGAGATGTTCTTCTGAGGAAACCACCTAAAGGCGTAATGCGCGCGTCATTTTTAGTTGCCTGTTTTACAACATCTCCATTATCGGTAGCAGTCATAGAGCGGAACTTCCAAACCTCAATTGGTTTACCTCCAACACCGTAACGACGTTGTTTGAAGAAAACCGGGCCTGGCGATGTGTACTTAACAGCTAAGGCAATAACAAGCATTGGAATCGCAATGACACAAAGAATTAATGACGATAAAACAACATCCATCATACGCTTCATACTGCGCTCATATTCACCAAATGGTGTGTCATAAAGACTCACAACAGGAATACCTTGCACAGTATTCCAGCGAACACGAATGGGATTAAATACACTAAAGTCTGGCACCATGAAAACACTTACAGTTGTATCTGCAAGGCGATCAACGAGCTTTTGAATACGTGGCTCAGCAGCCAAAGGTAATGCGATATAGACAAAGTCTATTTTCCCTTCATGAATATCGTTTAACAGCTGGTCATAATTACCATTTCGCTTTTCAAAAGCTTGAGCATCAATACCACGGTTTTCAGCTTGATCACGATCATCATAAAAACCAAAATTTTTATAGCCAAGCCAATCCATCTCTTCAATTGTTGTTGCTAACTTAGCACCAAGAGATGTGGCACCAACAACAGCAAAATGCCTTGAATTACGACCTGTACGACGCAGTAGAGTGAGGAACTTACGACGAACAATATGAAGCACCATAATGGATACTGGAGCAGTAACTATCCATATACCAATTGCTTTACGTGAAATAGATGTCGTAACACCGCAAAAAATTGCAGTTACAGCAAGCACAGCTACAGTAATGAGCCATGCCAATAGAATTCGTTTTGCTTCTTCTCGCTTTTTTGCACCACGCCACAAGCTATAAAGCTCGAAGTTTTCTGTACAAATTGCAAAAAGAATACTGGCTAATGCACCGCACCAAACGTACACATCAACCATAGACAAACCACAAAAATACAGCACACCGTATAGGCTGAAAAACACAATACTTGCATCTAAAAATCTTGCAATAGCCTGAAGCTTAGATCTGTATGGTTTCATAAACCCCTGAGGATGAGGAGTTAAAGCTGAGTGAGTTGCCACATTATGCTCCTGTTAAAGGTTAATTATTGGGTACTACTTTGCCTCTAAGATTAAAAGCAATCTAAAAAGTAGAATAACAACCGATTTAATTTCTTATAAATATGAATAAGGAGGTACTAAACCTCCTTATTTCATTTTTTATTCTGTTTTATATTCGTAGCGATAGACATAACGGCCTGAACGTCGAGCACTTGCTGTATGACGAACATCGTTAAAGACAACACCTTTCACCTCAATTCCTGCTTGTAAGAACTGGCGATGAGCCTGCTCTAATTCACGAGTTTGGTGATAGTTTGCTTTGGCAACCATAAGCGTTGTGCCAGCATAACGACCAATTATTGCTGAGTCTGTCACAGCTAAGATTGGAGGTCCATCGATAATCACATAATCATACAATTCGCTGTAAACTTTAAGCTTACGCTCAAAATCACTATGCAATAGGAGCTCAGCTGGGCTTGCAGGGAACTCACCAGTTGTTACAACATGTAAGTTATCAATAGTTGTAGGCTTAATGACCTCTGTCGGATCGAGATCACCTTCAATAATTAAGTCTGAAAGACCAATCTCACGATCATAGCCAACATAACGATGCACAGTACCGCGACGCAAATCAGCGTCAATAATCAATACTTTGCGACCAGCTTCAGCTAAAACAGCACCTAAGTTGACAGATGTAAACGTTTTACCTATTGCAGTTGAAGAGCCAGCGATCAAAATTACATTATTTTCAGCATTTTGCAGAGAAAAATGCAGGCTTGTACGTAAACTTCTCAGACACTCTACTGTTAACGAGTCAGGATGTCTTTCAACAAGAATACCTAAGCTACCACCGGAAGATTTCGCATTTTTGTTCACTATATTCTGCTCTTCACTGTGCATAACCGAAGCATAAACAGGAATACCAAGTGTCTTTTCAATTTCATCAGGATCGTCGATACCACCACGTACTGCACGAATGACAAATGCAATGAATATACCGATAAATGCACCAACAAAAAGACCAGCAATCACGAGTAGCTTTTTATTAGGCTTCACTGGCTTCGTTGGGGTAAACGCATGATCAATTACACGAACATTACCAACAGTACCAGCTTTAGCAACTTTAAGCTCTTGAGATGTATTAAGAAGCTTTGAATAGAGAACTGTATTCATCTCTACTTCGCGCGCTAATCTTAAGATATCTCGTTGTGTATCAGGTAATGAGTCGGAACTTGTTTCAAGACGCTCTTCTTCTTTCTTTAATAGAGCAATTTTACCATCCAATGCACGTACAGAAGGATGCGCAGGCTTGAATCGTTTACGTAACTCTTTACGCTCTTGCTCAAGTTCAAGAATTTTAGTGCCAACAGCGCTAAGCTCAGTTAATACCGACTGAGTTTCAGCTGCAAGATCAATAGAGCCATGCTGCACACGGAATTGATTGTATGCATTTTCTGCTGCGTCTAACTGCTCTTTCAGTGGTGGAAGTTGTTTCTCAAGGAAGCCTAGAGATAACTCAGCTTCTGCAGAGCTTCTTGCAACGTTTTGTGCAACATAAACGTTTGCAATTGTATTGAGAATATTTGCAACTTCATCACGATCACTTGACATAAATGAGAGCGCAAGGATTCCAGAGTTCTTACCACGCTCTCCTACAGCAAGCTGCTTAGCAAAAGTAGTTGCTACATCTTGTAATGGGCGCTTTAGAATTGTGAAATGAGTCCCTGGGCGAGCGACAAGCTTAGCTACGTGTAACTGAACTAGACTATCAGCAGCATCTGCATAGTTGTTTTCAGTTGTCATTGCCATTTGCTTCAGTGGGTTATCATCACCAAGCTGCTTTAAGTTAACTTGCGAAAGTTGACCAACACGACCAGACACTAAAGGAATGTCGTTATAGCTCACTTCGTAAGCACCCTTCTCTTTAACAACAAATTGTAAAGGTCTACCTTCGAGGAATTGAGGAATCTCAAAAACATCGATATTGAGAGACTCTCCACCCCAAGCATAAGAACTAAGACCAAAGAAAGGCTTTGCAACGCCAGAGTAGTTTTTCTCAAAGCGACGAGCAAGTGTTTGACCTACAACAGGGAAATATTCAGGCGTAACTGAAATATCTAAACCAAGTTGGCGGCCAGCTTTACCAAGCACCATTCTTGATTTTAAAAGCTGAATCTCTGTTTCAATACTTGATTCACCTTCAAACAAGCCTGAAACACCCTCAAGTGCAGAGAGACCTGCACCCTGAGAGTCTTCTACTTGCACCATTGCATTTGCTTCATACTGAGGCGTTGCAATGAATGCATAAAGTAAAGCAAGACCAAAACCAATTAGAGTCGTGGCGATTATTATTTTTTTTGCGTCTATCACAACGTCTAAATATTCACTCAGATTAATTGCATCTTCGTCTTTATGACGGATTGTTGAAAACTGAGAAGGCTTAGACGCCTGAACTGCCTGTTGGGTCATTGAGAATTACCTCGGAATAAAGGAAAGTCTGTTTGTGAAGCCTGGTTAAGCGTACTCATAGTACCTGTAATGTTTTGGATAATACGATTCCAACGAACAATGCTCGCTGAATCAACATAAACAACATCACGTCTTTGGAGTGGGAATTGATCTGCAAGAATCATAGCTTCTGCAGAACTTGCATCCAGATGGAAAATTTCTGGTTGACCTTCTGGGTTATTTCTAAATACATAAATTTGGCCTGGGTTCGACGATTTTTGATCTACACCACCTGCATCACTTAAAGCCTCTGCCAAAGACTTACGGCCTTTATTCACATAGTAGGAACCTGGGTTATTAACTTCACCCATCACATACATTTTTGTATTTTCTTTATCCCAAACATTAACAACATCGCCTGGATGTAATAAGACGTTTTGACTTACATCACCATTCTCATAAAGTGCCTGCAGGTCAATTCGATATGTTTGCTCATCACGGGTTAAGGTCAAAAGCTGCGTATCAGCTGTAGGGGCGAAACCACCAGCTCCATTAATAACTTCGACCAGTGTTGGCGGTACATTTGTAATTGCCTGTACACCCTGATCATTAACCTCACCTGTTACGTATACACGCTTGTGATTATACTGAGCCATTCGAACATCAAGCTTAACGTCTTCAATATACTGGTCCAGCTTGTACGTTAACATTTGACGAATTTCTGGCAATGTTTTGCCTTCTACATTAAGAACACCAGCGTACGGGAAGTAAATAGTACCGTCATTTTCTACAACCGTACCTGCTTGCTCAGCTGAACGCTCTGCACCCGCTGGAATGGTAAGCTCTGGATGCTCCCAAACGATAATTGAAAGAATATCTGCTGGGCCAACTCTGTAGACATATTTTGCTTCTTCGCGAGTCATTACGCCAGCTTTATTCACATAACCTTGGTTATTAACAAGGGGCCCCGTTCCACGAGTAGAAACACCAGTAAATGGCGTTTTATTATTTAGATGTGCTTTCTTTTCTTGCTTTAATTTTACAATTAAATTTGCATCAATTTGTTGAATTCGTGCTTCTGTTTGTCCATTTTCCCCGTCCTGCACCATCACAGAGCTAGAACCACGTTGCAATCCCGTTGTATGCATTCCTGGTGCAACAGCACAACCAGAAAGCGCAGCCAATAAAAGTAAACAAGCGCCACTATTTTTTATCATCATTAAAATCCTAACCTTTTGAAATCGAGACAAACTCGAAGCAATACCGCCAAACTATACCGAAGAACATTCAAGATCACAACGCCATTACAACAATTTACTTGTCACAAGACGTAGCTATTGCAAACTAATAAAGTCATAATTGTATTCTCTATTTTTTGCAGGAATTTGAATTATGTTTTCTTCAGTACTTATCCTCTGCATCGGCAATATTTGCAGAAGCCCCCTAGCAGAAGCAGCTTTAAGAGAGGCCTTACAGCAGCAAAATAAATCCATACAGGTTTCATCCGCAGGACTTCACGCCATGGTTGAATATCCAGCAGACCCTAATTCTGTTAAAATTGCACAAGCAAATAGTCTAAATATTGACCAACATAAAGCTCAGCAATTAACTTTAGATCTTGTGAAAAAGGCAGACCTTATTCTTGTCATGACCCAGAATCAGTTAAAGCAAGTTCACCAGGACTACCCTTCCTCTCGTGGCAAAGTATTCCTTTTACATAACTCACCAGCAACAGATATCCCTGATCCATACAAACAAGATGAGACTGCATTTGAGGAAGCTTGGAAGCTAATCCAAGCTGGAGTGGCCAACTGGTCACAAATGCTCGGGTGATTCTGCCATAATTTCACGTGAACGTTTTAACAAAAAATGATCAAAAATATCGAGTAGAGTGAGGCTTACG
>DJZY01000068.1 GCA_002450655.1 Gammaproteobacteria bacterium UBA6940 | reverse complement strand
GTAAGCCTCACTCTACTCGATATGTCTTAAGTTTGAGGGTGTCGAAAGTTTAGTACTTTCGACCTTGGATTTCTTGAAGTGCATCGTCAAAACGCTGTTGATCACCAGTTTTTTGGGTGCCATCAAGTAAGTTCTGTGCTTGCTCGCGAACATTTCGTGGATTGATACCGCAGCGTGGTAAGCCCCAGTTTTTAATTCGACAAGTCACTGGCCAAACAATTGAGCTCATCACATCATCAAATGAACGAAGTTGTATTGGAGCCACTAATTGCAATAACCCCGAAGACCTAAAGTAATTAATCTGCGAATTGACTGGTCGGTTATTCAAGCGTACCAATGCTCGATCACTGCTAATACTTTCTTTAGAGATAGTAAAGTTGGCAAAGAAGTCATCTAAAGTTGTGCCTTTCGTTTTAAGGGCAGGGTCTTTTTCAACGGCACCCCGTCTTGATGAGGGCAAGATGCCCCTTAATGCATCGATATTGTCATAGGCGATACGATGGAAGTTCGCACCTGGTATAGAGGCTTCACGCATACGTATATCAAGTGTACCTGTTGCGTTTTCAATCAAGTCGTTCACAGTCTTACCTGTGGAACTTACATCAATTTTATTGTCAAAAAGCCCTGTAACCCAGCGGTGGTGGGTTGTTCTTTCCATCATGTCGCCAATATTAATGCGCTCTGAGGATTGGTGGAGGTCTAATAGCATTGGTGACTGGTTCGTGTCGAGACGAGCATTGAGGCTTACATTGCCATTAAAAGCAATAAAGTCCATTGGCTTAAGTGTAATAATACCATTGTCTGCATTAACATAGGCCGACAAGCTTCTGATTTCGTAAGATGGGTGTACGAATGTACCAATCTTTAATTCAAGATCCATTGCAAGATTTTGTAAGGCTTTCCGCGGCAAGTAAATGTCACCAAGTTTTGGTGCTTGTGGTTGTGTTAAATCGTCCATTAGGCCTGGCATGTCTTTCAGTTCAGGCAGGGAGTCTATGGTTTCCTTGCTAAGGCTGACCCGACGATCACCCTCAACTGGGTCGAGAACAGGTCGAGTATCTATATAGGATAAATTAACAGCTGAGACAATATGGCCAGTCTTTTTGTTCAAGGCTATATCAACTTGACCTGGGTGGGCATTAATATTAAATGGTTTTAATTGAAAGCCCATGGAGTTATCCGTAGAAATAAAGTGGCCACCAACTTCTAGCGAATGCAGTAAGTCAATTAAGTGATCATTTGAAGGTGTCGAGGTCACCCATGGTTTAATCAGGCGGCCAATACGAGGTGTTTGCTTTGGCAGTGTTATGACAAGCTCTGTTTCACGGCGATTAGTTGTCTCTACTTTAACACTACTAATAATATGGCCTTCGCCAAGTCGCATATCAATAGGGTCAATTAAAAGTTCACCTACACGTACATTATAATGGCCTTGTGAAGAAACAATAAAAGGAACGCTCTTCTTATAAAGCCCTCTTAATTCACCGCCTAAATGAACTTGTGCAAACTGAAAAATATTATTTTGTAAGCGAAGTTTGCCCACAAGGTCAAGCTCGCTTTCGAGGATGTCCATGCTTTGAAGGGCTGTTGCGAGGAAGCTTGCTTTCATCTCAGGCATGTTTTCATGGTGAATATCAATATGTAGATGGCCTGTCGCTTCAAAGTCTGCAGGTTGGCCAGGCACCAATCCGTCTAACTCAAAATCAATTTCTTTAATGGAGGCAGTGTAATACTGATTTTTTTGATAGACCGTCCCATTTTCAATGTCGAGATTTTCAAATGGAAGTTTATCGAAGTTAGCATCTTTAAATTGATCAACCATGTCGAGAAAAAAGGATTCTTTAAATTGATCAGGGTGCTTGTAAAGTTGTTGCCAATTTGAGGTGCTTTTTTCATTGTTAAGATGCAGTTTTGGATTGGAGATGGCAACAGTGCGAATGTCGATGATGCCATCAAATAAAGGTGTAATGGCAAGTTTGAATTTGGCACTGTCAAATTCTAAAAGGGTTTTGCCCTGATTATTTTTAATACTGGTAGCGCCAATATCAAAAGACGGAACAGGAAGTACAGACCAAGATGTTGAGCCAAGTTCAAGTGTGCCGTTGTATTTATCATGAACGTAGTCTCTTAATTGTTGTTCATAGGCTTCGGTATCAATTGTATTTAAATAGATAAAAAAGCAAAGTACTACAAAGCATAAAAGACCATAGCCAATGACCATGTTTCTTATTTTTTTTTGAGGCCCTGTTTTATTAAGGTGTTTTATGGCTTCATTTCTTGCGTGTGTCATTGTCTCGCGGACTTTGTTCATAGTTTTAAACTGCCTGATTCTACTTGGTCGAATAAGTCTGGTGTTAGTTTTTCATAGGTATTGGATTTTAGATGGTATAAATAAAGTTGATCCGTGACAACTTTGGGGTCATAGCCATCATTTTGATAATTGCTTTTGGTGAATTTAAATGTTGATGTTGTGCTCAGTTTTTTTGTAATTCGTATAAACCTTGGTATGGCGTAGGATGGCAAGTGTGTTCTGAGATATGTTAAAAAGTGCCGTCTATCGCGAGTATTAAAGTTAACTTTTGGTGCTAGTGTCATGGTTAACATGCCTGCTTTGCCACTGTTGTCAGAAACAGTTACGCCATACACAATGGCTTGATCAACAAACGCATGTTCGAGCACTACGCTTTCAACCTCTTGTGCTGATACATTTTCACCATGCCAGCGAAATGAGTCGCCAATTCTGTCAATAAATTGCGCGTGTCTGAAGCCAAGATCCCGCATTAAGTCGCCAGTGTTAAGCCAGCGGTCCCCAGTCTCAAAGGCATTTTTTAAAATTATTTTTTCGGTTTCGCTTTTCTCTGTATAGCCATCAAGTGGGAAGTGAGTGCTTATTTCGCTGATTAAAAGACCCACTTCGCCTGTTTTTACTCGAACAAAAAAGCCATTTTCATCCCTTATAGGGGTATGGCTCGTCTCATTTACAGCAATAATAGCGAATTTATTTGGTGAAAAACCTACAGTATTGTCTAAGTTCAGTAAATTAAAGAAACCAACGTTACCGTCTGACGCACCATAAAACTCATAAACTGTATCAATTTGAAATCTAGACTTAAATTTTTGCCATAAAGCTGGTCGTAGACCATTGCCAATCATGAGCTTAACGTGATGTTGTTGGTCGATATCTTTAGGTGGTTGGGCTAGAAGAAACTGACATAAGTCACCAACATAGCCAATAGCTGTGGCATGGAACTGTTGAGTTTCGTGCCAAAATTGTGAAGCGCTAAAACGCCTGCCTATAGCAAAGCCGCATTGTGATGCAATGACGGCACTCCAGCAGACACAGAGTGCTGTTGCATGATAGAGCGGCATTGTCGTGTAAAGCACATCATTTGATGTCAGTTTGGTTGTGAGTTTACCTATGCCACCAAAGAGTTTCATCCATCGGCCATGAGTGAATATGCCAGCTTTCGGCATGCCAGACGTGCCTGATGTAAAAACGTAAAATAAAGGATCGTGTAAATAGATTTTTTTACTTGAATCCATGTTGGTTTCTGGTTGAGCATGCATAAGCTGATCAATGGGATAAATAGTAATGTTAATGTTACTCATAAAAGTATCACTAATATGAGTAATTGATGTGTTGATGTGTAGAGGTGCGTCAGGCACGTATAAAATACTTTCTATTGATGTCAGCTCTTCTTCAACTTCGAGTATAGGCTGTATGAGTTCTTCGCCAAGAACAAGAAGTCGTGGTGATACGAGTTTAATGGTTTGCATTAATGATGACTTTGTTTTTTGCGTATTAAGCATGGCGCTAATAGCGCCAATTTTAGCGCAGGCAAGTACTACAAGAAGTGTTTCTGGGCGGTTTTCCATATAAATACCGACCACATCACCTTTTTCGATGCCTTTGTTTTTAAGGCCGTAAGCGATTTTATTGGCGATTTTGCTGGCGCTACTGTAGCTCAGGCGTGTATTAACACCTAAAATAGCGATGCCGTTTGGGTTTTCGATAGCTGCTTTTTCGAATTCAAGGGCAAGTCCTACAGGCTCAGAGGGGTCGTTTAATCGAGTAAGCTTCATGCCTTCAATAATGTCATGCATTTGAGGTATGAGTTGAGGGGCTTTGCGTGCTATTTGCTTCCAACTGATAAGGTCTTCTTGTTGCATCTCAACCAATCCTTAGTTTTGTGTTTCTTTTCCTATGCTTACAACATGGTAACAGCCTCTAGTATAATCTATCTCGACACAGTCTATGTAGTTGAATTTAATCCTGATCTCAAGGGAAAGGTCTATCCATGCATTTAATTTGGTTTCGTCACGATTTAAGAACTTTAGATAATCTTGCTTTTATGGGGGCTATGGAGGCTCATCAGCCTTGTGTCGCTGTTTATGTTTGTTGCCCTGAGCAGCTTGAGATGCAAGATGAAGGCCCATTGCGCCAGGCATTTCATTTGTCTCATGTAGAAGCATTGTTTAAAGAGCTTAAGTCAATGGGTATTGCTTGTATTTTCGAAGAGGTTAATCAGTTGGCAGATGTGCCAGCAGCAGTAGAGTCGATTGTGCAAGCTCACAAGGTAACCCACTGTTGGTTTAATAATCAGTATGGCTTTTGGGAAGCTGACCGAGATGAGCAGGTTAAAACACGATTGTCTGCAATGAATGTCGGCGTAACAACTTATGATGATGAGGTTATTTTACCGCCGGCGGCTGTCTCGAAAAATGATGGTGGGGCCTATAAAGTGTTTACGCCATTTAAAAAAGCATGGATGGCGATCGATAAAGAAACGAGTAATCGCGACTTCCCTTATAAGCCAGAGGGTCATTCAGCAGAAATCACTAAAATTGCAACGAATAAAGCCATTGATACGGCAGGTGCTCGTGCTGCTCATTTTAGGAAAGAGGTTAGTCAACAATTTAAGCTCTGGCCAATAGGGGCAAAAGCGGCGCAAGAGCGCTTGGCTGAGTTTCTGGATGTTCAGGTAAAATATTATGCAGAAGAGCGAGACTTGCCGGCCAAAAAAGGCACAAGCAGTTTATCGCCATATCTTGCCAGTGGTGTAATCTCTCCAAGAGACGTTTTTCGTCAAGTCAAAGCCCTGCCAGCGAGTGAAGGTCGGGACGTTTGGATCTCTGAACTTGTGTGGCGTGACTTTTATCGCCATTTAATGGTTCACTTTCCTCATGTTGCCAAAGGCTATTGCTTTAATCGTGAGTATGAAGAGATGACATGGACTCATTCTGAAAAGCGCCTTAAGGCTTGGACAGAAGGGAAGACAGGCATACCACTTGTTGATGCAGGTATCAGACAGTTAATAGAAACTGGTTGGATGCATAATAGAGTGCGTATGGTTGTGGCGATGTTTCTGACAAAAAATCTGTTCATGTCTTGGCGTGAAGGTGAGCGCTTCTTTATGCAACACCTTGTTGATGGTGACTATGCAAGTAATAACGGTGGCTGGCAGTGGTCAGCCTCAGTGGGAACAGATGCTGCGCCATATTTTCGAGTGTTTAATCCAGTCACTCAAGCTGAAAGGTTCGATCCTGAGTGTGAGTATATTCTTCGCTATGTACCTGAATTAAAAGGGGCTGATAAAAAATGGATTCTCAAAGCTGATAAGTATCAAAAAGAACTCACAAAACATGGCTATTCTTCAATGATTGTCGATTTAAAAAAATCTCGTCAAGAAGCAATTGATCGTTTTAAGCAATTTAAAAGCTAAGTGGTTTTACTTGTTTTTGTAAATAGCACTATCAACAAGCCTGTAATATCTATGATATACTTCCGCCTTACTTTTCAAGGCAGAGGCTTTGAAGTCGAATTAATCGTTATTGGTGTTATAAAATCGATAGGCTGAAATAACTATCGAGATGCCGTAACAAGGTTTAGAGGGGAGAACGGGATCATGAGTCAACCACAAGTCGGTGTCATCATGGGAAGCGATTCTGACTGGCCTTCAATGCAGAAGGCTGTGCAGTTTTTACAAAAGTTTGGTATTGATTTTGAAGCGAAAGTTGTTTCTGCTCATCGAACTCCTGATTATTTAGTGTCTTATGCTAACTCTGCTGCATCTCGCGGTATCCAAGTGATTATTGCTGGTGCTGGTGGTGCTGCTCATCTTCCTGGTATGGTTGCTGCGCATACACATTTGCCTGTTATTGGTGTGCCGATTAAAAGCTCCACATTAAATGGCTTGGATTCATTGCTTTCAATCGTGCAAATGCCTGGTGGTGTTCCAGTTGCAACTATGTCTATTGGTGATGCTGGTGCAAAAAATGCTGGTCTTATGGCGGCTCGTATCTTAAGTCTTCAAAACCCTGATGTTGCAGATGCGCTGATTGCATATCAAAAGGCTGAAGAAGAGCGTGTTCTAAACCTTGAACTTAAGATTGATGACATTTAACTGCCAGTTTCGGAGTAACCCATGACATCACAGAAAGATCCAGCCCGTTATGTGGGTATGCTTGGGGGCGGTCAGCTTGGACGCATGTTTGCACAGGCTGCACATAGTTTTGGCTACAGAACAGTTGCTCTTGTGCCGGAAGAGCAACCAATTATTGCCGATGTAGCACAACATATTACTGCTGAATACACTGATACGGTAGCTCTTGATAAGTTGGTTGCAGCCATTGGCGATGCGCCAGTTACACTTGAGTTTGAGAATATTCCTGTTAAAACCCTTGAATATCTTGAGTCTAAATCAGTGACTGTAAGGCCTGGTATACGTGCCCTTAAAATTGCACAAGATCGTCGCTTAGAAAAAACATTTTTCCGAGAAGATGCGCAAGTGCCAACAGCACCTTTCTTTATTCTTGAAAAAGATGATGATCTTAAAAATGAGCAACTCGTCAGTTTCTCATTTCCAGCTATTTTGAAAACAGCACGTGATGGATATGATGGCAAGGGGCAGGTCAAAGTCAGTTCCCTTGATGAGCTTGCTGCTGCTTGGGAAAGCTTGCGAAAAGTGCCTGCGATTCTAGAGTCCTTTGTGACTTTTGATCGTGAGCTTTCCATTTTGGTTGTGCGTGGCGCAGATGGTGATGTTGCTTTCTATGGTCCATTCCACAATGAGCATGAAGATCATATCCTTGCGACAACTTGGTCGGGCATGCCTCTAGCTGATGCAACAGTTGAAAGCGCTTATGAGCTTGGGCAGTCTGTTGTTGAAAAGCTTGATTATGTTGGTGTGCTTTGTATCGAGCTATTCCAGTGTGGTGATGAGCTTGTAGTGAATGAAATGGCGCCAAGGCCTCATAATTCTGGCCATCTTACGATTGAAACTTACACAGCGTCACAATTTGAACAACAAGCTCGTGCCGCTCTAGGGTTGCCTTTAGCGCCGGCTGTTATGCGCTCACCTGGTGCGATGATCAATATCGTTGGCTTTAGACCAAGTGAAGCTGCACTTCAGCAAATAATGGCTTTGCCTGGTGTTCATTGGCACTGGTATGCGAAAGATGCGATCAAAGAAGGTCGTAAGCTTGGGCATATTACCCTAGAAGCATCTACTTTTGAAAAGCTAGAAGAACTTTTTGTTGAAGTAAAAGGTTTGCTTAAATCTTAAAGCCTTGTTTTAGCGCAAGCCTCGAAAAGCCCATGGATTCAGCAGAATTCATGGGCTTTTTTGTTACTGTGAAAATGCATAACTTAATGAATTAAATTAAAAAAAATTAAAAAAAAGCTTGACACTTCAATCAAATATGGGCATTATTCGTCCTGTGGCTACGTAGCTCAGCTGGTTAGAGCATCGCATTCATAATGCGAGGGTCAGTGGTTCGAATCCACTCGTAGCTACCATAATTGGTTTAGAATGTCTCATTCTCACTATGGTAGGCTAGAGTCCACAATAGAGAGAAATGAAGTAAACGCACTTCAAATAGCAGCACATTCGTCCCATGGCTACGTAGCTCAGCTGGTTAGAGCATCGCATTCATAATGCGAGGGTCAGTGGTTCGAATCCACTCGTAGCTACCATTTTATACTTAGAGATAAAATGGTAGGCATAATCAAGTAAATCAATTTTTTCTATCGATGGCTATGTAGCTCAGCTGGTTAGAGCATCGCATTCATAATGCGAGGGTCGGTGGTTCGAATCCACTCGTAGCTACCATCTTCAAATGCTTTGTTCAGCATTACTCATCAGGATACTTTACATTTGCAATGTCATTTATGAGTACATTTGCATCAGTTGTCATATCCGTTAGGCACTTTTGCAGTGTCGTTAAGTGGTCTAAATTATCATCTGTTTTTGTTTGCAGGTTTTGAACCACTTCAAATACATTTGCAGTGAGTCTGCTGTTTTCATCAACTTTTGTTTTAATATCGAGTGTGTATTCGTTTGTACGGCCAGCAAGAGATCGAACCTCATCTGCAACCACGGCAAAGCCTCTGCCTTGTTCCCCAGCGCGGGCAGCTTCAATGGCAGCGTTTAAAGCAAGTAAGTTTGTTTGCTCTGCAATGCTTGATATAACATTAACGATACTTGTAATGCTTTCGGATTCACTGTGAAGCTTTGATACTACAGCAACATTTTTCGACATGACTTCTTTTATTTCTTTGGCCACGGAAGACGAGTTCCCTAGGTAATAACCAGCTTCCACAAGGTTTTTGCTGAGGCTGTTAAAACACTTAGAGGAAAGGTCTGCAATTTTTGAGCTTTTTGCTTGTGCATAGACTGCATCGGTAATATCGGATGCAAACTTAATAACTTTGATGACCTTGCCATTTTCATCATAAATAGGGTTGTAGGTTGCTTCGAGCCAAATTTCATGTTGGGCTTTGGTGATGCGCTGGAATCGTCCGCTTTTGAACTGGCCAGTGGCAAGCTCTTGCCAGAAGTGAGGGTGCTCTTTGTAAAAAGATTCAAAGCAAAAAATACGGTGATGCTTGCCTAAGATTTCATCGGTCGAAAAGCCCATAGCATTCATAAAGTTTTGATTGGCCTTTGTAATATGACCATCTGGGGTAAATTCAATAATTGCCAGTGACTTATCAAGTGCTTCAAGTATTCGATTCTGTTCTTTTTCCTCGCGGACCGCTTCTGTTATGTCTCGTGCTGTTTTAATAATATATTGAACTTGGTTGTCTTCTTTAATTGGTAGATAGTCTGCTTCGAGCCAGATTCTATTCCCTGTGCGCGTTTTTCGCTGGAAGCGTCCGCTTTGGCTTATGCCTTGACCTAACTGTTTCCAGAACTCTGTGTATTTATAGCTATTAATGGTTTCGCTATCGCAAAACATGCGATGATGCTCCCCTTGGATTTCAGGTAGGTCATAGCCCACAGCGTTTAAAAAAAGAGGGTTGGCTGTAATGATAGTGCCGTCTGGGTTGAAAACTATGCAAGGGAGTTGTTCGAAAATGGCCTTGAATAGGGGCGTGTTCAGTTGTTGTTCTAGCGAAGTGTCTTTTGGTGTTTCTGATGTATTTTTCTGGCGCTGAAATAGGTTCATGGCGATAACTTCCTGGATATTTCGATCAAGCCTGATCGTGGAGATAAAAGGGGAGCTGCTCTTGAACTGCTAACTGCTTCAGTAATTGTATTGCAAAATGGAGAATTTGCACGAAATAAGCCTAATGGCCTCAAAAGAGAGTTGTTTCTGTAAGGTTTTGTAATTTTTAGTCTTTCTCTTCGATATTTATAGTCTTATCTAAAGGGGTAAGGGGACACTTTTTAAGCTGAGTTAGAAGCTCATGTTGCATGAGTTGGATGTTTTAGCGCTTTTAGCAGAATGCGGTATAAAAGAGAGCGTTATGTTACAGATCTTGAACAAAAGACTAAACAAAAGCGCTACGGCTAAGTATTAAATAAGTTTAAACTAAGGCAAAGTTAGAGCGTAAGTATTAATGAAATCAATATATTTTAGCTCTTTTGGGATGAAAGATATGTCGTCAAGTGAAAAGCTTGTGTCCTACTGGAGATAATATGACTTTAAAGAAGCTGGAGCTTCAAAATATTGATGGCTTAACAGTTGAAAAAAGAAATGACGAGAATCGCGGCATCATTAGTTTGCACGGTGAGTTGGTTGAAGTGCGTTACGAGCGTGGTAACTATGAGTTTCGACAAAATATCACTGATGTAAAAGATATTGATATGAACCTCATCACAAAGCTTTCGAAGTGCCTTGGTTTAGCAAGTGGTGGTTTGCAAATGATTCATAGTCGTTTGCTTCTTGAAGAGGATCGCCTGTTTTCAGTCATGAATATCGATAATGACCAGATTGTGAGTGTGAAGTCTCACGAACGATTAAACAACTTTGTGTATGAAGCCATCTGTTATCGAGATGTATTTGATTCACATAGTATTTAATTTGAACTTAAAGAATTTAGACACGAAGAAAGGAAGTAGAGAGCTTATAAAAACAATATTGTTGTCGTTTGAAGAAGTGCCTTCAATAACAGTAATAAAAAAGCTCTGGAGAGTAACCTAATAGTTGGAATGATATAGATGAGAAAATTAGCTATCGTCGCAGCATTTTTATTAATGGGATCTGGCGCCATTGCTCAAGAGAGCTGGGAATACCGTCGTGCAAGTCATATTGCAATGGGTGAAACCATGACGTCGTTTTTCTCAGACTTGGGTTCAAGTGCTGATGTTCTCATGCAGATTTCTGATGCTGTGAAGGCACGTCGTGATGTTGTGACAGCAACATACACTGATAAAAAAATCATCGATATCATGAATGATATTACTGGTGCCTATGGTCTTTTATGGTACTGGGATGGTCAAACAATTTATGTTTATGATGCAAGCGAACTGCAAGAGCGTAAAGTTGAGCTTTATGATAATGGTGCAGATAAGCTTTTAGCAAACCTAAAGCAGTATGGCTTTTATGATGGTCGTTATAATATTCGTTCAAATATTAATGGCGATGTTGTCTTTTTCGCAGCACCTCCACGTTATGCGCAACTGATTACTCAGGTATCTGAGGAAGTGAACCGTGGTTTGGCACAGTCTGATGTGACAGACAAGAAATTCCGCTTTAAATCATTCCCATTGAAGTATGCAACTGCATACGACCGTGAAGTTGTTTATAACGGTCGTA
Source organism: Gammaproteobacteria bacterium UBA6940 (assembly GCA_002450655.1). GTDB lineage: Bacteria > Pseudomonadota > Gammaproteobacteria > Pseudomonadales > UBA6940 > UBA6940. Next base: position 62,062 of record DJZY01000068.1, on the reverse strand, counting down.
CTCAAGTGATTGAAGGTGTAGCAACACTACTCAATAGAGTTGTGTATGGTCAAAATCAGCAAGAAACTATCGCTCAAATGCGTCGTAATACTGATGCAACGCCTGGTGCAATGAGTTATGGTCGCTCGGAAACTGAGCAGCAAAATCTTGTAGGTCAAGTTGTTCGTCTTGATGATCGTAATGCATACGCAAATGATCTCAAAAAAATTCCATCCATTACCGCTGATAAGCATACGAACTCAATTGTTGTCTATGACACCCTTGAGAATATTAATTTGTATGAAGAGTTTATTCGTGACTTTGATAAGCCAACAGAGCAAATCGAAATTTCTGTTTCCATTATCGACGTTCAGTCTGATGATATGAATGAGATTGGTGTGAGCTGGGCTGGTAATGGTACAGACTTTGATGTCGGCTTCGGTAGTGCTACAGCACTTGAGCAAACAAACTCATCTTTAGGTTATGTGGGCTTTGGTAACTACCAAAATACAACAACGCTTATGGCAAGTCAGGTTAAAACAATGATGGGTAACATCAAGCTTATTAACCAAAATAACGGCACTAAAGTGCTTTCTAAGCCAGCTGTTGTAACTCAAGATAATGTTGAAGCGATTATTGATCATATTTCTACATTCTACGTTCGCCTTGAAGGTCAAGAAGAAGTTGAACTTGTGCCAATTCGCTCTGGTAGCGTGCTTCGAGTTATTCCTCGTCTTTTAGGTGAAGAAGCAACGCCTGAAATCAAGCTCGAAGTGAGCATTGAAGATGGTACTACGAATGAAAATACGGTTGATGATATTCCAGTCGTCAGCAGCAGTACGATTAAAACACAAGCTGTTGTGAATAATGGTGAGTCCTTACTGGTTGGTGGCTTCTATTACGACTCCGAATTAGACGATGTAACTAAGGTGCCTGTATTAGGTGATGTTCCAGTGGTTGGTAGTCTGTTCCGTCATACGAAAACACGTAAAGTTCAGTTATCAAGACTCTTCCTTATAACACCGAAAATTATCGGTAAGAAATTGGATTCTATGCAAAAATTATCCATTGCAGACAATATCGAAGACGTTACACGTGGAAACAAAAGGGATTATTTATTTAACGGTATGATCATGGATTGATTCCTGATTTAGTTATAAAATAATCACAATAAAATAAACGTAACAAGGGTGAAGTAAATGGAATCTAATGCATACGCGTATCTACTACCAAGCATAGGTGAGATGTTCTCTGGAACCCCAGCAGGTGTCAGTGCCATTGTTTGGTTAATCATGTATGGTTTTTTGATGTATGCAGGAAACTATGTACTCACTCGTTACTTTAGAGCAAAGAAAACCATCAAGCTTGTTGGTGACTTTAAAGAAGCGCTTGATGAAAATTTACGAGCAGCTGGTGAGTTTGCAAACGAACTTGCGGACGAACGTAATACTCGTCACCTTGCCTTGAATCTTCGTGATATGGTGAGTAACTTAACACCTCATCCTTCTTATAACCCAAACAACAAAGACGATCTTCAGATTCAATACACGAGTTCAACGCAGCTTGATTATTACCTGAATGCTCGTGAGCTTATGCCTGATCTGTTTGATAATAAATTTGTTGGTTTCGTACCTTCATTAATGACAGGTTTTGGTGTACTTGGTACGTTTATCGGTATCCAGCTTGGTATTGGTGGTCTTGAGTTTAACGTTGATGATATCGAAAACGTGACAAACTCCATCACAATGCTACTTGCGGGTTCTACCGTTGCGTTTATGACGTCCATCTGGGGTATCTTCTTCAGTTTGATCTTCTCTGTAACGGAGAAATCATTGCTACGAAAACTGCAATATGACCTGCAAGACGTGACATATCATGTTGCTAAAGCAATTGAATTCGTTTCTCCTGAAAATGAGATTGTTGCTCTGAGAAATCATGGTGCTCAAACAGTTGAAGCGCTTCGTGATGTGCAAGCAGCAATTCAAGCGATCGATTTCAACTCTCTTGTTGATGGTGTTGCTCGTGAAATGAGAACAGCTGTATCGACAATGGCGAATAACACAGGTGAATCTGAAAAGAATCGCGAGTTAATTCAAGAAACATCTGCATTGATTGTCTCTGAACTTCGAATGATTAAGGAAGCTTCTGCTGCTTCAAGTGATGGTGGTTCAGGTAGTTCCTTCATTAATATTCGATAACACTCTTTCCCTGGCGCAGAAGTGTCAGGGTAGGGCATCCCAGAGATCAATGTAGGTTTTGAAGTATGTTTAAGCACAATAAAAATAGAGAAGAAGTAGAAGAGTCGGATTATTGGGTTTCGTTTACGGATTTGATGTCGGCACTTGTTATTATTCTCATATTTGCCATTGTATTCTTGATGATTCAGCGTGGTAGCTCTGCAATTGAGCAAAAAAGAACAGTTGCAAAGCTGCTAGCAGACATTAATTTTTATCAAACGAAAAACAGCACAACCTCAAGTGAAGTGGATTTGATTACCTGTGAAGCAGACGCTGTTGATAGTAATAATGTTTTCGCACAAAAGCTTGCCGTAAACGTCAATCAATATTCTGAGCTGGTAGAAGAGCGTAATAATACGGTTCACCGTATGTCCAATCTACTTCAGCGTGAAGGTCTGGCTGCAAAAGTATCAAATGATGGTACGTCGATCGTTATTCCGACAGATCAGTTAAGTTTTAAACAAGGTCAGTATGAAATCCCTGATTCTAAGCGACCACTGATTGAAGCAATAGCTGAAATCCTGTATTTTAACTTGGTGCCTGATCAGCGTCATAAAGTCTATGAATCAGTAGAGATTATTGGTCACACAGACTCAGCGCCTGCTAAAGGCATGCTTTTCCAAAACTGGGGTTTATCTGTACACCGTGCAGCTTCGTTCTGGGAAAAGGTTCGTGAAGTTCGCCCATATGGTAAAGAACTTTCATCCTTAGTAAACTGGAAAGGTGAAGCTTTATTCTCAATCTCAGGTTTTGGTGCAACTCGTCCATTAATTAACGACGATGACCGCCCTGAAGAGCAAAAGGTCAATAGACGAATTGAGATTCGTTTTGGAGTGAAGCAGTTTAGTGATCGTGAAATGAGTGCCATGAGTCCTAAATTCGATAACTTCTAAGAGTAAGCAGAGTTTTAAACAGCTCTGCCTATGTATTTACCTTTGATATACGCAATTAAATGACTTTAACCTCGCGACCACAGCGTCTGCCTATTTTGTGGGTAGACTACTGGACAAGACTTAATATGGAGTAGTAGAAAGTGGCTGCAGTGCAAACCCTTAAAGAGTTCTGTTTATCAATTGGACATGATGATGAAGAATTTCTAGCAGAAATTGACAAGGAAGAATATGTTTCTGTCACTATCAGTGATCGTGAAATTATTCTCACAGCTGAAGAAGACCAGAGCATCCGTGTTAAGGCTGCATTAGGTTTTGTTAATTTTAATCAGCCTAATGCGCTTGATATTCTTAAAATTATTCTTGAAGGTAATTTTGAATTCAGCGGTACTCGTGGTGGTACTCTGGGTGTTAATTCAAATACTGGAGAAGTGTGCTTTTTTTATCAGTTTCAATGCCAGGAAGTGAGTCAGGCCGCTTTGCAGCAGCTATTGGTTGAGTTTGCTGAAGTCGGTAAGGTTTGGTCTGAGGCGCTCATTTCATTTGGTCAGGGAGCAGCCTAGTGGATCAATTTATGCAGGGGATGCACCCCTTTGATCGCTCGATGGCCATGGGGGCTCCAGCGCCCGAGGCTAATCGTACTGCAGCGACAAGTGCAACTCAAAATTCATTAAAGTCTCGTTTTTCAGTTAATCGTGGTTCAAGCAGTGGTTTGGCTGACAAGCAGTCTCGACTTGCGAGCCAAGATAGACTTGCAACTCAATTTAAAATTTTAACCCGCTCAACTGTGAATACAGCAGCAGCTGTTAATATTGCTTTCTTTACACCTGTTGCATTTTCATTTGGCAAAATGACATCCATGACAATGAATGCGATGGAGTTTTGTCTGAATAAATTTGAAGAAGAAAACAAGAAAAAAGACAAAATCGACAAGAATACAAAATTTAAATCCCTTAAACGTGCTGAAATCTTGGCGAAGAAAGTGGGTGCCCTTATTGGTTTTGCTTCAATGGCTATACTTATGGGTGGTGTGGGTACAATTGCAGCAGGTTCTGCATTTAGTATCTATAACTCACTTAAAATTCAAGAGGATGACGAGTAATGAAAGACGTTCATTTTGCTGCATTGGAAGAAGTTAATAGCCAGTTTGGCGAATGTGAGCGAGTTGATGATCCTGATTCAGGTTTTCAGGTTGGCTGGCGTATTGATGCAGAAGAAGAGCGTGTTTCTTTTAACTTTACTGAAGATGCAATTCGTATTTTTAATATTCAAAAGAAAAATTCACAGTCAAAATATAAATCATTAGAATTATTGCGCCAGTGCGCCAAAAAAAGCGGTTTACATGAGCTTGTGTTTTATCGCTTTGAGGACACAAACCCTATAGGTGAAACTATTTTACAAAAAGGTGGTGATCCAAAGGATGGTCTTAATGAGATTGAAGAGCACTACAAAATAGTTCCGAAGCATGAGACTGATTTAATGGGTGGTAGTCTAATGCGAGTAGGGAGTCGTCGTCGATGAGTATGGATATTTATGGCAAGGTTGTTGAAGTTGTAGGTGCCATGATCTATGCAACAATGCCAAGCGCCAAAATTGGTGAGAGTGTTGTTATTATTGACCGTTCCTCTGGTACAGAAACCCCTGCTGAGGTTGTTGGTTTTAAGCGAGACTATGTGCTTCTGGCTGCTATTGGGGAAATGACTGGTATAGCGCAGAACTCATTAGTCAAAGGCTCTGGTAGTGTTTTTCAAGTGCCTGTTGGTGATCATTTACTTGGCTGCGTACTTGATGGTATGGGCCGTATTTCCTATGCGCCAGATTGGCAATCAGGTGTGCCAGAGAAGCCTAACTTTCGTCATGTTGAAGGTGCTCCACCTGATCCTATGGCCCGTCAGATGATTAGTCAGCCATTCCAAACAGGTGTTCGTGCTATTGATGGTTTCCTTACAGTTGGTCGCGGTCAACGTCTTGGTATTTTTGCTGCTGCTGGTGGCGGTAAATCCACACTCATTGGCATGTTAATGCGTAACAGTGATTCTGATATCAATGTGATCTGTCTCATTGGTGAAAGGGGTCGTGAGGTTAAAGAATTTGTTGAGCATAACTTAACCGATGAAACTCGAAAAAAGACTATTTTAGTTGTTTCCACCTCTGAGCGGCCAGCATTGGAGCGTGTAAAAGCGGCTTATATTGCAACAACTATTGCTGAGCATTTCCGTGACCAAGGCAAAAATGTCATGCTGGTGATGGATTCTGTTACTCGTTTTGCCCGTGCAAAACGTGATATTGGTTTAGCCGCTGGCGAGCCGCCAACACGCCGTGGTTTTACGCCTTCTGTATTTTCTGAGTTACCACGCTTGATGGAAAGGGCTGGTGCAGGTGAGAATGGAACTATAACCGCTTTTTACACTGTGCTTGTAGAAGGTGATGATATGACAGAGCCAGTCGCGGATGAAACGCGATCCATTCTTGATGGTCATATTATACTTTCCCGTAAGCTTGCTGCAGAAAACCATTACCCTGCAATTAGTATCCTGGATAGTGCGAGCCGTGTTATGCCAATGATTGCCAGTGATGATCATTTGGCTGCAGCTGGTAAGGGGCGAAAATTACTTGCTAAATATCAAGAAGTTGAGCTTCTCATTCGCGTGGGTGAATTTAAAAGTGGTACAGACCGTGAGGCTGATGAAGCGGTTGCGAAGAATGAACACATTAAGCGATTCCTGCAGCAAGGCTTGTTCGAAAACTCGCCAATGGACTCATCCGTGGCTAACTTGCAGAAGATTACAAAATGACAAAAAGTGTTTACTCACAGATTTCGACCCTCAAGCAGAATAGATATGACAAGGTTCTGGGCGAAGTCCGTGATAAACAGCAGGAAATTCATGACGCTGAGCAGAAATATAAAGAGCTCGAAGATGAGCTAGCGCAGCTTAAAAAAGAATTTCCGAAAAAGAAAAAAGCCGTTTATGACGAATATCTTCTTGAAAGTGTGCAAAAAAATGCCTTTGAGAAGATTGGTTATCACATCATGGTTCTAGAGCATGAAATCAGTGCTCACCAATTGAAAATCAAAACCCAGGAAGAGCAAATCGAATCACTCAAACAGGAGTTGGAAGCTTTGTTGCAGACTAAGCAAGAGCTTGCCAAAGTACTGCAAAAGTATGAAATCCTGATTGAAATTGATGAAAAAGAACGAAAAGCTCAAGCCCAGTATAAAGAAGACATGGAACTTGAAGAGTTTTCCAAGTCTTCCCAGCTCAGGTTGTTTGAGTAAACAAAAAGAGGCGTTATGGTTTTTGTAAATACGAATACACAGCGAAACGAACAGAGTGTTGATCGACAAGATCGTCGTGAAGCTCGCGACCATAAAAAGGCCAAAGAAGAAGAAGTTCGCCAGTTTGAGTCCTATTTCAGTGAAAAGCATGAACGAGAGTCGAAAGCAGATGCTCGCCGTCGTGAAACACTTTACGATCGAATGCAATCCATGATGGAACAAAAAAATCCATTTCATCTTGATAAAGAAATTCAGCCACGAAGAAAAGAAACAGATGAAGATATTGCTGAAACGCAATACAAGCCAAACGATGCAATTGGTGCTGTTGCAGGCCAAAGTTCGCATCATATTGAAGAAACACCGCTTGATGCCACATCCAAAGATATTCATGCAGTTGTGAAAAAGGTCATGGATCAGCAGGTTGTATTCTCAAATATGACTGTGCAAATCAGTCTTGAAGAAGATCGTAAGATTGATGTTTCACTGCTTGAGCAAAAGGGCCGAATGTCTATTTATTTGAGTGCGCGCTCACAAGACATGAAAGACTTGATGAATAACTCTCGTGATATTCTTGAAAATGAACTACGTTCATCTGTAATGCGTCAGCAAGAGTTCGACATTCATATCGTATAACTGGCACATCGTTTAAATTGCTTACAAGCATGACACAATAGCGTGATTGAGTCGCGCTATTGAGCCTTGTATCCTTGTTACATCAGATTATAAATCTTAACACTTTCCCCGTTGTTTACCCTTCTTTATCAAGCGTATACTAAAGCTATCCCTAGGCGTCTGCCTATCTAAATCGCTTCATAAACGATTAAAAATAAAGCAATTTCACAAGCAAGAAGGTGATATTTTGGTTAGAGAAATTCGTAATCGTCAGATTGTTGGTGCGGGCCATACGTATGAGTCTAAGTCTGCCAAAGAGGTTAAATCTGCCCTGTCACCAGTTACTGGTAAGGGGATTGTTGAATTTTTTGAAGAAAATAAAGAGGAGTTGGCACAGTCCATAGCTCGAATAAAGTCAGCTAAATTAACCAAAAAAACACCTGCAAAAAAGGAAGCTGTGACGGATGAGATCGAAACCTATATAGACGAAAGCCCTGATATTAAAAAAGATCAAATTAAGCCTTTTGCGGCTAAATTGGTTTCGAATGATTCGGCCTTGCGCGAGCAAGATGTTGCAATGATGCTAAAAAAACATGGTTTTACAGATCCTACACATATTTATCTTGCCTTACGTAAGGCAAAGGAAATCGTTACGCAAGATTTAAATAGGTACGCCTTCTCTTCTAATGTCCAAGCTCGAGAACTGTATATGTCTCGGCTTAACTCACTTGAGCTTTACATTCAAAACTTTCTTGAGACGCACGCTGAAGAAATATTTGCAGCACTCTATTCGGGCGATGAACAAAACGTATTTTCCAAAAAAGGGTTAGGCACACCTCAAGTATTAAGAGACTACTATCGTGCAGTTATTAAAGAGCCTAAATCTGTATTGGCAATGTATAAAGATATTATAGGTAAGAAGGGTGGTATTGCTAACTTCCTAGCATACTGCGATTTCCTTATGAAATTTATAAGTCGACATTTAGAAGGGCATAAAAATAACAAACATGCTTATGATACAGCGAAACTTGAGCTAATGCATACCAATATTCATCTTTTAAGATCTGTTAAAAGTGAGCTTGAGCGCGTGTATCAATATTTCGGTCAATACACCAGTGCAAAAGGTGCAGAGCTTGATAAGTTTAAGCATAAAGTCTTTGAACAGGTTGCAACCATGGTTGAATCTGTTTCTGTACGTGAAGCGCAAGTGGATGGCTTAAACAGTCTTTGTAAGGTAACAGATCCTAAGAAGAAAATAGGTGTTGTGAATAACCTGATTGCTTGTGTAACGAGCATGCCTGAACCTCTTTTCCCGAATACGACTGCAAAAATTAAGATTCGTATGATGATTTATAACGTCAGCGAAAAATTAATGAAAAAAGCAGGGGAAACACCAGAAGAGTTTGCGAAAGATCAACTCTATTATAAAGCTGATGGCTTTAAAGCCAATGCCGCTGACCCAGCACTTGAGCCACTTAAGGTGGCTGCTTACTTCCCTGGAGAGGATGCTGCTGATACAGGTGAATCTCAAGCTGTTCGTGATGCATTTACACCAGCGGCGAAGAAAGACACAGTTGAGGTTGATCCTCAGAAGCTGGCTGAAACTAAGAAACAAGTGCATAAGCATATTCTTAATAAGTTTGTTAAGTCTCAGTCCTTTCGATCGCCAAATAAAGTACCAAATATGCAAACAGGACATGCCTTGGCAGAAGTTGATGCACCAGAGCCATTTAAACCAAGCCAGCAGGTCAGTGTTTAATAGGAAAGACAATAAAAAAGCGAGCATAAGCTCGCTTTTTTATTATCTTTAATTTTTTATAATTAGCACGTTATCTTTTTTTATTTATTTTGTTGGATTTTTAGGCACATTAAAGCGACTCATGATGGATTTGCGCCTTTTTAATTAAGAGTTAATTTTTTATGAGCTAATATGTATCAAATATATAAGATAGAAATGGAATAATTTTCGAATTTAAAAAAGGGCTCTTCATGAACTTCAAAAAAATATATTGGTGTTTTATCTTCTTGCTATGCATAGCTCAGTCTCTAATAGCAGCGCCAACAACACCAGATTTTTTAAAACCATGGGAGCAGTGGCTGCATACACAGCATCCTGAGTGGCAGTGTATGGATACTTCAAATTGTGTGTGGCCAGGCTATTTACAGATCTCTCTTCAAGAAAAGCAGGGGGAGTTTCAGCTTTGGGTTTCACTTGAATCTCAAGGCGAAGTAGTACTGCCAGGCAAAGATAATCTTTGGCCAGCAGGTGTGATGATTGAGTCTAAAAATCAAAGTCCAAAAGCCCTTACACTCGGTCGTAGCTCAAAAGGTGAACCTACAGCAAAGCTAGAAGCAGGCCACTATAAGATTTCTGGTCGATTTGTTTGGGATGAGTTGCCCGAATCATTACCAGCGGATGAGAGCATTGCTTTTATTGCTGTAGCACTTTCGCCTCGTCTTGCGGATAAATACTCATGGCGACGAGTGAATAATAAAATACTTTTATCAGCAGCAAGTCATACTGTCAGTAAAGTTGATAATACAGAAGAAATTGCCATTTACCGCCAGCTTTCGCAAGGGTATCCGCAGTATTTAAACACTTGGGTCCGATTAAAAATTTCAGGTGAGTCGCGAACACTCTATTTACCATCTATTGAGTGGCCTGGTACTGAAAAAGTATCATTTAATAGCCAGTTACCTGTCGCTTTTAAATCCAATGGTGGTTATAGCGTTCAAGTACGCCAAGGGGAGCATTGGCTTCGTTTGAGAAGTCGATTTACTCAATCAACAGATGAAATTCAACCTCTCATGCAGCGTGATCAATTACCGAATGTTGAATATTGGGCTATTGATCGAGATATGCAAAATACAGTTCGTATTAAAGGGGTTGCTGTTGATGCTGTACAGGTTGAAATGCCAACAGCATGGCAAAATATGCCCAGTTATAAAGTGACGGACCAGCAAGGTCTTACAATGAATTTTTCAGAAGTCCATCAATCTGAAAGCAAGCCTTCACTGACTTTAAATCGACAGCTCTGGTTAAACTTTTCTGGCGATCATTTAAGTGCTGAAGATACGATAAGTGGCACAATGGCAGCTCCGTGGCGTTTAAATCTAAGCCCGCAAGGGGAGCTCCAGCGAGCTCAGAGTGATGAAGCTTTATTAATTACCCAGCAAAATGGCGCTGATGGCGTTGAAGTACGTGAACAAGCATTACATTTTAATGCTATTAGTCTTTGGCCGCAGACAGGAGAGATTTCAAAAACAGGTTGGCAGCTTCCATTTGAGACTGTAACGGCTACTTTAAATGTGCCACCAGGCTGGCGTTTATTGGCAACCTCGGACAAAGGCAGCAATGCATGGATAAGCCAATGGCAGCTTTGGGATATTTTTGTTCTTTTGTTTGCCATCGTTATTACCTATAAGACTCTAGGCTTGGTGCCAAGTATCGCAACAGCTCTTTTTGCAATTGTGTTTTATCAGTCTTATCCTGAACTTGCCTTTATTTGGATAGGATTAATGATTGTCGTCAAGTTATCCCAGGAACTTAAAGAACGTTTACAGGTGCTTTCACTGGGATGTGTTGCTGTTTTAGCCTTTATATTCCTTATTAATATTGCACAGGTTTCAATGATTGAAATACGTCAAAGCATTTATCCGCAACTTGAGCATGTTAATAAGCAAGAGAGTAAGCACTATGCAGAATCATCAGTGGACATGTTACAAGACAGCCAGATGCAGCATCGTTCCATGCCTGCACCTATGGCTTTAGAAAGTGTAAGTTATATGGCGTCACCCCGTCTTAAAGAAGCGCCTTTGGAGCAATATGGTGAAAATGATTTTATTCAAACAGGTGTAGGTTTGCCTGAGTGGCAATGGCGACAATATCGTCTTTTTAGTGCGTCCAATGTAACGGAAGATGAAAGCCTCAAACTCTACTTATTGACCCCGTTGATGACCGCATTGTTAAGTATGCTGGCATTGCTTGGGCTTTACACAAGCTTATATTTAGCATGGCGCAGTGCATTAAAAGATATTTTCCGCAATATAAGTCTAAAACCTTTAAAAGGTTCACCAGAGGTGGCAACCGTATTAATCTTTGGCGTGTTGTCTTTAGCGATGCCTCATTCGGACGCATTTGCTGCTACGCCTTTAACTGATCAACAGCTTGAAAACCTGAAATCTGACATGCAGTCCAAAACTCGATGTACTGAGTCTTGCTTTAGCTTTAATCAAGGTGAATGGCAAATGACACAGGAACAGTTGGATATCAGTCTCGCGTTAGACGTGGTTCAAGACACTTTTATTCCTGTGCTTCAAAGTGAAAATTGGGTGCCGCAAGTCATCACACTTGATGGTGTTGATGCAAGAGCACAGCTTCGTAAAGTGAAGAATGACGTCTATTTACGGGTGACAGCTGGCCATCATCAATTAACCATGTCTGGCGAATTAGACCAAGCTGATCTGATGAAGTTTGTGTTGCCTGACCCACTGCATCATTTAAATGTTAATTTGGATGGCTGGCGTTTAGAACGCCCAAGTGAAGCATCGACCTATGTTTCAAGTATGAGCTTTGAGCGTATACAGCAGCCCGCGACTGCTCAGGGGGGGGCAGATACTGTTGATGAAATGCAGCAAAAATCCTTAAGAGCGCCAGTATTTGTGCAGGTGACACGGCGACTTGATCTTGGTGTGCGCTGGCGGGTGCAAACAGAAGTGCGAAGAATTGCACCTGAAACGAACGCCTTTCGCGTAGAAATTCCATTGATTGAAGGCGAGAAGCCGAGAACGAGTATTAAGTCGAAAGACGGTGTTGCTCTTATTGAATTTCAGCAGGGTGAAGGGCTTGTACGTTGGTCTTCAGAATTATCACCTACGGCTGCGCTTAAGCTTCAAGCTGGTCAGGGGCAGCACTATTACGAAATATGGCAAGTTGCAGCAGGGCGTTTGTGGCAAGTTGAATCTAATGGTTTGGCTCCAGAGCCTAATGGTCTACCAGAACAAATGTGGAGGCCTAAGCCTGGTGAGCAAGTCCAACTTAATTTTACAAGACCTGAAGGGAAGATTGCTGCATCGCAAAGTATTGAAAGTTTAAAACTACAAGGTATAGAAGGTGAAAGTAAAAATACTTATCATCTTTCTATTATGCTTAAAGCTGCAAGTCCTGGTGAGTACAGCTTAGAGTTGCCGGAAAATGCTGAGCTGGATCAGGTGCGTTTAAATGGCCAACGGCTTTATGATGCTCAAGGGCAAAGTGTTTTGGTTTCTCTTATGTCAGGCCAATCTACCCTTGAGGTGGATTGGTTTGCACCAAGTGAAGATGGTTTTTCTCAAACTATGCCTCAGATTCAATCTTCACTGCCACTGGTGAATATAAATCTTGAAATGAAGCCATTGCAATCTCGTTGGGTTCTTCATGCTCAGGGGCCTTTGCTTGGGCCCGCTGTGCTCTATTGGGGCATTTTAACAACATTTCTTCTTGGTGCACTGGTGTTGGTTGTTGTTCAGCGTCGTTTATCATTTAAGTTGCCAGTCAAAGTCAGTGATTGGTTTTTAATTGGGGTAGGCACTTCAACACTGTTTTATTTTTCACTGATTCCATTTGCACTATGGGCCTTTGTATTTGGTTGGTGGCAGCATCGTATGTCGGAAGATCGACCAATGGCGCCTAGCCGTTTCCGCGGCATTCAAGTGGCTGTAATTGCACTAACGCTCTTAACTGGTTTTGTATTGGTCATGGTTATACCTGTCGGTTTGCTATCGACTCCTGATATGCAAATTAGTGGTTATCAGTCTTCAGCGCATGTATTACGTTGGTATAGTGATTACGCTCCTCAAGGACAAACGCCGAGTGCTGGCTATATAGCCCTGCCACAGTGGGTCTTTTCGGGTTTAATGCTTCTTTGGTCTCTCTGGTTAGCCTCAAGGCTTGTAAGCTGGTTCTTTATGGCAATTAAATTGCTTCAGCAAAAGCCAGTTTTAATAGAGCCACAGAAGCCAGAGCCAAAAGGAGAAAAGTAAATATGCTGTTATTCTGTATTTTTGACTTGCTAAAAAATAGCTAGATTGAATAGAATCATCACATCTCAATAATGGCACATAGGGTGCCTTTAAGAGCCTTAGATCTATAAGGGTATCAGTGTGATGATTCAGTTAGTTGATTTTGCAATTCATCTATTTGCTTTTGGTTTGCTAGTGGCTGTTGCCCTTATTGTGATTAAAAGCTTGGAGTTTTGGAGCCGACTGTTGCTTGATTCTAAAATGATGATGAGTTCAAAGTATCGAGTCTATTCGCTTTCATATTTTTTAATCACAAGTTCACCATATATAGATGAGGGGATCGAGTTTAAAACAACTTTTATTCGACTGTGGAATAGCGTATTACTTTTGTCTGCGCTGATTGCAGTGCTCTTAGTCTATAGGGTCGATTTTTAACCCTATGAAGCCAAAAAAACCGCTCTTGAAGCTAACACCTATCAGTTAAGAAGGTTACCAGTTACAAACCGACTCTAATAGTATATAAACACCTTCAAATATTCAGTTTGAAGGTGTTTTTATGTTGAATCAATGGCTTTCTGATGTAAATGATCTTGCTGCTCCCGACACGCTAAGCACATTTCAGCAAGAACTTCCTTTGGAGTGGATTCAGCAGGCGCTTTCGAGCACTAATAAAGCCAGCATGAGAAGACGCAAGCTTCCTGCTGAGCTTGTTGTTTGGCTTGTTATTGGTATAGGCCTGTATAGAGATCGATCAATTGCAGAAGTTTTGGACAAGCTGGATCTACAACTAGTCAACTCTGATGGCGATACGGTTGCTCCAAGTGCTATCCCTCAGGCGCGAAAGCGATTAACTGCCGAACCATTACAGGCGTTATTTAATTTAACGGCCAAGCATTGGATACAATCTGAAGATGAAACTGACACTTGGAATAATCTTCAGCTCTTTTCTGTCGATGGGACTCAGCTGCGAGTCCATGACAATCAAGCACTTGCTGAGCATTTTAAATACGTGCAATACAGTAAAACAAAACATACTGAATACCCAGTTGTCAGACTTTGTGCATTATGCTCACTAAGAAGTCGATTGCTGCATGATGTTGCTTTTGGCCCAAGCTCAACTGGCGAAATTAATTATGCAAAAGAGCTCATAAAATCAATTCCAGATAATTCTTTAACCATTTTTGATCGATGCTATTTAAGTGCAGATCTTATGATTAATTGGCAAAGGCAACACTCAACAAGTCACTGGATGATCCCTATTAAATCAAATACACGTTATGAAATTGTTTCACAACTCGATAAGAAAGGAACAGATTATATCGTTGAAATGAAAGTATCGAAGCATGCGCGTTTAATAGATCCAACCTTACCTGAAACATGGCAAGCACGGCTTGTTCTCTGTGAGGAACAAAGCCAAAAAAAACATATTACAGGAATATTAACATCTCTCATCTCATTAGATTATAAAGCTGATGAAATCTTTAACGTTTATTTTGAACGATGGGAAATAGAAAATAGTTATGGCGAAATAAAACAGCATATGCTCGAGAATGAATTATTACTGCGAAGCCAGTCGGTAGAAGGTGTTATTCAAGAAATTTGGGGCATTCTTATCGCTTACAATTTAATCCGAGTAGAAATAAGTCGGATTGCTCAAGAAGCAGGAGTGTCTCCTTTAAGAATAAGCTTTATTATGGCATTGCGATATATTCAGGATGAATTAATGTGGTGCTCAATTGCAGCCCCAGGCAGTATTCCTAAAAAACTAAGGTCGATGAGGGCAAAAGTAAAGCGTTTTATTTTGCCCGATCGAAAAAAACGGCCCAAATCAAGGACCGTTCGCATCAGTAAAACACGCTACCCTGTGAAATCTAAACATCCTTAACTGATAGGTGTTAGCTCTTGAAGCGGTTTTTTTTGGCCTGAAGATCTCTTAGTTGAGAATCTCACCGAAGAAATCTAAGAGGCTTGTGTTCTCTTCAGTGTTCATGTTTGAGACAAGTACATTATCTCTCTCAAGATCAATCATATCAGCAAGTACCTGTCCTGCTTCCATAAGAACCACATCATCTGCTTTGACGATTTGATCTGCTTCTTTTTCATTCTTTTTCGACTCATAAGATTCAAATTCTTCATAAGTCTTAAACTCATCTTCACCCTTGGCCTTACGGCGGTTGTTTTCAAGTGAGAGGCGTTTGGCTTCAAGATCATGCATTTCCTGTGAGCGAGCCTGTTTATTTAAGTGCACGACAGAATCATCCCGAAGCTCTTGAAGTAGATCTGTTTGATTAACAAGATATTGGTAATCAATATTGCCTTCAAGACGTTGTAAATGGCGCTCTGAAAGAAGAGGCTTGATAGGGTCAAGGTTATAAAATGGCTTGAACTGTGCTGGCTTAATCGTGTCCCAAGGGAGGGCATTTTCAAGTGCACTTTCACCAACTTCTGAAGGATCGTAGCTGGAAACCATCTCGATATCAGGAATAATCCCCTGATGTTGGTTCGATTCACCAGAAATACGATAAAACTTCGCATGGGTCATTTTTAACTGGCCATGATCTAATGCTCGTAAAATTTGCACAGTACCTTTACCAAAACTGCGAGAGCCTAAGACAATACCTCGTTGGTAATCTTGAATTGCACCTGCAAAAATTTCAGAAGCGGATGCACTTAGTCGATCGATCAAAACAACAATTGGTTGATTTGATGCAATCTTAGGGTCTGAATCACGGTTAAGGCTGACTTGCTCTCGTGTGTTTTTAATTTGCACGGTCGGACCAGTTTTTAGGAAGAGGCCGATTAAACGATTTGCTTCCTGCAGTGAACCGCCACCGTTAGCACGTAAATCGATAATAATACCATCTGCCATTTTCATTTCGGGTGTATTGAGGATGCGCTCAACATCATCTGATACTCGACGATAATCTTTTTGGCCTTGGCTGCGACCGCTAAAGTCTGCGTAAAATGCAGGTACTTCAATAACGCCCATTGAGTATTCTTTATCACCACGGTTAATCTTTAAAATGTCGCTTCGGGCAGCTTGATCTTCAAGCTTTACAGTATTTCGTGTGATTTTAATGATATTGGTAACTTTGGTTTTGCTGTCAGCACTTTGCACTTCAAGATAAATATCTGTGCCTTTCGGTCCACGGATTTGTGATACAACTTCATCAATACGCCAGCCGACAATATCTGTTAAATCTTTTGGATCACTACCAACGGCAAGAATCTTATCAAGAGGTTTAATTTGTCCTGATTGATCTGCTGGACCACCAGGGACGAGTCGAACGACTTTTGTATATTCATCTTCTGTTTGGAGTACCGCACCAATACCTTCTAAGGATAGAGACATATTAATATTGAAGTTGTCTGATGCTCGAGGTGATAAATATTGTGTGTGAGGATCATAGAGTTCTGTAACAGTATTCATAAACCCTTGGAAAACATCTTCCGGATTGGTCTGGGCTAGGTAATTAAGCTTGGCCGTAAAGCGCCGTTTCAGAAGGTCTTTAATTTCTTCTGTTGTTTTATCTGCGAGTGAAAGTCTTAAAGCTGATTCTTTGAGCTGTTTATGCCAAATTGTCTCAAGGGCTTTTTGGTCCTTTGCATATTGGCCTTCTTCACGCTCAATATTAAGCGTTTCATCCTGTGTAAAGTCAAACACACTTTGATCATCAATATGATTCAGCATATAAGTGAAGCGCTCTGCTGATTTATCTCTGTAGAAATTAAAAATCGTAAAAGGAATATCGAGCTTGCCTGATTTAATGACATCGTCAAACTGATTTTCATATTTTTTAAATTTTTGAACGTCTTCTTGAGTAAAGTGCAGTTTTAAAGGATCAAGAGCACTTAAGTAATGGCTAAATACCTGTTTAGAAAACTGATCGTTCACTTTGATTTGCCTAAAGTGGTCGTAATTAAGGCTTTGCATTATCGATTTGAGCGTATCGCTATGCACAGCTTCAGGCCTGATTGTGTCGAAGTGATCAGGTGCATGTAGCTGGTCAACATTTGCAAAAACAGATCCAGCAAAAGATGTTGAGAGTGATGCAATAATACAGGCTGTCGTCAGCTTTAAACGAGGTTGAAAACTAAATAAACTCATAGAATCTCGTAATCCTTTATTGGGCGGCGGTTTAAGAAGGCATATCAGCTATGTGTGATAACCGCTTCGTGTCTATGTATTAAGTATGCACAGATTAGCTTGTCATTAAAGTGAATGTCTCAATGATGAGCCAAAAGACATCAATAAAGTGTATGTATTGATGTGACTTAAAAGCGTCTTTCCTTAAAGAAGAAGTTACCTAAAGTGTATCATAGGGTTGGCTATAAAAGTAATGACTCTATCAGTACAGCAGACGGTAGGTGAAGGCTTTTATTATTTGTCTTTAATGAGTATATATAATGAGCTTATCAGATTTTATGGGGCTTAATGACTAAAATAGCCGTAAAAACGGCAGTTATTGCCTTTTGTTACTGGTGGCGGCAAAAATGGGGGCTTGGTTTGCCAGTCTTGTGATTTCTTCCTAACATTAAATTAACGTGTATAACAATAATTACACGTCACGAGAACTTGAAACTATTATGACAATAATAATGTTCAAGCCAATAGATGGTTGTATTGGAAGACAATGACTTGTGACTAAGCTTATATCTCAAGGGCATCAGAAAAAAGTATCATTACTTGTAATAGATGATGACCCTACAATCAGACTTGCTGCAGAGGATCTGCTTTCAGCTGAAGGGTTTGATGTGAAATGCATCGAGAGCCCACAAGAGTTACCAGATTTACTGACAGATTATCATCCAGATGCCTTTTTGGTAGATGTTAACTTGCCTTTTATGAATGGCTACCAAGTGTGCGAATATATTCGCAATGAACATGGCATGCACTGCGTTCCTATTTTAATGATGACAGCCAACGATGAAGTTGAGTCTGTTAATAAAGCATACGACGCTGGCGCCACTGACTTTATTTCAAAACCAATTAATTATTTATTGCTCGCTCATCGTGTTAAATACATGTTGCGTAACCATGATTCTCTAAGACAGTTTATGCAGCAGCAAAGTTCCTTGGTGCAAGCGCAGCATATTGCTAAATTAGGTTACTGGTCTTTAAATATTGAAGATAATAGTATTGATATCGAGCCTTATAGTGCTGAATTGCTTGGTTGGAAGCCTGATATTAAAGATGAGCAACCAATGAGTTATTCTGATTTGTTAGCTCATGTTGATCCTCATGATTTGCCAATGGTGGCTAAAGCCTTTGGTGATCTTCTCCAGTCTCGTCAGCCTTTTACTATTCGTCACCGTGTACGTACTTCTACAGGTGAGGAGCGAGTTTTATTTCATCAAGGTGATATATTTGTTTCCGAAGGTGGGCGCTATGTTCGTGCTATAGGCACAATTCAAGATATTACTGAACGTAAAAAAGCTGAACAAAAAATCTATGAGATGGCTTTTTATGATCAGCTGACACTTTTACCAAACCGTGCCTTTATGAAAGAGTACTGGGATCGTTTACCAGTCAATATGATTGATGCTGATAATCCTTTTGCCGTCATTTGCTTGAGCTTAAACCAATTCTCCCGTGTGAACGACTCATTTGGCCAAGATATTGGTGATGAATTAATGCGTCGAGTGGCGAACCGTTTAAATCGAGCGGGGCAGTCCATTAAAATGCTTGATAAGCTTCAAGTGTTTGCTAATGATACTTTGGTTAATCATACTTCTCGTAAAAAAAGCGATATAGTTGCTCGTGTTGATAATAATTCATTTATTTTCTTTAGTAAGCAATTTGGCACAGAAGATGCGCTGCAACAGCTGTGTAAGGATATACAAACATTAATTGCACCGCCATTTACCATTCATGGCACAAGTATCTTTTTATCTTGTACTTTGGGTGTAGCTTGTTTATCCGATGAAATAAATACATTTTCGGGGATGATTGACGCTGCCTTATCTGCAGTAAGCTATGCCAAACAGCAAGAAAATGAATCTTGTGTATATTTCACCTCAGAAATGATGATTAAAGCTCGTGCGCGAATTGAACTTGAAAAAGATTTACGTTCTAGTTTAAAAAATGAAGATTTCTTTTTGGTGTATCAACCTAAGGTCTGCTTAGACTCATTAAAAATAAAAGGCTTTGAAGCATTGGTGCGTTGGCAGCATCCTACAAAAGGTCTTATTCCGCCTAATGAATTTATTTCAATTGCAGAAGAAACAGGGTTGATTGAAGAGCTCGGATTATTTGTGCTACGTCAAGCCTGTATTGATTTAGGCCGTCTTGAGGATGCTGGCTATCATGATGTAAGTATGGCGTTAAATATTTCGCCTCGACAATTTAGCCAAGTTTCTTTTACAGATATTGTCAGTGAAACCATTCATGAAATAGGGATTAAACCTGAAAAGCTTGAACTTGAAATTACCGAAAGTATTATCATGAAAAACGTAGATCATGCTTTGCAAATGCTCCATACCATGAAAGACATTGGTGTCAGTATTGCACTTGATGATTTTGGTACAGGTTATTCTTCTTTTAGCTATTTAACGAAATTCCCATTCGACGTACTGAAAATTGACCAAGCCTTTTTACGATCAATTCCTGATGATAAAAATGCCTTAGCAATTGTAATTTCTATTGCTAATTTATCTAAAGGCCTTGGTATGCGTAATGTGGTCGAAGGTATTGAAGCGCCAGAACAGCTTTTTTCTATCATGGATATTGACTGTGATTATGGTCAGGGTTACCTCTTTAGTGCTCCAAAAGTCTTCGATGAAGTGCTTCATATGTTAGCTCACAAGGATTGGTCTCACTTTATTGGGGAAAAACAGGAACTTCAGCTACGTAAACTGCCATAAGCACGGGCAATATGCGTATCAGCATCTATAATTTATGTAATGTTTAAAGATTAAGAAATAATTTTCGGCTTTCTTAGGATCTTACCCTATGGTATGTACACCTAACAATGGATTGCTTTTTTGACTTTAGGTGAGAGTGTTAATGAATAATGCAGATTTACGAGCGAAAGCAGGGCGAGGATCAATCGTGATTGAGAATCATGATCTCTTTACTAATATTGAGCAAGATCGTTTTGTATCGAAGGTGCTGAACGAAAAGCGATTTATCTATGCTCGTTTTCCATTACCTTTAGAGCAAGCTTATGTAGCAGAGTCTGAAAGTAAACGCTCTCAAGCACTGGCTGAAACCTTGGTATTAAATGCATTGCTCGTTATTGTTTTTGGTGCTTTTAGCCTTGTGCTTGGTGCTAGTTTAAAGCAAATGCAATGGCTTTTACCAAGCTTTGCTGTTCTTGGTGTTGGGCTTATGTTGCATAAGTCGCAAGCCATTAACCTCTTTACCCAAGTCTATTTAGTGCTTTTAGCTGCATGCATGGGGTGTTCGACTTATTTCCTGGCAATGGATATGGCGAATAATACATGGGCATTAGGGGCTGCCAGTTTTAAGCAATCGCAGAGTTTTGAGCTAGCAACCCTTGGGTTTGCTGTGTACAGTCTGAGCATTTTAGCCATGGCCGTACGTGCGCCAATGGAAATGCCTACCCTTGGTTTTGTGATGGTGGCAGCAGGATTAAGCTGGTTTTCTGCAGACATGATGACCCTTAACTTCCTTTTTGCGCTTATGGCGATTACGGCATGTGCATTTTGGGTGTGGTCTGAAGATGGTCACCGCCGAGATTATTTGCAACGCTTTGCCGGTTCATCTGCAAAAGCTGCAAATGCGCCGAAAGAAACAGAGCGTGCTCGCCAGCTTGTGGTGCTGGACACGCAAACAGGTCTTGCGAACAACACAAGTTTTATGCGCTTTTTCTCAAATGAGTGGCAGCGTGCTTTTCGTGCTCGTCAAAGTGTGTCATTAATTATGATTCATTTAGGTGTGTCCGTTGAAAAGCTGACAGAGCATGGTCAGCTAGATAAAGTATTAACAGAGTTGCAGCGTTATTCGAGACGCCCAGGAGACTTGGTTGGTAAAGTATCTGCAAATCGTTTTGCCGTGCTTTTATCAAACACAGATATTGCCAATTCAAGACGTTTAGCAGAATCTTTACTTGAGCATTTACATGGTTTAGATTTAGGCAAAGATGGTATTTTAAAAGTTTATATGGGTGTGGCTTCTACATTGCCGATGCCAAATATGACTCATGAAGACTTATTACATAAAGCACAAGATGCTTTAGATGCAGCACAAGAGAAAAAAGCCAATTAATGAAAATTAAATTGGCTTAAATTATAAAAAAGCGAGGTGACACCTCGCTTTTTTGATGCTCTATTTATAATTCGATTATTAAAGAATTATAAATCTTGCGTATCGCAAAATGCAGTGAGTGCTAAATACATTGAGTAGGCATCTTGGCTACCTGCAAGCTCACGAATAGAGTGCATGCCAAGCGTAGGCACACCAATATCTAATGTGCGAATACCCAATTTAGCAGCAGACATTGGGCCAATTGTTGAACCACAAGGTAAATCATTACGGTGGTTGTAATACTGCATTGGCAAACCTTCTTTTAAGCAGATTGCCTTAAAGATGGACTGTGTTTCGCTGGAAGACGCATAGCGCTGGTTGGCGTTTGTCTTCACAACAAGGCCTTTATTCATTTGTGGCTTGTGTAAATGATCATGCTTACCAACAAAGTTTGGATGAACCGCGTGTGCATTATCAGTGCTCACCATCATGGAGTTTGCGATCAGGCGGCTGTTGATGTTGACATCAGGTGTAATGCGACGAAGCACTTTCTCAACGAAGTCACCATCTGCTCCAGGGAAGCTTTTGCTACCAACTTCTTCATGATCTGTGCAAATCAGCATGCATGAGAGGTCGCGATCGGCATTCATAAGAGCGAGTAGGCCTGTGTAGCAGCTAAGTAGGTTGTCTAAGCGAGCAGAGGCGATAAAGTCTTGGTTTGCACCTACCATGCCGGGCTTTTGAATATCGAAAAGACTAAGGTCATAGTCAAGCACTTGCTCAACTTCATGGCCTTGAGACGTAAGTGCTTGTGCAAGCAAGTCTTCGAAATCAAATTTATCTTCAATTTCACCCATTGTAAGACCAAGCACAGGGCTAATGTCGTTTTGAGCGTTGATCGTTTTGTTTTGATTTGCTTCACGATCAAGATGAATTGCAAGGCTTGGAATAATTGCTACAGGTTTAGCAATGGTAATAAGGTCAGAAACGCGTTCGCCTTCTTTGTTGATAAACCATACTTTACCAGCAACACCTAAATCACGGTCGTACCAAGGTGCAAGAAGGGCTCCGCCGTAAACTTCAACATTAAACTGAAGATAGCCTTCTTTGGCATAAAGTGTTTTTGGCTTCAGTTTAAGACAAGGGCTGTCCGTGTGTGCAGCGACCATGCGAATACCATCTGTGATATCGAATCGTTCTGCCATTTGGAAGGCAATAAGGCTTGAGTCATTACGAGTCACATAATAACGGCCGCCAAGCTCAATATCCCATTCGTCTTTCTCATCAAGGGCAATAAAGCCAGCTTGCTCAAGCACCATTGTCATGGATGTTGTTGCATGATAAGGCGTTGGTGAGGCTTCAATAAAGTTGATGAGTCCTTGGTTAAAGGCGTTTTGGTCCATTCGCATGTGATTGTCTCTATTTCATCTATGAGTTTTAGTCTTTTCGTAAGACTATCAATGGGTTCTTTTGCGTTAATTTCAAGGGCTACACTGCTTTATTCTTGATTTAGAGTAGCACTTAAGGCGCATAAAGATAGGATTATAAATGGCTTAATAAGTAAAGGCAAAGAATAAAAGGGCAAAAGCCCTCTTGATATGCTCTTGTCTTTCAAAAAATGGTTTGCCTTGCCATAAAAAAGCAGTCAAAAATGAAAATAGTATTTTATCTATTATGGTAATAGTTGAGTTTTTTAGTCAGAAAATTAAAATTGTTGATCAATTAGACCCTTATTGCTGAAGTGATGATTTTATGGGGCTTAGAGCCTGATAATGTCACCAGTCTGAGGTGTGAGGCAAAAAAACAGCTCTTGACGTAGCTATCAAATTCATCTATTCAGGTGTTTGAATTTGACGATCTCGTATTAACTTGAGACAGAGTTTGGTTCTTTTGCAATTCACGTTTAAGACCTAGTTCAAAGTTTTGTAGGTAATCCAAGGCCAATGAAACCAACACCTTTGAACAGCTTTGTTGCCTGAACAAGAGGCCTTAAGTTCATATACTGAGTGAGGTTGAAATGATGCCAATGATGGTGGGTTTCGATCTCAGTGAGGGCAGAATCAGATGGTAGGCCTGTTCAGACATGGACGGATACCGAAATTACTCAGCCACGTCAATGCTTTAAAGCATTATTTATTTTGTGTTATCATGAAGCGCTTTTTTTTATAACTGGTGCAGACGTCTGTAGATATCCCTTCAGATCACGGCTGGTTGACGCAATACCATGAAACCCAACATAAATCTGTTGGTTTGAAACTGGCCACAATATAAGTTTGATCTTTCTTCCTGATTACCCATGACGGCAAGAGAGGTCGCTGTAAACCTTGAGAAAGCACGAGGAAGTGTATGACCATAGAAAATTATTACGGTGACGAAGACGCACAAGAAACAAAAGAATGGATGGCAGCCTTTGAGTCCTTATTAAAGCGTGAAGGACCTGAGAGAGCATATTACCTGTTAGAAAAGCTAACAGAAGCTGCCCGCACGAGCGGTGTTAACTTAAAGAATTTAACAACGCCATACAAGAACACCATTCGTCCTGAAAATGAGCCAAAATTACCAGGCGACCAATTCATTGAGCGTCGTATCCGTTCTATGATTCGTTGGAACGCGCTAGCAATGGTTATGCGTGCAAACATGAATAATGATGACGAGCTAGGCGGTCATATTTCTTCATACGCATCAAGTGCGACTCTTTATGAAATCGGTTTTAACCATTTCTTCAAAGGTCAAAACGAAGAAAATGCTGGCGACCTTATTTATTTCCAAGGTCACGCATCTCCAGGTATGTACGCTCGTGCGTTCCTAGAAGGTCGTATTTCTGAAGCACAGCTTGACAACTTCCGTCGTGAAGTCGATGGCCAAGGCCTTTCTTCTTATCCTCACCCATGGTTAATGCCTGAATTCTGGCAGTTCCCAACTGTATCTATGGGTCTCGGTCCAATCCAAGCAATCTACCAAGCACGTTTTGCTAAATACCTTCAAAACCAAGGTAAGCTTTCAGACGAAAACCAAAAAGTTTGGGCATTTTTAGGTGATGGTGAAACAGATGAGCCAGAAAGCTTAGGTGCTATTTCTCTTGCTGGTCGTGAAAAGCTTGATAACCTTATTTTCG
The DNA here is from genome assembly GCA_002450655.1 of Gammaproteobacteria bacterium UBA6940. GTDB lineage: Bacteria > Pseudomonadota > Gammaproteobacteria > Pseudomonadales > UBA6940 > UBA6940. The sequence continues at coordinate 37,743 of DJZY01000068.1, read as the reverse complement.
TTGTTAACTGTAACCTACAACGTCTTGATGGTCCTGTTCGTGGTAACGCTAAAATTATTCAAGAACTTGAAGGCGTGTTCCGTGGCGCTGGCTGGAACGTTATTAAAGTTGTTTGGGGTCGTCATTGGGATCAACTGTTTGAAAGAGATAAGACAGGTGTTCTTCGTAAGCGTATGGAAGAGTGCGTTGATGGTGAATTCCAAGCCTTTAAAACTCATGGTGGCGCTTATACTCGCGAGCATTTCTTTAATAAGTACCCAGAACTTGCAGAGCTTGTGAAAGATTACACAGATGAAGATATCGAAAATCTAAACCGTGGTGGTCACGATCCATACAAGGTTTATGCTGCGTATCATCAAGCTGTAAACCATAAAGGTGCTCCAACTGTTATCCTTGCGAAAACTGTTAAAGGTTATGGTACTGGTGCTGGCGAAGCGCAAAACAAAACTCACCAAATCAAGAAGCTTGATCTAGAGAGCTTGAAAGAGTTCCGTGACAAGTTCAACATTCCTGTGAGTGATGAAGATCTTCCAAAGCTTCCATACTTCAAGCCTGCCGATGATTCTGCAGAAATGCGTTACCTGCATGACCGCCGTCGTGCACTAGGTGGTTACCTGCCTAAGCGTAATGCGAATCGTGAAGATGAAATTAAAGTACCTGAGCTTGGTGTGTTCGGTCCTCTACTTGAAGGTACTGGTAACCGTCAAATCTCCACAACAATGGGCATCGTTCGTATGATGGGCTCACTTGTGAAGCAGCAAGACATTGGCGATCGTATTGTGCCAATCGTGCCAGACGAAGCTCGTACATTCGGTATGGAAGGTATGTTCCGTCAGCTTGGTATCTACTCAAGCGTTGGTCAGCTTTACAAGCCAGAAGATGCTGGTAGCGTTATGTACTACCGGGAAGATATTAAAGGCCGTATTCTTGAAGAAGGTATCAACGAAGCTGGTGCTATGTCTTCTTGGATTGCGTCTGCAACATCTTATGCAAACTACGGCTTTACAACGATTCCATTCTACATTTACTACTCAATGTTTGGTTTCCAACGTATTGGTGACTTAGCATGGGCTGCTGGTGATCTACAAGCACGTGGTTTCATGGTTGGTGGTACATCTGGTCGTACAACACTTAACGGTGAAGGTCTACAACACCAGGATGGACACTCTCATCTTATGGCATCCACAATTCCAAACTGTGTTGCTTATGATCCAGCGTACAACTATGAGCTTGCTGTTATCGTTCATAACGGTCTTAAGCGTATGGTTGAGAACAAAGAAAACGTGTTCTACTACATTACAACGCTCAACGAGAACTATGAGCATCCAGCACTTCCAGAAGGCGCTGAAGAAGGCATTATCAAAGGTATGTACAAGCTTAAAGCAGCAGAAGCTGATTCCAAAGCTCGCGTGCACCTATTAGGTTCAGGCTCTATTCTTCAAGAAGCTGTTGCAGCTGCTGAGCTCCTTAAAGACATCTACGATGTTGAATCTGATCTATGGAGTGTGACTTCATTCACAGAGCTACGTCGTGATGGTCTAGCTGCTGAGCGTTGGAATATGCTTAACCCGCTTGAAACTCGCAAAACAGCCTATGTGTCTGATTGCCTAAATGCATCTCCAAAAGTGCCAGTTATTGCTGTAACTGATTACATGAAGATTCATGCAGATCAAATTAGACCATTTGTAAGAAACCATTTTACAGCACTTGGTACTGATGGTTTCGGTCGCAGTGATAGCCGTGAAAAATTACGTCACCACTTCGAAGTGAACCGTTACTTTATCGTGATTGCAGCTCTAAGCTCTCTAGCTGATAAAGGCGTAATCGGTCGTTCGAAAGTGCAAGATGCAATTGAGCGCTTCAACATTGATCCAAACAAAGTTGATCCACAATACGCTTAATTGAGAACTTGATAACGCTACCTTGCCATACATTGGCGTAGCGTTATCACCACCGATGATTTAAAACTCAATTACCCTTGGGCACTAAATCATTGGTTGTTCATATGAAGAACTTAGCCACTGAAACCAAAAAAGTGGTTCAAGAATAAAGGGCATTAACAAAAGGAAATCTTGAATGGCTGATGTACTCGTCCCAGACATGGGGTCAGACGATCCTGTCGATATTGCAGAGATTTTGGTAAAAGAGGGCGATAGCGTCCAAGAAGAAGATTCTCTTGTGGTGATTGAATCTGCAAAAGCATCTCTAGAAGTACCATCACCTGCTGCAGGTAAAATCGTAAAAATCCACGCATCTGTTGGTCAGTCGCTTAAAACTGGCGATGTCCTTATGACAATCGAATCGAGTGATTCCGGTTCTTCTGAAACAACAGAAGTTACAGACAATCAAGCAAACGGCATTGATAGCGTTATGGAAAAAGGCACAGAAGAGCGTCATGACGCACCTGAGTCTGCTTCTACAGGCGATGTAGATGTGCTTGCAAATGCAGACCAAACCTTCAATATTCCAGATATTGGCGGTGATGCAGCAGACGTTATTGAGCTTTCTCTCAAGCCAGGCGATCAAGTGAAAAAAGACGATACTCTTATTGTACTTGAGTCTGCTAAAGCGACAGTTGAAGTGCCAGCAGAAGCTGACGGCGTACTTGTGAAGTATGAAGTTAACGTTGGTGATTCTGTGAGCGAAGGCAAGCCATTTGTTGTGATCAGCGTTGCTGGTGCCAAATCTGCACCTGCTGAAAAACCTGCTCAACAAGAAGCGCCAAAACAAGCATCTGCTCCAGCTGCAGCACCACAGCAAGCGTCTGCGCCAGCTCAAACAGCTGCACCTGCTGCGCCATTGAATACAAATAGCCTTGATGTGAATCTATCGAGCGATGTTCATGCAGGCCCTGCTGTTCGCCGTTTAGCAAATAAGCTTGGTGTTAACCTTGGTCTTGTTTCTGCTACTGGTCCACGTGGTCGTATTCTCAAAGAAGATGTTCATGCATTCGTGAAGTCTGAGCTCAGCAAGCCAAAAGCAACTGGCGCTGCTGGTGGTACTGGTCTTCCAGCACTTCCAGAGATGGATTTCAGTCAGCATGGCGAAGTTGAAGAAGTGTCTTTAACGAAGATCCAGCAAATGTCTGCACAAAACCTGCATCGTGCGTGGGTTAACATCCCACACGTGACGCAGTTTGATGAAGCAGATATCACTGATCTTGAAAACTTCCGTAAGAGTCTTGGTGAAGAATTTAAGAAGCAGGGCGTTAAGATCACAATGCTTGCATTTATGATTAAAGCAAGTGTTCATGCGCTTAAAGCATTCCCTAAATTCAATGCATCACTTCATTCAGATGGTAAAACACTGATCATGAAGAAGTACTACCACATTGGTTTTGCTGCTGATACACCAAATGGTCTTGTTGTGCCTGTTATCAAGAATGCAGATCGTCTAAGTGTTGTTGAAATTGCACAACAGCTCATGGACTTGAGTGCTAAAGCACGTGATAAGAAGCTTGGTCCTAAAGACATGCAAGGTGGTTGTTTCACAATCTCATCTTTAGGTGGTATTGGTGGTACAGCATTTACACCTATCGTGAACTGGCCTGAAGTTGCTATTCTTGGTGTGTCTCGTTCGAAGATGCAACCAGTATGGAATGGTAAGGAATTTACGCCACGCAACATGCTTCCATTATCGCTGTCTTACGATCACAGAGTGATTGATGGCGCTGATGCTGCTCGTTTCTCTCAGTACCTTTCTAAGCTACTGGGTGATGCGCGCCGTATGCTTCTCTAATTATCTAGAGAACATAGCGTAAAAAAGCCCCTTTATTGGGGCTTTTTTATTGATTCTTTTTAATTCACCTGTTATTAATAGATAACACACTTGGTTCTATTAAATTTTAATCGCACTGCTGATTGAAGGTTAATGCTGTAAGTATTCAAGCTTTTTTTAAATCACTGAGAGTTTAAGCCTCAGCGGGTAAACAAAAAAGTTTGGTGAAAAATATGTGGGCATTCATCTTTTACGAATTCACATCTAAACCAAGTTCATTTATATCAATTCTTAAATAATCCAGCTGGTCAATTTCATGATGAGATTGATGGATTATGACTGCCATTTTAATACATAAAATAAAGTTTCTCGCGATTGAGTGTGCGGGTTAGAAGTAAGGGAGAACTGTTTATGCCTCATCCTGAATGGATACAGAGCGCTATTATCTATTTGTCAGCAGCTGTTATTTGTGTGCCGCTTTTTAGAAAAATTGGTTTAGGTGCCATTCTTGGTTATCTTGTGGCTGGTATTGTCATTGGCCCTAGCGGAATAGCCTTAATTTCAGATCCAGAAAAATTGCTCAGTCTTGCAGAATTTGGCGTTATTATGTTGCTGTTTTTAATTGGTCTTGAAATAGCACCACGCAAATTATGGGAGATGCGTAAAAGTGTTGGTATTACAGGGACAGGGCAATTACTCATATCCGCTGGTTTAATTTGTGTAGGTTTATTTTTCCTCACAAAAGATTGGGATATTGCTTGGATTTTAGCGCTCACACTTGGGTTATCGTCTACTGCATTTGCTGTGCAGCTGATGGCGGAATATGAAATTCTGCCAACCCCTTTAGGTCGTCAGGGCTTTTCTATATTACTGCTGCAAGATATAGCCGTAGTACCAATCTTGTTCCTTGTGAGTAGTTTGAGTGCCGATGAGAGTGCTGCCTCTGGCAGTCCAGCTGTAACAGCCATGGTTTTAGTTGCTGTTATTTTATTTGGCCGCTTTGCTCTCAACCCATTACTTCGAATTATTGCTCACTATGGGAATCGTGAGGTAATGACTGCTGCATCACTGCTTATTGTTGTTGGTGTTGCCGAGCTTATGGTCGCCATTGGTCTATCAATGGGCTTAGGTGCCTTTATTGCTGGTTTATTGCTTGCTAACTCCAAGTTCAGGCATCAACTGGAAACTGATATTGAGCCATTTAAAGGCTTGCTACTAGGTTTGTTCTTTATTGCAGTTGGTATGCAAATGAATTTAGAGCTCTTCTTGCAAGAGCCATGGTTTATTTTATTAGGTGCTTTTGCATTAATGGGCGTTAAAACCTTGGTGATTGTGGGGCTTCTTAAGTTTCAAAAATTCTCGTTACGAGAAAGCCTGTTCTTAGGTGTGATGCTGTGTCAGGGCGGTGAGTTTGGTTTTGTTATTCTGTCGCAAGCATCTGCCCAAGGGTTAGTTGAAGCTCATTTAAGTCAGCAAATTAATTTAATTATTGCTTTCTCCATGTTGTTTACAGTCCCGGTAGCATTGCTGGTGAAGAAATTTGTTTCAAAACCAAAAAATGCAGGGGAAAACACCTATGACTCTATTGATCATGAAGAGCCAGAGGTGATTATCTGTGGTTTTGGGCGTTTTGGTCAGATTATTGGCCGTATTATGACTGCGAGCCATATACCGTTTACGGCACTTGATAAAGATGCAACTCACGTCGGCTTTGTTCGTCGCTTTGGTAATAAGATTTTTTACGGCGATGCGTCCCGTATGGATACCCTCGAAGCAGCAGGTATTGCGGAAGCAAAACTGCTCGTTCTAGCGCTTGATGACCCTAAAACAATCACCAAAATTGCGCATCAGGTCCGAGTGCATTGGCCTCATGTGAAAATTATTGCCCGGGCTCGTAATAGAGGACATGCCTATCAGCTGTATGCTGAAGGCCTTCGACATATTATTCGTGAAACATTCGAAAGTAGCTTGCAGGCGGCTGCAATTACTTTGCAAGAACTTGGCTTTACAGAAGGTCAAGCCCTGGAGAAGGTTGATATGTTTAGAATCCATGACGAACAATTGCTTGCTGAAGCTGTGGAGTATAAAGATGATCTTGCTAAACTGATTGAGGTTGCCTCAGAAGGGCGTAAAGAGCTTCAGGATATCTTTGAGAAGGATTAACTTAATAACTGAGTAGGCAGTCATTTTTGAAGCCCTCATTTCTGAGGGCTTATTTATATGTGTTCTTTGTTTAAACTGTCCTACCAAGGCTTTAACGGAACGTCATTACCATCTTTAAAATGATGTGCGCTTGTAGTTGTTCTTACTGCATCAACCAGTGACCACATGGCTTGTGGGCCACCACCAATGACAGCGCCTGCAACTGCGCCATAATGCCCTCCAATACAAAAACCTGTAACAATACCAGCAGGGCCGAGTAAGGATTTAATTGTGCCTATAGCATGGAATCCTGCATTACCTCGCGCAAGTGTATGCCAATCAGCACCAGACCAACCAGCAAGCCATGAAATTGTGGCCTGCTTTTTCTGCTCTTTTTGTTTATAGCTACACACTTCATCTGGTGTTGTAATATTGCTTGGCTTTGGCTCATTTACATAGCCATCTTCGCATTTGCAAACAGTAATATCTGCCGGCATTTCTGGTGTTTTTGGGTTGGGCACACAGCTACCAAATGGGCCGCACTCATCATCAGCTTTGCACTCATAGATGTGAGAGTATTTTGGAAAGCCTTCCCATGATATTGAGTGAAGTCCTTTCATGTCGAGGGTTTGATTATCGGCACGAGGTACTAGAGTCAGTGTTGTATTTTGAATTTTGTTAAGAGGATCATTTTTGATCGGCGCAGCTAGAGCACCTTGTAGACCAAGCGCAGTAAATGCCAAACCATTGAGTTTCATTTCGTTTTTAACTCCACATTATTATTTTGATATCAATAATAGTAAAGTAAAAGCTGGATGATTGGATGGCAAATTGAAATTAATGGATTAGGGTTGAAGTGACCGAAATTTTAATCGATATAGCCCATAAGTAGCTTGTTCCAATAAGTGACTGAATACTCAGACATTGTATTGCAAGCTTATTAAGTACATTTATTAAGCAGAAGATGCTGAGAACTTTACGAGGAGAATGTAAAGCCCTCAGCGATAGGTGACTCAACTTCAGTCAACCGAAGTTTTGGAATAGAGTATTAGAAAGGTTTTAAAGGTACACCGTTACCGTCTGGCATACTTGTTGTTGAGGCAGTAATTCGGATTGCATCAACGAGGGACCATACAACTTGGGCTGCCCCACCAACACTCGCGCCAACACCAGCACCTCCAATAGTGCCACGACCGCCACAGAGTGAACCCACTAAAGCACCAGCAGCAGCACCTGCTGGTGTTGCTAGTAGCTTCATACTTCCAGCTGCCAGATAGTTTGGATTTGCTTTGGCTGCATTAAACCAGTCTGCACCAGTCCAGCCAACAAACCATGAAAGCAATGTTTGTGTTAACTATGGAAGCTGTTTGTAGTTGCACACTTCACCTGGCTTAGCTGTATTTCCAGTTGTTTTAGGATTATTAACGAAACCATCGTCACATTCGCAGCTTAAAGTGCCATTAGGAAATGCTGGAGAAGTAGGGCCTTCAACACACTTGCCATTATCGCCGCAGTCAGTGTCGAATTCACATGTGAAGACTTTCTGCCATTTTGCTACATCGTCAGCAGAAATTGATGTGAGTAGTCTTTCTGCAGATCTCATATCAATATTCGCAGACTGGGCTTTTTCAACAATATTGGAAGCGTTAAGAGACTTAATATTGTTGAGTAATTCTGTTTCATTTTTTTGGATTGCCTGCGAGGGCTCCTTGTAGGGCGAGAGAAGCGATAGCAAGAGACTGCATGGAAGCGTTGCCAAATTTCATAATACTACTCCTTAGTATGTGTTAACTGTGAAGCGTAACTTAAATGGAGTCTTCTGTTAAAACAAGTATCTGTACACAAAAATAATTACAGACTGTTACAGTGTTGAATTGATATCAAGAGGGGCTGCAAGGATGAATTATTGCCAATATAATCTGCGTTTTGAGTCGATTTTTTATTTAAATAAGAGTTGTAGCTACTATTCAATAGTATTAAAAGTAATCAATATTCTATAAGCGATTAAAACGGTTTAATCGTTGTAATGATGAAAATAACATTTAACTATTGATTAAACCGTTCATAAATCAAAAAAACAAAGCCTTAATTATACGAGGTTATATTTCATAAGATGAAAGACGCCAGCAATAATAAAAGCAACTGCGCCCAAAATTCTCACGGTATTTAATGGAATTATTTTCATTAAATGTTGACCTAAATAAACCACAGGTACATTGGCTAAAAGCATGCCAAGTGTTGTCCCCATTGTGACCCAAAATACCGATGAATATTGAGCGCCAAGTAAAATAGTTGCAATCTGAGTTTTGTCACCGATTTCTGCGATGAAGAACAGTACACATGAGACGGCAAATGCGCCATATCTATCATATTTGGATGACACGTCTTCGTCTTTATCGGGGATAAGCAGCCATAAACCAAGCACAATAAAACTGCCAGCAAGTATCCAATGGCTCAGGTTTGATTCCATGTATTGAGATAACCAAGTACCCATCCAAGCGCTGACAGCATGGTTGAGTAGGGTGGCAGCAAGAATGCCAAGCACAATGCCAATTTTATTTCTAAATTTTGTGGCAAGAACGAGAGACAGCAGTTGTGTTTTGTCGCCAATTTCGGCAAGGGTAACCATAACGGTTGAATTGATAAGTGCTTCCAAAGCAAGTGACTCCTGGTGGGCTTGTCTAAACCAAAGGCAAAAAGCGGCCGCCCACCAATGGGACCGATTTTTACCTTAGGTCTTGCAAATGACGATTTAATCGTCACGATCATGCCATAAGTCATTGAGGACTCAAGTTTGTTGACATAATCTCCAATGGGCTGCTCTATAAAAAGCGCCCGAGGAAAGCTACTCCCCCAAGATGTCTAAAGATTACCACAGCATGAGTAAAAGTAAAAGCTATATTTTGAACTGGTGTAAGCTTTGCTTCAGGCTCGATGTGCGCTGTAAAACTGTGTCACAAAGCGCCATGGTGTTATTGATATTCAGCAGAGCGTCTTGTGAAAGTGTGGATACTCGTTGCACGTTGTTATTAATATGATCAGATGCTGTGGACTGCTCTTGTGAGGCTGCGGCAACACTTTCGGTTACTTGGTTAATATTACCGATCATTTGGCTGATTGAATTTAGTGTTTCAGTCACTTTTGAGCTTGCATCAAGTGTATCTGTGCTTTTGGTTTTTGATTGGGTCATTGCTGCCACAGCATGGGATGAGCCTTGTTGCAATTTTTCGATCATGTTTCGAATTTCTTCGGTACTTTCTGCAGTTTTACTGGCCAGTGAGCGAACCTCGTCTGCAACAACAGCAAAGCCTCGGCCTTGTTCACCAGCTCTAGCTGCTTCAATTGCTGCGTTTAGGGCGAGTAGGTTCGTTTGTTCGGCAATACCTTGTATAACGGAGAGTACTGACACAATATTACCAACGTCCGTCTCTAAAGTGCTAATGGCCGTTGCTGTCGAGTCAATATCTTGGGCGAGTTGGCTAATATTATTCATTGTATGGGCGACAGTGGATTGAGCTTCTTTACTTTGAGATTCTGCAGTTTCAGTAAACTCTGACGCCTGTTTTGTATTGTCTTTAATAGAAACAGCAGCGTAGGACATTTCTTCAAAACTAGCAGCAATAGATGAGGTTTGTTCCGTTTGATCTGCTACTTTTTTGCTACTGACTTGGGCTGATTTATGCATCTCTTTAACTGATGCCTCAACCTCATGTGTTGTGGCGCTTACATTTTTTATGATCTGATGAATACCCTCCATAAATACATTAAATTGATGCGCAAGCTCACCCATTTCATCTTTTGAATTAATCGAGATGCGTTTCGATAAATCTCGATCCCCTTGGGCAATATTTGTGAGTCTATCCAATAGAGATCGAATAGGAGTTAGTATGCTTGACGGAATAAAACTAATACATGCGAGCGTAATGGCAATGGATAGCAGCGTTGTGCCAAGCATAAGTAGCTTGGAGAGCGATTGAGTGTCTGCAATAGTTTTTATTTTGTTTTCAACGGCGCTATCACCTGTGTCTTCGAAACTCACCAAACTTGTTAAAAGCTGGTTGGTGGTTTCAATATATTGATCATATGTTGTTTTATATTGATCGTAGGACTGTATGAGACTGTTTATTGCCTGAGTGTAGTTATTTTGAAGTTGACGGTATTTTGTGGCATAGGTTTCATCATTCCACTCGGCACCAGCACTCACATTGAATCGGCCAGAATCGATCATTTCTGTTGCAGCTTCATTTTGAAAACGAAGTGATTCATAAATCTTTTCTTTTAAAGTTGGTTGTAGCTTTGGTTGGTCCATGTATTCTTGTAAATAATATAAACTCCATAGAAGCCCAATATTTGCTTCCATACCACCATCAGCAGCAGCCCATCTATTTTCAAGGTTGCCTGCCCATTGGTATGGGGTGGTAGGGTTGTTACGAATATCTTCTACAGCTGCATCCCCATGCTCTTCAACGACTTCACCAAAGGCCACAAATTCGTCTCTTATTGAATCGAAACTTTGATTTGATTTGTGAAATTCTTGGTATTCAGCAATAAGTTTTTTTTGTTGTGATGTGTAGTTTTGAATATATGATTGTATTTCCTTTATTTGATCAGGTTGAATAATACCTGCTTCAATAAGCCGCCCAAGTGCTTCATCTGTTGTGGTTTGAGCTTCATGTAAACTTTCAAGTTCTTTATTTAAATTACTGCCATTAAGAATACTATTAATAGCATTGACTTGAGATTTTATGCCTATGGTACTTTCCATTGCGCCATCCGCAGTATCCCAGGCAGGCCCAGTAATATAAGACAGTTGATTAGATAGCTGGTTTGTACTTATTAAGCCGATCCCTGATGCAGCGATAGATGTTAAACCTAAAATTGCAAAGCTTGAAATAATTTTTTTGCGGATACTGATGTTTTGAAATAGAGACATTGTAACTCCTTTACAACACGTATTTTTTCCATATATCCAAGTATAAGTCTTAAAATGAATTGCAATGCCTATTAATTAGGCTTATTTGGATTAAATGAATTTATTTTAGAGTTGGTTGTGGAAGTATCACTATGGGGCTTGGTTGCCAGAAAGAGCTATCAAATCCGCTATACGCTCTAAATTAGGAAATGTAAGTCAAGTTGAGTTAAATGAATAAAAAAGCAATGCTCTGAAATTGGGTTGGTTTTATTGGTAAATAGCTATTTTAACAAGAAGTCATTCTGACAGTGTTACGAGTAAATACTATAATTTTGGGTAAAGATAACACTGGTTCATTAACATTAAATAGTGGTGGCTATGGTTGAAGTTATAATTTTCGCAATTGTTCTGGCTGTTATAGGTGGTTTTTCCTTTTATCAAAGACAAGGTTATACATTAAAGCTAAAAGAACTCAGTGCTCAATTGGCTGTGGCTGAGAGTCAAATGCTCGACATGGTACCAAAATCAGTCTTATCTGCTGAAATGCACATGAAAGTACAAGAGATACGCCATTTGCAAGAGCAGCTGGATGAGTTGGAACGTGATAAATATGACTCGGAGCAAGAATTACAACGCCAATTAGCTGCTGAAAAGCAATCTTTTGAACAGAACCTTGATGCAGATAAAGCCCACTGGCTAGAGCAAAATGCAAACTATGTTAATCATGTGGGCATAATTAGTGATGCTGTTACTGAGCTTTTAAATGTTGTTAATCTTATTGAGCGATGGCATAAAGAGGTCAGTTCGATTGTTGAAAATAATAAAGTGATGGAATCACTTGTTCTCGACTTTAAAAAGATTGTGGGGCAAATTAATATTTTATCCCTTAACGCTTCTATAGAAGCTGCTCGTGCAGGTCAGCATGGTCGAGGATTTGCGGTGGTTGCGGATGAGGTCTGTAACCTATCGAACTCGGCTCATACAATCAATGAAAACTATCTCAGTAATATTGAAAAAAATAATATTATTGCCGTTTCTGCTTTCCAGGATATCCAAGCTGGCGGCATAATGATTCTTTCTGCAATTAAAAGTGTTCAGTCTAAGGTTGAGGTATTTAAGGGGCAGCTCCATGAATATGCCTAAAAAAAACCATGAGGAAATCCAAAAGCAACAGGCTTTGTTAAATGGCTTATTGCAAGACTGTTTACACTACTGCTTTAAAGAATCTTTAGAAGAGTGGGATCAAAATGCAAGTTTAGAGCAGCATAATGTTGTAACCCTAGCGAAATCGAGTTTTACATCTACCGGGCTGATTACGCTTTCATCATATGATTTTAAGATGGTTATGGTGCTTTATTTTGATATGACAAAATCCCTCCGGGAATTTGTGGTTAATATTAACCACGACAAAGCAGAAAATATCTTTAATGATTCAATTATAAATGACTATGTTATGGAAATGTGTAATGGTTTGGGTGGTCGGTTAAAACGCTATTTACAGGCTACGTCTTATGCCTTTGGTATGTCGACCCCCAACCTTGTGGCGCGGAATCAATTTATTCTTTCAGATATTGCCGAATTTGATTTTAATAGTCATATTAAGTGTGATGTAACTTCTTCGCAGGCAAGTGAGCCTTTGCACTTCGGTTTGAGTTTATTTTCAATGGTTAATAATATTCAACGTTTCGAAGATCACTTCAAGGGTGTTAACTTTAACCGCTTACAAGATGACAATGCTGTCGGTGCTTTAGAAATGTTTTAGGCGATAGGGTGGTTGGTGAATATTTTTACTCAATTATTTTAACTTAATTGGGGGCTATTGCATCTGGAAAAACGCTAACTTAGTGCCTAAGTTGTTTAGAAACCGGTTTTATGCCGGTTTTTTCAATTAATGATGATTTGAATTAATTGCAGTTATACCTATCGATATTTCCCATAGGGTTTTTGTAACACTTCTTTCGTAATATCTTTTCAATGTTTAATGGCTCGGTTAGGCTCCTTCTTTTCAATTTTTCTAAGGAGTTAACTCATGCAGAATGCAGCGCTTTCCAATAATTCAAACCCTGTGTGCTTATTGCATGAAAACACTGCACCTGAGTCTTGTGATTTTTGTTTTGAGTTTCTTCATCATATCGAAAGTGCCCGAGCACCCTCACCAGTGGATACTTCTTACCTGTCAATGCTAACGCCTGTAGATGTGCAGGTAAATATGGCTGACTTTGATTTTAATCAGTTTGATGATCAAACTTTAAGAAGCCCGATTATTGGTACTAACCCGATGATCAGTGGCTTTGATATGACCCATGCGCCAATTGCTGGTTTTGGAGATGCTATGACAATTGCTCCAAATGATATTCACTCTTTTGATATGGCACCAAGCGCTGGCTTAGAAGAGCAGCTTTCTGGTTCATTAACACCTGTTGTTTCAAATGGTGAAGCAAGCGCAAGCGTTGAAAAAAGTGAAGGGCAGGTTGTTGGTGTTGAAGCTGCCTCACGAAAAACATCTAACAGATCACGTAGTGAGTTAGTCCCTGTGCCAATAGAGCTTCGCATTAAAAAGAAAGGCGTAATGGAAGACGATAATACTCGTATTACGAGAGGTGCACTGGCAGGTCGTCAACCTGTACCAGTCCCTAAAGAACTTCGATATGATGGGGAAGATGATAATACTCGCGTACCACTGAGCAACTTAAAACAGCGTAAACTTATCCCTGTTGATGAGAAGCTCCTTTTACCGGGTGAGTCTAAAGGTCTTATGCTCACTAGAGGTGCCATTATTAAGCGAACGAATCGCCTGAATCGCCAAGCTGCTAATATGAGCCTTTAATCCTTATCCTGCCTGCTTTTATGCCAATGCTGCCTTGTTGACTTTCTGTTCTAGATTATCAGCGAGAAGCTTGGCATTTTTAAGGTTTGCTCTTGAGGCGATGTCGAGATAATCACCGACAAGTGGTACTAGTCCTATAAGGTAATCTTTCATTATATTGCCTAGCATTTTGGCAATGACTCGTTTTTTAAGTCCACATTGACGGGCAATGTAGATAATATAAAAAGAAATTGTCATTGAAACTGTATCACCAACCACTGGTATTAAACCTAAAATGGCATCGTAGCCAAATTTAATTTTCGTGCCAGGGATTGTAAATTGAGAGTCGAGTAGTTTGCTGAGCCTATCAACTCGAGCTAACTGCTGCTCAAGTTGATGTGCTTCTGCTGTGTCATGTCGTATCATCGAGCACCTATGGACAAAATTACGATGCATCCACTAAATCTGCGAATTTTGTATAAAATTCTTTAAGTGGTACTGCCTTGCCAAAATAATACCCTTGACATGCGTCACAGCCAAGTGAAAGTAATGCATTATATTGCTCTAGCGTTTCGACTCCTTCAGAAATAACAGCAATATGTAAGTTTTCTGCAATGGAAATTGCTGAAGCCACGATACTATGTTGTGCAGTTTCTTTATGAAGAGCATTAATAAAGTGTTTATCAATCTTGAGGCTGTTGATGGGGAGCTCTTCTAAGTACTTTAATGACGAATAACCAGTGCCAAAATCGTCAATAGCAAAGGAATAGCCTGCTTCGCGAAGAGTCCAGAGTTCATTGACAATTTTATGCGGGTCTTTAATCATGACACTTTCTGTGATTTCAAACTCAATATCATCTGGTGTAAGATCAAGATCCGCCAGCTGGGTTAAAAAAGATTTTGCAAAGTTTGGTTTGCGCAATTCATATATCGAAAGATTCACGGCAACAGGGACGGTTTTATATCGATCATTTGTTCTTTTAAAGTGGCTGAGCATTTCAAGAGTTGTATCTGTTATTCGGCCTGCAAGACCGCTGGCTTCTGCAATAGGAATAAAGACATCAGGTGAAATATATTTGCCGTTAAGTACCCAGCGACTTAAGGCTTCTGCACCAACAACTTTCCCTGTTGAACAGTCCACTTTTGGTTGCAAGTAAGTCAAGAGAGTATGGTTTTTTTCCAATGCTTTTCTGAGCTCAGACTGCAAGATTACTCGATTTTTAATATCTGATGACATTGACTCTTCAAAGCGTACCAAGTTATTGCCGGGGTTTTTCTTGGCAATGGTAACCGTTGACATCGCATGACGTAAGGCTTTTTCAATATCGCGATGATCTTTTAAGTTTACAACAGAGGTTGTGCCTGTTAATAAAAGCTGAAATCCATCAACCTCGATATGCTCGTTAAAAATTAACTCAATGGTGCTGATATCAGTTTTTTTGCTGTCAAAAAGGATCAGGATGTTTGATTTATTATCCACTGCCATGTATTCAGGATCGAGGGCTTTTTGGATTTGGTTGTAAAGTCTTTGAATTACTTTATTAATGACTGGTATTCCAAAGACGCTAATAGCGTGGCTAATAGCGTTGATGTGAACTTGCGCCAAGCAGAGTGAGTTATGTTGTTGGTGAATTTGATTATAAGCCACTATTAAAGCATTACGGTTTGGCAGATTTAAGTCTGAATCAATATAGGCAAGTTGATCAAGTCGTTCAATAAGTGCAATATTTTCAAAGCTAATGGATATATTGCTGGCAAAGACTTTAAGGAGTGTTATGTGTTCTTCGCCAATATCAATACCATCTTCTATATAAATAAACATCTTACATTGATCACTGCATGAAAAATATAAACCCAAACAGGTATCTACATGCATGCCATGTTCTGACTTAAGGGCTTTAAGGTAGGCTTGTTTTACATTTTTATCTGGAATGTCATCAAGTGTTCGATTTATTAATGGTTTAAAGCGGCCTGTGGCAGTAATTACTTTTAAATCTTCATCATTTTGAATATGTGGCTTTAAACCTGAGAAAAGACAAACCACGCCATCTTGTTTAACCCCTAAAAGGCCAATGATTTGAATGAGTACCCCTTGGGCAAATAGCTCTAATGAGTTTCGCTTAAAGACATCCTTTGAACTTTGAATGATTAAATCTAAGCCTCGACGGCTCTCGTTAATGGTGTGAATTTGGCGGTAAGAGCGTATGGATGTAGTGAGTACACTAATCAAGCGCTCGCGAGTTAATTCAGATTTGGCTCGATAATCATTGATATCATAGTCTCGTAATACAGACATTTCTGGTGCATAGCCTGGTTGCCCTGTTCGTAAAATAATACGAACCTCAGATCGGCCAGATTGACGAATCTGTTTCACCAGTTCGAGGCCTGCACTTGCTGATTCCATAACAACATCTAAAAGAATAACCGCAACTTGTGGCTCATCTTTCAATATTTGATAGCCTTCTTTTGCTGAATAAGCGCTTAGCAGCTTGAGTTTTTTGCCAAGAATTTCAACGTTTTTAAGTGCAAACTCTGTTGCTGAGTGTACCTCTTCATCATCATCAATAACAAGAACAGTCCAACCGTCTTTTGTTGTTGCGCTATTGCCGGAGGCGGCCATTTTTTCTTGCACTATTTCATCAGTTTCATCATCGATAATATCAAACTCATCAAAGGTGTCTTGAATGGTTTTTTTATCTTCAGGCTGCTGGTCTGTCATGCGCATTCTCTTCCGTTGTTGCTTGAGTTATTTCTGTTGGTAATACCAATGAAAATTCAGTTAATCTCTTTCCTTGATCACTGTCGACTTTCAGTTGTCCTAATAAAATATTATTCACAATGTTGTGTGTTATATGCAAGCCAAGACCACTGCCGCCTTGGCCAAGGCGAGTTGTAAAAAATGGGTCAAAAATTTTATTAATAATATCTGGTTTAATACCTTTGCCTGTGTCAATGACTTTCAATAAAACTTTGTTATTGCCTAAATTCTCAGTTTTAACAGTTATAGTGCCCGTTTCATGTTCATCAAAACCGTGAATGAGTGCATTTTGCACGAGATTAATAATGACTTGGCTTAATGCGCCAGGGTAAGAATTCATTTTGGCTTTTGAGCCTAGTCGTAATCGTAGTTGCACTTTTTTATGCTTGAATAGATGGGCAAAGGTGCCTGACATCTCCGTTATGTACTCATCAAGTTGAAAGGCTCTTTTTTGTTCACCTGCTTGGTCTACAGCAATTTGTTTAAATTGTGAAATAAGCAGGTCGGCTCGATTTAAACCGCTGAGAATAGCTTGGCCAGCGTATTCCATATCTTTGGTGAATTCATAAATTTTTGATTTTTTGATCTGGCCGTTTTCAATCGTTTCACGAATTTCGAGGGCATAGGCATTAATGGTGCTTGCAGTTGTAATGGCACTGCCAATCGGAGTGTTGAGTTCGTGTGCCACACCTGCAACAAGCCCACCCAAAGAGGATAGACGTTCAGACTTAATGAGTTCATTTTCTGTGTTCATTTTATCTTGAATGACTTTGATAAGGCTGATGGCAATACCGAGTAAAACCAGTGCTATTGCAAAGTAAGGGGTGAGTGACGACAGGGTATCCAAAAGGGTGTGCGCAGGCCTGTCTACTATGCTGTGCCAAAGGACCTCGTCAGGATTGCTATATTCGATTGATTTAGGAAAAATATCACGAACCTGGATAGTATCTTGTGTCCATATTCTATTGTTATTTATAAATGTCGATGCTTGGGTTTTTTGGTTTAATTGAGACCATGTTTCAGGGTATGTTTGAGATATCCTATGATCTTCGTTGTCATTAAACATAAACCCCCAGAGTTCGGCTATTGGTTTCCCTGCAAGCCAATAGCCTTCTTTATTAACGGCTTTAAAATTGTATTCTTCTGGCAAGGTTGATGTTAAATACTTATCAAAGATCCAGTCGGCATGAATGTTAATCACCAGAATACCTGAAAACAGCGATTTCTGTGTATAGATGGGCATGGCAAGACGAATTGTTGGCTCCCAAGGCTCTTCTACCTTGCCATTCTCAATATTGAGATCGATTTTTCCCACATATATTTTTTCTATAGCAGTCTGTTTGGCTTCAATAAAGTAGTCTCTGGAGTGCTTGTTTTGTAATTGATCTTGCGGTGTAAATTGCAGTTGATTATTAACATCTTCAACTCGAATTTTTTCCATGCCATTTTGGTCAATAAACCGCATTTGATAAATATCAGGGCTCGATTTAATGAGTGAGTAAAATAATGTTTGCAGATCAGTAAAATATTCCTGAGAATCTTCTGCGTATCGTCTGAGTACTGGAGAATGACCAACAATATAAAGTGATATAGCGTTATCACCGAGTCGCTGGGCAATTTCTTGTTCAATTCTATTGAGTTCAGTGTTGATAAGGGCTTGGGCTTGATCTTGAGATTTGATCTCGTTGCGAGCTGTATTTATTCCGAGCCATAGTGTTGTTATGATGGCCATGGCGACCATTATAAACATGATTAGAACAGGTGTTTGACTTTTAATAACTTTGATAGAATCTTGCCAAGCTTTGTTCATACATCACCCTTTTTAAGTGAAAGCCTACTGCAAAATAATTGTTATTGACTGCCAATTGTTATATTGATTTCTTGAATATATAGGATAAGCGCTTTTAAGTCTAATTAAAAACAGGGTTAAAATTGATTTTTTACTGCTGTTGTAGCTTGTTTGACTATTTTTACATCGATTTGAGTTTTTCTTATACACAAAAAAAAAGCAGGCACTTATTAAAGTGCCTGCTTTTTTATTGGCTTAAAAAATTAAGCTTTGAACTTACGACGAGCTGCGAAACCAGCTGCTGCAAGTGCAATTAGACCAAGGCTTGCTGGCTCTGGTACGTTTGCAGATTCGTCAACTTCTGTAGAAGAAGACCATGAGAATGTGCCACCAGCTGTGTTAACAGAAATGTTCCAGTAACCTGTTACTGAGTCGATACCGTCAGTAAGAGTACCTTCACCGCCGATTACAGCTATTTCTGGAGCTGCATCGCCATAAGCGTCAATTTCTTCAGCTGTGTCAATTTGCTCAAGAACAAATGTAAGGTCGCCAGATTCCCAGATAGTGCCTGGTACAAAGTTGCTGTTGTAATAAAAATCGTGGAAGTTTGCTGCATCGCCAACTGCTAGAGCATCAGCAAAATCACCAGAAACACTATCAACACCAGCATTGTTTTCTGCGAAGTCAAATAGGTCTGCATTGTAGTCCCAGTTGAATAAGCTAGCATCGATTGAAGAGAAGCTTACGCCGCCGTTCATTGGAACAGCTGCTGCAAAAGTAGAAGCACCAAGAAGGCAAAGTGCTGTTAGGCTTTTAGCAAAAGTTTTCATCATGAATTCCTTGTTTATTTGTATTGATGTGCATGCGGTCATTTCGGGTCAGCCAAAAAGTGTAGGCAATGCAAATCGATTGTATGGAAGTTGAAACGTAATTTCAACGTGAATCATCGACTTTACATGTTTTTTTCCAATTTTTTTATACATAAAGGTCAAATAATTTCAATTATTTAGTCATAACTCAAATGAACTTTTGCTTAATGCATAGCTCTATATGTCCGAGTGAAACTATTATGATATTCATTCAATCCAAGGCATAAAAAAAGACCGCAGTGGGCACAATACCCATGCGGTCTTCAATGGAGTGTGAATGTTTGGCTTTTGGCAGTCCTTACTTTTTCAGTTTACGTCTTACGTGAAAACCAAGTAGACCCAAAGCAAGTAAGCTCATGCTGGCTGGTTCTGGGATATCTGAGTCATTGACATCAGCCGATGAGGACCACGAAAAGCTATTGCCTGCTGTGTTCACGCTCATATTCCAATAACCTGTGGTGGTTTCTATACCATCGCTTAATGTGCCTGTGCCTGCAAGCACGAGTGCAAATGGGTCAAGCCAAGGTTGGCGTGTAAATTCCTGAATTGTTGTCATGGCTTCTAGCGTAAAGCTCAGCCCGCCAGCACTCCATATAGTTGCAGCCGTGAATGGTGTGCTGTAATCAATATTGGAAAAATGTGCTAAATCACCAATGCTGAGGTAGTTTGCAAATTCACCGCTAACATCGTCTACCGCTGCATTTCCTGCAATATTAATAAAGTCAGCTGATGAGTCCCAGTTCATCCCTGTTGTATTTGTCGACGAAAAACTCACGCCTCCGGTGAGAGGTACAGCAGATGCAAGTCCTGCAGATGCCATTAAAAGGGTGCCAATAACCACTTTTACCACTTTATTCATACCCAATCCTTATTGATCATAAATGTTGATATTCATGCTGGTATTTCGAGCTGGTACTTCTTCGTGCTTGTTGAGATTGGTATTGATCACTGTCTTTGTTTGCTTGGCTTTAGGGCCTGTTGATCATTTATGCCAATGCTCTGGATTGTGTGTTTCCATCCATGGAAACATTGCTTGGTCTTGTAATGTCACTTCACTTTGTTCAGAAATAAAAGACCATTTTTTTCTGAATTGCCTTCAGATTATCATCGTTTGAATTTTAAGAAAATATTATCGCTTTAATTTTTAGTGTTAATTTAATTATATTAGCTGACTTTTAAAAAAAGAATTCAGAATGAATTCATTTAATGTGGATTCTTTTTAGACTTTGGGAATATCAGACCAAGATGTCGTAAAGCGAGGTGTCATGTTATTACGCTTCATTTGCCATTTGTGTTGCACTCCTTGTGAACCATAAAAGAGCGTGTTTTTACCATAGCGTTGATTGACTGCATCAAGGACACCCATTAAAGCATCACTCTTAGGTGATGGTTCTGCAAAGAAATCCTGCTGTATTTCGTTAGCCTGTTGGATATCGTTGAGCATGACACCTGCTTTGGCGTATTTAGGCCCTTTTTTATAAATATGCTTTAAGGCTTCTGATGCGCCTTTAATCATCAGGCTTGTATCTGCTGTTGGTGTGACAAATTGTGTTGAGGCGTGGCGACTGAAAAAAGGCTCTCGGGCTTGAAATGGGCTGGTTCGTATAGAAACGCTAATACTGCCAGCAACAGACCCTTGCGATCGAAGCTTTTCACAGGCTCTTGCTGTGTGCATACTAATCGCTTGCATGAGATCATCTTGAGACGTGACCCGTTCGCCAAAAGAGCGAGAGGCAATAATTTGTTTTTTAGGCTCTACATCTTCAGCGAATAAACACGGGTGTCCTTGCAGTTCTAAGATAAGTCGCTGCATGACTACTGAATAAAGACGACGCATTTGGTTGGCATCTGTGTTTTTTAAATCAAGGGCTGTTTTAATCTGATGCTTCTCACGAAGCTTTTGGCTGAGTTTGCGCCCAATGCCCCAAACATCTTCTATATCGACACTGGCTAAGACCGCATCAAGATCGTCTACTTGAGTCAGATCAAACACCTGGCCTTTAATGTTCTGCTTTTTACAGACACGATTCGCAAGTTTGGCGAGGACTTTCGTGGGGGCGATACCCATAGACACAGGAATCCCTGTAAAGCGATGGGTGTCCTTTACGATTTGGCGACCGTAGTCCGTCAATGTATCGAGCTTAAAGCCTGTCAGATCAAGCCAAGCTTCATCAATGCTGTAGATTTCCATATCTGGCGTGTATTGTGCGAGTGTGTCCATGACCCGTGCAGACATATCACCATAGAGGCTGTAATTGCTGGAGAGAACAATAGCGCCTATCGCATCCAGCTCTTTCTTGCATTTAAAGTATGGTGCGCCCATAGGAATGCCTGCAGCTTTGACTTCATTCGATCGAGCAATAATACAGCCATCATTATTGGATAATACAGCCACAGGCTTATGTTGCCAGGCAGGTTTAAAGACTCGCTCACAAGACGCATAGAAATTATTGCAGTCCACCAAGGCAATGCGTCTTGGGTGGTCATAGATTATGTGAGATTCTTTAGAATTTTCGTACGACACCAGTCACCACTCCCCAAATGCTCAGTTCCATATCGTTGTTGAGTGTGATCACTGGGAAGTCTGGGTTTTCAGGGATCAGTTGAATCGAGTTACCTTGGCGGCTAAAGCGTTTAACGGTGAGTTCGTTGTCCACAACAGCAATCACAATGGCGTTATTGTTAACAGTCTTTGAGCGATCAACCACAAGGATATCGTCTGGCAGGATGCCCGCATTTTTCATGCTTTCGCCTGTAACGCGAACATAGAAGGTTGCAGATGGACGGAGGATCATCAGCTCATTTAAATCAAGTTGGCCTTCAATGTAATCATCTGCAGGTGATGGAAAGCCAGCTGACACATTCGAACTAAACAATGGCCGCTCCATGGCCGGAAGTTCTTCTGCAGGTTTCAGCATGGCTTGGCTCAGTTGTGCAAGTGTTTCCTTTCTGACTTCAAGCATTTCTTTCACCATTGGTATCAGTGAGATAGGCACACGCATAGGCTTGGTCTCTTCACCGAATCCAAGTTGTTTTTTACGTCCAGCGCCAGCTCGGGCGCCACCATGTGTTCGTTTATTTGGGGTTTCTTTTTTCATGTTTTTAAGTGTAGCTTGAAAAGTGTACGTAATTCAAGATTCTCGAATTCATGCGCGCTAGAGGCAGTTTTAAGTGGTTGATGAGTAGTGATATTTTTTTGCAAATTGTGTGACTTGGATCACAGATGAGATAAGCGCAAATCATGACAATGCTCTTTTTGCTAAAGGAGCTGTTATGACACGAAAACTTATTCTCTATGGTGTATGCCTTTGCTTCGTTGCCTGTGGTGGACAAAGTGAAGAGGATATAAATCAAAACCAAACAACGCAGGCGCAGACAACCTTGGATCATTTAGTTGAGATTATGGAGGCGCAGGGAGATCATCCCATTTTAGATCGCTCAGAGACCTTGGCTGGTCAGGATGTAAATGCCAATGGTATACGGGATGATATAGATGGTTTTCTTACTGCTATGAATGCTACAGCGAAAGAACGTAAAGCGGCTGTGTCTGTTGCCCAGTCCCTACAGGCCATACAAGCTACTCATCTTACAAAGGACTCTGCTGAGGCGTTAAGTCAAGCATCTGCTGTGGTGGATGCTTGTCTGGTGAAAGCCTATGGCGCTGATGCCGCTTTTGTTCTGTTTAAGCGGTTAGAAGCCTATACCGCGAATACCAAGGCAAGAGCTTATCAATATAATGATTACAATGCATTGAGGGATGGGCAGGTAGGACGCTTATTGAAAGACCCTGATTGTCATGAGGTGTCTTATGGGGAGTAATACTCTACAAAGCTTCAAGATGAGCCTTATGGTAATACTCGCAGCCTTAGTCTTGAGTACGTCGGCATTGGCTAGCACTCAATGTACTCAAGGGGCTTATGTTGTTGGCTTTTTTAATGGTGTATGGAATACCGAGCGGGAAACCCGTTTTACCACCGCTGTGCTGCAAGAGCGCTTTGAATTGGATGTGCTCCCTCAGGTCTCACTATTGCCAGCGTCTATTGATTATGAGTATTTCTATAACCACACAGGCACTGCTGTGGGGGCGAGTCGCTTTCAAGATATTGCGGAGGTCTTTATTCAACGCGCTGATGCTCTTGGTGTGGGTTCTCGGTATGAGCTTATCTGGAATGGATTATCAGGGGATATGTCTTTCTTGTCAGGGTTGAGGCGTTATTCAGGTGATACTTTAAGCGATGGGGATGCTATTGCTTTAAACGCACTGGAAGATGCCTATTCCAATATAGGAATACAACTGGCTGGGGATTTAAGCACTTTATTGAGTGATCCACCTACAGCATCAGATTATGCAGCCCATGAAGCTCGTTTGAGTACATTGCTCTTAGAGGGTAAGTCTGCTTTATTGGTGAGTCATAGTCAGGGGCATTTCTTTGCGGAGCATGCCTATAGGGCAATAGAATCAAAAGCAGTCATATCTTCGATGGATGCTATTCGTACTCTTCATGTTGCACCACCTGCAACCAATATTATTCATGACTATGTATTAGCGGATAAAGACTATGTTATTCAAAGCTTATCTGTGTTTGGTCATGAGAGCATTTTAGGGGCAAATACGTCTATACCATATGCTCACTTACTCAGAGATATAACAGGTCATGAGTTTATTAAAACCTATCTGAGAGATGATCTTGAACCTTATGGGCTATTTCAGTCTTATGCTGCTCAGGCATTGGCATCTCTCTATACCCAAGATAGGGCTATTCAAAATGGCTTGTTTAATGTGACTTTAACTTGGGATGGGTTAGGGGATATTGATCTTCATGTCATAGAGCCTAGTGGGACTCATGTCAGCTTTAAAAAGCCTCAGGGTGCATCAGGTGTATTGGACTTAGATAATCGTATTGGCTATGGGCCTGAGCATTATTATGCATCATGTGATATCAGTGAACTTCAAGTAGGCCGTTATCTTGTGGCTGTGAATAATTTTATGGCTGATGCGAGTCAAGATGCACTTATTCAGGTGTCATCAACACAAGGCGATATTGTAAGTCGGTCTGTCAGTGTGGGTGAAGCATTAGGTGATGCTGCACTTGAGGATTTGACCTATGTGTACAGTATTGATCTATCACTTGAACCTGTGCGCCTTACAATTAACGCCATTCACTAAAGTGTCTATTATTCTTATTCCGTTGATACTCAACCTGATACATATGGATGGGTTAAGACTGCAGTTGAAGAAAAGGATATAAGAATGGATAAATACCTCAATATGGCAAAGCGTTGTATCGCACCATTGGCAGCACTTGTGCTTTTACTGGCATCACTTGTGTATGGATGGTTTTGGTGGGGATTAATTGCAGCAGCTTTGGTGGCTTTGGCTGCTTATGATTGGTTTCAAACAGAATATTCAATTACTCGTAATTATCCTGTGGTTGGGCGTATTCGTTGGCTCTTCTTACAATTAAGACCTTATCTTCGTGCTTATATTGTTGAAGATGATCTTCATGGGACGCCTTATTCATTTGAAGCTCGAAATTTAATTTCTCATCGTGCTCAAGGTAAAAATGACACTAAGCCTTTTGGTACTGAGCGTAATACTGATGATGAAGAATATAATTGGGTTTGTCATAGTATGGCTGCTGAAGCTCATCCTGATCCTTCACCTCGTGTGACTGTTGGCAATGAACAAACCTCTAAGCCTTATGATGCGTCATTATTTAATATCTCTGCTATGAGCTTTGGGTCTTTATCGGCTAATGCTGTTGAGGCTTTAAATATTGCTGCAAGAGAAGGTGGTTTTTATCATGATACAGGTGAGGGTGGTATTAGTGAGTATCATCTAAAACATGGGGGCGATCTCGTGTGGGAACTTGGTTCTGGATATTTTGGTGCTCGTGATAAGCATGGTCGATTTGATCCTGCGTCTTTTAAAGATAAGGCAACCAGTGATCAAGTCGTTATGACAGAAATAAAATTAAGCCAGGGGGCGAAGCCAGGACATGGTGGCATGTTACCTGGGGCTAAGGTGACACAAGAAATTGCAAGAGTAAGGCAGGTCCCGCCATTTGAAGACTGTTTATCCCCAAGAAGCCACTCTGCTTTTAGTACGCCAATTGAAATGCTTGAGTTTGCAGCTCAAATGAGAGACTTGGCTGGCGGAAAACCAGTTGGGTTGAAGCTCTGCGTTGGTCAGCCTCATGAAGTTTTTGCGCTGATGAAAGCCATGCTTGAAACCGAGATTTACCCAGAATATATCGTTGTTGATGGTGGTGAAGGTGGTACAGGTGCTGCGCCATTGGAATTTTCTGATTGGATGGGCATGCCTTTGCTTGATGGTTTAATTATTATGCGTAATGCACTTGTTGGTACTGGGCTGAAATCTAGAATTCGTTTAGCGGCCAGTGGTAAAGTCTATTCAGGCATGGGGTTAGCCAAAAATCTCGCAATAGGTGCTGATTGGTGTAATGCCGCTCGTGCATTTATGATGTCCATTGGTTGTGTGCAGGCACAGCGTTGCCATACTGGTACCTGCCCAACAGGTGTCGCAACGCAAGACATGTGGCGTCAGCGCAGTATTATTCCTCAAGTGCAAGGTGAAAGAGCCGCTCGCTTTCATCGTAAAACCATGGACAGCCTTGTAGAAATGGTGGCTGCTGCTGGCTTTAAACATCCAGGGGAGTTACAACCGCATCATTTTATGCATCGAATTGGTTCAGAGCAGGCGCATTCTTTGGATCGTATTCATGCATTTTTACCTGAAGGTATCTTGCTTAATTCACCTGAAGACACACTTTATTCTGATTGGTGGGCCGCTGCTTCTGCTGATAGTTTTAAACCCAAATTCAGTTTGGAGCTTGCCCGTGGCCGTGCGAGTTTGGCTTAAAGAGAGAAAAAAAGAGCAGCTGAGCTGCTCTTTTTTTTGACGTGATTAAAGCGGGCTTATTTTGCCTCAACTTTACATGAGGCGAGCGCCGCGTCATTCGGCGCTGTCAGAAAAAGCTGGTTGAGTACCTTGTACATCTCGTGGTAGCTCATAATAATGTGTTCTGGCCCGTATTTTTTTTCAAGAATAGCGATGGCAGCATTCACTGCATAGGCAATAGGAATCACGGTGCAAGGCAAGTGGCGACTGGCACTTTGTGCTGCGGTCACATCTTTATGGCGATCACCAACATACCATACAGTATCATTTTCACCTAAATGAGTGCCCATTTGGCGAACTGCTTTAATAATTGATTCTGGATGAGGCTTGGCTCTATGAATGTCTTCGCGAAAAATAGTGACATCAAAATATTCTTTTAAGTCGAACTGCTGGATCACATCGAGGCCATAGCCTTTACCAAGACCATTACTCACAAGCCCCATAGGAATCCCTTTTCGTTTAAGAAAGGAAAGGACTGTATAAATACCAGGGCAGGGCTCAACCATTAAATCGATTGGCTTACGATTCATTTTGTGAAGCGCTCTGTGCATCATCACAGCTTTGGGTGGTTTCACAGGTGCACCTGCAGGAGATTCAGCTGTTGGTTTAGGTTCTTTTTTCTGGTCAAACATTTTGCCCCAGACTTTTGATATAGAGAATGCTGTGTCATCCAGCCATTCCATAAGACCTAACACTTTTGGGTTGAGATGGCGAATGGTTGTCCCATCCATATCAAAGATAACAATTGACGGTGCTTGTAAAGACATGGATTCTCGTTAATTCCTTTTTGACCACATTGCATTCTTAGAGCTCATTTTCCATAGCATCATGGCTAATTGCTCCAAACCATTCAAGAGAAAATGAACCTCTTCTATCTTACCAAATTCAATATTACTGTATAGTTAATGGCTATTCACAGTCCTAATATGGCGTAATTAGTATGTAAATCATACTATTACGTTTATGTTCTTCATATCTATAACGATTTATGTATGACAAGTATCTTAAAACATAATATCCGTTAGATGTGTATATTTCTGTTTATATCTAGGCCGTGTCACTTAATAAGTAAGATGTAAGTTCGGCTAAGATCTGTAAATAATCAATCAAAAAGCACTCGTGCTCCATCCTATAAATAATATCACTCTAGTGTTGGAATGGCTATTCACAACACAGCCTTGTGCAAATCTTTCCATTATTGAAGAGAGGCGTTACACCTCTACATTAACAGTAAAGCTGAACAAATGAAAAAGTCACATCTGAAATTGATTAAAAAAAGAAGAGCGGGCACTTTTGATACAAGACTGATCTTAAAGGGAGGCTGATATACGCCCTTGGGGCAAAATATATGCACTGGAGTGACTTAAATAGCTGAAAAAAATAGAAAGGGTAAATAAGAAAGGACAGCCATTATTAATGGGTGTCCTTGTCATAAGATTGGTTAAAGAGCTGCTAGACAGTGAAGTTGCTGACTTGATTGCGTAATTGATTCGACTCTTTCTTCAAGTCCATGCAAACAGAAGCAACAGTCACAGCTTTGACCCCTAAGGACTCAGATAGATCGTTGATATTGCTAATCTGACCATTAATGCTTTCAACTACTGATGACTGTTCTTCAATAGCTGCTGCAACTTGGAGAATGCGGGAGTTCATTGAGCCAAGGTTGTGATTGACTTCATTGAGTGAAGATTCAGCAAGATGTGCAGAGTTCACTGTGTCAGACGCTTTAGAGCGAACGGCATCCATGGATGACACTACATTATTTACACCTTGTTGTAGACGCAAGATCATTTGATTAATATCAGCTGTACTTTCTGCAGTCTTGCTTGCAAGTGAGCGTACTTCATCAGCAACCACAGCAAAGCCTCGACCTTGTTCACCTGCACGGGCTGCTTCAATGGCAGCGTTAAGTGCGAGGAGGTTGGTTTGTTCTGCAATACCACGAATGACATCAAGTACAGACGCAATCCCTTGTGCTTCAGACTCAAGTTGCTGAATATCACTCACAGAATGGTCAACACGTTCAGTTAAACCTGTAATCTCTGAAATTGTATTTTGGAAAATACCAGCTGCTTTTTTCGATTCTTCGTCTGCTCTAAGCGTTTCGTTGGAAACCCCTTGTGTGTTTTGCGATACCTCAAGAATGGCTGATTCCATTTCATTAATTGCTGTTGATACAAGTTGAATGGAGGCCGTTAGCTCATTGACTGATTCAGTATTTTCACCCACAGTCGCAACCATGTCGTCTGAATATTGATTAACTTCAACTGTGGTATTGCCTACTTGTTGAATAAGGGTTTGTAAGGAGTCCAAAAAGCGGTTAAATGTATGGCATACATTGCCGACTTCATCATGGCCAATGTCTGGTAGGCGTTGACGTAAATCGCCTTTACCGTTTGCGATTTCATCCAGCGCGCTTTGTAGCAATTTAATATTCTGCACTATCAGCTTAGGGAAGAAGTGAACAATTGCAGCGCAGATGAGCATAAGTATGCCTGTGAAAATAATTGATGCAGCAATTGAGCTTTGACTGTTTTCCTCTAGTTCAATAGCATATTGACCGGCTGTGGTTGAAAGATCTTCACCAATATTGTCAAGAATTTCACGAATAGATTCAAATTCCTGTGCAAGAGAGCCTTCACTTAGAGTTGTGGCCTGTGATGTTGATATTGATTTGGACTCAAGCTGAGATACCATTGCATTCGAATTTGATCGCCACAGGTTCAGTGCTGTAAGAAACGCATTAACATCTGATTTAATGTTGTCTTCAATATCAAGTGTTAATACTTTATTGAGCCTGTCATCAACTTGTTGAATGTTTTCATGATAGGACGTTAAATTATCAGGTGATAAGCCACCCATGGCCATGGTTCTTTCGGCTATTTGTGCTTGGTATAAATCTCGATCGGCATTAAGAGTTAAATCAATGGCTGGAACGTAGTTATCATAAATAGATTTAAATTTATTTGATGAGCTTTGCATCATACTGATTTGTTGTACTGATAATACAAGTAAAAGTCCTGTAATAGCACCTAAAGGGAGGGCCAGTTTCCATTTTAAACTTAAATCACGCCAATTCATAAAGAGCTCCAAGTGGTTTGGGTGTCATATCGCTATATCTTAAGCCTAGCTTTTATTTGCAAAATTACACTTAATACAAACAAAAAAATTGTTATTGGCACCTTTGAATGTTCTTGATTTGTACATTTTGGGTCTTAGTGGATCAATTTTTTAGAGTTTTTAGAGTATAGCCATAGCGATTGAGTTTTAGGCGTCTTTCTCCACATGAAGTTGCTTAGCAGAGGGAGTGATATTGCAGATGGTATACGGTCTTTAGCTGACCGCTTTACGGTGAGAAATCAAGATGCTAACGGGTTTTTTCAAGCTTAGGCAACGACTTTAGTGGCGTTGCCTTATATGCAGCTGGTGTTGTTGTGTATTAAAAAAGCGCTGGCTGCATAATTTGAATATATTTAATACACTGCATGGCTGTTCGGCCATTATGCCCGCCTTTTTGCATAGCGTAACGAGTTGCATGGAGTTTAATCTCATCTTTATTAAGTGGTTTTGAGGTACGTTTTTGGAGTTCCTGAAAAACCAGTTCAAGATAATCATTTTTGCCGAGGGTATAAAATGAAACAGAGAGACCAAAGCGATCGGAGAGTGCAAGCGCATCGTTTTTTTCATCGCCATAGTGCAGCGCATCTTCCATAACAGTTACATTTTGATTGTCCGACATAAATTCTGGTGTAAGGTGGCGCCTATTGGATGTAGCAATCATCATAATATTGTCTGCAACTTGGAAGAAGCTGCCATCAAGAAATGTTTTTAAAAAGTAGAAATCTTCATCGCTTCTCGATAGAGAAATATCATCGATATAAATAATATATTGGCGATCATTTGAGAAGTGTGTGTCGATAATATGTTGTAAATCTTTCAGTTGATCAATGCGAATTTGAAGGGCGCTGAGATTCTCTTTGTGTTTAAAAAGGAGTGATTTGACCAGTGATGATTTACCACACCCCATCTCGCCCCAGAGTAGTGTGTGTAAAAAAGGGCCGCCTTTAACAAAGCTAGCAATATTTTTTTCTAAAGCTTCTGTTTGTTTTTCAAGTTTGTGAAAGTCTTCAGGTTTTTTGTGTGGAATGTGGTTTAAAGCAATAATTTGTTTCTGGTGGTCATTCCACTGACCAAAAATAAAATGTTCAGACATAAAAAAGGCTCCTTAACTGATGACTCAGTATAAGAAGCCTTTAGACATCATACAAGTTTTAAATTTTGAATTGTCTCACAAGAGAGGTCAGATTATCGGATAATGCTGATAAGCTATGGCTGCTATGAGATAAATTTGTCGATGCTGTCGATGTGTCTTGAGCTGAGTCTCGTACAGAAGAGACCATTTCAGCGATATTTTGCGTTGCTTCTTGTTGCTGTCCTGTTGATGCCGCAATCTGATCGTTGAAGCTTGAGATATTTTGAATGGCTGTAACAACAGCATTAAACGCTTCTTGTGTTTGTTCAACAAGCGCCATGGTGGAGTTTGCTTGTTCAACACCAGAATTCATCATAAGCTCTGTTGTGGAGGCTGCATCTTGTAACCTTGAAATCATCTCGCTAATTTCCTGAGTTGACTCTTGTGTACGACTTGCTAGGTTTCGTACTTCGTCTGCCACAACGGCAAAGCCTCTACCTTGTTCCCCAGCACGAGCAGCTTCGATGGCAGCGTTAAGCGCGAGGAGGTTGGTTTGTTCAGCAATGCCTCCAATAACACTCAGAACTTGCTTCATTTCATCACTGGCTACTTTCAGTGTTGACATATTTTCTGTGCCTTTTTGAATAGATGACACTAGACCAGTGATCGCTTGTTTGGAGCTGTTTACTGTTGTAAGTGAGTCTTTGACATTTCTAACTGTTTCTGTTGCTTCATCTGCTGCATCATGAGCGTGATGAGCAACGCTACCAATCGAAGCTGTCAGCTCTTCAATAGCGACGGATGCGCTTTCGACGCCTTGAAGTTGATTATTTGATGCTGTTTCACTGACGCCAGAAATTTGAAGATTGTTTTCAACAGAGTTTCTGAGTTCACCAAGACTATTTTGGATCGATTGAAGAGTAGAATGAATTTTTTCGATAAAAATATTGAAGTCGGAAGAAATTCGATCAAGCTCATCAAGATTAGATGGTTTCATACGTTTTGTCAGATCTCGATCGCCATGAGCAATTGTCTTAAGCGAGTTGTTCAGGTCTGAAATTGATGTGCAGAGAATTTTGTAAAAGAAGAAGCAAAGAGCAATAATGGCTAAAATTGCAGTAAAGGCAATGAGAGTGACGACACCGTATGTTGTGCCGGCTTGTTGGGCTGCTTTCGAAGTGACTTCTTCACGTATTTGAGAAATGGTTTCGCCTGATTGATTGATGCTTGCGGCCAGTAATGGTGTTTCTTGAAGTAGACTGCTCAAAATTTGATTTTGCTGTGCTGTGCTTTCAATAATAGCTTCTTGTGTACTGAGCAGGGATGTAGAGCCATTAAAAGCAGTGGCGATAAACTGGTTAACTGTTGTTGCTAAAGTGTTTACAGTTTCAGTCATATTAGAGCCAACAACGCTTGTCGAAAGCGTATCAAGAATCCCTGATATTTTTTTTAATTCAGGTTTAATGATATTCTCTCTCAAATTTAAGAGCTCTGACTCAGAGGAGATGCTGCTAATGCTCATCGCTGAGCTGAGAAGGTGTAAAAAAGAAGTATTTAGGTCTTGGCTTGCACTTGCAATATCACCTTCCTTGCCTGAGAAGAGCGCATTTAGGTTTGTTAAAAAGCGGCTGTCTTCTGCTAAATCGGCCTCAGTAAGACGGCGCATTGCACGCTCGACACGTTTTTGTACACGAGTTTGTTGGAAGACAGACTTGCCTTTAATTTCTTCAATTGCATTCAAAATAGTATTTTGTTGATTATTGATCGCTGTAAGTTGATTCGATTGTTGTTGTACTAGTGTGAACATTGTATTTTTAAGATCCAGCACTTGAGCATCAAGATTGATGAGCGTGCCAAGCTGGCTTTCAGCTGAAGTAATTGATTGTATATCACCTTGATTTTTTTCAATAAATTGAATAGTTTTGTCGAGCTTTTCTTCGAATTCAGCTGTGTTGAGTGCGAAGCTTGATAATTGATTTAAGTCTTCAGACTGTTGGGAGCCTAATATAATCATTTCTCTTAAGAGGAAGTAGACCAAGTCTTCTTTAACTGTTAGGTTCTCGTTTTCAGCAGTGTATGTTTCTGTAAGGGTTTGCTGGTTAGCGTCCATGGCGCCTTTCATATAAAAGAGGCTACCCACGAGAACTCCAGAACCTATTGTTGAGGCTGCTGCAAGCGATAAAATCAGTTTTTTGATTGAAAGCTTCGCCATAGGTACTTCTCCGAACTCAATCATATCATAATGTTATTTTATAGTAGGCAACAGACAAAAGGGGCTCGAGAGCCCCTTCTTATGTTGTATTGATTAGAGTGAGCCCCAATCAAGTTCTACATACTTGCCATCTTTAATAATTGTAGGCCAAACTTTATGACTTGCTTGTCTATTGTTACTGCTGATGTTTAATGTTTCGCCGATACCTATGTCGATATCGCCAAGACTGAGCAGGCCATCAATCACACCTTCACGATCTGCAGTGCCTGCTTTCTTTAAACCTTCTGCAAAGAGTTTCGCTGCAATATAGCCTTCAAGTGATACGAAATCTGGTTTAAGGCTTGAGTCATAGGCGCTTAGAGCTGATTGATAGTCTTGAACACCTGCAAGATCACTCTCTGGGTGAGGGACTACTTGAGTTACAATGACATTTTCAGCATCATCTCCAAGGGTTTTAAGGAGTGCTGCGCTGCCTACGAACGACACGTTCAGGAAGTGAGTGTCTGGTAGATCTTCTTTTGCAAGTTGGATGAATTTGGCGCAAGGTGCATAGGCGCCAACCATAATGACAGCCTTAGGTTCAACTTCAGCATCAAGAATTGTTGCTAGGCCGCTTTCAACATTTGTAGTATTACGCGTGTAACGACCATGGGCAAGGCTGTCTGCACCTGCGAAGCCTGCATCTTTAAGTGCTTTTACAGCACCATTGTAACCTGCATCACCGTAACCATCGTTTTGGGTGAAAAAGGCGATTTCTTCAGGCTTAATACCTGAACTCATTAAGCCTTGTATCATTGCAGAGGTTTCATCTGCATAACTAGCACGGTAGTTAATGATATAACGGTCAGGTGGGCTTTTTCTGAGGAGGCCTGCACCTGTAAATGCACCAAATAAAAGTGTCTTTTTCTCATTAGCAATTGGAACAGTTACTACTGCTGTTGGTGTGCCTACGTTGCCAATGACTGCAATAACATTATCTTGATCAATCAGTTTTTCCATGTTTGGGCTTGCTTTAGCTGGTTCATAACCGTCATCGTACCCGACAAGTTCAAGGGTGTTGCCGTTAATACCGCCTTTGGCATTAATTTCTTTAAAATAGGCTTCAACGCCAGATTTTACGCCATTGCCCAATGCTGCAGTAGGACCGGAGAAGGCTGCGGACATGCCCACTTTTACTGTGTCGGCAAATACTTGTGCGGAGCCAAACATCATACAGACAGACAGTGTTTGAGCAATTAACTTTTTAGAGATCTTCATAGTCTTGAGCCTCCTGAGGTCATCAGATCATAAATCAGTTATTTTAGCGAGTTATTCAATAATCATGTTAAATTGAATATTTTAAGAGTAGTTTTAAAAAAATAATTGTGTGACTTCTGTCGCAGAAAATGCAAAAATTGAATATAATTTAACTGATTTGGCTTATTTTTTTTACGGTATTCATTATTTCAAATCGTTATTTAAGCTAAGTTGTCTTTTTTGAAATATTGGCTTGAATTAATTTTTGCTCGCTTTTATTTATTTTTTAAAGCTTCAGTTGTTTTTTCAAGGGAGGGCTTGTAGACTCAAGACAGTAATCATGCACTGTTGACGTTTAAGGTGATATGATCCATGCCCCATTTCACAAGGTTGAAATGCTATGATGAAATCACTGCTTTATCTAAGTCGTAATCTTTCTTTCAATCGAGATGGCGAGCTTGAGCGGCTTATTCCTCAAATTCAAAAAAGAAATGCAAGACTAAGCGTTTCTGGTTACCTCTACACTGACCAAGACTATTTTCTTCAATATCTTGAAGGTGATGAAGCTGTTCTTGATCGACTTTGGTTTAAAATCTGCCAAGATGACCGGCATGAAATTATGTACATGACCACGACAGATATTGATGAGCTTCGTTTTCCTGATTGGTCCATGAAGTTTTTTTGTAATTCGACACAGGTTGAAGTGCTTCTTTATAAGTATCTTATTGAGCAGATGCAGTTTATGGCATCAAAGAGTCTGAAATCTCGAGTTTTGAGTTTCTTTGGTCAGGATTTAAATATATGGAAAATGGTTGATCATATTCGCCTTGTGACTAATCCATTTGCTCAGCATGCTTAAGACTTGAGCAGTCTAGTAACAAAATGTATCTAATTTGTAGATATGGCTATGGTAGACTAAGCATTAAAGAGTATTATGGTTTTGATTCTAAATAAAATTTAACTTTAAGGAAGGGTAGTATGGCACTTCAAGGCGCTTCATTTGGGCGTACAGCTCATCTTGATTCTTTACAAGGAGGCCTCGATGGCATTGATCATCAAAGTGATAGTGTTCAACATTCGAAGGATGCGCCTGCTCATGACCCTCTTTCCGATGCACAAAGGCCTCGTGTACAGACTGCCGATTCTAAATCCATGGGGCAAAGTACAGATCAAAGCAAATTAAGCCAAGTTAAAACCCATGCAGCAGTTAAATCTGTATCTATTGATAGCCAGTCAATCAGTTCTACACATAATGGCAAGCAATTGTTTAAGGTAAAAAATAACTCGAGAGAAATGAAGACACCAGAATCACTACTAAAAGCTAAAGCTTGGGGTTATAACGAGCCTGAGGAAAAAATTTTTAAAGGTTTCAAGAATGGTCTTTTCTACTCTCGTGCCCTAGCTCATGAAAAAGAGCATAAAAATGAAAATCTAAAAGATTTGGCGGTTATCTTCTTCAAGAGTTTCCCATTTGTGCCAATGGCCAAAACATTACCACTTATGCTATTAATGGGTGCGAGAAACTCTGGAGAAATTATGCATGGTATGTTTAGGCCTTGGCCTAAATAAGAGATATTATTGCAGAGGACCTATCGCAAAGAGCAAAAGGGCTAACTTTGCCCAGTTGTTTGATGGCTATTGTCGATTGCCTTTTTTGTTATCTCATCTGTTGTACCCTTTGTAAGCTCTTTAATTGTACCTAGCACCGATTTCGGTGCTTTTTCATTTAAAACAGCATTATGAGCAATAATAACAGCATGCTGTAGTACAGCTTCCTTCATTGACATAAAGTTATTGTAATAGTTACCTGTTCCTTTTTGCGGGTTATAGTCCATTAAGTTAACCAGTGCTTTCTGGTCTATCCCTTCTAAGATATGAATTGCCTGTTGAGCATCTCCTTTATTAAGAGCTAACAACACCTGTTTGATTGTATTGAGTTGGTTCTTCAAAAAGCTGAGGCTGACAGCATCATTATTATAATCAGGGGTTTCAAACTCTCGTTTGATGCCGACTTCATTTAAAATTCGATCCATCCATAACATCTGCTGCCGATCATGGGGCTTGATAAATTTCCCAAGTGATGGCTGAAGAATTGTATCTACGCCGAAATGTGCGAGCCCTGGTTGTAAGTTATGTGCAATTTCATGAACCAAAACGCGCATCAATTCATCTTTACTTGTTGCATTGCTACCATAGTAGGGTTCATCAAGAGTTAATTCGGTCACTTCATCGCCACCAGAAACATAACCAGCCACACCTTCATCTAAATCTGCAAGTTGAATTTTAAAGGTGCTTGGCTCGCCTGCTTTATGGTTAATATAGGTTCTAGATTCATATAAATCTTGGCGTAAAGTGGGGCTGGAACTGTAGAGTTTCTTAAAGAGTTCGCTTACGTTATTAATAGCAGATGAGTTACTGCCTTGAATGACAACTTGTTCTTTTGTTCTCAGTGTCAGTCGCTGTGTTAATGGAAGACCAGGTGTAAATTGATCTTTCGTTTCGTTAAGGATTAATGTCTCAGGTGCATTGGTTGCGCTTTTGAGCCCTAGCATCTGCTGTATGCTGTTAATCCAGTTTAAGCGGGGTGTTTGTCCTAAGTTTAAATAGTGGTTTTGAGTACTTATCAGTGCTTTTTTAATAGGGTTTTGTAGCGACTGTGGCAGTTGTGCAAATACTTTATCTGTAGATATTTTAAATGTCGTACTGAGCTCTTTGACAATAAGTTGCGTTGCTTTGAGTGGGGCTATGTATTGTAATGGTCGATTTTGATTTTGATTTTGTTGATGATGAACCCAGGATTCAAGAGGCAGGCTTTGGTTTGAGTCTAACCATATTTGGTTCAAAATGCCTTTTGGCTCTGTGAGCCGTGAAAGGGCGCTTTTTAAGTTTTGTTCTGAATTAATTTTAGGGAGCTCTGGCTTTAGGCCTTCTTCGACCATGTGAAGCCCTAATTCGAGTAAGCCAGTTGAAGCAAAGGCATGACCACGAGCAATCACATAATCTGGCAGGGCTGGTAAGGTTTTGCTTTTATCTGTTGTCATGCCTCTATTAACCCAGTCCTGGTCATCTTGTAATACACATGGGTGTTGTTGAGCCTGTGACCAGGGTGTAGTCGTCATATAGTCAGGTACATCGATTGCTAATGGCTTATTGAGGAATAGGCTAGGATCTTGAATATGTTGGCGAATAGCTTCAAGAGACAGGGTTATACTTCGGAGTAATTTCACTGTCTTTAAAGCCTCTGATGATGCTGGTTTATCAAGCTGAAGAGGTGCTAGTACATCCAAAAGCTGTTTGTGTAAGTCCTTTAGAGGCACGTCTGCTGGCCAATTTGGAACAGATAATGCCGCAAGCTTGAGGTGACTAAGTGCTTGCTGTAATTCTTGCTCTAGTTCTGTGTTGCTAGCAACATCTGCTGATTTTAACGCTTGGTTTAAAAGTTGCTCTAGTGGTGGTTGTGAAGCAATGAGAGGCAGCTGTTTTGCGATAAACTCGTGATCAAAAAACATACTTGAGGTTTCATTGTTCACACTTACAAGGTTGCTTAAAACTTCATGAGCTGTATCCAGTACGGCGGATGTACTTTCCTGTTTTTTAAAAGCATTTGTGTTGTGTTCAAGTTCATCCATGATTTTTGTTGTGTTGAAGTCAGAGTGCAGTGTTTGTATATGTGTTGCGAATGAAAATGCTTGGGTAAATTGCAGGAATTCATTTGTTTTATTCACATCTTTGCAGATATGGCTTAGGTTTTGGGAAAGTACGTTTAACAGTGGGAAATCTTGAAAATACCCAACGCTTCGTATATCCCCATTATGCTGTAGACCGTTATCTAACCATGCTTGTGCATAATCTGAAAGGGCAGATGCGCCAGCAGGAACTTCATTGCTAGGGCCTTTACCTACTCTGTAACCAATAGCACCACTTGTAACTGCTAATGCTGCAACAAAGAAAGTGCCAAGAATATTTTTTTTGGCTGTAGATATGGATTTTCCTGAATCAGTCTGTATCAGTGGAAGCTGTATCGAACCGGTTGTTGTGGCCTTCATCCAGCGAGTTTGGTTTATAAAGAGCCGTTGGAGTGGGCTTGGGGCCGACTCCTTAATAAGAAGGTTTGGTTCTGGCTTTTGGAGCTTTTCGATGTCGATTGCTGATGATTGCGATTGTTGAGGGTCGGCAACGATTACTTCA
>DJZY01000074.1 GCA_002450655.1 Gammaproteobacteria bacterium UBA6940 | reverse complement strand
ATTGCTTAGAATGAGCGCTTACATTGAACGGTTGGTATTAACACCATGGCAACACTTAGAGCAAAGAATTGGCCAAGCACAGTTTTATATACAAGATTGTTTTGGTATCAAAAAAAT
Organism: Gammaproteobacteria bacterium UBA6940; assembly: GCA_002450655.1. Taxonomy (GTDB): domain Bacteria; phylum Pseudomonadota; class Gammaproteobacteria; order Pseudomonadales; family UBA6940; genus UBA6940. The sequence continues at coordinate 114,379 of DJZY01000074.1, read as the reverse complement.
TGGAGCTCGCTGGAAGGATTTTATTGAAACAAAAGCATTTATAAATTAGGCAACCAATAAAAAGGCCAGCAAATGCCAGCCTTTTAAATAGTATTTTTTAACTTCTCCAGAAGCTTGGGGTCATGATAATTAAAATTGGAAAAATTTCCAAACGACCTAAAAGCATACCAAGACAGAGCATATATTTCGTCACACCAGGAATATCACCATAATGAGCAGCAACATCACCGAGGCCAGGACCTAAGTTATTTAACGATGCAGCCGTTGCAGAAAAGCCTGTCACCAAATCTAAACCTGTTGCCATAACACAAAGTAATAGCACGGTAAAAACGACAATATAAGCACCAATGTAACCTGAAATAGCTTCAATAATACGATCGCCTACAGGTTTACGGCCTATCTTAGTTGTCGACACACTGGCAGGATGCATGAGCTTGCGAATTTCACGATGACTAAGTTTAGTTACCAACCAAACGCGAATCACTTTAATGCCGCCAGCGGTTGAACCTGCACAGCCACCCATAAAGCTTCCCAAGAACAAGAGCGTAATAATTAAACTTGGCCAAGCTGCAAAGTTTGCAGTACCAAAACCTGTCGAGGTTGTTATTGCGACCGCTTCAAAAATACTAAACCTGAATGACTCAATTGGATCTGTATAGGTATTTGTAAGCCAGAGATAGACTGTAGAGACTGCAACAATGAATAAGAGCACATTAAAGAAAACCCACATTTCTGCATCTTTCATATAATGGCGTAGGCCTTTTGTTTGCCATGCAGCAAAGTGAAGACCGTAGTTCAAACTTGAAATCAACATAAACACAATACAAATAGTTTCAATTGTTGCTGACTCAAAATAACCAATACTTGCATCATGCGTGGATAACCCACCAGTTGCAATCGTTGAGAAGCCATGCCCTATTGCATCAAACGGTGTCATGCCTGCTAGCCAGTAACAGAAGCTACATATAATCGTTAAAATTAAATAGATATACCACAGGGCTTTTGCTGTTTCAGTAATACGAGGGGTTAACTTAGAGTCTTTAACAGGGCCAGGTATTTCAGCCTTGTACAACTGCATACCACCAACACCAAGCATTGGTAAAATAGCAACGGCTAAAACAATGATACCCATACCACCGAGCCACTGCATTTGCTGACGATAATAGAGTAAAGACTTTGGCATTGTATCCAAGCCAGTAAGAACTGTAGCACCTGTGGTTGTTAAACCAGAAACTGCTTCAAAGAACGAATCCGTAAAGCTAATGCTTGGCTCTTGAAAAAGATAAAGAGGAACAGCACCGAAAAAGGCAAGTACAGTCCAGAACATACTTACGATAAAGAAACCATCTTTAGCTCGAAGTTCTCTTCTTTTTCGTCGAAAAAGCATGGCCCAAATAATAAGACCAACAGAAAAAGTGACGGCAAAACCACATAAAAATGGGACAACACCACCATCGCCATACCAAAGCCCCACCATCATAGGTGGAAGCATGGTAATGGAGTACGCCATTAAAAGGACACCAAAAATATATCCGATCGTATTATAATTCATAGTCAACCCAGTAATACTTACAGCAAAAAGCTATTTTTAAAGCTCTTAGAAAAAGCCAAACCCAACTTCAAATAACTTCTCAACGTCACGTATACGACGTTTATCCATAAGAAATATAATCAGATGGTCTTCTGCAAGAATTACTACATCATCATGAGCAATAATAACTTCTTCACCACGTACAATTGCACCGATGCTTGCACCTTCTGGTAGATCCACATCACCTATAGCTCTACCTACAACTTTAGATGATCTTTCATCACCATGAGCGATTGCTTCGATTGCTTCTGCAGCACCACGACGAAGTGAGTGCAAGTTCACAATATCTGCTCGACGTACGTGGGTTAACAAGCTACCAATCGTTGCTTGCTGAGGGCTAATAGCAATATCAATATCGCCACCTTGAACAAGATCAACAAAAGCAGGCTTATTGATTAACGTCATCACTTTGCGAGCGCCAAGACGTTTAGCCAGCATGGACGACATAATATTTGCTTGATCATTATTTGTGACCGCAAGGAATACGTCCGTATCTTCTATCCCTTCTTGCAGTAACAGCTCTTGGTTTGTCGCATCACCACGAAGAACAACCGTTCTATTTAGGGTTTCAGCCACAACTGCACTACGAGCTTCATCACGCTCAAGTAGTTTAACTTGATAACGGTGTTCTAAGGTTGCAGCCAGACGCTCACCAATATGCCCGCCCCCTGCAATAATAATTCTCTTATATGGATGCTCAAGACGTCTTAGCTCTGACATAACCGCACGAATATGATTACGAGCCGCAATAAAGAAGACTTCATCATCAACTTCAATGACCGTACTACCTTCAGGCAAAATTGGACGATCACGTCTAAAGATTGCAGCAACACGAGTATCAACATTAGGCATGTGCTGACGAAGATAGCGAAGCTCTTGACCAACAAGAGGGCCACCATGATAGGCCTTAACAGCAACAAGCTGCACTTTTCCGTCAGCAAAGTCCAATACCTGAAGTGCTCCAGGAAATTCGATTAAGCGACAAATATAGTTTGTAACGACCTGCTCCGGGCTGATGATAACATCGATAGGTATTGAGCTTGATTGAAATAAACCTGAGCGGTTGAAGTATTCCGGCGCTCTGACACGAGCAATTTTGGTAGGTGTTCTGAAGAGAGTGTGGGCTATTTGGCAGGCAACCATGTTGACTTCGTCACTATTTGTGACCGCAATCAGCATTTCTGCATCTCTTGCTCCAGCACTTTCCAGAATATCTGGATAAGAACCTGAGCCGCAGACAACCCCAACATCGAGTCGATCTTGCAGGTCTGTCAAAAAAGCACCATTCGTATCGACAATCGTAATATCGTTTGATTCACTCGCTAAATGTTCAGCGAGCGAGCCGCCAACTTGGCCGGCTCCTAATATAATAATTTTCATCGCGGCTTCCGTAATAACACGTAATAAAAACCATCACCATCTGAGTCAGGTAATGGAAGCCTTTGATATCCATAAGCTTGCTGTAAACCAAGTCGTGCGTCCATAGGCACAACTTCTAACTGACTACCACCTTCGGTCATGAACCATTCGATGTTATCAGTGTTCTCACGTTTTAAAATTGAACAAGTTGCATACATAAGCAAACCACCTGGTTTTAAAAGAGCTTCTGCTCTCTTTAAGAGGTGGCGCTGAGTTTCAACTAAAACTTGAATATCTTCCTCGCGTCGACACCAAAAAATATCAGGGTGTCGTGCTATCACACCAGTACCACTGCACGGTGCGTCGAGTAAAATAACATCATAGCCGCCATCATGTGCAACTTGGTCAATTATTTCATGTGGTTTTGATAAATCGGCACAAATGAGTGCAAGATTTTCACTTAATACATTAAGCCGATGCATATTTTCACGAATGCGTTCCACTCGTGAAGACTCTATATCAACCGCATGTATCATAGTCTTTTCAGGCAGTAAATCAATAAGTGCTGCTGTTTTTCCACCTGGTGCTGCACAAGCGTCCAACACTTTTAAAGGCTGTGATTTTGCCACGCCTTCTGCTTGAAGCCAACCTTCTGTTTCGATTTGATTGACAAGTGCTTGAACACAGGCCTGAGCAGAATAATCCTGAATACTTAATAAGCCTTCATGATAGCCAGGTAAATCTGACACACGTTGCGACTCTTCCAGCTGAATACATTGTGGAACAGGCATAACCGTATCTGGCAAGAAACGAACAGAGATCTCTTCATCTTGAAGCTGTTGTAAATAAGACTCCATCGAGACTTTTCGACTAATACGCATATAAAGAGGTGGTTTTGAAGCATAACCTTGCATAATGCCTGGAAAATACTCTTTACGCCAATTTTTAAAGAGCTCAGCATGCAACCAATGACCTTCATTTAAATAGTCATGTATTGCTAAAGGCTTTAACTCTCCATTGGCAGCTTCAATATTACGCTGAACGCCTCGTAAGACGCCATTAGCAAGCCCTACTAAATGGTCGTAACCAAGTGTTCTAACAATTTCAACCATAGAGTGAATAACAGCACGGGCAGGCGTATTCATTGAAGTCAACTGATATGCACCGAGAACAAGTAAAGCTTCAAGCCACTTACCACTGGATTTAAGAGGTTTCGCTAAACACTTTCGTACTTCCATCTGAAGAGGAATATAATCTCGCAGACTCCCCATAAGTAGCTCTAGAGCAAAGCCTCGCTCTTGTGGTGAAAAGTCTTGAAATGCACGGTCGAGGCTATGTTGTAGTGAAGCGCCTTTTTGCACTTCCAACATAAGCACTAAAACTTGCGCTCGAGTTTTGAGCTGACCAGGAATTTTCTTGACATCATCAAAAGAAGGCCCCTTTTTAGAGACCTTTTTTTGAGAAGAACTTGGCGCTGCTTTCTTCTTAGGGTTATTCATTCTCACCTGCCGATGGCTTTAAGCTTTGGCCTTTTTGAAAATAGTCAGGCTTACCATTTAAGAAGTCTTTTACGTTGACAGGTTTACCACCAGACACTTGAATCTTTTGAATTAAAAGACGTTCAGAACCATCACCAGCAGCAACCTCTATACCTTTTGCATCTACAGCAATAATAGTGCCTGGCTCACTAGATGCACCATTTACAGCTGGTTGAGCCTCTAGAATTTTAAAAGCGTAGCTTTCATTTTCAACCATAACACTTGGCCAAGGCTGTAAAGCACGAACCTTTGCATCTAAGGCTTTGGCTGCTAGAGTCCAGTCAATCGTTTTTTCTGACTTATGAATTTTATGAGCGTAAGTTACACCTTCTTCTGGCTGTGCCACAGGTGGGAAAGATTCGGGTGCTTCAAGGACTTCAAGAAGAGAGTCAACACCAATAACAGCCAGTTGATCTAAAAGCTCAGCAGATGTTTGTCGCTCAATAGGCAGATTAATTTGATGTCTGACTGGACCAGTATCTAAGCCTACATCCATTTGCATAACACACACACCAGATTCAGCATCCATTGATTCAATAGCTCGTTGCACAGGAGCAGCGCCACGCCATCTTGGCAAAATTGAACCATGAACGTTTAGACAGCCTTGAACCGGCGCATCAAGGAATGCCTTTGGAATTAAAAGACCATAAGCAACAACAATCATAAATTCTGGATTTATCGATTTGATTTGATCAAGCACTTCATCATTATTTTTTAAAGATTCTGGTTGGAGCACTGGAATATCATGCTCGATTGCAACAGCTTTTACAGGTGTAGGCTTTGTTTTACGACCTCGACCAACACGAGCATCCGGTTGAGTTAATACAAGTGCAATCTCATGACCAGCAGCAATTAGACCTTTTAAATGCTCTGCAGCAAACTCAGGCGTGCCAGCGAAGATAAGCTTTTGTTTATTTTGAGTGGAAAAATTACTTGGCACTTTTCTTCCCTTTCTTCAGCTTTTCTTCAATACGACGACGCTTAAATGCTGATAGATGGTCTATAAACAACTTACCAACTAAGTGATCCATTTCATGCTGGATACAAACAGCATGCAGACCTTCCGCTTCCCAAGTGAACTCTTCACCTTTCTCGTTCAGTGCTTTAATCTTAACGTGACCAGCACGCTCAACACCTGCACGAGCCCCAGGCACAGAAAGGCAAGCTTCTTCATACACTTGATGCCCATCAGCTTCAATAACTTCAGGGTTAATGAATACCATTGGCTCATTGCGCTCTTCAGAGAGATCCATGACAAGTAAACGGATATGATGATTTACTTGAGTTGCAGCAAGACCAATGCCCTCTTCGTCATACATTGTGTCGAACATGTCTGCAACAAGCGCTCGAATTGAGTCGTCTACTGTTTCAACTGGTTTTGCTACTGTACGCAGTCTTGCGTCTGGGAAGTGAAGTACCTCTAATACCGCCATCACTCTTCTCCTATTGCTGAATAATTCAATTGAAAAATATTTTTTTCCATTAGCATACCTATAGCTTTTGAGTTTTCGGTGAAAAAAACGCCTCATGAAATAACTCAGCAAGGCGCAACAACGCAGCATAGCTATTCTATGCAAGGGGTCACAACACCGCTGAGTCATTTCATGTGGTGAGAGGAACACCTAAAACTCAAATACTATGGGTATATACAGGTAATTATATAAAAACTGGTTCATAAATATTTAACTAACATAGTCAGAAAAAATGACCATTATAACCAAACAAGCCACAACAGCTTAACTTTTTATAAGCTTTTAACAAAAGCTTACCTTTTTAGCTGCTTAAAGCGTGCTCTAATGAAGTTCTGCGACTAATCTTACAACAATGATATAGGTAAAATCAGCCAATGATTGATGATTTGCATTTTCTATGAGTCACTTCAACATCTCAGTGGAGAAAGGTAAACGTGACTTAGAGTTTGAGTATATCTGTGTTCAGATTATAAATTAATTACTTAAAAGCTATAATCTGCCCAAAAATATAAGTCTAGAGGTGCTTTGCAGAATGAATCTTGTTCGATCAATTCAAAACTTCACAACTCACATCTTAAAACAGAGTCTCGTGATAGGCAGTTTAACAGCGCTATTAGCTTTTGCATCAAATGCGCATGCTGCTCAAGCATTTAAGCAATCACCCCCTGAAACATACCTTGTTCAAAATGGTGATACTCTTTGGGATATTGCAGAAAAGTTTTTGGAAAGCCCATGGTTATGGCCGGAAGTATGGCATATTAACAGTCAGATTGAAAATCCTCACTATATTTATCAGGGTGACACAATCAAACTGGTTTACATCGATGGTAAGCCTCGTTTAACAGTTGATAGAGGTACTGGCTCTGATAGCCATAAACAGTATCTTCCTGATGGCACACTTAAACTAACACCTCGTAAGCGAGTAAGCCACCTCACAACAGAGATCCCTTCTGTCCCTCTTGATGCAATCCAAAGCTTCTTAGTGAACCACCGAGTCGTTGATAAATCTACTCTCGATAATGCACCTTATGTTGTGGCAGGCAATGATAACCGTCTTGTCATGGGAACATCTGATTACTTCTATGCAAGAGACTCATTAAACAATTGGAGTGATGCAACTCTAGCCTATGGTATTTACCGTGGTGGCGAACCTTACTTTGACCCCGAAACTGGTGAAAACCTAGGCTATGAAGCAATTCAAATTGGTTTAGGTAAGTTTCTTGAGCAAACCGACGATATTGCTCGCGTTAAGCTTGTTGAGTCTGATGAAGAAGTTCGTATTAGTGACCTGTTAATCCCTACTCTGGAACAGCGGGTACAATCAGTCTTCCACCCAAAATCGCCGAAGCAAGAGATTGATGGTAAAATTATTCACGTTTTTGCAGGTGTACGTAACGTAAGCCAATATGATGTTGTTGTCATTAACAAAGGTGAGCGTGAAGAAATGGAAGTTGGCGATGTCTTGGCCACTTACCGTGTTGGTGAACGAGTTCGCGACCGTAAAACAAACGAGCTACTCCAGCTTCCAAGTGAAAGATCAGGCCTCATGATTATTTTCAGAACATTTGAAAAAGTCAGTTTTGGCCTTATTATGAAATCCTATAAAAGTATTACAGTTATGGATGAAGTTAAAAATCCATAATGGACACCTCTCTTTTAAAAAAACGATGCAACTCTGCATCGTTTTTTTTGGCTTTTATATCGTGCCCTTCTACACTTGTCTTTCTGCATTTTTCATGTTTTGCGCAACAAGCTGATGCAAATCTTGCAACTGCTCACCAAGTTTTTTTGTATCAGCCTCAAGCTGATTTATTTGTACAGGCATAAACGACTGGGTCGGGTCTCTATCACAAGGGAAGTAGCTTGCAACATAACTATCATGAGTAACAAATTGAAGGCACTTCATATAAATTTGCCCCATAATTTCATTATACGCATCAACTTTTTGTTGAATTTCATCGTACTTTTGAGTGGACAAATCAGGAGTTTCATCTAGATAAATATAATCAAACACCTCCGTTGCAATTCCATGAGCCTTTTCAAGCTGCTGCATGATTTGCTGTAAATCTTGGTCACCATGCCCAAAACGTGCCACTAATTCTTTAAACTGTGGTAAAAGCTCATGAATATTCTGAAACTGGCAGGCGTGATCAGAATTTCGGCCTTGACGATGGGCTTGTGCTAACCGCTCTAACCGTTCTTTCTTCTCGATTAATGCAAGCTTTTCTTTACGATTGGTTGCAGTATTAATATCAATTGCCGCTGCAGCTTTAGTTGCCTCTTCGGCAGCAGGGCGTAGTCGGTCTTGAGCTCTTAAGCTTACAAAATATATTTTATCTGAAGACTGTCTGGTTGGTACAAGATCTTGAACAGTAGTTTTGATACTTATGCCTCCAGGATAAGACTGACTACGATCATCATCACCATCGCCAATATCAATTAATTTGACATGGCCTTTATCGTCCATCATCCACTGGCCATCGTGAAACTCATATTTAGTACTCTTACCTTCTGAGTCACAGCCGACACTTTCTGTTAAGTTGCCATGAATTAAATTACAATTGGCTAAACACGCAAGAGAGCTTACCATTGGACCAAAACAATGTTTAAAAATCCTCAGTTGATCTTTAGGATTCTGAATTGCTTCTATACCACGAATTATTTCAGCACCACTCACTGGGTAATATGGCATAATTAAAATATCTTTATTAAAATCTTTGTCAACGCCAGTTTTATGTTTAAGATGCTGCTGCATTTCATCAGTAAGCTTGTAAGCTGTAAATAAGTGATAAGCACTTGGCATTCTTTTACGTATATGTTTATCAAATAAATAGGCATCTCGTACCGAATACCCTTTAGGCTGATCGCCATAGGTTGTACTTGTTAGTTTAATGCAATAATATTTTGACTCTGTACCTGTTTGCGTACCTGACAAGGCTGGCATAAAATCTGGCTTGGCTATAAAGGTAGTGGCCTTTGTACCAAACTCATTGCCTGTTTTATGGTACACAAAGTCAGCAATATCATAAGCCTGTAATTTCACAGAGCCAGTCCTCTTATAATGACTTTGTTGGAAGGCTCTATTTTCCGGTAAATATGGGTCTTGTGCTTCATGCAGTTGCAAGCCTATTTGCTGTTGCTGAGACTCTTGAATATTTGCAATTTCGTTATTTTCCTCAGTTTTTTGCTTTTCTTGAGCTTCTTCTTTTTCTTGAGCTTCTTGCTTTTCTAAAAGTGATTGCGCCTGAGTAGTACTTATATCACCAGTGGCTGGTTGAGTTATTTTTTGAGTTTCGGTGTAAACAGGTGTTTGCTTCAACTCTTGTATCTGTAAATCTCGTGGTTTAGATTCTGGCACTGAAGGCTTTTTACCAAACGCAGACCAAGCAGCGTAACCGGTTAACACAACCCCCATAGTAGCAGGTAAAACAGCGAGCAAAGGTGGTGCCATCACAGCCGCTGCAATTGTGGTGGCTATTAATGCAATACCAGCAATTGCTGCACCAATTTTAATAATTTTCTTGAGCTGGTCAGGCATTTGCTGGCGCATATCACGAACATATGCTGAAATACTTGGAGAAGGTTGCTGAACTTTTGGCTGCAACCCTTCAAGTGTATGAGAACTATGCAGCACTTGCTGCGGTGCTGGTTGAATTTGCTGTAAGGGTGACGAGCTGTATACTGCCATAGAAAGCCTCTCTTATTATTGTGAAAGACGCTTCATCCTTGATACGTCTTTATGGCCATTAAAGTGCGTGATCGTGATCAGGGTTATCATCGGCTACATCAACACAGCGGTGTATTGGTGTATGAGCCGGCTTAATATCACTTCCTTCTTGCTCAAGAGCATCAATGGCTTCTTCTGAAGCCCAGTCCACATCAGATAAAGATGCGACAACTTCAAGGGCTTTTAATTTGAGGCTTTGGTCAATCTTGGCAGAACGAATGCCATCAATCACTGCTTTTGCCATTGGCCTTGCATATCTGTGAGCATTACCGACATTCACATCTTGACCTGCACGGCTTAAGTAAATATGCACTGCAGCGTTTTTTAGATCTGGATTTGAGATCGCATGAGATGCGGTCTTTGCAGGATTATGATTTTGACTTGAAGAGAGTAAAACAGCGTGTAAAAACTGCCCTTCTGCCGTGCCATCGTTCGTTACGTTTCTATTAAATTTGTCATCCCTTGCCCCTACTGCCAAATGATGAATATTACGCTCTGCTACTTGCACTGCCGTATTTGCAGCTGGATTAAAAAGACCTGCGGCCATAAGACTATCTCCTTGAATACATTCATATTTCCAATTTGTAACGCTTTGTAAACTCAAAGCAAAATTAATGCTAATGATAATCGTTATCATTTACAAGCCCTTTTGTAACATTATGTACAGAAAATAATCGGAATAAAAAAAATTCAATTTTTGCAGAATAAAAGACTTGTTTTGAATAACAGAATTGGTTAATATTCCAGCCCATTAAATGAAAATGATTCTCAATTGCATTTAATGATAATGAACTAAGTACAGCGAGAAGTAACGTGAAAAATTCAAATATCCAAGCTTGGCCTACGCCAATTGAAATTATCCTGCCAAACGTCAGCGAAGAAACAGCTCAAAAAAGCCTGCAAGATAAACCAAGACTGGAAAGCATAAAATCACCTCAAAAGCTTGGAGCAACTCAAGTGCCAGCAAGTTCTGCATCGACGGCTAAAACAAGCATGGCCAGCCCCATAGATAATGACCATGATTTTGAAATGATTGAAAAGTGTGATGTACCATCCCATGAGGTGGCAAAAAAAATTGGTAAGGGTATGCGCTAAGCATATTTTAAGATCGAGGTAACGCCTCTTATGGCATTACCTCGCGTGAAATGACCTAATTTCGTTCAGGCTCATCTCTATTTTTATCTGATGAAATCTGAAACCCTGAATATTCAATAGCTCTTTCTTCATCAATATTCTCTTCAAACTCAGCTTCCATTGCAGCATGATGAGCTGGCGGTACTCTTGAAGCAGTATTCACCTGTTGAATATTAGCTGTCGAATGAAGGTCTTTCATATTCTTAATACTTGCAATCGTTTCTCGATTATCTAAGAAACCACGCATTTCATGAATTATTTTATCCAACTCATGATTTGCACTGTGCATTTCCAATATATGACGAGGATGCTCAAGATTCTTCTCCCCTGTTGCTGTAAAGCAGCTTGTTACTAAACGAGAAACAAGAATCCATGGTGTCATACTAGAACGAACCAACACATTTTCTGAACGCAGACTGTCATAGATACTTGTCCCAGTTGATAGGCGTGACTCAGTAAATGTGCCCTGACATTGAAAGAAAACAACCAAAGATTCAAAACACATTTCAGACCAAAATGCATGTGCAAGTTTCGATAAAATACTGCCAAACACCCACAAAATCGTCACAAAGAAACCAAGCCCAATACAAGTATAAAGCTGCTCTAAAAACATTTTTGCACTTAATGGACGAAGTAAATCAACAAACTCACCCATATTTTGATAAAGGCTAACAGCAGCCCAAAGCAATGCAAAATGGCCAATTAAAGTTGTTAGATAACGCACTTGCAAAAACATTTTCGACCAACCAAGTGATTTATACACTGGCTGTGTTTCTTGAATTGTTTCTCCTGTAAATTGGCCTTTATCGTCACTTCCCCCTTCATCTAGATCAGCATTGTAATCTCGATATAATCGGTTTGGTACTTCTTTATAGCGACGATTTGCCATAACAATATTTTCAAAGTTAATAAAAATTTCTTGTGGATGAATAGACTCTTGCCAGTTGTTTCGCATTTCAGATACTTCAGTTTTAGGATCAGCTAGTGACGCCCTTTCTCGCAATAAAATAAAACTAAAAATAGAAGTAACACCTGCAAAGACAAGAATTATCATCATATAGTGGCTCGTATCAAAATGAAGTTTAGGCAACTCAAAAATATAGGTATCAAACGCCAAAAGAACAAAAGGTAATAAAATTGAAAAAGCAATCCACGCCGCTATTGTAGGAATACCTATAGCATCAGGCTCTTTTTGAAGATTACGGCTGAGTGGCTTACCACATCGTGCCCATACATAGATAAAATACACGGCTAAACCAAGTGCTAGCCATTGCAGCACATTAGTGTCATCAATACTGGTTAGTCCAGAAGCACCTGAAAACCATGCCAAGCTAAAACATAAAAGACCAAACAAGCTTTGCGCTAATGCTTGCCCCAATTGCTGAGCAATATTTCTGTATGCGTAAGGTAGAAAAATTAATCGTGGAAAAATTGAATGCACCAAACGAGCAAACCACCCTTCTGGCTCAGAAATTGTAATGTTTTTTCGACCTTGCAGCATTTGCTCAAGATCTTGTGCACTATAGACAATATCTGTTTCTGCTCGATGAGCTTCACTTTTTGCACGATTCTTAGCAAGACTTGTAGGCACGCCTCGGCCAACAAAAAAGCGAGTGACTTGCATAATGCCAAATGAGGCAACTGTCATACCATGAACAAGTAAGAGTACACCTACGCCTAGAGCAAACCAGCCACTTAAGTGCTGTCCACTTTCGACAAGACCTTTTACAGTAAAGAGCGCATAGACACCAAGTAAAGCAAGAATTCCGCCTCGTGTTGCCCTAATACTCCCCTCTATTTTAAAAGGGTTTTTAATCCCTAAGTCGGTTGAACCATATTCATATGCCATGGATAGTCCTCATCTCGATTGGCGTGGCTGCGGGTTAAATTTATTCTGTAGCATCAGCCACTTATCAAGCATTTTGCCACCCTACTCAGTGAAACAAACGTGCTTAAGGGTAATTTTATCAGATAATCCTTATAAAGAAGTCAGCAGCATTATGATATCGCGCAAATTTCAGACAAAAAAAAGCAGGCTAAACGCCTGCTTCTTCAATCACTTTAAAATATTATGTAGTGATTTCAACGTTAAGACCTGTCATTTGAGCAAGATCTTTAAAGCCAGGGAAAGAAGTTGCAACGTGGCCTGTATCTTTTACAAGAATAGTACCGCTTGCTCTTAGAGCAGCCATAGAGAATGACATTGCAATACGGTGATCGCCGAATGTTTCGATTTCACCTGTTCCAAAGATAGGTGCAGCTAAGTCACCATTGCCTTTACCTTGAATAATAATGCCATCCGGCTGTGCTTCAGCATCAATACCAAGGGTTTTAAGACCTGCTGCCATAGATGCAATACGGTCACTTTCTTTTACTCGTAGCTCTTCAGCACCTGTCAGCTTTGTTTCACCTTCAGCACATGATGCAGCAACAAAAATTGCTGGGAATTCATCAATCGCAAGAGGCACAAGCTCTTCTGGAATTTGAATCCCTTTCAGTTGAGCAGATTTTACGCGGATATCTGCAACTGGTTCACCGCCAACAAATTGCTCATTTTCAAGGGTAATATCAGCACCCATTAACTTAAGGATATCGATCACACCTGTACGAGTTGGATTCATGCCAACTTGTTTCATAAGCAGGTTGGAGTTTGGCGCAATAGAAGCACCAACCAAGAAGAATGCTGACGATGAAATATCAGCAGGTACAGTAAAGTCTGTAGCGACAAGCTTCTGGCCGCCTTTAAGGCTTATATTGTAACCATCAACCTCAACTTCCACACCGAATGCTTTTAACATTCTTTCTGTATGATCACGAGCAGGGCCAATTTCTTTTATTGTTGTTGTGCCTTCAGCGTAAAGAGCTGCAAGAAGAACAGCAGACTTCACCTGTGCACTCACAACTGGCATATCATAATGAATCGCTTTTAATGGACCTTGAGCTGGTTCGATCACTACAGGTGGTGTACCTGCGTCGGAAATTGTAATGTTTGCACCCATAGAATTAACAGGGTTTGCAACACGACCCATTGGTCTTTTCATAATTGTTGGGTCACCAACCATTCTTGATGCAAATTGTTGTGCACCTAAAAGACCAGTCATTAAGCGAATCGTTGTGCCGGAGTTGCCAACATAGATTTCACCTTTTGGTTGCTTAAGACCATGAAGACCTACACCATGAATAACCACTTCACCGTCTTTAGGGCCTTCAATAACAACACCCATATCTCTAAACGCTTGAAGTGTAGCTAAAGCATCTTCACCTTCAAGGAAACCTTTTACATTTGTTGTGCCTTCAGATAAAGCACCAAACATAATAGAACGGTGAGACATTGATTTGTCGCCAGGAATTGTAATTTCACCAGAGCATTGACCACCTGGCTGCAGAAGGAAATGCTGAACGTGTGTTTCACTCATATCTTTTGAACTCTCTTTTGACTGTTTTTCCAGCGATGAAAATGCTCGCTGTTCTAAAATCACTTGGAAATGCTGACGAGCTGCTTGAGAGCGTGTCAGAATTCCCATTATTCCTTCATGATTATCCGTTTCTAATGCACCACGAAGTGCATTCAGTCCTTCACTAAATTCGTCGATTGCTGATAGCATATTCTCTTTATTTGCAAAGAAAATATCATGCCACATAACAGGATCGCTTGCCGCAATACGAGTAAAGTCTCGAAAACCACCAGCTGCGAATTGAAATATAGCTTGTTGTGCAGGGTCCCCTGCTAAGGTATCAACTAAGGAAAAGGCTAAGAGATGTGGTAAATGCGATGTCACAGCAAAAATACGATCATGCTCTTCCACTGGCATTGTTTTAACAAGAGCCCCTACCCCTTCCCAGAGCTGTTTAACTTTATCTCTAGAACTTGCAGACTGTTTACCACTTGAGCTTTCAGTGATAACAACCATATGCTTTTCATAAAGAGATGGATTAACAGCAAGAATGCCTGACTTTTCTGAGCCTGCGATTGGGTGACCAGGCACAAACTGCAAATCGGGGATATATTGATTCGCAAGTGCAATAACAGAGCCCTTAACGCTACCAACATCAGTCACTACAACGTTAGGGGCAAGCCAGTTTTCAGGCAGCTCTGATAAAGCTTGAAAAACTGACTCAAAAGCAGCAACAGGTACTGCTATAACAACAAGGTCTGCATCTTTGACACAACTTTGAATATCTGAGTAGCCTTGATCGATATACTCTAAGTGTTCTGCTATTCGTAAATGATCTTCTCGCG
Organism: Gammaproteobacteria bacterium UBA6940; assembly: GCA_002450655.1. Classification (GTDB taxonomy): domain Bacteria; phylum Pseudomonadota; class Gammaproteobacteria; order Pseudomonadales; family UBA6940; genus UBA6940. The sequence goes on along the minus strand of DJZY01000074.1, from coordinate 99,318 downwards.
GTGTATACGCATTCACCTGCCCCACTAAAGCTTTTGCTTTAATACCTGCAGCAAATGAACCACCAATTAAACCCAAACCAATAACTGCACACTTTTGAAAGATCACGGCCTTATTCTCTAATATTAGTCACTTAAAATGTCACGAAGACTTGTTAAAAATGCTTGGTTTTCTTCTTCAGTACCAACAGACACACGAAGTGCGTCAGGCATTTCATAGTTTGCAAGCGGACGAACAATTACACCACGCTGTAGAAGTGAATTAAAGATACTACGAGCATCTCGATCACCAATAAAGAATGTGATGAAGTTCACTTGGCTTGGTAAATAGCTTAGACCTAGATCATCAAGGCCTGCAAAGATTTGCTTTAAGCCTTTTGTATTTTGCTCAACGCAAGCTTCAAGACCAGCAAGATCTTTAAACGCGGCAAGCGCTGCAGCTTGAGCAAGTGCATTAACATTGAACGGAGGTCTTACACGATTCATTCGGTCAGCAACTGCTGGGTGGCTAATACCATAACCAACACGAAGTGCTGCCAAGCCATACACTTTTGAGAATGTACGAGTAATAATAATATTTGGGAATTCTTGTAGCAGTTGCACCGAGTTAGGCCAACCTACAAGCGGCTCGTCTTGATGTTCCATAAATTCGCCATAAGCTTCGTCAAGAACAACAATAACGTGCTGAGGTACTCTTTGAAGGAACTGTCTAAGCTCTGCTTCTTTAACCCATGTACTTGTTGGATTATTTGGGTTTGCAACGAAAACAACTTTAGTATTTTCTTGAACTGCATTTGCCATGCTTACAAGATCATGGCCATAGTTTTGAGCAGGTACTTTAATCACTTCTGCACCAATGGCTTGTGTAGCAAGATCATAGATAGCAAACGCGTGCTGTGAAACAACAACAGAATCTGTAGGCTCAACAAAAGCTCGTACAGCAAATTCAAGAATATCGCTTGACCCATTACCAAACGTAATTTGGTTATGATTTACAAAATAATGAGAGGCAATCGCTTCACGTAACTCATAAGCATTTCCATCTGGATAGCGATGCAGTTGAGTTAATGCACGTTGAATAGCATCAATTGCTAGTGGGCTTGGGCCTACAGGGTTTTCGTTGCTCGCAAGTTTATAAACAGTATCAATACCCATTTCACGCTTCAGCTCTTTTTCAGGCTTACCTGGCGTGTAAGGAGATAGGCTTTTTACTGGATCTGCGGTAATTTTTTCAACAATACTTTCAAACTGGTCTAACACAGGCTAGCCCCTCTCACATTATCAATTTTTTGAAATAAAAATGCTTTCAACCACGCTCGTACTGTCTGAGGTGTGTTGAAAGCAGTAGTCTATACCCATAGCATTTGAATTTTAGGTCCTTTTTACACCTAAAACTCAAACACTATGGGTATACAAACAGTTCTATAAAAGAATCAGTCAACACCAAGTAAAGAGCGTGGATATGAACCTAGACGTCTTACATAGTTTGCTTCACTTTCAATCGCTGATATTGCATCTTTTACTCGCTGCTCATTCATATGACCTTCGAAGTCAATAAAGAATACGTAGCTCCACTTTGCAGAACTTGCAGGACGTGTTTCAAGACGAGTCATAGAAATGCCATTATCCATCAAAGGTTGGAGTAATGAAAGTAGCGCACCTGGACGATCTTTTGTCGATACAATTACAGACGTCTTATCATCACCACTGGACTCAAGCTCTTGGCGACCAAGCATAAGGAAACGAGTCGTATTATCTGGGTTATCTTCAATATTTTTTGCAATAAATTGAAGGCCATAACGCTCTGCAGCCATATCACCAGCAATTGCTGCTGAATGCCATTCACCTTGAATACGTCGTGCAGCTTCACCATTTGAGCTAACAGCTACTCGTTCAACATTAGGGTAATGCGCATCTAACCATTTACGGCATTGTGCAAGCGCCTGCTGATGAGCATAAACTCGTGTAATTTGGTCTGTGCGAGTAAGATCACTTTTCAAGAAGTGATGATGTATACGCAGCTCAACTTCACCACAAATATTCAGGTTAGAGTTCATGAAGCAATCAAGAGTATTGTTAACCATACCCTCTGAAGAATTCTCAACCGGCACAACACCAAAATGACAGGAACCTGATTCAACTTCGCGGAATACTTCATCAATCGTTGCTAAAGGCACGCCTTGAACTGCATGACCAAAGTGCTTAATTGCTGCAGCTTCAGTAAATGTACCTTGTGGGCCTAAGTATGCAATTTGCATAGGCTGCTCTAAAGAAAGACATGTCGACATAATCTCTCTAAAGAGTTTTGCCATATCTTCAGGCTTCATTGGGCCACATGGACGGTCAATAATTTTCTTTAATACTTGAGCTTCCCGCTCTGGTCTATAGTAAACAAGCTCTCTGTTTGTATCACCAAAATTAAGCTCTGCTTGCTTTACTTCTGCAACTTCAGTAGCACAAATCGCTCTTTCAACGATTAGTTTTTGGATCTGCTCATCGATGGCGTCAATTTTAGTTCTAATCGCCTGGAGCTTCTGTTCAGACTCTGACATAAACCCATTCCTATGAATTTCGAGATTTTAAATATTAAAAGCAGCCCTAAGCTAAGCGCTTGGGCTGCTTCACTGGCTTTAAAGCACAGTTAATACTATACAACTTATAGCTTGAGATATTAAAGGTTCTTTTCGAACTCTTTCATGAAGGCAACAAGCGCATCAACAGACTCTGGAGCAACAGCATTGTAAATACTTGCTCTCATACCACCAACAGCTTTGTGACCTTTTAATCCTGATAGACCTTGTGCAGCAGCTTCACTTAAGAAACGAGCTTCTTGAGACTTATCAGCAAGAGTAAATGGCACATTCATTAATGATCTAAATTCTTTTTCAACTGGGTTGTTAAAGAACTGGCTTTCATCAATACAAGCATAAAGTTTATCTGCTTTGGCTTTGTTGATTGCAGCCATAGCATCAAGACCACCTTGCTTTTTCAACCATTTAAACACAAGACCTGAAAGGTAAATTGCAAACGTTGGTGGCGTGTTATACATGGAGCCTTTAGCTGCATGAGACTTGTAGCTCAACATGTTCGGCAATTTATCAGCAGAACGGGCCAATAGATCTTTGCGGATAATAACAAGCGTTACACCAGCAGGACCGATGTTCTTCTGTGCACCAGCATAGATCAAACCAAAATTATTCACATCCATTGGACGAGAAAGAATTGTGGAAGACATATCACCAATTAGTGGCACATCCTTTGAAAGACCTTGCGGGAAGTTAAAGTACTCAACACCATGAATTGTTTCGTTTGGCGTGATATGAAGATAAGACAAATCTTCTGTTGAACCCCAAGTATCAAACGCAGGCACATAGGTGTAGTTTGTGTCTTGTGAGCTTGCAAGCACACGAGTGGAGCCTACTTTTTCTGCTTCTTTAATAGCGAGCTTAGACCAGTGACCTGTATCAACATAACCTGCAGTTTTACCATCGATACCTAAGTTCATAGGAATAAGAGCAAACTGAGTTTGAGCACCGCCCTGCAAGAAAAGCACTTCATAGTCATCAGAAATACCCATAAGCTCACGAAGATCTGCTTGAGCTTGCTCAAACACATTCGCGAATAATGGGCCACGATGAGAAACTTCCATCACAGTAACGCCTTCACCGTGGTAGTTAGGAAGATCTTCTTTAACCTGAAGTAACACCTCCAGCGGAAGCGCCGCTGGACCTGCTGAAAAATTATGAACCCGATTCATCTGATTCGTCATCTGCTGCATCTCTATCGTTATCAGTGCTATCGCCTTCTTGATCAGCACTGTTATTAACAGGAGAAGACGTTCCATTGTCTTCTACATTACCTTCTGAATTTTCAACCAATTCAGCATCTTCAATGTCTTCTTCGCTACCAGTGTCATCTACACGTTCAACACGAGCTAGCTTCTCACCTTCGCCTAAACGAATAAGAACAACACCCTGGGCTGAGCGACCACTTACACTGATACCTTCAACAGGTGTTCTTACAAGTGTACCGTGATCACTGATAAGCATAATATCGTCTGACTCATCAACTTGAATAGCAGAGACCATTTGACCATTACGTTCGTTAACCATAATGGCTCTTACGCCCTGAACCCCACGGCCTTTCACCGTAAATTCTGACACATCTGTACGCTTGCCGTAACCGTTTTCACAGGCAAGCAATAGAAGCTTATCTTCTTGTGGAATAATCAGGGAAATGATGGACTCACCTTCAGCAAGCCTCATACCTCTAACACCACGAGCAGTTCTACCCATGGAGCGTACTGCAGACTCTTCAAAGTAAGCACACTTACCACCAGAGGCAAACAACATTACTTGTTGTTCGCCATTCGTTACCGCTGCACCAATAAGCGTATCGCCTTCATCGAGTGCAAGCGCAATAAGACCTTGGCTTCTTGGTTTTGAGAATTGCTCAAGTGGTACTTTCTTTACTGTACCTAGTTTAGTTGCCATGAATACATAGTGGTCTTCTGGGAAGTCACGGATAGGCAATAAAGATGTTACGCGCTCATCTTGTGCAATAGAGATAATGTTCACAAGTGGACGACCACGAGCTGAGCGGCCACCTTGTGGTAATTGATACACTTTTAACCAGTAACACTTACCGTTATCTGTAAAACACAAAATAGTATCAAGCATATTAGCAACGATAAGATGCTTCACGGAGTCATCTTCTTTAAAGGAAGCAGCAATCTTTCCACGACCACCACGACGTTGTGCTTGATATGTACTTAGAGACTGTGCTTTTGCATAACCTTCTTCTGAAATCGTGACAACCATTGGCTCGTCATCAATCAAATCTTCAACGCTTAGATCATGTTGAGATGCAGAAATTTCAGAACGACGGTCATCACCATACTCACTTTTAATCTCTTCAAGCTCTTCACGAATAACTTCAACAAGTCTTTCTGGGTTAGTTAAAATAAGTGCTAGAGCACGCATTTCTTCAAGTTTCTCTTGGTATTCAGCAAGAAGCTTATGCTGCTCCATACCAGTTAACTTTTGCAGTCTTAAATCAAGGATTGCTTGCGCTTGACGCTCTGATAAATGGTATTTGCCATCAACAAAGCCAAGACCTGCAGGTAAATCATCTGGACGACATAGATCTTCTTCGCCACCTGCTCTTTCAAGCATTTCCAGAACATCACCTGGAGCCCAAGCCTGCGACATTAACTGCTCTTTTGCATCAGCAGACGATGGAGATGCTTTGATCAATGCAATAACAGGATCGATATTACTTAAAGCAACTGCTAAACCTTCTAAGATATGGCCTCTTTCGCGAGCCTTCTGAAGTAAATAAACAGTACGACGAGTAACAACACGTCTTCTATGCTTCAAGAACTCTTTAAGAATTGTTTTAAGGTTAACAAGTTGAGGCTTACCATCAACAAGCGCAACCATGTTAACGCCAAATGCAGATTCAAGCTGTGTTTGAGAATAAAGATTGTTAGCAAGAACTTCTGCGTTCTCACCTTTTTTCAGCTCAAGAACAATACGGATACCGTCTTTATCAGACTCATCACGTAGCTCTGCGATGCCTTCAATTTTCTTCTCTTTCACAAGTTCAGCAATACGCTCGACAAGCTTTGCCTTATTTAACTGATAAGGAATTTCCGTAAATACAACTGTCTCACGACCAGAACGCTCAGTTGTCTCGATATGATAACGAGCACGCATAAGAACACGGCCACGACCTGTACGGTAGGCTTGTACGATACCTGCACGACCATTGATGATTGCTGCTGTTGGGAAGTCTGGCCCTTTTACATATTCCATCAAGTCATCAACTGTGAGCTCAGGATTATCGAGCAGAGCAATACAAGCTGACACAACTTCAGTAAGGTTGTGTGGAGGAATATTTGTCGCCATACCTACAGCAATACCAGACGTGCCATTAATTAATAGGTTTGGCACTTTAGTCGGCATTACAGAAGGCATCATTTCTGTACCATCGTAGTTAGGTACGAAATCAACTGTATTTTTATCAAGATCAGCTAGAAGTTCATGCGCTAGTTTTTTCATGCGAACTTCGGTGTAACGCATTGCAGCAGCGTTATCACCATCAATAGAACCAAAGTTACCTTGGCCATCAACGAGCATATATCTCATAGAGAAAGGCTGTGCCATACGAACAATTGTGTCGTATACCGCAGAATCACCATGTGGGTGATATTTACCGATTACGTCACCGACCACACGAGCGGACTTTTTATAGGCTTTATTCCAGTCATTGCCAAGTTCTTTCATTGCAAAAAGAACGCGTCTGTGCACTGGTTTTAAACCATCGCGCACATCAGGTAGTGCCCGCCCAACGATGACGCTCATCGCATAGTCAAGGTAAGACTGTTTAAGCTCATTCTCAATATTAATCGAAGAAATATCTTGTGTTGACTCAACCATATTATTTTGCCTAAATCCCGAAGTTCCTTGGATAGCAAGTCTTTCACAGCAGAGTTGCTAGTCGCGTTTGAAGAAAGGCTAATTCTACCACATTGCAGCCAAACAAGCATCTTTATGCGTTGTGACAAGCAAATGATTAGCCCCTTGAATACATCTAGCCTCTGCTGAAGGCAATAAATGTTCAAGTGCATGGATAATAGCATGAGCTACAGGAGAGGATTCACTTCCAACAACCAAGCTCACAGGAATACTCAATGCGTTTAAATTGTCCTGATTATAACTGGCTTGGGTGCATATTGACCAATGCCGTAAGTTATTCTTTTGTAAGAGAAGCAATTGCTCCCTAACCCCCTCAGGAAAGTGATTGAACACTGGGGCGTGACACCAAAAATCAATAACATCACCACCAACTGGCATGCCCTGCTTAGCCTTTGGGATGTAATCATTTAAAAAGTCACGTAGTAGTTGCAAGGCCTTTTTCTCTTGAACCAAGTCAAGAACCCAAGTCGATACAGGCTCATATAGCGTCATTCCCAGCACAGGCCATATCTGCTCTAAAGCAAGAGCCAAAGCAACAACACCACCATAGGAGTGACCGACTAAGTGAAACCCTTGAGGACATTCTTTCTGAATAATACCATCCAACAAAGCAAATTCTGTCTTAACTGTTGGCTTATCAAAGTCCTTAGGGTCAGACAAGCCACAGTGCCCGGGCAATTTAAATAAAATACATTTATGGTTTTTTGAAAGCTCTTCTACTAACTTTTTCCATGTTGACGTAGACGCATAGCTGCCATGAATAAAAAGAATCGGCTGGCCTTCGCCATAAATCTCATAGTAATTTTCGATGCCAAGACTAACGCTCATATCATTCACTCTATACTTCTAGCACATCCTGTAGTTTATTCTCAGAACACCCGAGGGCTCATTTGCTTTACATGGATTATAAAGTTATTGGATACTGCTAAACATATACCGAAAGGTTACAGCTAACAAGAAAAGGATTTCTTATGATATTAGAACAATTAAATATTGAAGCTCGCGAAGGGTTTGATATTAACAATCTTCCATTTGGGGTTTTCTCTAATGGTACTGCTCATAAAGCAATAGGCGTTGCTATTGGCAACAAAGTGCTTAATCTATCCTACTTAGAAGAGCAGCAACTACTTAGCATTACAGCAGGTAAAGTTTTTAATACAACAACGCTAAATGCTTTTGCAGCCCAAGGCCCATTGGTCCGCCAGCGAGTACGCGCCCAAATCCAAAGCTTATTAAGCTCGCCTGAATCTCGCTTACTTAATGTAGAACATGTTCAAAAAGCACTGATCGATAGAGACTCAGTTTCAATGCACTACCCTTTTGATACACGGGGCTATACTGATTTCTACTCTTGTGAAAATCATGCTCGCAATGTTGGTAGCCTCTTCAGAGACCCAGAAAATGCCTTAAACCCAAATTGGAAACAGCTTCCTGTTGCATACCATGGTCGCACATCAACACTTGTGGCTAGCCATATGGATATTAAAAGACCTCAAGGCCAAATCCTTAATATGCAGACAAAGCAACCAGAATTCAGTGCCTGTAAAAAATTCGATTTTGAAATTGAAATGGGCATGTTTGTTGGTCAAGAAAATACATTATTCGAACCAATTCCCGTCGCAAAAGCGCGAGAACACCTCTTTGGATTCACAATAGTGAATGACTGGAGCGCACGAGATATACAAGCTTGGGAATATGTACCACTAGGCCCATTTCTCGGCAAAAACTTTTTAACTTCAGTATCACCATGGGTCGTAACTCCTGAAGCACTTGAAAGCTTTGAACAAGACATGCAACAGCAAGAGCCTGTACCTGTAGAGTATTTACAACAGGAGAAGCGTAAAACCTATTCTATTTGCATCGAAGCAATTCTGACTACAGCTTCAGGACATACAGAAGTAATAAGCACAACAAGCTACACACATCAGCACTGGAGCCAAGAACAACAGTTTGCTCATCACACCATTAATGGTTGCAAGATGAATACAGGCGACCTTTTGGCAACGGGTACACTGAGCGGAACAGCAGAAAATAGTCTTGGGTGCCTTCTGGAAATGACGCAAAATGGCAAAAAACCAATAGCGTTATCAAATGGAGAAACTCGCACATTCCTGCAAGATGGCGACACTCTTACACTATCCGCGTACGCAAAAAATAAAGATACAACGATTAGCTTTGGGTCCATTTCTGGCACAATCACTTAAAGCTAATATTTTCAATATCTTACACAGGGCATGCCAATGCCCTGCATTACTCAAAATGTCACAATCCTCTATGAGTTCAAATTAGAGCCGGTTATAATACCCCCCAGTCAACCTGCGATATTGAAGAATAACCATCCTGATAGGATATTCTGATATACCCAGTCAATAATTGCCGACACCATTTTTACTGGAATACTATGAACTTTATTTCATATCAATATGCATTCTTTCTTGGCGCTGTTTTTCTCCTCTATTGGAGGTTAGGTAGAAAGGCTCAACATTGGTTGCTTCTCATTGCAAGCTATGGCTTTTATGCATGTTGGGACTGGCGTTTTCTTGGTTTGATATTTTTGACAAGTTGCATTGATTTTGTGAGCGGCAGACAAATTCATAGTGCGCTCAAAACTCATTCATCAAGTCATAAAGCAAAGCTTTGGTTAGCTTTTACACTCGTTACGAACCTGAGCATCCTTGCTTACTTTAAGTATGCAAATTTCTTTATTGAGAGTTTTATCAACTTACTTTCCAGTCTTGGCATTGAAACTCATACAGGGACTCTCTCTATTATCTTGCCTGTAGGTATTTCTTTTTATACTTTCCAAAGCATTAGTTACTCTATTGATATCTACAGAAAAGAGTTAGAGCCGGAAAAAGACCTTATAGACTTCCTTACATTTGTAGCCTTTTTTCCTCAGCTTGTTGCGGGCCCTATCGTTCGAGCTCAAGAGTTTTTATACCAAATGTCGGAGCGTCGAAAGTTTAATTGGGACGATATACAAGAAGGCATCCACCGCATTTTTACTGGTATTATCAAAAAAGCAATTATTGCTGATACACTTGCAATGCAACTTGTAGACCCAGTATTTAACAACCCCGAAGAGTATTTGAGCCAAATGCTATGGGTTGCGGCTCTTGCTTATGCCGTGCAGATTTATTGTGACTTTAGTGGCTACTCAAATATTGCGATTGGTTCTGCACGTTTGTTCGGATTTAAATTGCCAGAAAACTTTAATTACCCATATCTATCCAAAAACTTTTCTGAATTTTGGCTTCGCTGGCATATGACAATGAGCCGATTCTTTAGAGACTATGTCTATATTCCTCTTGGTGGTAACCGTCGGTCAAAGCCACGCAACCTTCTCAACCTTGGTTCAACAACCCTTGTCAGTGGTTTATGGCACGGTGCAGCTTGGCATTTTGTCATTTGGGGTGGTTTACATGGTGTGCTACTTGTTATCCAAAGGCTTATCCCTGCAACCATTCGAAAAATAACACCCTGGTTTATCACTTACCTTGTTGTACAGTTTTTTGTGCTCATAACATGGATCTTTTTTAGAGCAACTGATACCTATCAAGCGGCTAACTTCATCCAAGGCATGTTCGCAAATCAGCCAGGTGACTTTTTACCTATTACAACTGTTGCATGGCTATGCTTCGGCATGTTTATTGTTGACCATATTTACGGTGCATATCCACAGCGTTTTAATGCAGTTCTTGCTAAGCCTTTAGCAAAAGCCTGCTTCTGGGTACTTACTATTGCTATCGCACATAATGCAATGCCTCAAGGCGCAAATCCATTTATCTACTTCCAGTTTTAGGTGCTCAAATGTTAATTAAATCTACTGTACAAAAAGCGCCAACTACACTTCTACTATTTCTTACAGCATGGCTTGTAACTGAAGTTGCATTACTAATAGCACCTTCCTTGCTACCTGATACTTGGTATTTAAAAGGCTATTTAAGTGAAACAGCAGAAGAAAAAACATTAGAATTTCTTAACAACAAGAACGCCACGATTCCTGATGAAGACTTAGGCTGGGTTAATAAAAAAAACCTATCTCTAGGCTCTTGGGTTATTGACCAGTGGGGCGGACGTCACCACAAACCTATTGCTTTAGATAAACCAGAAAACACCTATCGCACAGTGATTCTAGGCAGTTCACTCATGAATGGTAATAATGCTGTTGATAATAATGGAACAATTTCTGCAATTCTTGATGAGAACTTAAACAAGGAAGCTCACGAGCTTTTACCACAATTTGCTATTCATAACCATGAAGTGCTTAATTTTGCCACGATGATGTACGGCATGGATCAAATCCTTGTTCAAATAAAAAAATCTATTATTAATTTTAGCCCTGACATGCTTGTAATTGGTTTACATGAAGAACCTATTGATAGCTTGAATAATGTGTACATTCCTTTCCGTCTTCCAGAAGAAGAAAATATGCCTTATGTAAAACCACAGTTTGAAATACAAGAGAATCAACTTGTATTTCATAAGGCACCTCTAAAACTGCTTAATCCAATGTCTCAAGACACTGTGGATTACTTCAAGAAGCAAGACCACTTTTTTTATAACTTTGAAAGATTCCAACATTTTGGTTTTATGCCTCTAGGAGATGAGCTTTCTAAAATCTATCTAAAAGCTAAAAACATGCTGACTTACTGGACAGACCAAGGTAATGAGTATCTTTTATTAAGAACATTAATGGCTGATTTACAGGCATACGCTGACCAGAAGGGCATTAAAGTCGTTTACCTTTATTTACCAACACCCAGAGGGTTAGACCGCGGCAGCATATGGAAACTCATGCCTGATTATTATGCTCAGCGATATGAATGGCTTCAAAAGCCATGGGTGCAAAATGAGCTAATACACCTAGAAAAAGCACCAAAAATAAAACAACCAACTGTCATTAATATTCGTGACTATTTTAGGCAGTCAAATATATCTACAGACAAGCTTTATGCAGAAGATTACTTTCACTTCTCTAAGCAAGGCAATCATACAATTGCACATGCTATAGAAGACCTTGTGTTTAAATCTAACTAAGCATGTCTAGCAAAACATGGCCATAAATAGTAGGAGTCAAATTTTGATAAAGCTATTATGGCCAGATATTACATTTCTTTAGCTCAAAAATTCTAGCCTCATCATTAACTTATTCTCCAGTTACGTAAGTAATACCTTCACCCTTTCAATATTCTACTAATCTAAAGTTATAAGCCATTGGGGCAATTCTTATTTTAAATTAGCTAATGTCAACGCCATTTTATTTTTTTATAAATAAAATAAATATTTAATGACTTTTACATTATTTGTGACATAATTTTTTGAGTATTAGGAAGTATGCAAAAATTAGATCCAAATTCTAAAGCGCAACCTTTATTTAGGCTAAAAAAGCTAATTAGGTCCGTCTTACTTATCTCGGCAGCAACATCTTTACCTTTATCGCCTGCTTTACATGCTGATGAACTCGATTTCATTTGGCAGAATAATGAAGGTTCAGGCACCAACATCATGTTTTTGCTTGACTCATCATCTTCTCTTGATTTGCCATACATGTTTATTTTTGCCCTAGTTGATCCTGCGACCAATCCAGGCAATGCAGATGTGCAAGCGGTGAATGCTGTTATAAGCTCATTTAATTCTCAGCTTGAAAACAAAGACTTGGTCACGCCATCTCTAGGTGTATCTCATGATCAAAACCACTGTCCTCCAGAGTATGCATCTATTCAAGGTGAAGCTCATTATAATGTTTGCCCAATACCTCTTGTAGATCGCTGGTATATTAAAGAAATGGATATCATCCGTGATGTGGTAAGAGACTCTTTGCCTAGCATGGTTGGTAATAATGTTGCGGTAATGAGAACAGCACCAAATAATCAAGGTTTCCGTGCTTGGGATGCAGCGGGTCGACCAGCCTACACATCTCGTAACCAATTTCCTGACCCCGGCCAAACAACAAATGGCGCCTTTGTTATTGAAGCCTTCCGCCCTATTAACTCTGTTGCAGATGCTCAAGAGCTTGCAGTGCATCTCGAAGATACATATAGATCAAACGGTGACGATGCCCTCTTTTTGACCCCAATTACCGAAAGTATTTATGAAGCTTACCTCTACTTTACTGGCGGCACTTCACCATGGGCGAAAAACACAGGAGGTGGCTGGCTTCAAGCTCATCTAGATGATATTGATACCAATGCATACTCTGGCGGTATTAATGGTGCATATGAGCCACAGATGACCGGCTGCTCTAGTAATCATATTATTATGGTCAGCGATGGTGAGCCAACTTACGACTGGCATGCTAACAGCCAAATCCAAGCCCTAGCAGGTGGTGGCGTTGCATGGCCAACGACTGGTGATATAACTGTCGATACAGCTGCATCCCATACACTTCTCGATGAATTTACAGGTTACCTGGCAAATACAGATTTAATGCCCGACGTAAGCGGTCAACAAAGCATTATCACTCATTTTATTTCAAGTTGGCCTGATGATGTATCAAAAGAAATATTGGATACTGCTGCAGCAAATAGCGGTGGTTTCCATGAAGCTTTAACCGATGTAACAGAACTCCAAGCAACCCTCAAACAACTCCTTGAAGAAATTGAAACAACATCAGCCCCTATTGTAGGTTATAACGCCCTTTCTACAAGTGTCACAGGAAATCCTTTTGATGCCATTGACCAAGCTTACGTCAATATTTGGGAATACAGAGACGGCCACTGGGCTGGTAATATGAAAAAGTTTCGTATTAACGAAGAAGGCGAACTAGTTGATAAAAATGGAACTCCTGTCATCACCGAAGAAGGAAATATCAGTTCAAACTTAACAGATTATTGGAGTAATGGTTCAGACGAAGGTATTACAACAAATGGTGGCGCTGCCAGCCATTTAAGCGCAGTAGGTCAAAATCGTTTTAGCATTCCACGCAATCGACTTGGAAATAATGTCAGCCTACGCCAAGCTAATTTCACACTCCGCCCTGGTAATAACCAATTCTCTCCTGCTGATTTAGGTGCAAATGGTGCAGCTGAACGCAATGAACTTTTAAATTGGGCAGCAGGCATGGATACACTTGATATCGATGGTGATGCAGATTTAACGGACTTAAGACAAAGCCTTGGTGATCAAATATTTAAAGCCCCTACTATTGCAATGTATAGCAATGGAAACACAGCAACTGCAACTGTGTTTACTGGTAGTAATGACGGCTATTTGCATGCAATTGATAGTCAGTCTGGTCAGCACCTCTTTTCATTTATGCCATATCAAATGCTCAAAAACGTTAAAAACCTACAGGTCTATGATGAAACAAAATATTACGGCATGGATGGTGATTTAGTCGTTTGGCATAACGATCAGAACGGTGATTATAATCTGATGGGTGATGGCGGCGGCATTGATGCTAATGAAAAATTAATGCTCTATTTTGGTGTCGGCCGTGGCGGCTCTGGTGTTTATGGTTTGGACATTACCAGCCGAGAAAATCCTAGAATTGCTTGGGCTGTTGATGAACAAACAAATGGATTTAGCCGCATGGGCGAATCATGGGGCAAAGTAAGAACAGGTAAAGTTAAAACAGGCTCAGACTCCTCAGATGTTATATCAATTATCCCTGGAGGACTGGACACAGGCATTCGAACACTCGAAGGCGGACAATCGCCAAACATGGGTAATGCTCTTTACGTTGTTAATGGCTTAACAGGTCAAAGACGTTGGACAGTTTCAAATACTGGTGCAGATATCAATATTGCAGGTATGACCAATTCAGTTATAAGCACACCTACCGTTGTTGATTATAATAAAGACGGCTTCATGGATGCATTTTTCTTTAATGATATACGCGGCCAAATATTCCGATGCGACTTTGAACTTGATGGCAATAATATTAGCCTTGATTGCGGCATGATCGCTAATGTACGTGAAAATAATGAAAATATTTACTTTTTAAGTGACCTTGATGTCTCAATGATAAAAGGGACGCCATCGTCCCCTGCAAATAGGTTATCCATTAGCCTCAGCAGTGGTAATCGTTTTGACCCTCTCAATGATGGTGAAGCCCGTAACAAACTTGCTGTTATCTTTGACTATTACACATCAGGTAAACCTGAGTCATATAATTATGGCGGTGCTGGTCCAATCTCTGCAAACCAACTATCTGCAGCCGGCGAAAATACAGTAATGTCCTCGAATCAAAAGCAACTCGGTTGGAAATTCACATTCAGCCATCCTGAATATAAAAGCTTTGCCCAAACATTGACTTACGATAATAAAGTCTTTGTTTCTGTCCATCTTCCACAACAACCAGGCTCCTCCTCTGCAAGTGCATCAAGCCAAGAATGTATCCCTGCAGATTTAGGCACAGCCAAAATATTTGGCTTCACTTTATCCGACGGAAGCCCTATCAAAGTGAATGGGCAATCATTAAATTACGAGCTTTGGAGCGGAGCTGCACGTGGAGTGCCAGATACACCTTATATGGTTACTCGAGCTCAAAGTAATTCAATAGCTAGCTCGCTTAATTTAGGGGTTGAAAATACCGATTTAGATTTAGTTGTAGACCCTCTGGCTCGTACATACTGGTTACAACTACCATAACTAATAAGCGCTATTAGAGACACTTAACATAAATACTACATCAAAAATAATAACTTGAATTAATCTGAAATAAGTGGCTCTTTTTTTTAAACTGCAAAAACAGACGAACAGATTGTAGCTTCTGTTTAAGGTTATAAAATGCAAGCAAAACATATTTTTGAAAAAAAATTTAATCTCCCAAAAGTAAAAAAACTTTGCTCTGCCGTTATGAGTACTCTAATTTTTATGGGAGCACAAACAGCATTCGTACCAGCTGTACAAGCAGATGAACTTGATTATATTTTTACAAGCTCATCGACTGATACAGATACCAATATTTTATTCGTGCTCGACTCATCACAGTCAATGAATGAGCCATATCTATATATTGTTGCCTTAAATGATCCTGCAACAAATCCTAATGCTGCTGATGTTCAAGCTCTTAACGCAGAAAGAACATATTTACAATCGAAGCTTGTGAATACCAGTATTATTCCACCTGCAATGGATTATTCATATGATGAATGGCATTGCCCTCCTGAATACGCATCCCTCATTGCAGAAGGTGTATTTGCTGGCTGTCCAGTTGCTAACTCGCCTCGTTGGTTTTGGCGTAGAATTGACATTGTTCGAGACGTCGTAAGAGATACTCTTCCTCTCCTGCAAGGATCAAATGTAGGCATGATGCGAACAAGCTTAAACAACAGAAGCTTCGTACCATACGCAGAGGCCGGATACCCTGAAGGTGTTAACAAAAGAACTGCTTATCCTGATACTGCCAGAGAAAGTAACGGCGCTTATGTTATTCAGGACTTGTCACCTATAGATTCAATTTCTGATGCACAAAACATGGCTGCACGTCTTGATGCCACATACTTTTTCCACCCTGATGGCGTGACAGATTTTAACGCTCAAACACCTTTAGCTGAAAGTTTGTTTGAAGCTTATAAATACTACACGGGCCAGAGCTCTATTTGGACAAAAGCCGTATCTACTGGCTGGCCGCAATATCATCTCGACAATATTGATCGCGCAGCATACTCTTCTTCAAATATTAATGGAAATTATGCAAATCAAATGACTGAATGCAGTAGCAATAATATTATTGTTATCTCTGATGGTCTTCCAACCTATGACTGGCATGCAAATAGCCAAATTCAAGCACTTGCTGGAGGGTCAGTAACAGCACCTGTACCAGGCCCTGGTGTTGATGAAGTTGAGGATGTATTACCTGAGCACACCCTCATTGATGAGCTCAGCGGTTATATGGCCAACAATGATTTAGACCCGAACCAAACAGGTGAGCAAAATATTGTGACTCACTTTATTTCGACTTGGGGCTCTGACTCAAATACTGCTGGTGACACAACTGAAATTATTGATGCAGCCGTTGCAGCAAGCGGCGGTTTCCATGAAAAGATTACTGACGTTACCGAGTTGCAATCTGCAATTCAAAGCTTAATTGGCAAAATTAAAGCAGAGAAGAAACCTATCATTGGTTATAATCTTATTTCTTCAAATGCTTCTGGAACACCTTTTGATCGAATAGATGAAGTCTATATAAATATTTGGGAGTATAAAAATGATCGCTGGGCCGGTAATTTAAAGAAATTCCAAATACTTGAAGATGGTAGCCTCGTCGGCAAAAATAACCAACCTATTTTAACCCTCCAGGGTCTGAATCAAGGCACTATGAGCATGTGGTCTGATGAAGTGGACGGCGATGATACTCTTCATGGTGGAGCAGCAGCGCATTTAAAAGCAGTTGGCACAAATAGATTTAGTGTCCCTAAAAATAAATTAAATAAAAATACGTATATTCGACAAGCTCAATATTTATTAACACCAACAAACAATCAGTTTAATCAAAATGATGTAGGCGCTGCCAACAATGCGGAAAGAACAGCGAATTTAAACTGGGCTGGCGGTATGGATGTTTATGATGTCGATGGTGATAATGATGTACAAGAAGTTCGTCGAAGCCTAGGTGATCAACTTAACTCCCCCCCTCTTATCGCTCACTATTCAAACGGTCAAAACTCTAACCCAGTGGTATTTACTGGGAGCAATGAAGGCTATCTCCATGCATTTGATACAGATGACGGTGAACACCTTTACTCATTTATGCCATTCCAACTTTTACAAAAATCAGGCTCGCTTACAGGCCAAGGTGAGGATAAAGAGTATGGTATCGATGGAGAACTTGTACTTTGGCATAAAGATGTAAACAGCGATTTCAATTTTTATGAAACCAATGGCGGTATTGATACTGATGAAAAGCTGATGCTGTTCTTTGGCTTAGGACGAGGTGGCTCTGCTGTATACGGCTTAGATATTAGCAATAGAACAAACCCATCTATTGCTTGGTATATAGACGCAGACATGAACGGGTTTAGCCGGCTTGGTGAAACTTGGGGTAAAGTTAGACCTACATTTATTAAATCAAGCACAACTGAAACTCGCCCAATAGCCATTATTAATGCAGGCCTTGACCCTGCACTCAGAGCGGGTAATGCAGCCTCTCCAAATCTTGGTAATGCTATTTATATTTTAGATGCAGAAACAGGCGATAGACTTTGGACAATTTCCAACTCAAATGCAGATATAGTTTTGCCTAAAATGACAAACTCAATTATTGGTGCCCCGGCCATTATTGACTATAACCGTGATGGTTTAACTGATGCATTTTTTGTAAATGATATTCGTGGCCAAATCTTTAGATGTGACTTTTACCTAGAAAATAATCAAACAGCAATGACTTGTGGCAATATTGCAAATGCACAAGACTCAAATGAAAACTTACTCTTTATGAACAGCCTAGATGTGTCAATTAATAAAGGCGCTGGCAATGCTCGATCTATAGTTTTAAGTCTAAGCAGTGGCGATCGATTTAACCCTACAGCATCTACTGACAGAAATAGACTTGTTGTCTTTATTGATCCATATGGCAGTGGAAAACCAGCAAATTATAACTATGTCAATGGTATGCCAATGTCATTAAGCAATATTACTCAAGTACCAAATACTGGTACATTAAACTCAAGTGCTTATCAATATGGCTGGTATTTCTACTTTGATCACCCAGAAGAAAAAAGCTTTGCGCAAACCTTAACTTTTGATAATAAAATATTTTTGTCAACGCACTCCCCTAGCTCTGGAAGTACTGGAAATAGTTGTTCCGCAGTAAGTCTAGGTACAGCTAAGCTTTATGGGTTTGAAATTTTAAATGGTTCGACAATTAAAACTGACAGCGGTGATGCAAGCAGTCATTTACTATGGGAAGGTGAAGCTAGAGGTCTGCCAGATACGCCTTATATGGTAACAGATACACAAATTAATGCGTTAGCAGGCTCACTACGTCTTGGGGTTGATGACTCTAGTCTAGACTTAATGGTAGATCCAGTATCTAGAACTTACTGGTTACAATCAAAATAGAAAGAGGCTTCGGCCTCTTTTTTAAATGGGTCGATAAGATTAATGTACTTGAGTAAATATCTGGTAATCTCTGTCCTTTTATGCAGCATCAAACCAAGCGTTCATGCTGCAGAACTTGATTACCTTTTTGCAGATACAATTAAAAAAAATGAAACGAATATTTTATTTATCCTAGATGCTTCGACATCACTTAATGAACCTTATCTCTATCATGTCTCACTCACGAACCCATATACAAATCCAAGCTCATGGGATGTTATTGGGCTTAATGTAGTTCGAGATACAGTTCAAAGCGCACTTAAAAACAGTGACATAATCGCACCTTCAACAACTTATAGCACAGATACACTTCACTGCCCCCCTGAGTATCTCACCATACTTGGTGAAGGTATTTATGCAGATTGTCCGATTCCACTTCAAGACCGCTGGTACTTAAGACGAATAGACTTAGTCAGAGATATAGTAAACGACTCTCTGCCACTTCTCATAGGCAGTAATGTCGGCTTTATGAGAACTGGCTTAAACAATAAAAGCTTTGTGCCTTATGCAGAAAGTGGATTCCCAACGGGTATCAATCGCAGAACCGGGTTTCCAGATTATACGAGAGAAAGTAATGGCGCCTATGTTATTCAAGCCATGAAACCTATAGATACCCTTGAAGATGTTATTGCAACAGCCAATAGGCTCAACAGCACATATTTAAAAAATGTTGAGTGGTCGAGCCAATCCCCACTCGCAGAAAGCCTCTATGATGCCTACATTTATTTTACTGGTCAGACCTCACCATGGACAAAGTCATACTTAACAGGTTGGCCAAGTGAGCACCTCAATGATATAGATCCGAATGCCTATTCATCAGGAAATATCAACAGCGCTCATGCTCCTATCCTTTCAGAATGCTCAAGTAATCATATTATTGTGATGAGCGACGGTGTCCCCACCTATGACTGGCATGCTAACAGCTATATCCAAGCATTAACTGGGGCAACGCCAACGCCTCCAGTGCCAAGCCCTGATACAGATGAAACAGAAGATAGCTTGCCTGAGCATACTCTTCTTGACGAACTTGCTGGCTACCTTGCTAATACAGACCTTGCCCCTTCAATGCCTGGCAACCAATCTATTTCAACTCACTTTATTTCAACATGGGCAGCAGAATTCGCGACATCAGAAGAAGCAAATAATCTACTTGATGCAGCTGCGGCTGCAAGTGGTGGCTTCCATGAGGCAATTAAAGATATTAATGAGCTTCATGCGGCGCTCTCCTCTCTTCTGACTAAAATAGAAAATAGCAATAACACTCTTGCTGGATTTAGTTTTACAACATCAAGTGACACAGGTAACCCGCTAAAGCCTATAAGTTCAACATATATCAACTCTTGGGAATATAACAACGGCCAATGGCTTGGCAATTTAAAAAAATATAATGTGACCAAAAGCGGAATATTTAAAGACGCAAATAATAAAAATGTATTTAATAAAGACGGGAGCATAAACACCAAAACTCAAAGCTTATGGAGCTCATTAACGGATGGCGAAAATGCAATACAAGGTGGTGCTGCTGCGCAATTAAGCGATGCAGGTGCTAATCGCTATACTATACCGAGACGTGCATTAAAACCAAACACTCAAATTAGACAAAAGCAATTTATAATTTCTGCACAAAATAATGCCTTAAATATTGAAGACCTTAATACTAATACAGACGCACAGCGTGAACTCTATTTAAACTGGGCAAGTGGAATTGATACTCAAGATATTGATAATGATGGAGTTGTAACAGATCTACGAAATAACCTGGGTGATCAAGTCAATACATCACCAGTTGTTGCACACTACGCAGACGAAAACTCATCAAGTCCAGTTGTATTTACTGCGACAAATGAAGGCTATCTTCACGCGATTGATGGCGATACTGGTCGACACATTTATTCATTTATGCCTCCAGAAGCGCTGGAATCAGTAGACAAACTCATGCAGAGCCAAGTCAATAAATTTTATGGAATTGACGGGCAAATGAGACTTTGGCATAACGATTTAAATCATGACTTTAATTTACTCTCTAGCAGTAATAGCATCGATAGCAATGAAAAACTTATGCTCTTTTTTGGGCTTGGTCGCGGCGGCTCTTCCTACTATGCTTTAGACATCACAAATAGAGAAGATCCTAAGTTGGCATGGGCTATCAATCAAGAAACAGAAGGGTTTAATCAGCTTGGTGAAACTTGGAGCACAATAATAACAACGAATATTAAAACTGCTGCAGGAACGCCGAAGACAGTAAGTCTTTTTGGCGGTGGATTATCTGCAAAGTTACGAGACTCTGGTCAATCTGACAACATGGGAAATGCTGTTTACATCGTAGATACTGAGACAGGCACCCTACTTTGGCGCATATCAAATAGTAATTCTGATATTAACATCAAAGAAATGCAAAATTCTATTGTTAGCTCGCCAGTGCTTATCGATTACAACAAAGATGGTTTAAGCGATGCCTTTTTTATTAATGATATAAGAGGTCAAATTTTTAGATGTGACTTCTCATCAGAACTTAATAGTGAGCTAAGCTGTGGCACTATTGCCCAACTACAAGAAAAAAATGAAGATCTCTATTTTATGACAGATCTCGATATTTCTTTTATTGGGGGAACTGATCAATATCCACATCGAAAACTTGTTCTTAGCCTTAGTAGTGGTAATAAATTTAAACCAATTGACCCTGATGCCTCTAACCGTATAGCGGTTATTTTTGACTCTTACACCAACTCAGCGCCGGCGAATTACAACTATATTGGCAACAGCCCTATTACTTTAAATGACTTAACATCTGCTACATATGAATCAGTAGAACCCAGCGACTATGGCTGGTACTTTAATTTAAGTAAACCTGGTGAAAAAAGTTTTGCGCAGACACTTACATTTGATCATAAGCTTTTTGCTTCTACATATTTACCAAGCGAAGCGTCTACAAACTGCAACTCATTAGATGTAGGTACCGCAAACCTTTATGGATTTTCCATTTTTGATGGAACACCTATTCCAGTTTCAAAAAACGAGCATTTGCTTTGGTCTGGCCCGACTCAACTTTTACCACAAACCCCTTATATGGTTGTAACAGAAGAAAAAAATGAAGTGCAAGGTGCCCTGCATATTGGCGTAAACGATGCAGATATCAGCTTTATCGTTGACCCAGTTAAAAGAACTTACTGGTATCAACGATAAAACTCAAATGAAATGGGTCTATATGTACCTAGTGATTAATGAGTCTGCCGTAATCTAACATGCCATAATCAGATAATGGCGCTTGAAACTTTGTCCTGTGTATTTCATCACTCTTTTCCCAAAACTCAGGATTTGTACGACGAATCGCATAATGATCCATAAGCCTTGTCACATCTTCTTCTGATTCCAGCATCATAATCTCGTCAACAAAGCGAGATACATCCTTCTCTTTCACAAAGAAAATGACATTTGGATACGCACTTGTAATGCCGTTCGTGACAGTGACAGTATTTTCAGCAGGTACTAAGCGCTCTTCTTCATCAAATAATGAATCAAGATTTGTATGCGCACTATTTTTAATAATATTCAGCTGATACTTTTCATTTTGCCCCTCAACTTGTACAAATGATACATCTGGTAGCAAAGCAACATCTTCACCACCAAAGGATTCAAGCTTTTCAAAAGGCTTTCGAATAGTTTCAGGCAATGCCTCAAGCTCACGGTCTTTTGAAATAACAGGCTCAAGTTTCGTGCGAAGCATTTCTAATACTTCACGCTTAGGATGATTCGTTTTGTAGTCTATAGCCAAAGGTACATTTTGATCTGACTTCGGATACTTTAAATACTTTACAGTCTTAGGATCTGCATCTCTATACCAAAACTCACGCCAGTGCTGACGAGCTTCTTGTGGAAGCAATAAAAGGAAATTACGCTCACCATCCATGCGTAAAAAATCCATATGTAAACGAGATAAAATTTGATGCCCAACATTCCCATAGACGTCATAACCTGCGGCAAGCAAATAATGAATTCGCTCAAGCAATGGATAGTCGATTAACCAAACTGTATTTGGATCATTTCCTAACAGGCCTTTCTCAACAGAGGCGCTATTATAGTGACGGAAAATGGTAAGCGCAGCATTATCATTATTACCATCGCCATCCCAAATCATATCAAGATCAAATTTAAAACCTTGATCAGCTTTTTTCATTAAAAAACTATCTTGCAAATTAAGTAGCTTTGTTTCTTTCTTTAAATACCTATCCCACTGATAAGGAATATTAATAGTTGTATCTTTTTGATTAGCTAGCGCAAATACTGAGCTGTACTCTTCCAGGCCTTCAGTCAAACCATCATTAATCATCGAGTCTGGATTAACAAAGAACACCCAAAATTGATCTCGTATTACATTTAAAGAAACACTGCCCCGACACACAGGCCCTTTAATAAAATTCATCACTGTAAATTGAGCTTCACTTAATAAAAATCTGTAACGGCTATTAGCAGGAATAGCTTCAAAACTTTTAAATGGATTTGTAGCTACATCAAGTTTATAAGAAGGTAATTTTTTTACTTCATAGTCAGGCTCAAGAAAAAGCTTTGTCCACAGTTTCATACGCTCATCATCAATTTTATAAGGCATACTGGTTTTGAGCGTTACAGTTTCTGTATAAGGCTGGATTCGATAATAAACACGATCAACCTTAGGATCATCATAAGGACGCCTTGTTGGAATAATTTCTATTTTTTCACCTGGCGGTGTTTTTGATCTATATACTTTATAAAAACCATTAAAGCCTTTTTCGTCAAAATAAAGATTTGCTAAAAATAAATGCTCATACAAATAACGAGCCATTAATTGGTTTTTAAAATCATCTTTATTAAGAAACTCTTCCCATTTTTTAATATTATCCAACGCTTTTTTATCAAGCTCTTTTTCTTGAGGCAAATGAGCCCCTTGTGCAATCCATGTTTCTAATGTACGCATTTCTTGCTTAGACAGTCCTGGCAATGCATAGGGCATTCCCCAAAGCGGGGTTTCTTCGGCTATGTCATCTTGATAATCTTCAGAAGTTGAACAAACATTTTCTCGCTTAATACCAAGAGTAAAGCTCTCATCAAGTAATTTTGTGTTCGGTAGAGGATGTTGTTTTTTTAGCATAATGGCTTGCAATAACAACGAAGATTGGTCCGTTAAAGGAGCCTTATCATCAACGATTGGATAAAAACCCATTTTACGCCAACCAGCTGTGCTTTGAGCATCGATACCAAGCCGTGTAGGGTCTGCGGCAAGTAATCGTTCTTGCTCATAAACAGGCGTATCAAAAGCGCCTCGTGCTACACCCTCTGGTGAGGTTAATTTAATTTGACATGGTGCTTCATAACAGCCATGGCATACAACACATCGGTTATCTAATATAGGTTTTACCTGATTCCAATAATCAACTGTATTTCGCCCCATTGCCAGCTGTTTTGCTTTTGCTTCATCTAAAAGCCCCACATTATTTTTATCTGCGATACAACCAGTAAGGACAGCCAAACTTATGAATACCAGACCAGAGACCCAATAGGAAAATTTCTTTATAGTTAATATCATTCAATACACCTTGAAATAATAAGGCTTAAATACAGCAGATCGACCGCCGTGCTTTCGTAATTTGCTTATTATAGAGGCAAAAGAAACAAAAAAGCCCCAAGTTCACATGACGTTGACGTCATTCGGGCATAATTTTCCGAATAGTGCCAATATCTGTTCCACTGGGGCTTTTTTAAGCTGGAAATGAAGTAAAAGAAAAAACTATAAGATCACTTTTTCTTTTTAACGTGCTTCATTAAACGCTTCTTACGCTGTACTTGTCGATCTGTTAGTTTATTTCGACGACCAGCATATGGGTTTTTACCAACACGTAGCTCAATCTTAATTGGCGTACCTCTAATACCAAGCCTTTCACGGACGAAGTTTTCAAGATAACGCAAGTAAGACTCAGGTAGTGATTTAAGCTGATTACCGTGGATAACAAGAGTTGGTGGGAACACACCACCCCAGTGAGCAAAGCGAAGCTTAATACGACGACCACGAACCGCTGGTGGCTGATGCAATTCAACAGCTTCATTTACAAGGTCAGTAAGCTTGCTTGTTGAAGTTTTACATTGCGCACCCTTAAAGGCTTCTGACACCCACTCGAATAAGTGACCTACGCCAGTACCATGTAATGCAGAAATCGTTTGCATACCAATGTAAGGTGCAAATGATAAGCGTCTATCTAATGCAGTTTTGACTGCATTTTTCTGATCATCGCTAAGTCCATCCCATTTATTAATTGCGATAACAACGGAACGACCAGAGCGTAAAGCATGAGTTAACATGTGTAAGTCTTGCTCTACAAGACCTTCATGCGCATCGATAACACAGATAACAACGTGCGCCATTTCAATGGCTTGAAGTGTTTTAACAATAGAGAACTTTTCAACTGCCTCATCAACTTTAGAGCGGCGTCTTACACCAGCAGTGTCGATAAGAACATACTCTTTACCATGCTTAGTGAAAGGTACAGCGATAGCATCACGAGTGGTACCTGGCATGTCATAAACAGCAACTCGGTTTTCACCACAGATACGGTTAACAAGTGTAGATTTACCAACATTTGGTCGACCAATAATCGCCACGCGAACAACATCTGCATCATCTGCAGCACTGAGTTTTAAGCGCTTTTGCCACTTTGCTTGCATTAACATATTAGAGTCTAGCTGTTCTACAACTTCTTCTGGAACAAGATCAACAGCACTGTCAGTTGTGGATTCATCAGACTCATCGTCATTCTCTTCAGCAGATGAAACAGCATCTTCGATAATAGCGTCTAAATGCTCCTCATCTTCATCAATTTCTTCTTCGGGTTCAGCTGGTGGCTCTGGACGCTTGTGTTCCGGGAGCATGTCAACAACAGTCTCAGTTAATTGCAAGAAACCACGGCTATGAGCAGCGGATACACCCATCATAGGTAGGCCAAAGCTATAGTATTCAGACAACATGCTATCTTGCTCTGAGCCATCGACCTTATTAATGACAAGAAGAACAGATTGCTTGCGCTTACGAACAATATCAAGGAACTCTAAGTCATCAGGTGTTGGCCCTGTACGGCCATCAACAACAAACAAAAGCAAGTCAGCTTCTTCCATGGCTAACATGGACTGCTCTCTCATGATTTCATCAACACCTTCGCCATATGCGGCAACACCAGCAGTATCAACAACGATCATATTGCCAAGAGCGGACTCCCATAGTCCATACTGACGATCACGCGTAAGACCTGCTACATCAGCAACAAGAGCATCTCGTGTACGAGTACAGCGGTTAAAAATTGTAGATTTACCAACATTTGGTCGGCCAACAATTGCCAGGCAAGGGGTATACATAATGATTCTCAATTCATGAACAGTTTAAAAACTGCTTTGTAGTGAATAAGTGGAGCACTGTAAGGTCCACAGCGTCTCGATTGGGTTTCTCATGATACACATTTAGAATTAAATTTTCAATTTACTCTGTTACTCAACAATGGTACTTAAGATTCGACCAGAGAATACTTTGTTATAAGATCACCTAGTGCTAAACTCATCTCTAGGACAACCTCCTAGATGACTTGCTTCCCGGCAGGTAGGCTTAAAGTGAGTCAATATATATTTAATAGGACTCAAAATGCACCTTTGTCAATTCTTTAAAAAAGCCCTTATGAGCACTTTAGGGGTATTCACTGTATTCACCAGCTCCTACTTGTTTGCTCAATCGCCGTGCCCACTTATATTTGATTCAAATTGCACTATTTCTACACTTAAAACAGCTCTAGCAAATAACTCATTGGATGAAATAGATTTATTTGACCAAGCATATATCGTTCAGCTGGGCACAGAATTATCGCTTCCGAAAGCATTCCAACAAAAAGCTTGGCCATATCACTATAGAGACAATCGAGTATCATTGATCAAAAGCGCTCTAAATCAAGCTGCAATATCCCAAATTTATAAGCAAGTAAATGATCACAGCACTGTTTTAAAACAAGAAATTCAAGCAGGCCATAACTACTCATTTACCTTTAAAGAGTGTATGTCGGTTAATAAAGACTGGTATCGACCATTTATTAAAGCTGCATATTGTAACTCACGGCAATTAAGAAGGCCGAGAGATATCAATACTATTCTTAAGTACATAAAAACACTAAAAGAAGATGAGCAACTAGCGCTCTACAAGTTTATGTATAAAGACCTTCTGGAACATGGGGAATTAAATAAAGCTGCAGATGTTGCTGCTCAGCTTATTTATGTAACTGCTGTAGAGCCCGAACCTGTTAAGCAAAGCGCAAGGCTATACTTGATATCAACTCAGCTTGGACTAGGGCTTGATAAACTTGCCACACAAGAAATTGCTGCTTACATCCCCGATACAAACTCAATATTACCCACACTACAAAAACTCGACTTTTATCACAAGTGGGCTGCTGCAATTAGCGATATTAGTGCGCAGAATCTTGCACAATTTGACGATAATATAAACTCAGCTTTTTCTCTAATTGAACTCCAGAGTCATATTCAGCTACTTGCTGAAATATCCACCCTTTCTGCAGCTGAACAAGCAAAAACTCATAGACTTTTTGCTCAAAGCCTTTTTTACTCATACTTTAGCGCTAATACTGCTATTGATACCTTACTTGGTTTTCATATGCAGAAATGGCAGGAGATCTATGAAGGGTTATCACCTCAAGAGCAAGTTGAAGAAGGCCTTAAAATGATGCTCTTAGAATTAAAAGCAGCAAGTTTTTTTGATCATCATGCTCGAAAAATAAAATATTTTATTAAAAAAAATGCATAAAAAAACTGAGAAGCCTAAATATCAGTCTTCTCAGTTCTTTAAAACTAAGGTCTATCTTGGCAGACGCTTTCTTAAACCTGCAACACCAAAGAGTGCTAAAGAAAATAAGCTTAAAATAGCAGGTTCGCTTACATCAACTTGAGCAGGCGTATTCTCCAGTGTGACTTGATACTGATAGTCATCACAAATCCAGTTGCTGGCATAGCTAAATATATAAAGCGAGTATTGCCCTGCAGCATCTATTCCAAAATTGTCCAAACGAGGGTCACCAAAGGGGCCAGGTACATTAATTTCATCATCAGCAAATGCCAATCTGTGACTCATTAATTGAGATGAATCACTTGCAACACCTTCATATAAATAAAATGCTGGATCAAGCTGACGAGTAAGGCGATTTACAGTAATAGAAACCAGGTCACCAGCACTAGCAGAGAATGACCACCACTGACCACTTGCTGAGCCATTTCGAGTTAAAGACCCTGTTTGTGTTTGACCATTAGTTAAATCACCAACATAAGAAATTGGAGCGGCGTAGCTTAATGCACTTACTGAAAGACACACCGCAGCAATACCAAGCTTGAAAAATGAATTCATAAGACACCACACTCTTCTAGTTATATTAAATTGAAATCAATTTTATTCAGAAGTTATGGTAATTGCTGAGCACTCGCCTATCAACGCCCAAGTGCTCTAGTTATGAGGTATTAAAGTGAAAATATGTAATATTACTTAGCTAATAAATTACGTTTTCTTAATCCTAGCCCACCAAGCAAAGCTAAAGCCATTAAGCTCAGTGTTGCAGGCTCAGAAACATCAGAAGAAGGCGGAGTCACTGGTGGAACATATGTCTCTGCATTTGAACCACTCACAGTTAAGCTGTAATCATACATATAGCCTGGAGCGTAAAAGGTTGAGAATGGGTTTGCATAAATATGCAAGGCATAATCTGCTGACTGAGCAATATAGAAATTACTTAACAGTGTATCGGCACCTGTATTATTACTAGCGCCATAATACCCTAGCGAGTAACCAGATATGGAGCCACTAGGTGAGGTAGACATCCTTAAAAGCTCAAAGCCTGCACTTAAACTAGCCATAGGGTCAAGCAAAATAGAAACTAAATCACCTCCCATAGCCGAAAACATGACATAACTACCGTTTGTATAATCACTTTGCTGTGAAGTGCGAGGCCCACCTGCATAATAAGGCACATACTCGAGCGAACCATTAACCGTTGTATTTGTTGCATTCCCCTCAAACGTTGCCATATCAAGTGAAACAGCAGAACTTGTAGCTGCAACGAAAAATGCGCCTAAACCAAAAAGTGTTTTTATTAGTGTTTTCATATTAGTCCTCGAAGTAATCAAATATATGGCCTTGAGCAAATACTCATCAAAAGCTCAAGAACGATACTACATAGCCATCATACTAGTTACAACAAGGCAGAGAAACAACATGAAACTGGGGCGTAATGTTCTGTTAAATCATAGCGTTAGGTTAGCTGAACCAGCTAAACAGTATATTTTTATTTAGCTAGTCTGGCTTTTTAATTTGAAAACGAACTTAGACAAAATTAGGAATGGTTAAGGCTCAAGCCAAAAAATAGCTCTTATGACTTCATGATCTCCATAGACATACCCTTTATACTTTAAGAGCTCTTGCTGGGAAAATTGAATCTCTCTTGAATCAATACTGACGACCTCAACTTCATAGACACCAGGTAATGACTTCACTGCTTTTAAGTGAAAATCAGCCTCTAAAAAATCTAGGTATGCACCTGTTAATGGATAACAGCACTTGTAGAAACTTTCTTTAGCAGCAAAGATATATTTCGGCCAATACGTGGGCCAACAATGCTCTTTGGCTCGTTGCCATTCGTTTTGAGTAATAATTAGATCCAAAGAATCTGCGGATAAGTGCTCTATACGCTCAATATCAATACCAATTGACTTGATGTGCTTTTCAAAAGCCACAACAACACCACAAAATTCGCGAGCACTATGAGAGTCATGGCTTTCAAATTGAGAGTGAGAAATACTCCCGACAATCCCCTTTGGCCATAAAGGCTCACGAGAGTCGCCGACAGAAATCGGTTTTCTAGTTAAATGTTGATAGTTTGTACTGGAAGCACCTGAGGTAGTAAGCTTTGCAATGCAGCGACGGGCGGTATTGCGCCCAGCCCTGAATTCACGTTGACGTTTTAAGACTGATGTTTTGATCCACTGCTCTTCTTCATCTAAGGCGCGTCTATCCCAATCCTGCGGGTTTGACCAATAAAAGACCGCCTGCGCGGGTAATGGGCAGCCAAAGTCCGTTGGCATATTATTTTGCATTCCCATTTCACATACTCCACTGCTCTTAACGAAAACCTTCTACCTCAAATACGGTAGAGAAGCCACATCAACATGGCTCCTGAAGGTCGCGGCAAAGCATAACCCATTGCTTATTAAAAGTTTATGAATCTTGTTCAGCCATTAACTTCTTTTCCCACTCATAGGCTGAGCGAACAATAATTTCAAGATCATTGTATTTTGGAACCCAGTTAAGCACTGTTTTAATTTTATCGCACTTTGCAATAAGAATTGGCGGATCACCAGCACGACGGTCTTCTTCAACAACGTTGAGTGGCTGACCGTGAACTTTTTCAACCATTGAAATCACTTCACGAACGGAGAAGCCTTTACCATATCCAGCATTAAGAATTTGCGATTCACCACCAGCAAGAAGATATTTCAATGCATCAACATGAGCCTGAGCCAAATCAACAACATGGATATAATCGCGAACACCAGTACCATCATGAGTATCGTAGTCTGTTCCGAAAACTTTAAGTTGCTCACGCTTGCCGAGCGCTGCTTCAACAGCCACTTTTGTTAAGAGCGTTGCATTAAGCGTGGACTGGCCAATACGGCCTTGAGGGTCAGAACCTGCAACGTTAAAGTATCTTAGAATCACAAAGTTAAGGTCAGTGGCCTTACCAAGATCCTGCAGCATCATTTCGCTCATAAGCTTAGACATGCCGTAAGGGTTTATTGGCGACTTAAACGTATCTTCATCACACTCTGGTGCATCAGGAATACCATACACAGCAGCAGTAGAAGAAAAGATAAAGTTTTTAACCCCGTTATCTTGACAGGCTTGAAGGAGATTACGAGTGGAACACGTATTATTGCCATAATACTTAAGAGGATTTTCAACAGACTCTGGAACAATTGTATGAGCTGCAAAGTGAATAACAGTTTTAATTTCATGCTTTTGCAACAGTGAGCTTACCAACTCATAGTCACCCACTTTACCAACAACAAGCTCACCATATGTGACTGCTGACTCAAACCCTTTGGATAAATCATCAAGCACTATTACTTTTGGTCTTTCAGACGCATCCATTTGACCGAGAAGTTGGACAAGATGGCTGCCTATATAGCCTGCGCCGCCAGTAACGAGAATAGTGCTCGACATGATTTGCTCCTTTAAGCATTGAGAGAGCTGAGCAGATATGGGTTTAAATCACATTAAACAGACTCAGCATTTGGGTTCATTTTTTTCCAAACTGCAGCTTGCCACTCTTGGCTTCTGCGTGTTTTATCTTCCACTTGGCCAACAAGCTGACCACAGGCGGCGTCAATGTCTTCCCCACGAGTAGTTCTTACTGTTGTGACAAAGCCCGCCTGAGACAGTATATCTTTAAATTTCTGAATGCGTTGACCATTCGGTCTTTTATATGGGGCATGCGGAAACGGATTAAAAGGTATCAAATTGATCTTACATGGAAAATCTTTGAGCAACTCTATCATTTGATGTGCATGCTCAATTTTATCGTTTACATTATCGAGCAAAACATACTCAATAATAACGCGTTTACGCTCACTAAATTTCGATAAGTAGTAACGGCAAGCGTCTAATACTTCGGCAATTTTATATTTTTTGTTGATTGGAACGATTTCATCTCTCAACTCATCATTTGGAGCATGAAGAGATAGAGCAAGTGCTACATCAGCATGCTCAGCTAATTCTCTGATTTTTGGTGCAATACCAGACGTACTTAGCGTTAATCGACGCTTCGAAACACCATAAGCAAAGTCATCAAGCATGACGTGCATGGCATCAACTGTTGCTTTGAAGTTAAGAAGAGGTTCACCCATTCCCATAAGAACGATATTGGTGATAGGACGGTGGCCAAGGTTCTCTGGCACACCAAATGAAGCAGCAGCTATCCAGACTTGAGCGATAATTTCACTTGCTTTCAAGTCACGGAAAAAGCCCTGCTTACCAGTTGAGCAGAACTGGCAATCCAGTGCACACCCAACTTGCGATGAAATACAAAGAGTTCCGCGCTGGCCTTCGGGAATAAAAACAGTTTCAACACGGTTTCCACCCTCAAGCTCAAGCACGAACTTACGTGTTCCATCAGTCGAGAAGTCTTGTAAAACGACCTTAGGCATATCAAGGGAAGCTTGCTCTTTTAGCTTGTCACGTAGCTTTTTGGAAAAATCAGTCATCTGATCAAAATCAACAACCTGACGCTGATAAACCCATTGCATTAATTGTTTAGTTCGGTACTTTTTCTCACCTAGCTCAATAAAAAACGCATCAAGCTGTTCGCGAGTCATTCCTAAAAGATTGGTTTTAACCTGCATACTTCTTTACCTTGTCAGAAGAACAAATAACAAGAGGTTATCTACTCTTCTATCTCAACCCAAAATCGTTAAAACTTCTTAGCGTAGACGGTCACATACTTCTAGAGCAGAGAAGAAGTAGCTGATTTCACGAGCTGCAGAAGTTTCAGAGTCAGAACCGTGAACTGCGTTCTCATCGATAGAAACAGCGAAATCTGCACGGATAGTACCAGCAGCAGCTTCTTTAGGATTAGTAGCACCCATTAGGTCGCGGTTTTGAGCAACAGCATTTTCACCTTCAAGAACCTGAACAAGAACAGGACCAGAAGTCATGAAGCTTACTAGATCTTTAAAGAAAGGACGCTCTTTGTGCTCTGCGTAGAAACCACCAGCTTGAGCTTCAGAAAGTTGTAGCATTTTAGCAGCAACAACACGAAGACCTGCTTTTTCAAAACGAGCGTTGATTTCACCGATTACATTTTTAGCCACAGCGTCTGGCTTGATAATTGAAAGCGTACGTTGCATTGTTTATCTCCATTAAATATCAATTTTCTTGCGTAGTTTGAAAGGGAAATACATGAAAATATCAACATACCCCAAACCACTGCGCCCTGATTGTACTTGGGTTGAGACATTTTTGCTAGAAGCAACTACTTTTTCATACTTTTACTTACAACTTTCTCTTATAAGCCGAGCCTTTTGCCCTATTTGGCAAGCACTCGTTGACGACGAGCTTCTTTAGGATCAATAAGCAAAGGTCGGTAAATTTCAACTCGCTCGCCCTCATCTAGTGCATAATTTGCAGGATCATGAATTATCTCGCCATAAATACCGCAAACTAATGACTTCTCGGCAATTTCTGGATATATT
Organism: Gammaproteobacteria bacterium UBA6940; assembly: GCA_002450655.1. Lineage (GTDB taxonomy): Bacteria > Pseudomonadota > Gammaproteobacteria > Pseudomonadales > UBA6940 > UBA6940. Next base: position 66,484 of record DJZY01000074.1, on the reverse strand, counting down.
TCCAAAATTCGAGCAGCTTGAATAGCATCAGGAATCGTTGAACCAATAGGCAATAAAACTGAAATTGGCTCCTGATGTTCAGGTGTTGCATATATCACTTCAACATTAATCATAGAAATTCCAGAAACTCGACTTAAGGGACCTTCGAGGTTTTGATGAGTTCATAAAATTGTCATAGACTATTTTAGACACCCATGGATTGAATGGTGTGGCAATACATCTAAAACCGAGAAACTGCCAGCACCTAAATTTGCCAAAGGATAGCAAACCAATGATCACTACATCAAGAAAGAACGATGGGCTGTACAAACCTCATCTCATAACAAAACTTTTTCTCCTACTTCTTTCGTGCATTACCCTAACAACCCATAGTTTCGCCGAAGAAGCGCCTACAACAGAAACAGCCATGGGCTCCTTTGAATCAAATGTAGATCATGTGTTCCAAGTCATGAACGATAAGCTAGTACCGCTCGTTTTTTGGGATGTTCCAATGTTTATCACAGGCGATGATGGTCAAATGCAAGGTATTCCACTTATCGTTTTTGTTCTGATTATTGGTTGTGTGACCTTCTCTCTTTACTTTAAATTCATCAATCTTCGCATGTTTGGTCATGCAATTAATGTTGTTCGCGGCAAATACGACAAACCAGATGACGATGGTGAAATTTCTTCCTTTCAGGCTTTAGCATCCGCCCTTTCTGCAACAGTAGGTCTTGGAAATATCGCAGGTGTTGCAGTTGCAATGACGCTAGGCGGCCCAGGTGCTATTTTCTGGATGTGGATGATGGCCTTCTTTGGCATGTGCATGAAATTTACCGAGTGCTCTTTCGGCGTTATGTATCGAAATATTGGTCAATCTGGCCATGTTCTTGGTGGACCAATGATTTATTTACGAGACGGTTTCGCTGAACGATTTGGTGCCAACACACCTATGGCCACATTTGGGAAATTTCTATCAGTCTTCTTTGCTTTGTGCGTTATTCTTGGCTCTCTTGGTGGTGGTAATCTTTTTCAATCGAACCAAAGCTATCAACTAGTTGCCGAGCAAATGTCTTTCTTTGAGTCTTACCCTCTTGCATACGGTGCATGTATTGCGATTCTTTGTGGTGCAGTGATTATTGGCGGCATAAAGAGAATTGGCCAAATAACAAGTAAGATGGTGCCAGCAATGTGCATATTTTATTGCATTATTTGCCTTAGCATTATTTTAAAAAATGCTGAAATGGTGCCTGATATGTTTGTTAAGATTTTCAGCCAAGCATTCTCACCTGAAGCAGGTTTTGGCGGCATCATCGGTGTTATGGTTGCAGGAATAAAGCGCGCTGCATTTTCTAATGAAGCAGGCCTTGGCTCTTCCGCCATTGCTCACTCTGCAGCAAAAACAAATGAGCCTGTTCGTGAAGGCATGGTTGCAATGCTAGAACCATTTATCGACACACTTGTTGTTTGCACAATGACTGCTCTTGCTATTCTTATTACCAATGCACATTTGCAAGTTGATGAAGGTGGTATTGCTATTACTTCTTATGCATTCGCAACTATTCACCCAGATATGCCAAAATTACTTACAGTTGCAGTTGTTGTTTTTGCCTTTTCCACACTTATTTCTTGGAGCTACTATGGTGAACGTGCAGCAGAGTTTCTAGGTGGCCCCAAAGCTATTATGCCCTTTAAAGTCGTCTTTATATTATTTGCTGGTGTTGCGCCAATGGTGGGCCTAAGTAATGCTATTACGTTTTCAGAAATTATGATTCTAATTTTAGCCTTTCCAAATATACTCGGCTTATTATTCTTAGTGCCTTTATTAAAGGCGAAAACAAAAGATTATGTACACCGACTTCAATCTGGGCAAATGCCTCAAACAAAATAATGAAAACTGAATAAAAAATAGCGCTTATTAGGCGCTATTTTTTTTATACCGAAGTTAACTTTTTTGGCAAAAAGTGTCGCCATGAATATATCGCCATAAGAGCCATCACGAGAGCGGACAAACCAAGTGCTAAATACACACCCTCTAAACCATTGTATTTTTTCAAAATAAAAAGCAAAGGCACATAAACAACAAATAAACGCCCCAAAGTAATAAACATTGAAACCATTGGTCGCCCTAAAACATTTGCAGATGCGTTAGTCACAATAATGATCCCAAGCGCTGCATAACTCCAGCCTACCCACTTAATATAAGCAAGCCCTTCAGCCTCTACCGCAGGAGTAATTTCAAATATACTAAGCAATTCAGAACCCAAAAAAAGTAGGCCAACATACAAACCAAGGCAGTAAATAATAATGGTTCGTACAGCCCACTTTAAAGCATAACGCAAACGGCCAATCTCACCCGCCCCCATATTTTGGCCAATAAAGGGCCCCAATACAGAAGCAAGACCAAATACTGGCACCATCACAAGGGTTTCTAAACGCATTGCAACATTCAATCCTGCAATAGCATTCACGCCGTACTGAGCAGCAAATGCAGTTGTAAGCCCTATTGTTAAAGGTGCCATAAGGTTTGTTAATAATGCAGGATACGCCAAGCTCAATAGCCCCTTCCAAGCTTCCAAAGGCTTATAAAATAAAGTTGAAAAACTAAGATAACGTAGCTTGATACCTAAGAAATACAGCGAACAAAGGCTTGCCACAGAGTAAGCAGTAATAGTTGCAACTGCAGCGCCTTGAATGCCCATTGCAGGTATTGGCCCCCACCCAAAGATAAACAGTGGGTCCAATACAATATTCACCACCGACACGCTCAACATAATTATGCCTGGCATTTTTGTATTACCCGTCGCACGTATGATTGAATTAGAAACCATAGGGATAATGACAAGAAAGCAGCCATAGAACCAAACATCAGCGTACTCAAGAATATACTGCAGCAATGCATCTGTAGCTCCTAAGGCTCGAAACACAGGCTCAGCCAAAGAAAAACCAAAGAGACAAAAAACCAATGCATGCCCGAATGCAATTAACAAGGCTTGGGATGCGTAACGCTTCACTGTGGCAAAATCTGAGGCGCCATAGGCTCTTGAAATATGGGAAGATGCAGCAGAACCAAAGCTAAAACATAAAGCGGATAACAGGTTAATCATTGGCAGCACAAAACCCACTGCCGCTAATGGCTCTACCCCTAATTTAGAAATGAAATAACTATCGGCAAAATACATGATCATGATTGACCAGATGCCAATCATCATTGGTCCTGACATACGGAATAGATGTAAAGGCACCGAACCTTTCGTTAAATCCATTGACATCGCTAAGTCTAACCCTGTTAATATTCATAGTCTGCTGAAAATATCTAATTGACTATCAGCCTTATTATTGATTCCAACCAAAGCTACTTTGGCACAAGGAGCCACCCATGGTTACACAAGACTCTCCATTCTTAGCAAACAGCTTTCCACGCATTCGCAAAAGACGTACTCGTCGTACGCCATACCTCAGAGCACTGGTACAAGAAAACCAGCTTACAGCGAGCGATCTTATCCTACCAGTGTTTGTACAAGAAGGCTCAGGTCTTAAAACAGCTATTCCAACAATGCCAAACACCTATCGATTTTCCATCGATACACTTTTACAAGAGTGCGAGCTCATTGTCGCTGCAGGCATTCCTGCTATTGCTCTCTTTCCATACATTGACGTTAAGCTCAGAACAGAAATGGCAGAAGAAGCCTACAATCCAGATGGCCTTATTCAACGCACAGTGTCTGCAGTAAAAGCAGCCTTCCCTCAGCTTGGTGTTATCACTGATGTAGCTTTAGATCCATACACTAGTCATGGCCAAGACGGTATTCTGGGCAAAGATGGCCATCTAATCAATGACCAAACAATCGAAATTCTCGCACGACAAGCCCTGTCTCATGCAGAAGCTGGTGCTGATATCGTCGCTCCATCAGACATGATGGATGGCCGTATCGGTTATATCCGAGATCGCTTGGAGAAAAATGGTAATGATATGGTTGCCATACTTTCATATGCTGCCAAATATGCTTCCCATTACTATGGCCCATTCCGTGATGCAGTCGGATCAGCATCTCTTCTTGGAAAAGCCGATAAGAAAACATACCAAATGGACCCAGCAAACGGTGATGAAGCAATCCTTGAGTGCATGATGGACGTTGCTGAAGGCGCAGACATGCTCATGATCAAACCAGGTCTTCCATACCTTGATATCGTTTATAGAGTTCGTCAAGCATGCCAACTTCCTGTGTTTGTTTATCAAGTCAGTGGTGAATACGCCATGATGCAAAACGCGATTTCACAAGGCATTTTACCTGAATCAGCTTTAATAGAAACAATGCTTTCGTTCAAGCGTGCTGGTGCGAGTGCTATCCTTACTTATAGTGCTTTAAATATCGCTCAACAACTTCAGGATCTTTAATTATTCTGAACATTCTGGGCGATATTCCGCCCAGAGTATTTCATACTGCTCGGCGAAGGCGATTAATGGATTAATATTTTTCAAGCCGGTCACAGTAGTATTTATGATTGACGATATAAGCAACCCCAACTTCTTTTTTAACAGAGAAATTTCTCACCTTAAATTCCATCAACGCGTACTTGAGCAGTCAATGATGGAGCATCACCCCTTATTAGAGCGTCTTAAGTTTCTTTTAATATTTTCAAATAACTTGGATGAATTTTTTGAAATAAGAGTTGCTGGATTAAAGCGTAAAATTGAAACAGAGCGCCCTAGTCTTGGCAGCGACGGATTATCCCCTAAAGAAACACTCGATATCGTGAGAAAAATGTGCCACGAAGCTGTGGACTACCAATACAATATTTTAAATCAAGTGCTTTTTCCTGCTCTTGCTCACGAGGGTATAGAGTTTATCAAACGAGATCGTTGGGAAAGGTCCCATTCTCTTTGGGCAAAACGTTATTTTCGACAGCAAGTGCTGCCTGTGTTAAGCCCTATTGCTTTAACTCCATCACACCCATTTCCAAAACTTGCTAATAAAACCTTAAACTTTGTCATTGAAATTGAAGGCAAAGATGCCTTTGGTCGAAATAGTCATCTTGCAATTGTACCTGCACCACGCTCTTTACCCCGTATTATTAAAATCCCGAACTGTGAAGGTGAAGATAAACATCAATATGTATTTCTCTCATCCATTATTCATGCATGTATTGAAGATATCTTTCCTGGTATGACAATTAAAGGGTGTTACCAATTTAGGGTTACTCGCAATGCTGATTTACATCTTGCAGAAGATGAAATCGACGACCTTGCACATTCTTTAAAAGGAGAACTCTTTAGCCGCAAATTTGGTGATGCTGTTCGATTAGAAGTAGCGGATAACTGCCCTACTGATATTTCAGATTTTTTACTAGAGCAGTTTGAACTAGCTCCGGAAGATTTATTTAGAGTCAACGGAATGGTCAATCTATCCCGACTTTTTGAGGTTACAGATATTGATATTCCTCACCTAAGATATCCCAAATTTGAGTCAAGTATCCCTAAAGTCATTAATCAAATGGATTCGATCTTCCATTCAATTAAACAGCAGGATATTTTGCTTTTTCACCCCTATCAATCTTTCGACACGGTTATTGGCTTTATCCAGCAAGCAGCAACTGACCCGCAGGTCTTAGCGATCAAACAAACCCTTTATCGCGTCGGTGAAGATTCAGATATTCTCAATGCACTTGAAATGGCAGCAAGAAACGGTAAAGAGGTCACAGTTGTAATTGAGTTAAGAGCTCGTTTCGACGAAGAAGAGAATTTAAAACATGCAACTCGCCTGCAAAAAGCTGGGGCAACTGTTTGTTACGGCGTCGTAGGCTTTAAAACACATGCAAAACTTGCACTAGTCATTCGCCGTGAAGAGAATAAAATTAGAAGATACACCCATTTAGGCACGGGTAATTACCATCATAAAAATGCGAAACTCTATACAGACTTCAGTTTGCTTACAGCGTCTGATGAGATCGGTATTGATGTAAATCACACCTTTCAAGCAATTACTGGCCTGACAACCCACATACGTTTACACAAGATTGTAATTGCTCCGTTTGCATTGAGCCCTAAGATTCAAGATTTAATTCAACATGAAATTGAGCTTGCATCTCAAGGTATTGAAAGCCGTATTATCTTTAAGATCAACGCCCTAACTGATACAAGTATCATCCAGATGCTTTATAAAGCGTCTCAGGCTGGAGTTAAAGTCGATCTTATCATTCGTGGTATTTGTTGCTTGGTGCCAAAAATACCGGGGCTTTCCGATAATATAAGAGTAATTTCGATTGTTGGGCGCTTTTTGGAGCATACTCGTATTTATTATTTCTCCCATCAGGGCAAACCAAAAGTCTATCTCTCAAGCGCTGACCTTATGGGACGAAACTTACATCGTCGGGTTGAAACCTGCTTCCCCATTTATGATCCATCGCTTGTGAAGCGCATTGAAGACGAAGGCCTCCAAATATTCTTAGATGATAATGTAGATGCTTGGGAAATGGACAATGATGGCCATTATCATGTCATTAAGAATCAACTGCAACCTATGTCAGGACAGCTTGAGCTTTTAAAGCGCTATCAAAAATAACCTGCCTCGTTCACGGGAATTTCACCCCATAATCACCCTCTTGTTTCTATACTTTATTTATAAAAGCAAGGCGCGGTGACATGGTTATTTTCGAGCTTGTTACTGTAAAAAAAACATCAAAAACCTAACAAAAATACCCCACTCTTTTAGGACCATAAGGCATGAATTTTTTAGATGTACAAGTCTGGTTGCCCATTGTATTTGTGGGCCTAATGGGTTTGGCTATGATGATGTATGCCATTCTTGATGGCTATGATCTTGGCGTTGGAATGCTTCTTTTAAGTGGCGACCCAGAGCAAAAAGAAATTATGATAGGCTCGATCGGCCCTTTCTGGGATGCAAATGAAACCTGGCTTGTTCTTGGGGTAGGGCTTTTATTAACAGCCTTCCCTGTGGCTCACGGTATAATCCTTACTGAGCTCTATCTACCCGTTACACTCATGCTCTTTGGCCTCATATTGAGAGGCGTTGCGTTCGATTTTCGGGCTAAAGCGAAAGTCGCACAAAAAAAGTTCTGGAATAAAGCTTTTTTTATCGGATCACTGACTGCTAGCTTTTGCCAAGGATATATGCTTGGCTCGTATATTTTAGGCTTTCCTACGAGTTTGGCAGGCACTGCCTTCGGGCTCTTAGTCGGTTGCTGCGTTAGCGCTGGCTACATACTTATTGGTGCGTGCTGGCTGATTATGAAAACCGAAGGCCTTTTGCAAAAAAAGGCTATATTATGGGCCAGAACAACACTATGGCTTGCATGCTTTGGCATTGCCTTGGTCTCTGTTGCAAGCCCTATCTTTAGCGATCGGATCTATGAGAAGTGGTTTAGTGTTCCAGAATTCTTCCTACTATTACCAATTCCTGTTTTAACAGCTGTATTAGCTGTCTTTCTAGAGTTAACTCTTCGTAAGCTCCCCCAAGAGAACGATGCGAATAGTTCACTCCCCTTTATGATTGTTATAGGCATGATTATTCTATGTTTTCATGGCCTAGCCTATAGCTTCTTTCCATATATTATTCCTGACAAAATGACCATTTTTGAAGCTGCCAGCTCAACAGAAGCACTTCAATTTATTTTTGCTGGAGCGGTTATTGTTTTACCATTTCTATTTGGCTACACCTTGTTCATTTATAAGGTATTTAAGGGCAAAGCAACCACCTTAGCATATGAAAGTGACCGTTAACTCACTCAACTAAAATTGCCAATATAGACATGAGAACCTCTTGACATGTGATAATATGTCCATAGAAGATAACATTAAGCCTAGTGCGCCCTGTGCGGCTAAATTCAGTGTTCGGAGTATCCTAATGTCAAAAACAAAAGCATCAGTTGGTCGTCCTCGCTCATTCGATGAGAATGAAGCATTACGTAAAGCTTTGGATGTTTTTTGGGAAAAAGGCTACGACGGTACATCACTTTCAGATTTAACAGAAGCAATGGGTATTAATAAACCTAGCCTCTATGCCACCTTTGGGAATAAAGACCAGCTTTTCCTAAAAGCTATTGAAATGTATGAAAATAGACCATGCCAGTTCTTCTACCCTGCCCTTGAAGAAAAGACCGTAGAATCAGTTGCACAAAAAATTCTTTATGGGGCAGCTGCTAGCTTTACAGACCGAAGCCACCCTCAAGGCTGCGTTATAGTCCAAGGTGCTCTTTCCTGTAGTGAAACAGCTGCACAGGTCAAAGAAGCGCTTATGAATAAGCGCAAAGAAGGCGAGATTAAATTGCGAGAACGCTTAGAGTGCGCACAAAGTCACGGTGACCTTCCTAGCGATGCTAATACTGCCGCCTTAGCTCGGTATATTGGCACGGTTATCCAAGGCATGGCTGTCCAAGCCAATAATGGTGCTACAGAACAAGAGCTTATCGAAGTAGCAGACCTTGCACTTAAAGCTATTCCAGCCCATGAATAGAGACAAATATGCCTTGCAATAGAGGCATATCAAGTATATTCTGTACCCATTAGTACAAATACCTAATCTCCCCAACTTAACTACCGTTATTAAAAACCCTCCCTAAGAGACTGTAATTCCAATTCATTTGTAAAACGATTGCACTTTATAACAATATTTTATACCAATCGGTATAATTTACTATTGCCGCCTTCTACATCCAGTGATATTCTTACCACTCGGTACAAAATAAAAGCCATACTTATTTTTTAAGCTTTATCACTGGAGAGACTTTCATGGGCGCTCAAACTTTTTTTAGAAATTTCGCCATTTTTAGTATTACCCTTTTCATACTCTCTGGTTGCAAATCTCAGCCAGAACAAGCTGCACAGCAAGCTGCACCAGAAATTAGTGTTGCCCAAGTTATTCAAGAACGTATTGTTGAGTCAGATGAATTTACTGGACGTCTGCAGTCGCCAGAAAAAGTTGAGCTGATGCCTCGTGTTTCGGGATACGTCGAAAAAATTCTTTTCAAGGAAGGCTCATTGGTCCATAAAGGCGACCTACTCCTTACAATTGATGCAACACCTTTTAATTCAGAAGTTAAAAGACTAGAGGCAGATTTACTGCAGGCAAAAGCTGCTGCTCGCCTTGCCGAAAATGATTACACAAGAGCGCAACAGCTCAGCAAACAAGGCGCGATGTCAAAAGAAACAGTTGATAATCGCTACGCTCAAAAGCAACAAACTGCAGCGCAAGTACAGTCCGTTATTGCCGCACTAGATCTTGCCAAATTAAATGTTGAGTACACTCAAATTACAGCACCAATTGATGGCCGAGTGTCTTATGCACTTGTTACATCTGGCAATTACGTCAATGCAGGCCAAACAAAACTCACAAGCTTAGTGTCAACTGATGAGATGTACGCTTATTTTGATTTAGATGAACAAACATATTTGCAATACCTCAATCTTGCAAAAGAAGCACAAGCTCATAAGGGCATCGATAAATTAAATAATTTAGTGTACATGGGCCTTGCCAATGAAAAAGATTTCCCTCATGAAGGTGAAATTGATTTCATTGATAACCGAATTAATGAGCAAACCGGTACTATTCGCATGCGTGCAACATTTAAAAATGAAGATCAATCATTAATTCCTGGCTTATTTACAAAAATTAAATTAATAAGTAGCGATGCTTACCAAGGTATTCTTGTCTCAGATAAAGCAATTGGTACTGACTTAAATAATAAATACGTTTTAATTGTGACGAAAGACAATCAACTTGAATATCGCCCTGTTGTCATTGGTGACTCTATTAACGGACTTCGCGTTATTAAATCAGGCCTTAAAGAAAACGAGACAATCGTTGTCAATGGTCTACAGCGCGTTCGCCCATCAATGACTATCACGCCTAAAAAAGTAGCTATGGCTGATGAAAAAGAAGTAGCCGCAATCCAAGCTATGCAGCGGGCTATAGATGAATCATCTCAAGCTTTATCCATGGCCAAAAACTAAAGATCACATCTCAATATAAAGATATCAACACCTTAATCGAGAGAAATAGATGCCCCTCCCTCTATTTCTCTTAAGCCTGATTTAATCCTGAAGGATTTAAATATGTTTTCCCAGTTTTTTATTAAACGGCCTATTTTTGCGGCTGTATTATCCATATTATTTTTTATAGGTGGTGCACTTGCTGTATGGCAGCTGCCTATTACAGAGTATCCAGAAGTTGTACCTCCAACAGTTGTTGTTACAGCTCAATACCCAGGCGCAAACCCTAAAGTTATTGCGCAAACAGTAGCATCACCGTTAGAGCAAGAAATTAATGGTGTTGAAGACATGCTCTATATGTCTTCCCAAGCTACATCAGATGGTCGAATGACGCTGACGATTACTTTTGCTATTGGCACAGATGTCGATCTTGCACAAACACAGGTGCAAAGCCGTGTTGAGAGAGCTAAACCTCGACTACCGCAAGAGGTACAACGCCTAGGTGTAGTGACAGAAAAGTCATCGCCAGACTTAACAATGGTTGTGCATTTAACATCACCTAATGATCGCTACGACATGCTTTATCTTTCAAACTATGCATCATTAAATGTAAAGGATGAGCTTGCACGAATTGAAGGTGTTGGCACTGTACGTCTCTTTGGTGCAGGTGATTACAGCATGCGTATTTGGTTAAACCCGAATAAACTTGCAGCCTTAAAATTAACACCTAGAGATGTTGCGAATGCGATTAATGAGCAAAATCAGCAAGCTGCTGCTGGTAGCCTTGGCGCTCAACCTAGTGGCGAATCAGACTTCCAACTTTTAATTAATGTGAAAGGTCGTCTTGCTACTGTTGAAGAATTTGAGAATATTATTGTCCGCACAGGTACACAGGGCGAAATCATACGAATTAAAGATATTGCTCGTGTAGAGCTTGGCTCATCCTCTTATGCGCTTCGCTCTTTACTTGATAATAAAGAAGCTGTTGCTATTCCTATTTTCCAAGCGTCTGGTTCTAACGCAATTCAAATCAGTGACGACGTTCGTGCACGCATGAAAGAATTGTCTCAAAACTTCCCTGAAGGCTTGAGCTATGACATCGTGTATGACCCAACTGTTTTCGTACGTGGCTCAATTGAGGCTGTTGTTAAAACACTTTTTGAAGCGCTTTTACTTGTTGTTATTGTTGTTGTTTTATTCCTACAAACATGGAGAGCCTCAATTATTCCACTGGTTGCAGTACCAGTATCACTCGTGGGTACTTTTGCATTCATGCAGATGTTTGGTTTTTCCTTAAACTCGCTGTCACTCTTTGGCCTTGTGCTTGCAATCGGTATCGTTGTTGATGATGCGATTGTTGTGGTCGAAAACGTAGAACGTAATATTGCTGATGGTTTATCTCCAGTCGCAGCAACTCAAAAAGCAATGACTGAAGTAACAGGCCCTATTGTTGCGACAACACTAGTTCTTGCTGCTGTATTTATTCCAACAGCTTTTATGTCAGGTCTAACAGGTCAGTTCTATAAGCAGTTTGCACTGACAATTACAATCTCAACATTTATTTCTGCAATTAACTCATTAACACTCAGCCCTGCTTTATCAGCGCTTTTATTAAAAGGTCATCACGATAAAAAAGATAAATTAACTATTGCGATGGATAAGATTTTTGGTGGCTGGTTATTTACGCCATTTAATAAATTCTTCAATAAGCTCTCTCAAGGCTATGGCTGGGTAATTCAAAAAGTCATTCGCTTTGGTGCATTAACTGGACTTGTTTATATTGCTCTAGTTGGGCTGACTGGTTATCAGTTCCAAACAACACCAACAGGCTATGTACCAGGTCAAGACAAGCAATACCTTGTTGCTTTTGCACAATTACCAGATGCCTCATCGTTAGAAAGAACAGATGCTGTTATTAAGAAAATGTCGCAAATTGCACTTGAGCAACCAGGTGTTACACACTCAATTGCATTCCCTGGGTTGAGTATTAACGGTTTTACTAACAGCCCTAACTCAGGTGTTGTGTTTGTTTCTTTAGATGAGTTTAAAGACCGTCAATCGCCAGAGCTTTCCGCGAATGCAATTGCAGGTATTTTAAATCAAAAATTTGCAGGTATTGAAGATGCATTTATAGCCATATTCCCACCACCACCAGTAATGGGGCTAGGTACAATTGGTGGCTTCAGACTGCAAATTGAAGACCGCGCAAACTATGGCTACGAAGAGCTTTATAAAGTAGCAATGGAAGTACAACAAAAAGCGTGGGCTACGCCTGAGCTTGCAGGCATCTTTTCAAGCTATCAAGTGAAAGTACCTCAGCTGGATGTTGATATTGACCGCACAAAAGCAAAGCAACAATCAGTATCACTGAATGAAGTCTTTGAAACATTACAAGCCTACATGGGTTCAATGTATGTGAATGACTTCAACCAGTTTGGCCGTACTTATCAAGTAAATATTCAAGCCGATGAACAGTTCAGACAAACACCTGAACAAATTAATCAATTTAAAGTGCGCAACCAAAACGGCGACATGATTCCTTTGGGCTCATTTATTAATGTTTCCAATACAGCTGGTCCAGATCGTGTTATGCATTACAACGGCTTTGTGACAGCAGAAATTAATGGTGGCCCTGCTCCTGGTTATTCCAGTGGTGAAGCTCAAGCTGCTATTGAAAAAATCCTTGCTGAAACTTTACCAAACGGTATGACTTATGAATGGACAGAGCTCACTTATCAACAAATTCTTGCAGGTAATTCAGGGTTAATTATTTTCCCATTAATTATTCTACTTGTATTTATGGTACTTGCTGCTCAGTACGAAAGCTTAAGTCTACCAATGGCTATTGTTTTAATTATTCCAATGACATTGCTGTCTGCATTATCTGGTGTACTGATTTACGGTGGTGATAATAATATCTTTACGCAAATTGGCTTAGTGGTCCTTGTGGGTTTAGCAACCAAAAACGCCATATTAATTGTGGAGTTTGCAAAAGAACTACAAGAGCAAGGCCTATCAAAAATGGAAGCGATTTTAGAAGCCGGCCGTTTACGTTTACGTCCAATTCTAATGACGTCTATTGCCTTCATTATGGGTGTTGTACCAATGGTTTACTCAACTGGTGCTGGTGCTGAAATGCGTCAAGCTATGGGTGTTGCAGTATTCTCCGGCATGATAGGTGTGACCATATTCGGGCTTATTTTAACGCCACTGTTCTACTTTGCTCTTGCAGGTAAAACAACACACATATCGCCAGACCAAACTCAGAAAAAAACAAAAACACCTTTGTTAGAAAATGCATAAAGGATAAATATCATGAATAAAATGAAAAAATTCGTGACAATAACTGCTCTTGCAGGCGCACTCAGCGCCTGTGCAGCAGGCCCTGATTATCACAAGCCAGCGAAGGTCAATTCAATTCAGACCAAAGCTTATGAACAATCTCAAGCCGCTTACAGCTGGTGGGGCATTTATCAGGATGCCACTTTAAATCAATTAATCACAAAAGCTTTAGAAGAAAACAGAACGCTCTCACAAGCACAAGCGAATGTTACGCGAGCCTTGTCTGTTTTTAAGGATGCTAAAAATGATTATTTACCTCAAGCAAGCTTGGATGCTAATTATCAAGCTTCTAAAAATGCAACGGTTTCCGCTACTGACGACAACATAGTCAGTCGAGGTAATCAACTTGGTGCAAATGCCTCTTGGGTGATTGATTTAAATGGCAAACTTCGCAGAGCAAGTGAAGCAGCACTTGCTCAAGCGCAAGAAGCTGATTATTTATGGAAAGAAGCACAACTTGAAATTATCAGTCAGGTTGCACTGACTTATGGTCAGTACAGAGGTGCTGAATTACGCTTAAAAGTTGCAGAGCAAAACTTAGAAAATCTTCAGCAAAGCCGGAAAATTGTGAGGGCTCAATTTCAATCAGGTGTAGCATCTGAGCTTGAACTTGCTCGCATGGATGCCCAAGTTTTTGAGGTGCAATCAAGCATTCCTCAACATAGAAGTGATTTGCAAAGAGCGAAAGCAACACTTGCATCTTTAGTCGCAATGTCATCGGAATCTCTTAAATTACTTGATGCCAAATTTCCAACACTCGAAACACCTTTTGCTTTTGCAAACGCCCAAGACTATTTAAAAAATATTCCAAGTATTGCTGCCAAAGAAAGAGCTTTAGCTGCTGCGTCGGCAAATATTGGTGTAGCAACAGCTGACTTGTATCCTGAAGTGCATATAGGTGGATTTCTTGGCTTTTTCACAGGAACGGATTACAACCTGAACTCAAATACTCAGAGCTGGTCGGTTGTACCATCAATCAGCTGGAATGTTTTAAATTACGGTTCAACCCAAGCAAAAATTAAAGCGAGTAAAGCAACAACACTCATGGCACTTGCTGACTTCGAACAAACTGTGTTTAACGCCTTAAATGAAATGGATTACTCTATTCAAAGCTATAACAATAGTCGTCAACAAGAGTTGTTAATGGATAAGCAAGTTAAGGCTAATGAGAAAGCAGTTTATATTGCTCGTCAAAGGTACAATGCAGGTACTGGTGACTTCTTATCTTTACTCGATACGGAGCGCGAACTACTGAGAGCCCGTGACCAGCAAGCTCAAGTTCAAGTTCAAACGTTCTCTCGTACAGTTAATGTTTATAAAGCCTTTGGGGGTGGCTTAACACCTCAAAGTTAACCCTCCTTATGCCTATACCTGACTAATTTGCTCAGGTGTAGGCATTTTCTTTTCATGGTATTCTATTCATCCAAAGATACTTCAAACCTATTTTTTCATTATTAGGAATACTGCCATGTCCGAATTTCCACCATGCCCTATGTGCTCATGTGAATATACATATGACGATGGTCAAAACCTTGTTTGCCCTGAGTGTGCTCACGAATGGAAAGATGGTGAAGTATCAGAAGATGAAAAAGTATTTGTTGATGCTCATGGCACACCACTTCAAGATGGCGATACAGTTATGTTGGTCAAGAACCTTAAGGTCAAAGGCACATCATCTACAATTAAAACTGGCACTAAAGTAAAAAATATTCGCCTTGTTGACGGTGACCACGATATTGACTGTAAAGTTGATGGTATTGGCCCAATGAAACTCAAAACAATGTTTGTTAAGAAAGTTAATGATTGATTATCACTGCCATACAACATGCTCTGATGGAACATTAAAACCTTTAGAGCTACTTGCACTTGCCAAGTCTCACGGTGTAACTCAGCTTTCAATTACTGATCATGATACCGTTGCAGCCTATGGTGAAATTAAGCTTTCAGACATTCCTGAAGGCTTAGACCTTATTCCTGGCATTGAGTTTTCTTGCCTTTGGAGTAATAGAACCATTCATGTAATAGGGCTTGATCTTAATCTATCTTCTGAAGTGCTTCACAATGGTATTGCCATTCAAAAGCAACATCGTATGAATCGTGCCGAACGTATTGCAGCCAAGCTTGAAAAAATGGGTATATCTGGCGCTCTAGAAGGCGCGAGATCCTATGCAACAGATGATAACTTAGGCCGCCCGCACTTTGCTCGCTTTCTTGTAGAAAATGGTCATGTCCAATCTTATGAAGCAGCATTTAAACAGTATCTTGGTGATAATAAAGCTGCATTTGTGAAGCAAGAATGGCCTCATATTGAGGAGGTCGTTGGTTGGATATTAACAGCTGGCGGTATTCCTATTCTTGCACATCCTGATCATTATAAAATGACTCGCAGCAAACTCTGCAAACTTGCAGCTCACTTCAAGTCTTACGGCGGCGTTGGTATGGAAGTCTTAACTGGTCGCCAAAGACCAGAAGTGGCACCCAAGCTTATTCGTATCGCCAAAGAGTCAGGGCTTATTGCCTCAATAGGCTCAGATTTTCATAGCCCAAGCCAAGCATGGCTTCGACTTGGAATGCACGAACCTCCAAAAGATATTGAAGGGGTGTGGACATTCTTTGAATAATTCCAAAATTATTCTTTCTCTCTAAGGGCGCTGCATAAGGCGCCCTTTATGTTACAATCGCTGCATTTCTAAAGCCCTTGTCATACATGAAGCATATATATGAAAAATCTTATTGAAACTTGGCAGCTCGTACGCCGCAGCATGCAGATCCTAGGCATTGTTCTTGGCTATAGGTTATTTGAATACCTACCCTCAGGCCCTCTACGATTCGCACTCAATTTAGTGTCTTTTTTAACATTGAGACGCTGGAATAAGTCCATACAAAAGCAAGACTTACCATCGAGAACTCGTCATGCCTTCCAAGAGCTGGGCCCCGTTTCAATCAAGATGGGACAAATGCTTTCCACAAGGCATGATCTTCTCAATCCTCATGCTGCAGCTGCATTGTCTCACCTACAAGATAAAATGCCCTACTTCCCTACAGCTGTCGCTCGCTCAATTATTGAAGACTCTTTCGGACTTACGATTGATAAGCTTTTCAGCCGCTTTGATGAAGAGCCTCTAGCAGCTGCAAGTATTGCGCAAATTCATACAGCTAAACTCAGTACCAATGCTTCACCTGATGGCCATGAACACGAAGTCATCATCAAAGTTATTCGTCCTGGCATCGTTAAGATGATTAAGCGCGAAACTCAGGCTATGAAAACCATGGCTCGCTTGATGACGAAGCTGTTTCCTGCGCTTGAACGCTTTCATATCAAACAAGTTGTTGAAGATTACGAAAAGACCATTCTTGAGGAATGTGACCTTCGTCACGAAGCAGCAAATACACAACGCTTTGGTCGTGAGTTTAAAGACTCACCGCTTCTTTATGTGCCTAAAATTTACAGCCCTTGGGTTCAAGAACAAGTCTTTATCATGGAACGAGTATCTGGCTTACCAGTCAATGATATTGAAGGCTTGGAAAAAGCAGGCGTTGATTTAAAACAGCTCTCAGAAATTGGGGCAACTATTTTCTTAACGCAAGTCTTTAAGAATAATTTTTACCATGCAGATATGCACCCAGGTAATATTCTGGTTGATATAAGCGACCCTCGTAATCCACGTTATATTGCACTTGATTGCGCAATTGCGGGTACGCTAGAACCTCGTGATCACAGACTTTTAACTCGCCAGCTTTTAGCATTGATCAAGCAAGATTATCTGAGACTATCTCGTTTGTTAATTACTGGTCGTTGGGTACCTGCAGATACAAACCGCCTTGCTTTAGCAAATGCCCTTGAAGAAGTCTGCTCTCCTATTCTCTCAAAGCCATTATCTGAAATTGAATTTGGCCCGCTCTTGGCCAATCTTTTCAGCACAGCACGACACTTTGAACTACAAGCATTGCCTCAATTTGTCCTTTTGGAGAAAACGCTATTACACGTTGAGGGTTTAGGGCGTCAACTTGATCCAAACCTCGATATTTGGAGCTTAGGCCAGCCACTTCTCACAAAATGGCTTCGTGATGAGCTGCTTTCACCTGAGAACGCATGCAACGCACAGTCTCGTGTTATGAATGCTGTTGAAAAAATGCCAGAGGCTCTTGAAGACTGGTATGATGAGCAAATGGGCGTTAGGCAAAGCGCAAGTGAAGCTATTGGCGAGCGACTCAAGAGATTAGAAGGCCATATCCAAGGTCAGCAAAAGCAGCAAAAACGAGCTTTTTATGGCGCTGGCCTACTTGCTGTAAGTTATCTGATTACGCAATTTGATACATTACAGCAAATCCCTGTTTCAGCCCTTATTATTGGTGCTGCTGGGCTTTGGTATCTTAAGCCTAAGAAACAACAGGTATAGTACTGATAAGGTAAGACATGATGACAGAACAAAAAACAATGAGTATCGATGAAATTCTTGTGGCCTTAGAGCAAAACCTCGATGATCGTAAGAAGAGTACAGCAGAAGCCTCTTATGTTGCTTCTCTCTATAAAAAAGGCCTTAACAAAATTCTAGAAAAAATCGGCGAAGAAGCTACAGAAGTTATTCTTGCAGCAAAAGACGCAAAAGATGATCAGGAATCACGGGCAGATCTCGTTAATGAATCTGCAGATCTCTTGTTCCATACATTTGTTGCGCTAAGACACCTTGATATCCCTATTAGTGATGTATTTGAAGTTTTAGGCAAAAGATTAAATATTTCTGGGCATGAAGAAAAAGCATCAAGAGGCTAGACTTGAGTTTTAGAGCTATTAACCAGAGGTTAACTCGTTAATACATATCATGTCGTAAGTTTCAACGTTGAATTAAACAGTTTCGTAATCTTTGGGAGCGTTATCATGGGTTTAGGTGGCATCAGTCCATTTCAGCTAATTATCATTCTTGTCATCGTACTTCTACTATTCGGTGGTAAGCGTCTACGTACACTTGGTTCAGACCTAGGCAGTGCAATCAAAGGCTTTAGAAAATCAATGGATGATCCTGATCAAAAAGCTGCAAAGCCAGATGAAATTGAGAAACCACAAGCTTCAACACAAGAAGCGCAAAAGACTTCAGACAAGTCTCACCAGTAACCACCTCTTCGTAGTGAGCTCATAATGTTTGCTGCGATGCACTACTCTGGAACCACACATGTTTGATATAGGTTTTTTCGAACTCTTCGTTATTGCCGTTGTTGCTTTGATCGTGCTTGGCCCTGAAAAAATGCCTCATGCTCTGCGTATGTGCGCAGCCTACTGGGGCCGCATTAAGCGCAACCTTCTAGAAACCAAGCTAGAGCTTGAAGAGCAGCTTGCAATGGAAGAAATCCGACGTCAATTAAAAGAAGAACAAGCGAAAGTTCAAACTTTAATTGACCAGCAAGATTCTCAAGAGCAAAAACAGCCAACATCAGTACAGCAAGAGCAGTTAAAGCAAGAAGAACCAAAAGAGCTTCCTAAAGAAACTGCGGATGCAAAGAAGGATTAACACTGTGTCCCAACAAGAAAATCCACAAGAAGCAGAAGATATGCCTCAAATGTCATTTATTGGACATCTGGCAGAACTTCGAGATCATCTTATAAAAGCCCTGCTCAGCGTTACACTTGTATTTGTGTGCCTCGTTGGTTTCTCTAAAGAGATATACGCATTTGTGGCTACACCAGTTATTAATGTGTTACCTGCTGGCGTTGAGATGATCGCAACAGAGATGACCTCAACACTTTTTGCTCCACTTAAGCTTACGTTTTTCTTGTCAGTGATGTTGGCAATTCCATTAATTCTTCATCAAGCATGGTCTTTTATTGCACCTGGGCTCTATCAACATGAAAAGAAAATTGCAATACCACTCTTAATTATGAGCGTATTCCTTTTCTATGCTGGTATTGCTTTTGCGTACTTTTTTGTACTGCCTATGCTAGTAGGCTTCTTCTCTTTGATCGCACCTGATGGCGTTGAATTTATGCCGGATATTCAAAACTATTTGAATATGGTGCTTAAACTCTTTTTTGCATTCGGTGCAGCATTTGAAATACCAGTTGCGATTATTCTTTTAATCTGGTCTGGCGTCGTTTCCAGAGAAACCATTATTAGCAAGCGCTCTTACGTCGTCGTAGGCTGCTTTGTTATTGCAATGCTACTGACACCACCAGATATTTTTAGCCAAACACTCTTAGCAATTCCAATGTGGGGATTATTTGAGCTAGGTTTGGTTATATCAAAGGTACTTAAACCTAGACCACGCAAAAACGAAGAAGAGCAGCTTTAAGCTGCTCTTTTCATGTCAGACTTGTTTAAACTTAATTAAAGTCTAGCATTTGACGCATTTTTTCTCGGTAGGCTTCTACTCTATCAAGACTGTCTTGCCTACGCTCTTGGTCTTGTCTATAGCGACGTTTACGCTGTAAGTCCAGTCGTCGCTTTCGGTTCATTTCATCGTAATAACGCTTACGGCGTAGGTCATCATAATACTGGTCTTGGCGCTGCTCATGCTGACGCATCATTTCTTGCTGAGCATTATAACGGGCTTGATCTTTATACATTGAATCACGCAGCTGTTGCTGGCGCATTTGGTTTTGTCTTGCTTGATCTTGTCGCATCTGGTCTCGACGCATTTGATCTCGGCGTTGCTGCTGTCGACGCTGTTCTTGTAGGCGTCGTTGCCGCTGCTGATTCTGACGCATTTGCTGCTGCTGACGTTCCATATAGGTTTGCGCTTGAACCTCAGATGGCACTAAGTTTATAAAGCCAGATATCATTACACTCAATGCAAGCAGATGTATTTTTTTAATCATAAAAACCTAATATCAGCATCAGACTGATTTATATCTAAGTATGCTTATTTGAATTGAAATAGCGTACATCATGCCATAGCTGCAGGTGATAGAATTGAGATTTCGAGTGGATTTATGTGAGTAAATGAAAAGAAGCGTAAAGCACTCTATGAAAGATCAAGAGGATAAAAATCCTCTTAACCTCCCTCACCTATTGCAGGCGCAACAATTTCAACAATAAGCTCTGAACCTTTAACATCTATAACCTTTACCATTGTCCCTTGAGGCAGGTCTGGTCCTCTTACAGTCCAACGACTATCATCGATAACAACCACACCCTTTCCACCAACAATAGGCTCATGGAGTGGCTTCATTTCACCAATGTAATTCATTGATCTAGAATTTAAATCTTTAGACTGATCTTGAGCATGCTCTTTAAAACGACTGCGCCCAAAATAAGCCCAACTTAAAATATAAATAAGCGTAGCTGCAGCAAAAACACTAAACTGCCACTTCCAGCTTAAATCTGGAGATGCCAGCAAGACGAGCGCCACCGTCATTGCAGCAAGCCCAACCCAAAATAAAAACACACCTGAAATAAAAATTTCGAGTACAAGAAACGCAAGGCCAATCCCAACCCAATCCCAAATATGTAAATCAAGAATCAAGCTACACCCCCTTCTGGGTTGTCTTCAATAGTTCATGAATACCATCTACCGCACCAATCACACTAGATGCTTCAAGAGGCATCATTACAACCTTAGCATTTGGACTTGCACTTAGCTCACCCAAGGCTTCAATGTACTTTTCAGCCACAAAATATCGAACAGCATTAATATCACCTTGGGCAATTGCACTGGACATCATTTGTGTTGCTTTCGCTTCCGCCTCAGCCTCTCTTTCTCTTGCTTCTGCAGCTAAAAATGCAGACTGTCTTGCGCCTTCTGCTTCAAGAATTGCCGCTTGCTTTTTCCCTTCAGCTGTAAGAATATCTGATTGGCGCTCACCTTCTGCTTCTAGAATAGCAGCTCGCTTCTCACGCTCAGCTTTCATTTGACGAGCCATTGCATCCACAAGATCTTGCAAAGGTGCAATATCTTTAATCTCAATACGAGTGACTTTTACACCCCATGGGTTTGTAGCTTCATCTACTTTCGTTAGAAGTTTGGAATTGATAGTGTCACGCTGTGATAGCATTTCATCTAAATCCATACTGCCAAGAACCGTACGAATATTTGTCATCACAAGGTTCCTCACAGCGTGTTCCAACTGAGATACTCTGTAGGCAGCATAAGATGCATCAATAATTTGGAAGAAACAAACTGCATCAATTGTGACCATCGCATTATCACGAGAAATGATTTCTTGTGGGGGAATATCAAGCACACGTTCCATCATATTCATCTTATGGCCGATTTGATCAAAAAATGGAACAATAAAATTTAAACCTGGATTTAAGCAACGAGTAAAACGACCAAATCTTTCAACAGTCCACTGATACCCTTGCGGTACTCGCTTAACACCTGCCGCTGCAAGCACAATGACGAGTACAACCATAATAACGACAACACTACCTGAGTCCAACACAGTTTATTTCCTCCAAAAACTAAAAAAACCCGTAAGGGTTACTTACGGGCCTACTTACAGGATAAGTATAGCTTTGACATCAATAAATCTCAGTTCATAAAATCAACAATGATCAAAGGAACCAAAATGAGTTGCAAAATCTCGTGTTGCGCGCATTAATGCATCAGCGATACCAGGCTCAGATGCGGAATGACCTGCATCACGAATGACATGAAGCTGAGCATTTGGCCAAGCTTTTTGAAGTGCAAACGCACTTTCAAGCGGGCACACAAGATCGTAACGGCCATGCACAATTACACCAGGAATATCTTGGAGCTTATCCATGTTATTCAAAATATAATTAGGCTCTAAGAAACCGCGATTTGAGAAATAGTGTGTTTCAAGAACTGCAAGACTCAAAGCAACGTGAGGATCACAGAGTTGATCCATTAAAATATGGCTTGGTCTTAATGTTGACAAATGAGCTTCCCATGATGCCCAAGCTTTAGCTGCAGACATACGAGCAAGTTCGTCCATACCTCCAAGTTTACGGGCATAGGAACCAACAATATCATCACGCTCACTTTCTGGAACGTGCTTAACAAATTCATTCCAAGCGTCTGGGAAAATACGGCTTGCACCACCCTCTTTATACAGCCAATCAAGATCTTTTTGTCTGGAAAGGAATGACCCGCGAAGCAGTAATGCTTTTACTTTTTCTGGGTGTTGAATTGCGTAAACAAGTGCAATTGTCGCCCCCCAAGAGCCACCAAATACAATCCAGCTATCAATGTTAAGGAAATTACGAATAGCTTCCATATCATTTATGAGGTCTTGAGTTGTATTAACTTCGGTTTCTAAATGAGGCTCAGATTTGCCGCACCCTCTTTGATCAAACAAAACTATACGATAATGCTCTGGATCAAAAAAACGACGCTGCAGCGGCACAGTGCCACAACCTGGTCCACCATGACAAACTAAAACTGGAATACCTTGTGGATTACCACATTCTTCGATATGAATTTTATGAGGCCCATCTACCGAAAGCTGATGCTCGGCGTAAGGTCTAATTTCTGGAAATAGCACTAACATAGAGCCAATCCTTATGGCATTGTTGTGATTGAAAACCCGTCCTTCTCTTCGACCATCAATGACTTCAATAAGTTCAAAGGCTTAGAACAGACGGGTGCGAGAAAAGAACAGATGCGTTTGTCCCTGCAAAAGCTGCAGCTGTTCTTACTCTAGTATAGAGAAGTTTTGATTAACCACCACTTCTAGCAATACGTTTACGATCGTTTTCTTTCAAGAACTTCTTACGAATACGGATATTCTCAGGAGTAACTTCAAGAAGCTCATCGTCATTCAAGAATTCTAGAGCAGATTCTAGAGTATGCTTGATTGGTGGCGTAAGAATGATGTTTTCATCAGTACCAGATGCACGCATGTTTGTTAGCGCTTTCTCTTTAAGTGGGTTAACAACAAGGTCATTACCACGAGAGTGAATACCGATAACCATACCTTCGTACACTTCAATACCTGGCGAAATCATGAGACGACCACGATCTTGTAGGTTGAATAGAGCGAAGCCCATTGCTTTACCATCAGCCATAGAGATAAGAACACCCTTCTCTCTTGAACCGATTTTACCGTCTTTCTTAGGACCATAATGGGAGAAAGAATGGTTAAGAACACCAGAACCAGAAGTCAATGTCATGAACAATGATCTGAAACCGATAAGGCCACGGGATGGAATTTCGTACGTTAGACGAATACGACCGCTACCATCAACAACCATGTCTTTTAGCTCGCCCTTACGGATACCAAGCTCTTCCATGATGCCGCCTTGATGCTCTTCTTCACAGTCGATGATTAGATCTTCAACTGGCTCACACATAACACCATCGATTTCACGGTTGATAACTTCAGGTCTAGAAACACCTAGCTCGAAGCCTTCACGACGCATTGTTTCAATCAATACAGAAAGGTGAAGCTCACCACGACCAGATACACGGAACTTGTCTGGATCTTCTGTTTGCTCAACACGTAGTGCTACGTTATGAAGAAGTTCTTTTTGAAGGCGATCGTTGATTTGACGTGACGTTACATATTTACCTTCACGACCAGCGAATGGTGAGTTGTTAACGTGGAATGTCATAGTTACAGTTGGCTCATCAACACTTAGAGGAGGAAGAGCTTCTGGCGCAGACTGGTCACAAACAGTGTCAGAGATATTAAGCTTCTCAATACCAGAGATACATACGATATCACCAGCAGATGCTTCTTCTTTCTCTTGACGCTCAAGACCAAGGTAACCCATAACCTGAAGAACTTTAGCATTACGCTTATTGCCTTCACGATCAATAACAGTTACAGGCATGTTGCGACGGATTTTCCCGCGAGCAATACGGCCAATACCTAGAACACCTACATAAGAAGAGTAATCTAGAGAAGAGATTTGCATTTGAAGAGGGCCATCTTCGTCAACCTTAGGTGGCTCAACGCGATCAATAATTGTATTGAACAGAGGCGTTAAATCTTCTGCTAGCTCTTCAGGAGAATGACCAGCTTTACCAAGGATACCGCTTGCATAAACAGTTTTGAAATCAAGCTGTTCATCAGAAGCACCTAGACGATCGAATAGATCAAATACTTGAGATTCAACCCAATCAGGACGAGCACCTGGCTTGTCGATTTTGTTAATAACAAGAATTGGCTTAAGACCTTGCTGGAATGCCTTCATTGTTACAAAACGAGTTTGTGGCATTGGACCATCAACAGAGTCAACAAGAAGCAATACACAGTCAACCATGGAAAGAACACGCTCTACTTCACCACCGAAGTCCGCGTGACCTGGAGTGTCCACGATGTTGATACGGAAAGTTTCGCCAGTTTCTGGGTTTGTCCAGTTAATTGCCGTGTTTTTAGATAGGATTGTAATACCACGCTCTTGTTCTAGAGCGTTGGAGTCCATCACACGTTCTTGCATCTCATGACGCTCATCAAACGTACCAGACTGCTGAAGTAATTTATCAACTAACGTGGTTTTACCATGGTCAACGTGAGCAACGATTGCCACATTACGCATATTCTTAGTCAAACTAGCCTCTCTTGCCCGAAGGCGATAAGATTTTCAAACTGAGTTCTTTTCATACGGAAGTTGTGTTTCCTTTTTATGAAAAGCACCGGAAAAGATGAGGCTGCAAGGTGTTGATGTTGTATCGTTTACTTCAGCCTTCATCTGAATTCATGAGCGTTGGACGCCCGAAGACGCACCTATGTCGAATCAATCCGCCATAGTATCCCATAATTGCGCTGGCGCAATATTAACACAGGGTAAAAGTTTGTGCTTTATATTTAATCGCTCAGACACCAAAACATCGACTTTTAGCTATTTCATACCAAAACTAACTCTATTCTGTCTAAATATGAATCACTCCATGCGCCATGAGAGGCCGTTTCCGACCCTACGCACAATTATAGGGCTATAAGTTCACTTGATACGCACTAAAAAAGTGCCAGAATGAATGGTAACTTGTAAAACGTTCCCTTAGAGAGCATAAAAAAAACGCACTGTTATTTTTTTTTACTCCTAGCAATTTGCAAGTGTTTCACCGACCATTTAATTGTTTTATATTGGTTGTGAGCCGGGATTCTTGGAGAACAAAAAGGCCATCATTTTTTGAAAAAATAAAAATGTTTTACCTTCATAACTTATTCGAGAGCCACTTTAACTCAATCAAAAAATTTCCCATTTTTGGAGGCATTCTTCATGGCGAATAAAACTCTTGACATTATTAAAGAACACGACTGCCGTTGGGTAGATCTTCGCTTCACTGATACAAAAGGCAAAGAGCAACACGTAACTATTCCAGCACGCGATGTTGACGATGAGTTTTTTGAATTCGGTAAAATGTTTGAT
Source organism: Gammaproteobacteria bacterium UBA6940 (assembly GCA_002450655.1). Taxonomy (GTDB): domain Bacteria; phylum Pseudomonadota; class Gammaproteobacteria; order Pseudomonadales; family UBA6940; genus UBA6940. The sequence goes on along the minus strand of DJZY01000074.1, from coordinate 40,939 downwards.
GGTTCCTCTATTGCTGGCTGGAAAGGTATTAACGAATCAGACATGATTCTTCTTCCAGATGACTCTAGTGCTGTTCTTGATCCATTCTTCGACGACCCAACTGTTATCATTCGTTGCGACATCGTTGAGCCTTCCACTATGCAAGGCTACGACAGAGATCCACGTACTATCGCGAAAAGAGCAGAAGCATTCCTAAAATCTACGGGTCTTGCTGACACTGCATTCTTCGGTCCAGAGCCAGAGTTCTTCGTATTTGATGACGTTAAATGGCGCAGCGACATCTCTGGTTCTATGTACCAAATTTCTTCTGAAGAAGCTGCTTGGTCTTCTCATACAGATATTCCTGGCGGTAACATTGGTCACCGTCCAACAGTTAAAGGCGGTTACTTCCCAGTACCACCAGTTGATTCTGGTCATGAAATGCGTGCAAACATGTGTGCGGCTATGGAAGCAATGGGCCTAGAAGTTGAAGTACATCACCATGAAGTTGGTACTGCAGGTCAGAACGAAATCGGTGTTAAATTTAACACTCTTGTGAAAAAAGCTGATGAAGTTCTTTCTTACAAGTATTGCATCCATAACGTTGCTCACCAATTTGGTAAGACTGCAACATTTATGCCTAAGCCACTTGTAGGCGATAACGGTTCTGGCATGCACGTTCATATGTCTCTAAGCAAAGATGGTAAAAACCTTTTTGCTGGTGAAGGCTACTCTGGTCTTTCTGAAACTGCTCTTTACTACATTGGCGGTATCATTAAGCATGCGAAGGCAATCAATGCGATCACTAACGCTTCTACAAACTCTTACAAGCGTCTAGTTCCAGGTTTCGAAGCACCAGTTATGCTTGCATACTCTGCACGTAACCGTTCCGCATCTATCCGTATTCCATACGTAAGCTCACCTAAGGCTCGTCGTGTTGAAGTACGCTTCCCTGATCCAACTGGTAACCCATACCTTTCTTTCGCAGCTCTTCTAATGGCTGGCCTTGATGGTATTAAGAACAAGATCCACCCTGGCGACGCAATGGATAAAGATCTATATGATCTTCCAGCAGAAGAAGCAAAAGAAATCCCACAGGTTGCATCTTCTCTTGGTGAAGCTCTTGACTGTCTTGAAGCTGACCACGCATTCCTTCTTGAAGGTGGCGTATTCACTAAAGACATGATCGATGGCTACATCGAACTTAAGAGAGCAGAAGTTATTCGTCTAATGCAAACAACTCACCCAGTTGAGTTTGATATGTATTACTCTCTATAAGACGTCTTTACAGATGAGGCCTGCTGGCTTCATCTGTATACCCCTCCCTCATCTCTTCATGACTCTTTCTTCACGCAAACAGCCTTCATTTTTAATTTTGAGCTTTATTCAGATTTTGGTCAGACGTTTTTTGGTATATCTAAAAGTAGTTGTTACTAAAAAGGGTTTAAGACATGACATCAATTTCAAAAAAAATAATTGCCATTTCAGCAGCATGTACAGTTTTAGCACTCACAGGCTGTGACTCTGATGATCTAAACATCTCTATCGATACGCAACTTAATGGTACATGGGCTTCTACCTGTGAATACAATGGCGGAAGTGGTTACTACGAAACAATTGACTATGAACTCTACAACACTAGTGCATCCATACTCTTAAGCTCATATAATAACGCCAGCTGCACATCTGTTGTGGACCAAACCCTTTACGAAGGCACAGTTTCCCAAACAGGCACAGTAATCTTAGGCAATGGTCTAAGCGCAGCTGAATTGCTTTTTAAAGCCACAAACCCTGAAACAGATATTGCCATTGAATATATCAGCTACTTCTATGCGAACAGCTATTCAATGTACGAGTACACTGACCCAGATTACGGCTACAACTTTGAATTTCAACGCATTTACTAAATAAATGCATTCACCATGTAGGACTTACAATGCACCACAGTCAACTTGCAGCCCAGTTTCTAATCGACACATATCGATTTAACCAAGAAGATAAAAACAGGTTGACGCATATTTTTGAAGCCTACAAAAACCCTGAAAAAACACAAACACAGATTCCAGATCAACGAACTGCAGCTGCATACATGATCGCAAGGGGCCTTTCAATTTCAGGTGTCATGCAACATATTTTTGAGCAAGAGCCAGCTTTTTTTTCAAAAATAAAAAATGTTATCGATTTTGGCGGCGGGCCAGGCACATTTTTATGGTCCCTGTTAGATCACACTCAAGATGTACACTATTCGAATATCGACATGAATAAACATTTATTAAATGTCTTTAAAGAGATCGCAAACCATCTTAATCTTGCAAAACAAGCTCAAGCAGTTCAACAAGATTATTTTCAATTTAAGGCTATAGAAAATCAGTATGATCTTGCAGTTTTCTCATACACACTCTGTGAAAACCCTGGCGCAATCAAAGCAATAGATAAAGCAACGCATATCAGTGAAAACATACTTATTATTGAACCAGGTACACCACTTGGATTTAAAAATATACTTCAATCCAGAGCCCTTTTAATCGACAAGGTTTTTTCCGTGTTAGCCCCCTGCTCTCACATGCAAACCTGCCCTTTACAAGAATCAGAAAGCGACTGGTGCCATTTTGTAGCCCGCAACATGCGTACAAAAACACAGATGTTTCTTAAAAATGCTGAACGAGGCTACGAGGATGAAAAATTTATTTATTTAATTGCGACAAAGTCAGAAAAGAAAGGCAATGAAGGCCAACGAATTATCAGCCGGCCTCAACTTAATGGTCATATTCTTCATTTTGATACTTGCACACCATCTGAAAAAACAGCAGTTAAACTGTACAAAAAATCAGATAAGGCTTTATTTAAGGAATATAAAAAAGCTAAGCGAGGTGATATATTTAGCGAATCAGGAGACAAGCCATTTTAAAAATGGCTTGTACATAAAAAGTATGGTTGCATCACTCATCTAGTCAAACAACACTTTTTGTACTTTTTCCCGCTACCGCAAAAACAAGGTTCATTCCGGCCAATTTTAGGTGACTTTTCAACTTGGCTTTTCAACATGTGCTCTATCACTTTCAAATCATCAAGAAAGTCTTCATCTGTTTTCTCTAAATATTGCAACTCATCACAGGGGTGCCCTACAAGCCCCCTCACACCATCTTTTGTATTTGATAGAGTTTTATCAAGCCCATCATCCAAATACATTTGAACATCATCAAGCGTGACCCATTCAGTGTCTACTAATCCTTGCGAAAAGGCTTGGCATATGTAAGATATTAATTCTTTTGGATAAATATCACAGCTGCAACATACAAGAGAATCCCAAACATGCTCAGAGTCTTTAGCTAACTTATATTCGTAAAGTGATTTAAAATAAGCAACAACCTGTTCCCTGCTTAAAGTATCGTTGAGATACAACAAAACATAAGTACTTATACCTGCACTGCGAACAAAACCGTCAATAGAATCCGATTCTATCATTTGATTTAGCAGCGCAATATCGCCTGAATATGTTGAAGCAAGTACCCTGCATAAATCCTCAGTGACAAAATCGCCAAAGGCATCAATAAAGTCTTCATCTTGGGTTGTAAAAAGCTTAACAATCAGTGGATATGCCTTTGGCTCCTTAAAAAAAGCAAGAAGATAAAGAGCATAGAGGGGTAACATAAAATCAGGCTCTTCCAGCATTATTGAAGGATCATCAGCGATCTCCTCAAGCACTTTAAGCAAATGAGGGGTAATGTCACCCTGCTGTTCAATGGCCGCTTCCAGTGCCAGTCGAGGAAGTTCACCATTAAAAGCGGCAAGCTCAGTTAAAATTAAGTCAATATCCATGTTTACCTTTTTATTAAAAAATAATAAATTGAATTAAAGCAGCGCTGTCAGAGAAGTCTACCAAAACAGGGAGCACCACTACAACATTTCAAGCAAATCCCCTCGTCTAAATCTTGCCGATGGCTGTTGCAATGAAATTTCTCTCTTTCCATAACACTGAGTTAATGCATTTGACAAATCATCTAAAGCTTGCTGATGAAATAGATCAGCATTACTTTCAAGTATTTCTTTTAACTGAGTAAAGTTTCTATGGTCAACCTGCCCTAATTTTAATTGGGCCTTTGCCAAAAGCTTTCGACCCACAAGCATAGCGATATAATGGGATACGTATGGCGAATTAGAGCTTATGGATTTTTTACGCCTTGTTTCCACCGCTCTAAATATCAACGTTGCTATAATCGCCTGCACCGCATTTAATTTGGCAAAAATAAGATCATAGAGCTTTCCAAAGTGTTCTTTACGTCTGAATTTAGCTTGATGAGGGCTCTCACACCAAACGGCAAGCACGGCTTCTGCAACCGTAGTGCTTGTTATTGTCGCAGCGCCTACTCCACCTTGCTCTCGCTGACGTTTATAACTATACCCTAAATCTTGCATACCAATTTCAAGTTGCTTTTGAATAGCATCATTTGATTTTAAATCACGTAAATCCACAAGGTTTTGACTATTGGTCACATAAGTAATATCAGTGACAAGACTTTGGTCGTCCTCAGCCAGTTCATAAACGCGAACCATAACAAATGTATTTTGGAAATCAGAAAATAAATATGGTCGATTGAGCGCTTGCTGGATAGTTTTACAGGTTTGACCGCCGTTAATAATTTGCATATTTTCAAGCTTCAATTGATAATTTTCACCTTGCAATGCGTTATGGCGAAAATTCTTACAAATGATAGTAATGCCATTATTAAAAAAGTAAAAATTTTCACGACTATGCTCGTCAGCTAAGGTTGCGTGAATTGCTGTATTCACTCGATTTTCATGTACGCCCAAATACCGACGAATATTTCGTTGCAGCAACATGTCATGGTGTCGATTAAATAATTCTGCTATTTCAGCCACCCGAACTTTACCAATCACAACACGGCGAAAATTAAAGTCCTCAAATACAGCTTTACCAACCAAGCGTAGAGTGTCGTCAACTGTTTTTGTTCTGCGTAAAATATCAACGATAGAGTCATGATTAAAATGAATCCAGTGCACCTGACGTTCGGACAGACCAGACTGCTCTATCCATTGTTGCGCTTGCTGATTCCACTTAGAACCATTATTACAAAGCACCACCCTTACTTCGGGAATATAACCATCAAGCACCATAGAACGTATTTCTTCTACTTTAGGCTTTATATACCCATAGCGTTAGAGATTTAGGTGTCACCTTCACCACACGAAATCGCTCAGCTGTGTTGTTCCGCCTTGCATAGAATAGCTATGCTGCGTTGTCACGCCTTGCTGAGCAATTTCATGAGGCGCCTTTTACACCTAAATCTCTAACGCTATGGGTATATGATCATTCAAGTCAACTTTTTTCGATGGATCAAACAAAACCTGAACAGTATTTACAGCTTTTTGCACGCCATTTTCAGGGAAGTTTGAATCACCACTCAGGTTTTTGATCGTGTATTTCCCTTGAAAGAGAGTCACGAAAAATCCACCATCATCGACTTCACCAATATGTAAGCCATCGACACCAGCATCGTTACCGCCTTCTGTGAGCAACTCCGCCGCCTCTTCAAGTGAAATATCAAGACAATTCGACATGCAAAGCACAACAAAAGCCGCTGAACGTTTTTGAATGTCGTCCTTGGCAAACCACTCAAGAAACGCTGGCTGTTTATCCTGAATGCCCGCAAGCTGCTGATCTATAATGCTTGCATTTATATTCATATTTAAACACCTTGCCCAATACATGTACTCTTAGGCTGAATTATATACCCAAAGTCTTGAGGGTTCAGTATTTCACACATCAAAGCCACCCTGCAAAATAAAGTCTTCTAGCAGCGTTGCTATTTTCATATTTACTTTACAAGCAGATAAAACGTCATTAGATGGAAGAAAATCAAAGTAATCAATGCACCCTTCATAAGATTTAAATGTTGAGCTGCGCTTTTCTTAAAGAAAGCAGCTGCCCTCTTGTAATATAAGGGCATTTAAGTCATAAATATTTATGCGGCTACTATAAATTACAAAAGCCTTTCAAGGGGAATACCAGCGTCATCCTCAATAAGCTTGTACTCTTCTTTTAAAAACTCCAAAAACTGCGACAATTGTAAAACATGCTCTTCATAGTCCGCTCTATTTCTTAGCGTCTCGCTTTTTAATAATTGCTCCTGATAGAGCAATCCATCTCGCACAGCTGAAATCAGCATTGGTGCCATATGATTTGGAATTTCCATTATGCAACCTCTCTTATAATTCTTAGAGCTAAAACACCTAATAAATTTTTGAACTGAACTAAAGGCATATCATACGCTGGAGCAATGGTGTAGTGGGTAGATTGAAACTTAGTATTAAACTGATCCTTAACTATGACAAGACCTAAAGGAAGCTCTGTACCTTTTGGAATTCGATAATATTCCCAATCTTTACCACGAGGAAGGCCCGACTTATCAAATGTACTCAAGCCTCTTGGCTGTTGTTTGACAGATACCCATTTAACTCCATTTTTTGATTCAATCTTAATATCTGCTTGCCTAGGGCGACCATTCGAAAGTAGCGTATTCTCTTCGATAAAATCAAAAACCGCCCCTGAAGCCTTTCTATTCTTTGCTCGCCACAGATTGGTAGGAACCACACCTTCAAAATATTTATCTAGTTTTCCAGCCTCAATCAACACATCTTTTAGAATCGTAATTGTCATTCTATTCTCCTTCAGTTTACGGAGCTTGAGCATAACAAAGCAATATCATGCGAGATGCCGATTATTTAACCTAGACTTCAAAAGTGTGACGCAATTCACACTTTCTATTTTCATTGTTCAAAAAGTGTTCTAAATACTCGCAGGTAAAGCATCGAATGATACTAAATCAAAATCTCAGTATTTCACACATCAAAACCACCCTGCAAAATAAAGTCTTCTAGCAGCGTTGCTATTTTCATATTCACTTTAAAAACAGCAAGAGTCTCGTTTCCTTCTTTTTCGAAATAAGCTTTTGCCTTCTGCAAGTCGACACATTTTTTAAGTTCATCGAAGCGGCCAAATTCTTTCATACTGGATGCCGTCACCGCCGAGTTCATCAATCGGGTAAGTCGATCTTTAAACAAGCGTTGCTGGCCTTCCTGATCAAAACCCAACAGACTCACAAGCTTGTTTATTTCAGATGTTTTTGAAGTCGCCATATAATCGGTTATATAGTCTCGCAAGGTTTTACCAGCCTCTGGTTTGATATCGCCTCGTTGCACATCATTCAGAAAAATATTGGCGTATTTCTGTTCGTCCGGGGTTAGTGTTGCAAAGGATTTATAGAGCTCATCCAAAGTTTTCTGTAAATCAGCACCGCCTTGCTGTGCTGTTTTCAGATATTTCTCAAAGCGAGAGTTCATATAATCTGTATCAATTTTGCCTGTATCAATCTGCGTTAAATGCCCGGCAATATCAAAAGGAATAGCGCTTATTCCACCAGAACTGCCAGTCTTCGCTAACTCTTTATAACGCAATGCCAGAATAAGATAGGTATTTTCATCGCATTTTAAAGTAACACTTGATAATGTCACATCTGATAATAAAGTATCCGAATAAGTCAGCTGCGACCATTCAAACCCCTGTATTTTTGCCGCATCAAGATACTCATTAAACCCAGAAAACTGCTTGGCAAACTGACCACATACAGCCAAGTCGCTTGGCAATCTATCAAAATTTTTCACGCCAGCAGCATCAAATAACGCAACAATATCCTCATAGCGTTCATTCATTTTACGCAGATGATCAGGCAGTTTATTCACAAACAGACCTGTAGCTTTATTGCCTGAATAAAGCTTGACGGCATTTTCAATGTTCCGCTCCATGGTGTGCGGCTTGCGATAATAGCGAATGGTGCCAAAAGGCTTTTCATGCTCACGATAGACACGATTGGTGCGGGAAAAAGCCTGAATAATATTTTCATATTTAAGCAGTTTATCCAGATATAATGTATTGAGCCATTTGGAGTCAAAGCCTGTGAGCATCTGATCAACCACAATCAATATATCAAGCTGCTGCTCAGGTTGACTGGCCACGCGCAAGTAAGGTCTTTTATGGGCCAAACGAGCTGCCACATCCTTTTTAAACTGGGCATGGTTGGCAAGGGTAAAATCCATGCCGTAGCGCTGGTTATAGTCCTGCAAAATCTCAAGCAGGCCATCCTGTTTATGCTTGGTGTTTGATGCATAGTCATCCCCTTCACTTAAATGGGGATCAAATAATGCAGTAATTTTCAATGTTGGCAGTCGTGTCGCTGCTGCCTGCTTGAGCAGCCGATAATAGTCAATGGCTTCTGGAATACTGCTGGTAGCAAAAATGGCGTGGAATTTTGAGTTTTGACTGAGATGCAGCCAGTTATCCAGAATATCGTCGACCACCCTGCTTGGGTGTTCTATGCCAGTGTACTGTGAATTTGGCACCTCATCTTCAATGCCTTTGACATATTTACCATCATCACCATAATGCCCCGCCATGGCAACATCATTCATATAGCGATTAAACACCGCCTGCTTTTTTGGGTCTTGAAACACCTCACTGACATCAGAAGCTTTGGCTTTGTGTAACGCTACTTCCCTTCTTAAATCCATATCCTTGAATGTCATGATTTTATAAGGGTCAAACCCAAGTACGTTTTTATCGCGGATGCCATCAGCAATGGAATAACGATGCAGCTCATTGCCAAACACCGTAGCCGTGGTGTTGCGCTTGCGCTGGTTTTCGGCCTGAATAGGTGTACCAGTAAAACCAAAAAATAAAGCGGCTGGAAAGGTTTTTTTAATGGTGATCAGCATATCGCCAAAGGTTGAGCGATGCGCCTCGTCAACAATAAACACCAGCCGTTTTGCATTGATACGTTCTATATCATCACTCTTAAAACTGACAGCCTCGCTCGCTGCATCCTGTTTAATATTGCTCATTTTCTGGATGGAGCTGACAATTAAAGTGTCTGCCGGATTGGTGCTTTTCAGTTTAGTGACTAACACATGGGTGTTTTCTGTGGCCTGTACGGCTTCACTATCTCCGGCAAAACCACGGTATTCCTGAAGCGACTGAGTGCCAAGCTCAATCCTGTCCATTAAAAACACCACTTTGTCCGCTTCTTTAGACTGGGCAATAAGCTGGGCAGATTTAAAGCTGGTCATGGTTTTACCTGAGCCAGTGGTATGCCAGACATAGCCGCCCAGTCGATCACCTGTATATAAAGCCCCTGCCGACCAGACGGTTTTAGCAACCTTGTCAGAAATGGCATTGGCAGCATAATACTGGTAACTGCGCATGACCTTTAACACGCCATCTGTCCCATCAGCCACGGTGTAAAATCCGATAAGCTGATGAGCCATGGGAATGGATAAAAACCGTGATGCAATCATTCGCCAGTGATTGACCGGCTCGTTGTCAAAATCGGCCCAGTGGAAATAGAAATCCTTGTTAAACTGGCCATCCATGCCCGGGTTGGCAAAATAGAGCATCTCTTCCGGGTTCATGGCGACAAACACCTGCACCAGTGAAAAAAGGCCAGTAAACACCCCTTCTGCGCTGTATTTTTCAATTTGTTGACAGGCGTGGCTGACAGGGACACCGCTGCGTTTCAATTCAATATGAATCACTGGCATGCCATTAATCAGCAGGATAAGATCGCCTCGACGGTCATTCAGCAGTTTTGAAGTTTTAGCGAATCTTGGCTGTTGCACTATCTGGTAACGGCTTTGACCTGCGGCAATTTCATGGCGGTCATAGACTTTTAAACTGACCTCTTTGCCATAATGCAATTGATCTGCGGGGTTATCCCGAGTAATCGATACGGTTTTACCATTAATAAAACCGTTGAGTTTTAATGGTGTTTTCAATTCCTGAATCTGCTCAAGAATTTGCTGCATTTCTGTGTCTGTCAGAGGTACATCATTGAGCCTGTCGATATCGCGATTATTCTGAAATAAAATACCAGCCCAGTTGCGCAGTAAATCCGCCTCGGTTGGGTTGGTGATCACCTCTTCCCAGCCTTTGGTCTGTAATTCGTTTATAAGTGCTGTTTCAAAAGCTGCTTCGGTGGTGAAAGTCATACGCCGCCCCTTTATACAAACATGGCTGCAAGGCAGGCTTGCTTGAGATTACTGAGTTTTTTAATTTGGGTTTGGTGTTGGGTTATTAGGGTGTCGAGGGTTTGGAAGAAAGTACCGATTTTATTTCTTTCAAAGTTTTTAGGAATTAAAATATCTTGTTTGCTCAAATCACTTGCTTTTATGTTCCCAATAGCCCCATTTCCTCCGGCCACATATAATGCCAAAAAATTTTTATACCAATCAGTGTTCATTGATGCATTTAAAAAATAAGGCGTGGAAGTTGAAGCGACTAGCATGAATCCTCCATGAACTGATTTTTGGTTTAAGTTCTCTACAATTGCATGCTTCCCTACGAGATGACTGGAACCGTTAGCTGACGTAATTAAAATTTCTCCTTCATCAATTAACTTTATATTAACTGCATTTTCATTGACATGAACATCATCATCTTTACTAACAAAAATATTAACATCAATATTTGATGAACGCAGAACCTTGACTCCTTCAGATACAATGTCACTAGGCTTGTAAGTTAACCCCCTTCTTATACTTGCTATTTCGCCTAAAGTTGTCACCTCCCACTCCCCGCTAAACCCTTTAAACCGCACCTCCGGCACACTCGCCCCCTGTTTTGGAAACATTTTTTCAAGCAAGGCTTTTTTCATCTTTAACAGTTTATCGTGCTTCTGCTGGTGTTTGGCGATAAGGGTGTCGAGGCTGTGGAAGTAAGAGCCGATGCGGGTTTGTTCTTTTTTTTCCATTGGTAAAAATACAGGTGTATTTTTTAAAATCTCAGTGTTAATTGAAGGCATTGTCTGACCAACAGCTCTAACTAAAACACTTTTTTTAGCTCGCGCAGTGTCCAGTTCGTAATGTAAATACTCGCTATCAATAGATAAATCTGTGCGAACACGCAATACGCGCCCCGAAAATAACCAGCCAATTTGGTAATCAGTTACATGTGCATTAATATCAACAGAACCAACACGAGAAAAGACTATATCGCCCTTCTCTAGCACATAAGAACGTAGTCTTAAATAATCTGTTGTACCTACTTGTGGAATTGCTGCTTTATTTTGTGGTAACACACCATTTTTGAAATGTTCCGTTGTTATGATTGGGTAACCATCATTAATATAATCTTTAGCATGCAAAGCACTACCAAAAGGCCCCGTTTTTACATCAGCAATTGCCCCTAGAAAATGCTCGCACCACGCCCCACTAAACCCTTCAAACCTCACCGCAGGTACATTCTTCGCCAACGCCATTATTCTACTCCCCCAGCAAAAAGGCTTTAAATTCAGCCAGCCCTTGCATATCAAATTCATTGCCTGTCAGCTCATCAATCATGCTCGCCAATGTTTTTTCAGTAGCACTGATCTCCTGCGCTACATCTGCATAGGTCACGGCGTATTTATCCGCCAGCTTTTGCACCTGACTGGTCAACTGCTGAATTAAGTTGGCGGGGAGTTTATTCAACTCTTGCAACAATGGTGTAATCCATTTGAGTTCCAGCAGGCTGTACACCTGCTCTTCCTGCAGATTTTCAATGATTGATTTAGTCGTGGTATGCAATTTTTCAGCATTGCTTTTAACTGTTTTTTTAAGTGCTTTCTCTTCAGCAATTAAAGCTTCAACCGCAATAATTTTCGCCTGATAGCTATCAGCATCAAGGCTTTTTGTACTTTGCTGGCTGGCTTTTAAATCTGCCTTGATCTGCTTTGCCGCCTTGGCGACTGCTGCATTAACAAAAGCATCGCCACTGTCATTCACTGTGTCTATGGCTTTGTCGTCTTCCGTCATGCTATCAAGCAAGGCTTCAATGTCCGATGCGATTTCTGCCAGTCGGTTCTCATTGGCCTGCAATGCCTGCAATTCATCATGCAAATGCACTTGCTGCACCAGATCAAAAGGCAGAATATGGCCTTTCCAGCCCTCTTGCACCTCAGCCTCTTTGCCTTTGACTTTTTTGGTGACAATATTCGGGTCGACCTGCCGGCTAGCATCAAAGCCTTCAGTTTGCAGCATTTCCAGATCAGCACTGATAATCTGCCAGTGGTCCTTAAAAATCTGGTAGGCATGGTATTTATCATTCAAAGTAATGCCATTGATATCCGTTGTGGCAAGCCGGGTAAACAGATTTTTGCTGATCACATCCTCCTGCTCTGCCGGGTAAAGGCTGCGCCACTGGTCGATCAATTCAACTTTTAACCAGCTGTCAAAATCATGAAAGGCGTTGGCATAGACATCAGCAAAACGCTTGACTTCTGCATGTTCCGTCATGGTCTGTTTAATCTGCTCTGGCGCAACGGCCAGTGCCGCACTATGGCTGGAGCTGGTGCTGAAAAGCGTGTCACGCAGTGCCGGAAATGCTTGCCAGTAATGATCAAGCTGGTTAATTTCACTGATGGGAATACCACCTAACATGGTGGCGTGCAAGTCCCAGCTTTCTGCTGCTGGCGCAGAGTCCACATAACGGGGAATATTCAGATTGTAGTCGTTCTGGCGCAGCGTCTCTTTAGTCACCAGCTCGCAAAATTTGGGAATGCTTTCGCGCTGTTCGACTGCATCCACAATCCGCTTGATGTCCGAGGCTTGCAGTTTATTATTCTTGCCTACTTTTATAAAATGTTTGGACGCATCAATCACCAAGACATCGGTATTGCTGCGTTGCTGTTTCAGTACCAGAATCACCGTGGGAATGCCTGTGCCAAAAAAGATATTGGCAGGCAGGCCGATAATAGCGTCAATATGGTTCTGCTCAATCAGCTGCTTGCGAATGGCACCTTCTTCACCACCTCTAAATAAAACACCATGGGGCAAAACAATCGTCATTATGCCTTCTGGCTTAAGATGGTAGAGATCATGCAATAAAAAGGCATAGTCGGCCTTGGTTTTTGGTGCTAGACCAAAACGAGCGTAGCGTGGGTCGTTTTCTTTATGGGTTGGGTCCCACTGTTGGGAGTAAGGTGGGTTTGAGACAACAGCATCAACATAAAGGGGATTATATGAGCCCATAGGGTCGTTCTCATCAAAATACGGCCAGTCGTCTTCTAAAGTATCGCCATTGCGAGTCACAATATTATCCGGCTTGATGCCACGCATAATTAAGTTCATACGGGTCAGGTTATAGGTATTGGCTTTGAGTTCCTGGGCATAGAATTTGATATTGTCCTGACCTGTTACATATTTGGCAATGCAGTTGCCGATGTTAATCAGTAATGAACCTGAGCCGCTGGTTGGGTCGTAAATTTCAATGGTCTGTTTGTGTTTAAGGTGATGAGCGGTAATTTCCGACATCAGCACAGAGACTTCATGAGGGGTGTAAAACTCCCCTGCTTTTTTACCGGCATTGGCAGCAAATTTTTCAATAAGGTATTCGTAAATATAGCCAAGCACATCGTAATCTTGACGGCCATCCATTGGTATGGCTTTAATCAGCTGTAGCAGTTCACTGATGGCTTTGGTTTGCTTGCCTGCACTTTCACCAAGCTTGCTCAGGCCAACCTGTAAGGTGTTGAAGATACCTTCAAACAGTTTTTTATGATTCTGATAAATAAGACGTTCAAAGGCAGAGAGCGCATCACGCACATCTGATACATCAAAATCATTACCTTTCGCCAGCCATGTGGAAAAAAGATGGTCATAGGCAATAAAGTAGCCAAGCTCTTTACGGATATAATCAGTAGTATCTTCATCAGTTTCTTTCAGCTGCCTGATTTCTGCATCTGTCATGCCTTGCTGTTTGGCAAACTGCACCTGTTTCTCTGAGAGGTACTTGTAGAAGATAAAGCCAAGGATGTAGTCTTTGTATTCATTGGCTTCAATTTTAGACCGCATCTGGTTGGCTGATTCCCAGATTTTGGCGGCGAGCTGTTGCTTGTTCACTGTGTCATCCTTTTGATTCTTATACTGATCCAACAGCCTCTCAGGGCTGAGTTCTTTGTAAATTCATCAAAGGATATGGGAAAACGGGAGTGTGGGCAAGGTTGAGGGGGCTACAAGCCCTCAAGAAAAGTACAGGCTTTTCCACATCCAATTAAATAATCATGATCGTTAAAACAAAAAAGGTAATCTAACGTCTTAGATGTAACATAAAAAGTGAAACCAGGGCATTCTGCTAAGACTATGTTGAGTTCAAGCATATTATTAAAAATATACATCCGTTGATCATTAAGAACATCACAAAAAAGAATAGGTGAGTCATTAGAAATAAAATCAGCTATCAGTTTCCAACCATCGGGATTGTATATGCTCTTACACTCGTTTAACACTTCCCATAGAGGCTCTCTATTTGCGTTTGCGAACTTTTGTTTAACTTTTTCTCTAAAATGATTACATTCATCCTGCTTTAAAATAATGCAATCTATTTTTGTTTCACTTAAAGCGCTTTCAATCCAGTTTCTAATCATTTTTGTTCATCGTCCATAAGGTACTTCATCTAAAATTATATGACCTCTAACTGCTCCACCATTTCCTCTCTTGCCAGGTGTTTGCCAACCAACGTGTGGTGCATCTGGACCATTTTTTTGATGGGGATAGTCGATATTAACCTCAGCTCCGCTTTTGTGCCTGTATTCTACAGGAAAGCTTTTACCATCTTTTGATTTAGACCATGTTGTTACCTCAAACCCCACTTTATCTAAACCTGTCTCTTTAAATGCATCATCCAGAGCATCTTTATACGTCTTACCTGTACCACGCCAATCTTTATCTTGAGGTTTTATTTCATAGCGCAGCTTACACGAACACTCATTATGCACCAGCACCTTACTCTCACCTACAAAGTAGGTGTGAAAGTCGGCGACTTCTATATTATAGGTGTCTTGCGTCTTGCCAAGCTTTTGAAGTTCGACAACCTCAACTTTCTGCCCTGCTTCATCTGTGAGCACCATGCCTTGTTTAAGCTTGGCAGATTCGATCCATTCGCCTTCTACCCAGTATGGGTGATTATCTGTAACTTCGACAGTTTCTTGCAGGCCATTTGAGTTGAGTGTTGTTAATGCATAAAGCTGTTTACCTTTGGTGAGGAATAAATTGCTTACAGGTTTGGGTTGTATTTCACCTGTAAATTCATTCATCGACTGCACCAGATCACCTATGCGCAGTTGATCAATCGCTTTGAAGCCTTCTGGTGTTGAAACTGGCGTGCCTTTGGCAAAACAGCAACAGCTTGGGGTGCGGTCTATATCGTTAGCCGATGCTTTATTCGCTGCCTTACCGAGCGCTTTAAGCTTGGTGACAACTTTGGTAATCATTGCCGGCGTGAAGTATTTCCCAGCTACTTCACCAATATTGCGGGCATCGCCTGAAAGAAGTTTTTTCGCATCTTCACCAAGCTCTTCAAGCATGGCGGTGAGCACTTGCTTGGGGTCGTCTTTTAGCATGGTCACAAGAGCTGCCATGTCTTTCACTGTTTGCACTGGGTGCAAAAACATGTTGAGTAAATCAGTGCCCTGTTGCTTTAAACCTGTGGCAAAGCCTGATGAAAACTCGGTGACGTTACGGGCGAGTGTTTCTATGAGATTCTCTTCTTGGTTTGATGTGCCGATTTGTGTAGCGCCTGCTGAGCTCGGAGAAGATTGATTTGCAGCTGTTGTGCTGTCTTGTGTTGTTGTGGAAGTGTTGGCATCTGAAGAGGATGGCTCAACTGGTGTTAGTACTCGGTCGTTTGATGATTGGCTTGTTGTATCTGCACTTGTGGATGAGTTTGATGAAGCAGAAGCAAGCCCAGCTGTTGAACTGTGTGGTTGAGACTGAGCATTGGCGCTTGAGCCTGCATTAGTGGTTGCTGACTCACTTTCACTATTACGATCACTAAGCTCTTGATATGTCTGGCCGCTTAACTCATAGGATAAACCTGAGACTTGATGCTGCGCGGTATGACCAAAGGTTTTAAAACTGGCAACACTGATCATGGAAATCAGCGACAACACCAGCATTATCTCACTGTAACCTGCGCCTTTTACTTTTCTTATTCTTTTTATGAGCTCAAACATGAAACCAAAATCTCTTGCACTTTTCTGAATGGCTCAGAGAATGCCAGAGGCTTGGGCCTGAGAGGTGTATAAAGGATTTAAAGTGTGACGAAGTTCGCAGAAAAAGCCGTGAGTTACCCACTACCATATCATTTTACATATTTGGACTCTTTCACCACAGCCTTGTAAACTATGGGCTAGCAAGTTTTCATACACACAACCAAGCCATAATTACACTACCAGCCTTTAAAGGATCATTATGTCAAGCACCTATGAGATTCAGCTTCACGAGTCAAATGAAGAGCTACAAGACCACCAAAAATCTATTTTTAATGCATTATGGGATAAAATTGCCAAGGCTGAAAAATCATTAGATCGAGCTAAAATTAAGCAAAACAAAATCATCAGTGAATTTAATGAGATAGCACTGCCTGCAGAAGAAAGCTTCAACAGCGCTCGAGCTGAGTATATTCAACACCTACTCAGTTTTTTAGACAAAAAATCACTGAGCGCAACTCATAAAGAGCAACTCAGTGAATGGATTGATGAAGAGCTTGGGTTACTTTACGCATCACCTTTTAGGGGTAATATTGACTTTGATGCTCTAGCCAATCAATTTGATGCCTATATGTATGAAACGGAAAGTTTTTCTGAAGACGGTGAAGAACTTACCACTGAGCAAGCAAAAGAAATTGTAACTCAAACCTTAGCCATGCTTGGCATCGTCATATCTGATGAAACCTACGATGCTAAATTTAAAAACAAAGCCTCTTCAAGTGATGAACTTTTGGAAGCTATTAAAGAGTATATTGAAAATCTATCAGAAGACTCTTACGAAGAAGACGTAGCAGATCAACAAGAGCGCCAAAGCAGTTATTCTCACGCCACTGATCATGGTGACTATGACAATAAGAGTAAAGAACATGCTGATGAACTCTCTTTACTCAATGAAAAACCTGAAGATATCATCAATAAACTATACAAACGTCTTGCGCAAAAACTTCATCCTGACAAAGCCTTAAACGATGAAGACAGAGTAGAAAAAAATGAAATAATGCTCCAGCTAGGCAAAGCAAAAAAAGAAAAAGACCTCTATGCATTTCTTAATATAATCAAAACCCATGCGAACTCTTGCGATGTGCAATTTTCTGAAAATCAATTCCATATTTTGATTAATTCACTTCAAGAAAAACTCTATAGGCTTAATCAAGAAAAAAGGGAGCTTCGTCAACACGGAAGCGTAAACGGTATTATTTTCGCCCTATTCAATGGTCGAAGCAAAAAAGATATTACAGCTAAAATACTCGACCATAAGGAAAACCTAGAAAAAAACACAAAAGCAATTAACAAGCAAAAGCGAGATTTAAAAAATATAAAATGCTTACGTGAGGCGCTTTTTAGTCGAAATCTAACTATGTCAGAACGTTTCTTTATGGAGCATATGTTTTGATTTGGCAACAATGAGGCAGCAACCCAAAGGTTACTGCCTGCAACTTACTTCACTACTTATTACAGCATTTTTAACATCGCAATAAAACGACCATTCTCTATCTGTTGCTCTGTACTCCAACCAATACGTTTGACAAGCTGCCCTGTTAATTCAAGCCCTAGCCCATAACCTGTCTGGTCATTTTGCGACGCCTCTTCCTCTGTCTCGATCATTTTATTACTAATGATTAATTCTCCAGAATCATAATGAATTAGAACCTCTCCATCCCAAGAGTGTTGATACGCATTTCTTATGAGGTTACCAATAATAATTCGAGCAGGAACGCTTGGTACATTTTGTACGTAGGAATGTACATCAAGTGAGACTGTCACACTTTTACCATTTAAAAGGTATTTCATTTCTTCTGAAATATCTTCTACCAACATTGCTATATCAATATCACTTGACTGAACAGGTGCATCAGTTTCATGACTCATCCAGAGTAAAGTCTCCGTCAAGTGCTTCATCGTCATACTGGCGCGATCGATACGATCGAGGACTGCAATTTCTTGCTCAGGATGCTGATTTTTTTCAGCTAACTTACGGTATAGACCTATATTACTGCGAATTGTACTAATAGGCGTGCGTAACTCGTGACTCGCATAGCGTAAAAAACGGTGCTCCCGATCCAAGGCAGCTTGCACAGAAGAAAGGCTTTGTTTCATCAATTCAGCCAAGTCATTAAGCTCAGGGTATGTAAAATCAGGTGTTGGCCCAGCTATTTTTTTAGAGTCAAGTGAATTAACCCACGAACGAAGAGCGATCATAGGCTTTGAAACATGCTTTAGTACTAACCAACCAATTAAAAAAATGGTTGTTATCATCACAAGCGAGATAATAAGCATCAGCTTCTGGTTTTCTTGCTTGGTTACATGCAAGGTGGTCATTCTTACACCAGGTGTAATTTTATGACTTATATAATAAGGCTTACCTTTATAGTCATAACGCATTAAAAAAAGTATTTCATCTGGTCGTCCAAAAAATGGCTCGTCTATTTTTTTATAGAGTACTGCATGACGAATGGGAGGTATTTTAAAGGCCGCTTTAATATAATCAGGCATGCAGTCCCAATCAGTGGAAATATTAAAACCACTAAACTCTTGTGGTAATTTCTGCTTTTCTTCTCTTACGTGCTCTTCGAAAGTGACAACAGTTTTTTCCATACTTACTGCAAGAGATGCATCAAGGCCTCGAATAAAATATTCTTTCGTCAAAACAGAGTATGCAGCCATCATTACAACAGCCAACATCACAAAAGAAGCGATTAGAATAGTCTTTAGACTGACTTTACTCCTCATTTATGTCCCCTGCTCTTTTAAAACAAAACCAACACCACTTACTGTATGAATGAGCGGTCTCGCGAAAGGTTGATCAACTGCTTTGCGCAAATTAAAAATATGAACTTTTAAACTGTTACTATCTGGGTGTTCCTCCCCCCAAACAAAGTCCATTAAGGCGTCGCGGGACACTGGTGTTTGTGCTGCCCGCATAAGACATTCAAGCAGCTTCCACAATATTGGAGATAATTTAATTTGTACCCCTGCACGTATCACTTCTCTTGAAGTAAGGTTCATTTCCAAATCAGCACAAGTTAATTTTTGTACCTGTCCACTCCGGCGACGAGACAAAGCCTCAATACGAACTATGAGCTCTTCAAGCTCAAATGGTTTTACAAGATAGTCATCACTACCAGCTTTAAAACCCTCAACCTTTTGACTCAGTTGATCGCGAGCCGTTAACATTAATACAGGTATGTCGTTACCTTTATCACGCAGCTGCTGACAAACACTTAAACCATCAAGCCTAGGCATATTAATATCGAGCAACACAACGTCATAGCGGTAATCCTCTAAGAACTTCAGCCCTGCTATGCCATTACTCGCATGATCGCAAACCATGCCCTCTAGCTCTAAAAACTGCACAAGGGTTAAAGCAAGATCGAGATCATCTTCAACAAGTAGAATTTTTAACATACAGATTCCTCTTTGCTCGGTGCTATTTTGGCTTTCAAAGACCGGAATGTTTGTGCACAATCTTCCTGAATGGCTAATAACATTGGAATTAAAATTAACGTAACAGCTGTCGCAAACATAATACCGTAACCTAAAGATGCTGCTGCCGGTATTAAAAACTGAGCCTGTTTCGATGTTTCAGATAACAGAGGAACAAGGCCAGCAAAGGTCGTTAAAGATGTTAATAAAATTGCTCTTAAACGGCCTCGACACGTTTGATTAAGTGCCTCAAAAACAGATAATTCAGGCTCTTCCTTACGAAGCTCATTAAAACGAGATACAAGTAATAAACTATCGTTCACCACCACGCCACTTAAGGCAATAATGCCATTAAAAGATAAAATACTTAAGGATAAATCGTTAATCCAGTGACCAAGCATTGCACCCACAATACCAAAAGGTATGGCAGTCATGATAATCACTGGTTGAAAGTAAGATTTTAGCGGCACAGCAAGCAAGATATAAATCATAAGCATCGCACCAACAAACATAATACTCATGGATGACTCTGCTTCTTTTTGCTCTCGAGCTTCACCTGCAAACTCTATATCTAAGGATGGGAACTGCGCTTTTAGCTGTGCGACAACGCCTTCATTTAATTGATTGGTAAGCGTTTGCGAAGGCATTACATCTTTATCGACTTCAGCTGTAATATAAACGGCTTTCTTATTATCAATACGAGTAATAGTGTCCCGCGTAAAGCCATATTCGACTAAAGCAACACTAGATAAAGGAATCACATCTCCATCATCAGTTCTTACTTTTGCATTAAGAACATCTAAAGGGTTTTGTCGATCACTTTCAGGATAACGAACACGAACCTCAATCTCATCACTATTACGCTGATAACGCTGTACAACCTGGCCATTAAAGGCTGTTAATACTTGCTGCGCAAGCATATCAGTTGTTAACCCTAAAGCTTCACCTTGAGCATTAAGTTTAAGGAATAACTGAGGCATGCTCGCTTCAAGGTTATCTTCAACGCCACTAACACCAGCAATATTATTCAACTCATTTGTGAGCTGTTCACCAGCAGATTCCAAAACATCGTTAGAGTTAGCACGTAATTCTATGCGAAGTGCATCTACAGTTTCACGACGGTTTGCAATGGATAAAGATCTTGCCCCTTCAGGTGTTCTCGCTCGCTTTTTCCATTCTTGTGTAAACACTTGAATATCGTAAGGGGAATTTTCATCCAGCTCGACAGTAATTCGTCCAGACTGATCTGACTCACTTGCCAGCTGTAAATTAGCAATACCCGACTTAAGTTCTGATTCTTTGTACTGACTCATGAGCTCCTTGTCAGTAGCATAAGCAGTTGTTTCAAGTTCCATAAGTGCATCAAAGGTTTGGCCATAACTTGTGTCTGACTCCATGTTTAAGACGGCACGAACAGTATCTCCAGGTACTTGTGGGAAAAAGCTTACCTTTAAAGCACCTGTCATTGGCATAGCAGCGACTAATGCAAAACCAGCAATGAAAATAATGACAACAGCATAACGGTGCACAAGAGCTAAATCTAAAGCTGGCTTATATAAACGATCATTAAACCAGTAAAGACCTGCACCTGCTTTTGCTTGAACCCACTGAATCCCTCTTAATATAATATTTGGGTTTGATCGATGCGTTGTTTTTAAATGCGCTAAATGAGACGGCAAAATAAGCTTTGATTCAATAATTGATAAAATCAAACAAATAGCAACGACCATCGCAAATTGTGAATAAAGCTCGCCAAGACGACCGCTGATTTGTGTTAAAGAAAAGAAGGCAACAATCGTTGTAAAAACACCAAACAACGTGGGTACAGCTACCTTCATTGTACCTTTAACCGTATTTAATAATGAATCACCTTCATTTTTTTTGGTGGTATAAACACTTTCACCTACGACAACGGCATCATCAACAACAATACCTAAGGCCATAATAAAGCCAAAGGTTGTAAATTCATTAAGAGATAAGCCGACAAAGCTATCCCCCATTAAAAAGAGAGTGCCAAAGAAAATAAATGGCAGCCCCATTGCTACCCAAAAAGCAACTGTTAAATTGAGGAATACAGCTAAAAGTATAAAAACCAGCGCAACACCTGTTATTGCATTTTTAACCATTAGCTCCAAACGTGAGTTGATAGACTCACTACGGTCGTACCAGCTGGCAAGCTCAACACCTTGAGGTAATCTATTTGAATCATGCCATTGCTGAACTACTTTTTTAGCAGCAGTAACAGAATCGCTAATATCGTCTTGACCAGTGGTTATAACTTGAATGGCAAGGCTATCATGACCTCTAAATCGAGATAAGGCAACGCTATCGTCATCATAAATATCACGCACTTCAGCCACATCACCAACATAAATACGAGTACCATCTGACGCAGTTTTTAAAAGAATTTTTTCAAAATCTGTTTTAACATACGCCTGCTCTGATGCTTTCAGCTGCAGATATACATTTTCATTTTTGAGCGTAGCTGTCATGGTGTTTGACGAGCTTTGATTAATGGCATCCTCAACATCTGATAAAGTGAGCCCAAGCGCTTGCAACTGCCCTTCACTGATCTCAATCACCATCATTGGATCACGCCAACCAGCAATACTGACACGGCTTATATCGCTTTGGCCTAGCAAGTCTGTTTTTAAGTTCTGAGCCAAGGCTTGTAAAGTGTGTCTATCTGTATCACCATAAAGTTGTAACCAAATAGAGTGCTCTTCTCTTTCAGACTTCTCGATAACAGGTTTCTCTGCATCAGCAGGAAAATTTGAAATAGCATCAACTTGCGCCTTTACATCTCGCAGCAGTGTATCTAAATCATAGTCATTTTCTTTTTCGATACTGATCGTGACACCACTACCAGTAGATGAGCTTGTCATGGTTTTAATACCAATGACTTCTTCAAGCTGCTCTTCTATTTTAATGGCAATGCCTTCTTCAGACTGTTCAGCAGAACCACTATTGTAAGTCACACTAATGCTTAAGCTGTTTGGCTCAAGACTAGGAAAAGCTTCTTTTCTTAACTCGCCAACCTGAAAAATACCAAGCACGATCACTAATATCATCAACAGGTTTGCAGCAACTGGGTTTGCGGCAAACCAAGGAATAATCCCTTGTTTTAAATGCAGCCTACTCATCTGAAGACTCCTCAGAAATCACAGGCTGAACCTGCATTCCTTTTAAGTAGCTTGATAATGGATGCAGTAATACTTGTGTGTTTTTTTCAAATAATGCAGACGGTGGCACAACATAAATATAAGTTTCATCGCTACCAATTATGTCTGCAGAGAAATTAGCTAAAGTATTATTTTCAAGATACCAAACTTCACCACGCTGACTTAAAGAAGAGCTTGGCAGCTGCCAAAGATTATCGATTTCTTTGCCTTGAATATTAATTTCAACAAATGTACCAGGCACCAAACCTTTCGCATTTAAAAGTGGGTTATCGATTGCAATAATTAAGCTTTGCTGACGATTAGACTCATTTATATATTGTTCTAACCGCTTCGCTACACCTGTCCAAGACTGATTAGAGTCGACATCTGTTAATACAGCACTTAATGTTGTTTGTTGATCGATAGTAGAGGGAAGCTTATTTAAATCCTTTTTAGAAAGAGGAAGTGATGCTTCAAAATAATCCGTACTGTAAAGTGTTGCTAATTCACTACTCCCTTGAATATAACCACCTAAGCTCACATTACGTTCGACAATAATTGCATCAAAAGGCGCTTTTACTGTTGTTAAGTCGACATTTTTTTGAGCGCTTGCTACTGCCTTCTCAGCAGCAGCAACACTAGCCTTTGCCGCTTTTAACTGAGGTTCTCTTAAAACAAGCGGTGAATCAGGCTTGCCGCGCATACCAGAGTTTTTCCACTCAGCATTTGCTTGCAATGCCTCCCGTTGCATTTCATACAAGTCAACCTGAGCCGAGGCTAAAGTCTCCTCCGCACTGGCTAGAACTTCAAGATAATCACTGTTTTCAAGCGTTAGTAAAATTTCACCTTTTTTAACCACCTGACCTGATTCAAATTTTTCATTAATACTTTCAACCATGCCTGACACACCACTGACTAATGTAAGCTCATAGTGTGGTTTAACAGCTGCATATCCAGAAACATCAATAGCATAAGAGCTAGGTTTCACGCTAATGACGCCAACCTCGGGTATTTTAACTTCTGTTTTTTTCTGCGGAATTGGTCGATTATTTTGCGCTTCAATTTTAAAGTGATTAAAGCTAAACGCACCGATTAAAACCGCAATTGCAACACTAAAAATAAGACCCTTTGATAATTTACGACTCATGTTTAACTCCTAGGCCAAGCGCTAAACCAAGGGTCACTCGATTACTTAAACGCTCGTAAATCAATTCATCTAATTGTGATTGCAAATCAAAGGTTTGCTGCTGCACAGAAAGCAGCTCAAGCATTGTCACAAGACCGCTGCGATACTTCATTTGATATTGCGTTAAATTTGACTCGGCGCTTTTTAGCGCTTTTTGAATATGTGTAATTTGATTGGTTAAACTACGCTCTTGCCCTAAGGCATCCTCAACCTCTTGAACTGCAGTTAAGAGGGTTTGACGGTAGACTTGAAAAGCTTGAGCTTCTTCAAGCTTGGCGATTTCTGCAGCAGCTTTAAGCTCGCCCCCTTGAAATATAGGTGCAGATAATTGACCTAGAAGTGTCCACAGTGGGTTTTCAAAAAGTGCTTGAGAAGGGGTTGCGCCATTTCCAGCATAAGAGGCTTGCAAGGAAATACTTGGCAACATATCTTTATAAGCAATTTGACGATCATATGCTGCTACTTCAACACCTTGCCAAGCAGCCTGTAAGTCAGGTCTGCGAGCAAGGGTTTGATTCGGAATTTGTGCTAGAGGTAATAACACTTCAGGAAATTGTGTAGGTATGTTTGTAGAGCCTGATACTTGACCTAAAAGCACGTTCAGAACCCGCTGTTGTTGTGCAAGACTTTCTTTACGAGTTTCTTGAGTTGCAAGTGCACTTGATACACTTGTTCTTGCAGAGTCTAAATCTTCAAGTGTACCCAATCCTGCTCTATATCGCTGATAAATAAGCTGCTCATTTTTATTGAGCACTTTAATTCGCTCTTCTCCAATATTAATTTGATGCTGCAAATAAATCAGAGTTAACCAAGACTGCATTACTTCTCCAGCCAGTGCATCTCTTGACTGCTGTAGTAACGATCGCTGTTGCGTTAGGCTTCTTTCTGCACTATGGGCTTGATCAGCAACCTTACCCCAAAGGTCTACGACCCAATTAATACTAATACCACCAGAATAAGCTCTTTCTTCATTTTGAGTTTGCGAGCCTGATAGATTACCTTCTACAGCAGGAAGGTATTCCCCTTTTGCTTGATAGTATTGCTGCTGAACGACTTGCAATGAGAGTAAAGCCTGCTGCAGCTCAGCATTTTTTTTAAGCGATTGATCGACTAGAGCATTGAGGGGATCACTGGAAACAAGGTCATTTAAAGCGAGTAATTCACTTGCATTTTGCTGTTCAGACCAAGACAGCTCAGATGTTTCAATAGGCTTTAAATCAACAGATGAACTCTTCGAAAAAGAGCTACAACCGCTGAGCAATATTAGAGCACTGATAAATGTAAGGGTTGGAAGGTGTCGCATGTGCAGACCTCTATTAGCTATTTCATCATTCTAGAGATGATAGATATAACTACTATAAGCCTGCATACGGTTAAATGGTGGTTAAAGGAAAATAGCTGAATAAATTCAACTTAATCGAAATTCAATAGATTATCGTCTAAATAAAGTTTTTAAAGACTCTCTATTAGAAGCTTCAAATGCCTGCCTTGCAGTAATCCCTTTTGCCCCTTTTTGATCGACATTAGCACCAGCTTCAATTAGATCTTTAACAATGCTTTGATTTCGGCCAAACTCAACGGCAGCTTTAACAGGAGTATCTCCCTTGTTAGTGCCCTCATTCACATTTGGCTTAAAACTCATAAGCGTATCAATAACTTCTTTACGATTCGGAATGCAAGAACCAGAAATCGCGACATAAAGCGCTGTCATACCATCTTTATTTTTAACATCAACAAGGTGAGGGCCTTGAGTTTTCAACATATAATCAATGAGTTGGTAATCACCTTTTTTAATTAGAACATGTAGCTTTTGCGCATCTGCACGATCTAGAAGCTCTTTTTCAGAAACCGTTCGCATATCCACGTTATGCGGCTTTCGAGCGTTAGGAGCGTCAATCTCAACCCAGTGATCTTTTTCACTGTCTAAAGAAATACTCTCCAGAGAATCTGATAATCGCTGCAATGAATTTGAAGCTGAGAACTGACCTGCACTACCTACTGGCATCGTAAACTCCTTATAGATACACAAAAAGCATTGAAAATAAAAAGTGTATTTTAAGCAAAAGAGCCAGAGGGTTATAGCGACATTAACAAAACAGATAACTTATTGATACTATATAGAGCACTGCATTATTACAGCATCTTCAGGAGGCAAAGAATCTCGCGCAGCGTAATAGTTCTTACGTGTATGAATAGATATGAAGCCAGACTTCATGTAAAACCCAATCGCTCGAGCATTAGAACTGCGCACCTCAAGCATGATATTTTCAACAGATGTCTCTTTACAGGCTTGCTTTAACGCTTGCAGCAGCAGCATAGCTACACCTTTACCTTGATACTCAGGTAAAACTTGAATATCCAGTAAATCTGCAGTCTCAAATAGCGATTGTGCAACTAAGCATCCAATCACTTGCTCACCATCATAAGCAATAAGACCACTATGGCCTGCCTTATAGCTTTCATCATATTCAGCGAAGCTCCATGCCTTCTCAGCACTTGCTTGCTTGGCAACATGAGTACAGCGTTCTACGTCATGTTGCTGCCAAAGCTTAATTATGATTTGAGACATGTCTAACACTTCTTATGAGGACTGTTTAGCAAGTTCTTGCAACTTAGACCAAAGCTCTTTTTTAAGCTCAGGTTGAGATTGCAGCTGAGTAAGAGATGGGGAGGCAAGTAATACATGCTGCCCTCTTGGAATGACACTAAAAGCTTTCAGCTCTGGCTTTTGGAAACAGAACTGTGCAAATTTTTCATCCAGAATGACCCAAGAACATTGCTTACGATGAGCCATTTTATGGAGAAAACCTTTCAAAGCATTAAGACTGAATGTCTCATCATTTAAGGCAGCTGCAATGCCACGCTTAGGAGGCCAGTGAAAAAAATCAAACTCCACTTGGCTTGGCGCCTGGCCACACAGCTTTTGGAAAGCAGCGATAAGCTTCGACAACATGACGTAATCCATACCCTGCAAGCCAGCATGACGCTGCGGTAAACTGACAACAACACCCCAGTGCTCATTCATCATAGTAGCAGCAACATGAAACTGCTCAGGCGCAGAAACAGCCAAGCTTGGTGCTTTTTTAGGCTCAACAACAGGCTTGGGCTGCTCTGATACAGGTTGCATTTGCTGCGGCTGCTGCTGCGGTGGTTGAGCCTGTGGCGCAGGCCGAGCAGGCATTGACTGAGCAGGCGGTGTTATTTGAGGTCGCTGCGGCGCTGGTGAATTAGAAGCCCCTTGATTGCCAACAAGCTGATTAAGCTGCTGGAGGCGCTGCGCTGGCTCTTGATGCTGAGATAGCGCGGGCTTTTGAGGCTCTACAACCTTGAGTCTGGACTTTTTTGCCAAAGGCAAGTCTTTCGATGGTAACCAAGCTTTTTTAAAAAGCGCTTGGGCCAAGACCAGTGCACTCATGGAGTATCCCCTTTTAAATAAAAATCATTAAATACCACGCTTTTGCGGGTGTGTTTTAACATCCATTGCTAGATGATTTAATGCGTCTATATAGGCCATAGCCGACGCCGTAATAATATCAACATCCGCACCGCAGCCATTAACAACTCGGCCGTTTTTGCTCAAACGAACTGTAACCTCACCTTGTGAATCAGTCCCCTGAGTTATCGCGTTAACCGAATAAAGCTCGAGGTGTGCACCAGACTCAGCAATAGACTCTATAGCTTTGAATGTTGCATCTACAGGTCCACTGCCTGTCCCTGTTTGCTCTATGGTTTTAAATGCTTCGCCGTCTCGGACTTTTACCGAGATTGTTGTCGTTGGTGCTTGACCAGTGACACATTGTACCTGAATTGCATCAAAAGCATAAGCACCGCCGCTAGCGAGGTCTGTATTGGTTGCAACCACATGAAGATCTTCATCAAAAATTTCATGTTTTACGTCAGCCAGCGCTTTAAAGCGCGAAAAAGCAAGGTTAAGTTCCTCATCAGTATCGAAGGTAATACCAAGTTCTTGCAAACGGCTCTTAAAAGCATTGCGACCAGAGTGTTTGCCAAGCACCATTTTATTAGCCCCCCAACCCACATCTTCAGCCTTCATGATCTCATAGGTTTCTCGGTGTTTAAGAACACCATCTTGATGAATACCTGACTCACGAGCAAATGCGTTAGCACCAACGATTGCTTTATTTGGCTGCACTGGGAAACCTGTTATGGAAGACACTAATCGCGAAGCTGGTAAAATTTCTGGCGTATGTATACCTGTTTGTAAACCAAACAAATCTTGCCTTGTTTTAATGGCCATCACAATTTCTTCTAGAGAAGCATTACCTGCTCTTTCCCCTAGGCCATTAATAGTACACTCGACTTGACGTGCGCCAGCTTGAACCGCCGATAAAGAATTAGCCACCGCTAAGCCTAAATCATTATGGCAATGAACTGAAAAAGTAGCTTTGTCTGAGTTTGGAATATTCTCGATGAGGTGCTTCATCATGGCACCAAATTGATCTGGAATTGCATACCCAACTGTATCAGGAATATTGATAGTCCGAGCACCAGCATTTATCACAGCTTCAATAATTCTGCATAAAAAAACAGGATCGGAGCGTCCTGCATCTTCACAAGAAAATTCAATATCATCACACAAATTTCGAGCGAGCTTAACTGAAGCAACTGCCTGCTCAACAACTTGGTCAGGGCTCATTCGAAGCTTATGCTTCATATGAATATCAGATGTGGCAATAAAAGTATGAATACGGCTTGCTTGTGCAGGCTTGACAGCCTCAGCAGCTCGCTCAATATCACCTTGAACAGCTCGTGCCAGCGAGCAAATACGAGAGTCCTTCACTTGAGACGCAATAGCATGAATAGACTCAAAGTCCCCCTGACTTGCAATGGCAAAGCCAGCCTCAATAACATCAACCTTTAAACGCTCTAAAGCCTTGGCTACACGAATTTTTTCATCTTTATTCATGGTAGCGCCAGGACTTTGCTCACCATCTCTTAAAGTTGTATCAAAAATAATAATTGAATCATTTGAACTTTTTACATCTGACATGACAATCCCCTTTGCCTTTTGCTGCCACCCCTTTCTCATTTTTAACTATCTCAAAAGACAGCCTACTCCTGTATGATATGTAAGTTGCAAAACACTATTTTAGCTATTTTTAATATTTGCTTCTTCTATTTGAGTATTTAAATTTAAGTAGTCGTAAAGAACCCCCAAAAGAAAAAGGCCACCTGTTACTAAATAAAGCAAGCCTGTCAACCATTTCCCCATATAAAAGCGATGAATACCAAACACCCCTAAAAAGGTTAATAAAACCCAAGCAACATTATAATTAATTGGACCAGCACTAAAACGATGACTTGCACTTTTTGCAAGACCTGGCATTAAAAACAAGTCGATAATCCAACCAATACCAAGCAAACCCAGAGTAAAAAAATAAATTACGCCAGAGACAGGTCGACCGAAATAAAAACGATGCGCCCCCATAAACCCCAAAATCCATAATAAATACCCCATCACAACTGAGTGTGTCTGAGGCTCTTCGTTATATATTTGATTGTAAGATGAACTCATTTTAAAACCTTAATTTATTAGAAATTTAATAATGAAAATTGTTTATAGCTATACCCTTTAGGTACATGCAAACCTTGCTCGGAAGCTTTCACTGCAGTTAACACCCAAGAGTCACCACGATCAGTGCTTAACTTTAGGGGAATACCTTCTTTAAAAAGCAATAATTGCTGCTGCTGACTATTGGACAACCCTGGAATTTTGCCTACTAATGTTTGAATATTTTTGACGGCGCTGCTCAAACCTGCGAGATCTTTATTTGGCAAATTTAAGTCAGATGGATTAGCAACACAAGCTTTACCTTTGACTGTATTATTTTTGGTGACAGTAAAGTTTTCACATTTATAATTTGCAACACGACTACTACCATTTTTTTGCAAATTAAATTCTTTTACTTGTTCTGCCTTTTTGTTTTTTACATTCAATGAATCTTGATACTCTGGTGGTAGATACGCTCCCAATCCCTCCAGCTGACTCATCATCTGCTGAGAGCGCTGAAGTAAATTTGCAATATCTTTACGAGCTACAACTGAGTATGTTTTATCGCCATGATGAATCATCACGAAATTATCCTTCGTAAGATCATAAAACCCTTCATGACTACCAACCCTCGATTCACTTAAATAGACTTTATACTCTTGTCCTTTATTTTCTTTATAGGTTAACTCTGTTGCAGCAAAGCTTTGCACTGACAGCAAGCCTATGCCAGTACTAGCCACTGCAAAAAATAGCTTTTTAATACCTTTATTGAGATTTCTTTTTGCCTGCATAACCGCAAAACTCCCTTTTTATTCCGTATTTTTAGGATAATAAACACACAATCCTAATACACCCTGAACGACTAGGGCGTTGAAGACATGGTTCACTTGTATCATTACGGAGGAAATTAGGCAATAGAGATAAGACAGAGAAAGAGAATGGAGATCAATAAGTTAAGCACTATTCATTTGTACAAAAGCCTCATCTAAAGCAGAGCAAGTCTGCGCTATGAGCTGTTGTAAATTATCCATTTTTTCAACCAAAACTTCGCCATCATGATTGAGGTCTTTCTCTTCAATCGCAAGAGTTTCAATATCTCTAAGTGAAATGGATAATGCCTTTGCGCCAATTTGGCCTGTAGATGACTTAAGTTTATGAGAATTGAAAATAACAGCTTCAATATCATGCTGTTTAATTTGTTCTATCAGTGCATTGCACTCATCGGAAATAATTTTGATATGCTTTGGCGCCTTTCCCTTTAAAATCTTACAAAACCGCTCAAACGCCCTAGTATCAAGTACTTCCATTAATATTACCACGCGAAATCTATTTAAAACTTACAGAATAGAACATTTTGTATACCGAAGTATGTATATTAAAAGTAGCCTATCTATTATTACTTAATGAAGTTTTATTTTTAAAGTATACACCCTCCTAGCCTTCTAAAGGAGGCTAAGACTATAATATAACTATATTGTTTAAATATGCGTTATTGCATAATTAAACTCGGTGTGATCCTTTACAAAAGTTTCATGCCAGATTATGTTAGCTAAAGAAGCTATTCCCTTTACCCAAGGAGGTTTCGTTTGAAAAATAATGCTCAAACCGAAATAGCTCAGTTCAAAATTTTACGTGAAGAATATTTAAATGCAAAAGGGGAATTAGTTAACCCTCTGCCGAGTGACATTACTCCAGCGCTTTTAGTTCAATTTTATAAGCACATGGTTTACGCCCGCACATTTGATCAAAAAGCCATAGCACTCCAAAGAACTGGAAAGCTCGGCACCTATCCAAGCGCATTAGGCCAAGAAGCAATCAATACCGCTCTAGGCATGATGATGAAAGAAAAGGACGTGCTTGTTCCCTATTACAGAGATCACTCCACACGACTTATACGAGGTACACCAGCACGTGATCTGTTCCGATACTGGGGCGGCGATGAACGAGGCAGCTTATTTAGCAACCCTCTTAATGTTGACTTCCCTGACTGTGTGCCTATTGCAACCCAACTTTCTCATGCTGCTGGTATTGCCACAGCCATGAAAATTAGAAATGCCCCCTTTGCAACTGTTACCACTTGTGGTGATGGCGCGACCTCTAGAGGTGACTTCTATGAAGCTTTAAACTTAGCAGGTGTATGGCAACTTCCACTTGTAGCTGTTGTTAATAACAATCGCTGGGCTATTTCAGTCCCATTTTCAAAGCAGTCTAAAGTCCAAACCATTGCACAAAAAGCAATTGCTGCCGAGATAGATGCATTACAGGTTGACGGCAACGATCCTATAGGACTTCTCACCTGCTTCAACCGAGCACTTAAAAAAGCGAGAGACCATAAAGGTGCAACCTTAATCGAAGCAGTGACTTATAGACTGGGCGACCACACCACAGCTGACGATGCCCGTCGATACCGAAAAGATCAAGACCTAGAGTCAGCAAAAGAGATTGAGCCAATGATTCGTTTACGACTCTGGCTGACGCAAAATAATCTTTGGAATGATGATCTTGAACAGCAAGAAATTATGGATTGCAAGAATCGAATACAGCAAGAAGTTCAAGCCTATTTAGACACACCACCACAAGTTGCAGATGACTTTTTCAACTATGTTTATGAAGAGTGTCCTGCTGAACTTGAAAACCAAAAAACATTTGCAAGGGAAAAGTTTAATCGACTCTCACCTCACTGATATAGCAAATAACCGACATCAATTCAGGAGATGAGACTATGATCAAAGCACATCAAACCCATGAAGCGACAATGGTCGACGCATTAAATCTTGCATTAAAACACGCTCTAGCTGAGGATGAAAATGTTGTTCTACTTGGTGAAGATATTGGTACCAATGGTGGTGTCTTTAGAGTAACAGAAGGCTTAAAAGATATTTTTGGTGTACGCCGAATAATGGACACACCTTTAGCTGAAACAATAATCGCTGGTATGTCCGTTGGCATGGCTACACAAGGCTTAAGACCTGTGGCAGAAATCCAATTTATGGGGTTTATTTACTCCACCGTAGAACATATTGTTTCTCATGCTACTCGCTTGCGAAACAGAACTCGTGGAAGACTTACATGCCCTCTCGTGATACGAGCCCCCTTTGGTGGAGGCATACATGCGCCTGAGCATCACTCGGAAAGCACTGAAGCCATGTTTGGCCATATCCCAGGCTTACGTGTTGTTATCCCTAGCTCTCCAGTACGCGCTTACGGCTTACTATTAAGCGCTATTCGATGTAATGACCCTGTTCTATTCCTTGAGCCCAAACGAGTCTATCGGTCAGTTAAACAAAACTTAGTTGATAATGGAGAAGGCCTACCTCTTGATTCGTGCTTTATTTTAAGAGAAGGCAATGATCTAACATTGATTAGTTGGGGCGCCATGATTCAAGAAACATTGCAGGCTGCCGCAGCACTTGAAAAGCAGTATGGAATCAGCGTTGAAGTGGTTGATGTGGCATCTATAAAGCCACTAGACTCGGCCACAATCATTGAGTCAGTCAAGAAAACAGGCCGAGCAGTTATCGTTCACGAAGCAGCAAAAACCTATGGCCCAGCAGGAGAAATTATTGCTCGGATTCAGGAAGAGGCATTTTTCCATCTTAGAGCCCCTGTAGGGCGTGTTACAGGCTTTGATATACCTATGCCCTACTTTAAAAATGAAGCCATCTACATGCCTGATATTCAGCAAATTGTTGAACAAGCCCAGACAACATTACAGCAAGGCCAATAAGGAAGGTGCATAATGGCAACATCTTTTTTCTTACCAGATTTAGGTGAAGGATTAGCAGAAGCGGATATCGTAAAGTGGTATGTCAAAGAAGGTGATTTCGTCTACGAGGATGACCCCTTACTCTCTGTGGAAACAGCTAAAGCACTGGTAGATGTACCTGCGCCAGTAACAGGTAAAGTGCTTAAGATTCACGTGCAAGGTGATACAACTGTTCCAACCCATTCGTTATTAGCAGAATTTGAGATTGCCTCTTCCCCCTCATCTCCTTCACCTCAGCAAGAGAGCCAAACACATCAACCATCAGATTCATCAGCCTTGCAAGATGATGATGCAATTGAAGCAGCTTTCCAAGAAACTCGCACAGATACTGCCACGGTTGTGGGCAAAATGGTCACAACCACAAGTGTGTCCGATGATTTCTTTATTATTGGTAAACAACGAGAAAAGCAACCAGAAAAACCAATACTTGATAGCCCAGCAAATCGCTCAGACCATACATCGTCTTTACCAGCAACCACAAGCATTGCGCTAAGTGATACAGACATGTTTGACCGAGAGCCAATTAAAGGCGCTCGAAAGGCAATGGCTGATGCAATGCAAAAAAGCCATGAGCAAGTTGCTCAAGTAACGCTCTTTGATGAGGCGAATATTTCCAAATGGTATGTATCACCTAAAGAAATAACCACAAGAGTCGTTGCTGCAATCTGTGAGGCAGTGAAAGAAGTGCCACGCCTTAATGCATGGCTGGATATGGATAAAAAAGAATTGCTTATTCACCATCACGTTAATTTGGGACTTGCAGTAGACACAGAAGACGGTTTATTTGTACCTGTTCTGCATCAAATTAATCGCGTGCCACAATATAAAATCAGAAGTGTTGTTGATGAAGTAATTACAGAAGTGAAATCTAGAACATCACCACCTGATCGTTTTAAGCGAGCAACTATAAGCTTATCTAATTTTGGTGCGATTGCAGGCCGTTTTGCTACTCCAATGGTTGTCCCTCCTGCAGTCACTATTCTAGGTATTGGCCAATGCTTCAATGTGCCATATTTAACCAAATCGAAAAAAGGCAAAGATAAAGTGAGCGAAAAGGTTGTCTTGCCACTAAGCTTATCATTTGACCATAGAGCAGCCACAGGCGGTGAAGGTGCACGCTTCATGCGCAGCCTTATTCGACATTTAGAACAGTAGTCAGTTTTGCAGTTTAAGAGCCCCTTTTAATTAAGGTGGCCCCCTTCACACATGGATCGTGTTCGAGGTGATAATGCTAAAACAAACGAAGCAAACAAATAGACAGACTCATTTACAACAAAGCCAATTAACTAGGAATAGTATGAGTATTGAAGATTTATCTGTTGTTTATGAAAAATACAGAAAAGCTTTTCATCAAAATACTAATACATCTTTAGAGTACAGGCTTCAGCGCCTCAAACAACTTCATAGCACAATATTAGAATATAAAACTGATTTAGCTGTTGCACTTGATTATGACTTTGGCTCACGCTCAATGACCGAAACCTATTTGCTCGAAATTGGCCAAACTCTTGAACACTTAAAATACACAATTAAAAATCTAAAAAAATGGATGAAACCTATACCAAGGGAAGTACCTCTTCACCTTCAGCCTGGTAAAGCTATGCTGATACCACAACCAAAAGGTATTATTGGTATTATTTCCCCTTGGAATTATCCCATTCTTTTAAGTTTAACGCCTTTAATTACCGCAATAGCAGCAGGCAACACTGCTCTTATTAAAGTTTCTGAATATGTGCCACAAACAAATAACTGTCTTGAAAAAATAATAAAAAAAGCACTGGATAATAAATGTGCTTGCATTATTCAAGGCGATGAAACTGTAGCTGATGCATTCTCAGCACTCCCCTTTGATCATTTATTTTTTACAGGCTCTACTCGCATCGGTAAAAAAGTGATGGAAAAGGCTGCGCGGAACCTCACACCTGTCACACTCGAACTTGGCGGAAAGTCTCCTGTTATTATTGGAAAGAATTATAATATCCAAAAAGCAGCAAAAAAAATTGCGCTAGGCAAATGCCTGAATGCAGGCCAAACCTGTATAGCACCGGATTATATTTTATGCCCTCGAGAAAAGGTTAATGAGTTACGTGAAGCTCTAGCTGATAGCTTTTATACAATGTATCCTACGCAAGCAGAAAATGATGATTACACTGCTATTATTTCTCAATCACACTTCAACCGCCTGCAAAAGCTCTTGCAAGATGCAATAGAAAAAGGCGCAGATGTTCACTCGCTCTCTTCTGATACAGATTTTTGTAGTACAAGCAAGATTCCCCTAACGCTTCTGACCAACACCACTGACAATATGAATATTATGCAAGAAGAGATATTTGGACCTCTACTACCAATTATCCCAATAGACTCCATGTCAGAGGCATTAAATTATATTCAAACGAGGCCTCACCCACTGGCACTCTATCTCATGAGTGATAATCCAAAAACACATGATTTAGTCATAAAAAATACGCATTCAGGCGGTATTTGTATCAATGATGTGCTAACTCATGTAGCTGTTCACAGCTTACCTTTTGGGGGTATCAGACATTCTGGTATTGGACGCTACCATGGAAAAGAAGGTTTTTACGAACTTAGCCATCTTAAATCAGTATTCAAAAGAGGTAAAATAAATCCAGCGTCTTTTATAACGCCGCCTTGGAATGAAAAGATTAATATTTTAATCCAAAAGTTATTCCTATAAATATAGAGTCTAGATTATCAAAAAAAGGCCTGTTTAAAAAATAGCATAGTTCATTGTAGAGAGAAACTCGTCTTCAAAATATTGGTAGTGAAAATTAGACTTAAGGAAAAAATGCCTTACTACCAGAGAAACTCTAAGTATTCACCCTGCCACTTACTAGTAGATAACATTTTTGACAAAACCGAGCCCCGCAGCGTGCAGAGCAACAGCGAAAAGTGAAGTATAAAAGTTATCTCCTATGAATTTAAACTCAGGGTTTCTTGCGACCACACCCCATCAAAGTCAAACAATGCTTAACTTACAGTGCCTTTTACGATACTATTGCAGTGGTGAATATTTTAAAATAGCTGTATTTTAAGGCCATCTTAAGAATCATTATGGATTATCGCAGTATATCTATTCCTTAAGGAGGATTCATTTGAAAATTTTAGTTATTGAAGACGACCAAATGATTGGCGATACCCTCCAAAGAGCATTAAAAAAATCAGGCTATACATGTGATTGGATTCAAGAAGGTACGCAAGCAGAAGCCTTGCTTGCAAATGGTGAGTACTCTTTAGTTATTCTTGACTTAGGCTTACCTCATCGAGATGGTTTTTCTATTTTGACAGCTGTAAGAGCAAAAAAAATTGAAACACCTATCTTAATTTTGACCGCTCGAGACCAAGTATCTGATCGAGTAACAGGGCTTGATGCAGGTGCCGATGATTACATGTTAAAGCCATTTGCACTAGAAGAGCTTGAAGCTCGAATTAGAATGCTCCTACGACGTCACTCTCAACAAAAAACATCCTTGCTTTCCTTTGGCGCTTTAAGTGTAAATACCGTTTCTTATGAAGTGACTTATGAGAGTAATCCAGTCCATTTATCTTCAAAAGAATATAAATTACTCATGTGTTTTTTAGAAAAACCGAAAGTTGTATTTTCTATCACACAACTCGAAGATAAACTTTACGGCTGGAATGAAGAAGTCGCAAGTAATGCAATCGAAGTTCACATACATCAACTTCGTAAAAAAATTGATAAAAAAGCCATTAAAAATATTCGTAATATGGGCTATCGCCTTGGTGAACTGTAAATATGACATCAATACATCAACGATTAATGCTCTGGTTACTTTTACTTATTTCATGTGGTGCAATTTTAAATACGTTAACCACATTTATTGCGTTACGCAGTGAACTTAATGAATTGTTTGATGAAAACATGTTGCAACTAGCACAAGCCTTTTCAGAGATTCATCAGAATGAAATTATTTATAAACCTCATGATCATGTCCATAACTCCAGTTTTAAAGGCGAAGAAGAGTTTTTAATACAGATTTGGAACCACGAAGAACTCGTTTATTCATCAAAGCCTGATGTCGGCTTTCCTTTGCAAGGGAGCTTAGGTGTACATTCGACTGCATTCCAGCATGAAATGTGGCATTACCATCGTCTAGATAAGTCAGCCTCAGAAATCATTCAAATCTCTCAACCTGATCATGTAAGAGATGATCTGATTTGGGAAATATATTTTAAACAATTTATTCCTGTGATATTACAACTGCCAATCGTTATTCTCTTAATCTGGTATATCGTGAAAGATGGCTTTAACCCTGTAAAGGATGTATCAGAGTCTATTGAAAAACGTACGCACCAATACTTAGAGCTTATACCCATTGAAGGAGTGCCTGATGAAATTAAATCCATAGTGGAGTCTGTAAACCAGCTTTTAAATCGATTGAAGCATGCTTTAGTCATGCAGCGGCAATTTACCGCAGATGCAGCTCATGAGCTGAGAACACCAATGGCTGCGTTGCGACTTGAACTGGATATTTTAAATAAAGCAGAAACCCGAGAAGAGAAGCGAGAATCAATTAATAATCTTTATAAGGTAACTGATCGTAGTACCCACTTAATTCAGCAGTTATTAGCAATGGCTAAATTGGAGCATGAGTCAGAGTTGCAAGTTGAGGTAAACCTTAAACCTCTTATAGATTCTGTTATTGAAGGCTATAAAGGTCTTGCACTGAAAAAAAGTATAACTATTACCAACAAATGTGCTGACCATGTAATTATTGATGGTGACTCAAATGCACTCTCAATTATGCTAAGCAACCTCATTGGTAATGCTCTTAATTATGGGCACCACAAAGGTGTTGTTAATGTGGATGTTATATTCGAACAAGAAAAGCTCGTATTAAGTGTTGAAGACAATGGCCCAGGCATACCTGAAAAAGATCGTGCCCGTATTTTTGACCGCTTTTACCGAGTGCTTGAAAATCAGCAGTATAGCCCGACAGGTTCGGGTTTAGGCTTGGCAATAGTGAAGTCCATTGTAGAACTGCATGATGCTGAAATAGTGTTGGTTGATGGTATAAATTCAGGTGTTAAATTTAACATTATATTTACAAATAAATTAAGAAGGTCTTAAGTTTCTCTTTTAATACTTTTCATACCAAATTTAATGTATGGGGTATGGAAATGGAAAAATTAACAGTTAATAAAATTGCTGAAGTGTCTGTGGTGTTTTGGGTATTAAAAATACTTGCCACAACATTGGGTGAAACCACAGGGGATATGTTGGCTCATACTTTAAATCTAGGGTATGCAGTTGGCTTAATTGTCACTGGCGTTATTCTTGTAGGCTTAGTTGTTTCTCAAGTGCGCTTAAAATCTTTTTCGCCATGGTTGTTTTGGGCAACAATTATAGGTACAACAACCGTTGGCACAGAAATATCAGATTTTATGGATCGCTCTCTAGGATTGGGTTATGTCGGTGGTTCCATTGTTCTTGTTATAGGGCTTGCTTTATCACTCCTGTTTTGGTACATCAAAGAAGGTAATATTAAAGTAGACTCAATTACTCAAAAATTTCCTGAAATTATGTTTTGGATAGCCGTACTTTTTTCTAACTCTTTAGGAACAGCTTTTGGTGATTACCTAAGTGATAATCTTGAATTAAGCTATATTGTTGGTGCATTAATTACAGCTTCTATTATTGCCATTGTTGTCATATTACATTATTCAACAATCGTCAATGACATTATTTTATTCTGGATTGCCTTTATTTTTACAAGACCATTTGGAGCAACCTTTGGCGACTTCCTAACAAAACCCGTATCAAGCGGTGGTTTAGATTTAGGCACTATAGAGTCTTCAGCTGTAACCTTAGTCTTATTTTGTGTGATTCTTTATTTTACTCATGGTCGTAATAAAAACAAAAGCTTAGCTTTTTCTTCATAAATGCTAATGACTTAAGTCTTTCTTAAGAATAAGGGCCTATAACTAAGAGCGAGAGTGGCCATATTCTTTAATCCTAGTTATAAGAATATGGCCACTCGTTTTGTTTTTGTTTTTAAAGGCTTAAGTCATATGGTTCGTTTCACGTATATAGCACCAGTGGTGTTTTTTTTCTCAACAGGGGTTATAGCTGCTGATTCAACAGATGTATGTAACTCTAGTGACTCGAATCCTATTATTGGTTATATTGAAATAGATGTAGGCGATATCTTTGATACTGAAAAAGCCAAAGAAAATAACTGGCTTTTTAGAACTGCCAATGCATTGCATATTAATACGAAAGAATCTGTTATACGAAAAGATTTACTCTTTAAAGAAAAGCAGAAGTTCTCGCCACGACTGGTCTCAGAGTCTGAAAGACGTCTTAGAAGTCGAAAATACCTTAATAGAGTAAAAATAGAAACGACAGATAATTGTGATGGAACAGTTGATGTTCATGTGAAAGCTCGTGAAGTATGGACATTTAAACCAACTGTAAGCTTTTCTCGTGCTGGTAGTAATAACAATACAAGCATAGGGATTGAAGACACCAACTTTATGGGATTAGGTAAAAGTTTAAGCCTGTCTAGATCTTCAGATGCTGATCGCAGCTATACAGTCTTTGAATACTATGATCCTAATACTGGCTTTTTAAACTCAAGTCTGCAATTAAATTACAGCTCAAATAGTGATGGTTATGATCATGGGATTGCTTGGCAAAAACCTTTCGAATCTTTAGAGTCAAAATGGTCCGCTGGTGTAAGCCTTGACCGATATGAAGAGCTGAATTATCTCTATGATGCAGGTGAACAAGTTGATCGTTATTTAAGAGCTTCAAGAGA
This sequence comes from Gammaproteobacteria bacterium UBA6940, assembly GCA_002450655.1. Taxonomy (GTDB): domain Bacteria; phylum Pseudomonadota; class Gammaproteobacteria; order Pseudomonadales; family UBA6940; genus UBA6940. The sequence continues at coordinate 1,015 of DJZY01000074.1, read as the reverse complement.
ATTTGATATTTTTTATGGCTGGCGCGTTCATTTATCAGACGAATCAGTGCACCGCGTTATGGTTGGTTCAACGAGCGTTGATCATGGCTTTAGTTCAGACGTAGATACCCTTGATAACTCTATAGTCCCTGAACATAATGAATTTTTTTACCCTTGGGTTGAATATCAATATCTTCAAGAATCCTATATTCAAACTTCAAATTTTAGACAAATCAATCGTATTGAAGATATTAATCTTGGCTGGAATTTTAGATTGAGAGTGGGGTATACATCTTCCGAGCTTGATGTGTTGGATGGTATGTATGCCATTGAATCTGAGGTTTCAAAATCACAGCCAATCACAGATAACTCAATGATTGTCTTGAATTCTAAGATTGAAGGTTTTTATGGGGATGAAGGCCTTACTAATTTTAAAAATACCCAAAACTTAGCTTTGCATTGGCAAAACTTTGAGTCAGGGCAGTTTTTTATAAATTATACAGAATCAAAAATAGTGAATCCGCTAAACCATGAATACCTAACACTGGGTGGTGATGAAGGGCTTCGCGGTTTTCCTTCAAATTATCAAACAGGTGATCATTCTCGATTATTTAATATAGAGCAACGTTTTTACGGTCATAAAGAGCTTCTTTCTTTATTTTATCTTGGTGGAGCTGTCTTTTTTGATGGTGGTCATGCATGGGGAGGTGCACCAGTTGAGCAAACTCAAGAAGGTTGGTTACGAGATGTTGGCTTTGGCTTGAGGTTGTCGAATACTCGTTTGGGTGGTCGTCTTGATGGTGGACACAATGTCATTCATTTTGATGTTGCATTCCCATTGGATGCTGATCGAGATGTGGATATGATGCAATTTCTTGTTAAAGTCAAATCAAGCTTTTAATGGAAAGAAAAACTTTTGACTCTTTTAGTACACAGTATTGAATTAAAAAATTTAATTTTATCAACTCAATACCGAATTTTTTTTGTAGATGAGTATTTCTCAACTATACCATTAACCGGCCTTGTTGCACGGTGA
>DJZY01000056.1 GCA_002450655.1 Gammaproteobacteria bacterium UBA6940 | reverse complement strand
GCGTGTCAGGATGAGCGTTTTCGAAAGACCTTCAGCATAAAAGAATGTTCCACCACTCGTAAGCTTATGAGACACCTTAAACTTAAAGTCGCTACTGTAGCTTAAGGTCGATTCACCAAGTGAGGCACAACCGCCCAAAAGCATCAAAGCTAAAATAAAAATATTTCTCATAAAGACCTGCTAAGAGTTATCTACCAAAAGAAGTAAAGTACCATAAGAACAAAATACTAATGTACAAATAATAGACGATGGGCTTAAAGTGTGACTCACATCACACTTTAAACTTGAGTAAGAGCTAAAAAAGCAGGAACTGATAAGGCAAGAAACTTAAAACGCCGAGATAAACTCACCCATTTCAACTTGGATAGACTTCACGCTAAAATAGAATTACGGCACCATTAAAAAAGATCGTTAATGTAGTGAACTACTTACAACAACAAAGTAGTTCACTCTAAGTATAAAGATATCTAAATATTTAATCACACTACATTTTTAACTAATGACTAAATACTAAAAAAGTAGATCACGACATACCTGAAAGTAGAGGTGATAGGTTTTGCTTAAAAAAACAGCTTTTGGCTGAAACATTAGCAACAACTCTGTTTTGGATTATGCATAATACAATGCCAACGACAAATAAAAAAGTAGCTTTAACAGCAAATAGTACAAAGCTACCAGCAGGTTCAGGAAACAAATATTTCCATACATAAAACGCAAATATATGCCATAGATAAATCCAAAGAGAATTAGTCGACAACCACACTAAAACACGCGAAAAACCGCCATCTGGAATAATTAAACCACTAACAAATAAATACAATATATTAACACAAAAGAAAGCATAGGATAAATAATATAGTGTCGGCGGATATTTGAAATTTTGAGTAGCCACGAATAAACCAGTATCAACATATTTATAACAAAGCATAAATAAGAAAACAGATAACGATAAAAAGGCCACAAAAAGAACATGCCTTTTATTTAAAAAAGGTAATCGAAATGCATACAAATATATTAAAGCATACGGCACCAGAGTAAAAACAAAGGCATCAACAAAATCAGCAACAACACCAACCAAGTACTCTCTTGAAGAAAAATACGTTAGCTCATATAGAAAATATAACAAGACGATTGAAGAAAAATAAACAATATTACTTACGATGACCTTATTATAAAACAACACAAAAGGAGTAATCAAGGCAAGAAACAAATAAATCTTAAAAACCCAGACAAAACCGATACCACCCACCAACGCATAAGAACCAACAATCTCCCTAAATGAAAACAGTTCTACACCACCACCCAAGCTATAAACTACATATGAAAAAACAAAGAAAAATGAAAGAAAAAACCATACAGGAATAACTAACTTTTTCACCCTTTTCGCATAAAAACTTTTTAGATCCATTTTTCTTTTAGAGAAAATCAATGCGTATGTCAAACCAGAACCTAATACCAATAAAGGTGTACCAAAATTTCTCAATTGAAACAACCAAGCAGGAGGCGAAGCATGAGCAACCATTATAATAACCAAACCTAAAAGCCTCATTAGATCATAATTCAAGTTCCTTTCTATTTTCATTTAAACCTACCATTAAAACAAAACCCAAAACTAAAAAGATATAGGTAAATTATATTCACTACAAGTTGCTAATAGTACCATAATATATAAAATAGTCGCACGTTAATCTGATTAATATTCAACCATAAAGAATCTATAAACAAACCCAGTAAAAATAAAAGACTAAACTATTGTTTAATACAAACTAACATTAGGAGCTATATATTAAAACGCCGAGACAAACTCACCCATTTCAACTTGGATAGACTTCACACGGGTATAGCTTTGCAGCGTCATTAAACCATTCTCACGGCCAACACCAGATTGCTTATAACCACCGACAGGCATCTCAGCTGGTGATTCACCCCAGGTGTTAATCCAACAAATACCTGCTTCAAGCTGATGAATTAAACCATGTGCTTTATTAATATTATTGGTAACAATACCTGCAGCTAAGCCATAAACAGTATTATTTGCACGAGCAATGACTTCTTCCTCTGAGTCATAGGTTAAAATACTCATCACAGGGCCAAAGATTTCTTCTTGAGCAATGGCCATGTCATCAGACACATCTGTAAAAATAGTAGGTGCAACAAAGCAGCCAAGGTTCATATCATCATGAGTCAAGCGCTCACCACCTGCAAGCAAGTTAGCTCCCTGCTCTAAACCAGTTTCAATATAAGATAAAACCTTTTCCATGTGCTGCTGGGAGACCAATGGCCCGAAGTTAACGCCATCTTCTTGCGGCATACCAATATTTATACGAGGTAAACGTTCAAGCACCTTAGCTTCAAATTCGTCTTTAAGCTCACGAGGGATAAACACACGAGTGCCATTGGTACAGACTTGACCTGAACTAAAGAAATTAGCAGTCATTGCAATATCCGCAGCCTTATCAAGATCGGCATCATCTAGAATAATCAAAGGCGACTTACCACCAAGTTCCATGGTTACATCTTTTAATGATGATAAACCTGCTGCAGCCATAACCTTCTTGCCAGTTTCAATACCGCCAGTAAATGAAACCTTGGCCACATCAGGATGTGTTGTAAGCCATGAACCAACATCTGCACCAGCACCCTGCACCACATTAAATACACCATCTGGCAAGCCTGCTTCTGTATAGATTTCTGCAAGCTTCATAGCAGATAAAGGCGTTACTTCGCTCGGCTTAAAAATCATGGCATTGCCAGCTGCCAAAGCCGGTGCAGATTTCCATAATGCAATTTGGATAGGATAATTCCAGGCACCTATACCTACCACTACACCTAGAGGTTCACGACGAGTATAAGCAAAAGAAGTCCCACGAAGTGGAATTTGCTGGCCTTCAAGAGTTGTTGCCAAGCCTGCGTAATACTCAAGCACATCTACACCAGTCAGAATATCAACCACAGATGTTTCAGAAAGCGGCTTGCCAGTATCCAATGTTTCAAGCAAAGCTAATTCATCATTACGGCTACGAAGTATTTCAGCAGCTTTAAACAACACCTTTGCACGCTCTGCCCCAGTCATTGCCGCCCATACTTTCTGACCTTGCTGTGCACTAGTAACAGCTGCATTTACATCAGCCTCGGAAGCAGATTCAACATCGGCAAGCACTGCACCATCGGCAGGGTTAATACTTTGAAACACAGAACCACTGGACACTTCAATGTATCGACCATGGATGTAAGACTTTTGCAAAGGAAAATGAGCCATAGAAATCTCCCAATCAAGGCTTTAAAACGTATGATTGGGATATTCTAATGGATTGAAACGAGTTAAGCTATGACCTTACACTGATTTTAAAACCCAGAACAAAAGGGTAAAATAAACGATTGTTTGTATAAGTTCCAAAAATTGAAGCTAAGCAAAACACTGTTCAGCAAATTTAAGAATTATCCTATTATATAGATGATCACTAAAATAAAATATACTAATAATTTTTCTTAGAATTACAACAAAAACTAGCAATAACTGAAACATAATAATTTAGTCTATGGTAAAGTTTTATAGCAGAACTTTTTACACTAGTCTTTTGAAGTATAAGAAACCTAATAGACATGCATATAAACTTTATCCAAACATAACGTTCAGGGTAGCGACTGAAGAGGTGGTATTGAATCTGAGCAATATCAATCTCCAAACTATTTATACTCTGTAGTTTGCTGAACCAAGGGATTGATTTTTTTCCATCAGGAACTCGTGATAGCGACTGCTTATCACTTCTATCAAAGAAAATGCACCCATCACCCCTTTTAACTTTTACACCATTCAACAAGCAGCTAAAGAGTATAAAGTCCCAGTCTTGATGCTTTGGTAAGCTTTCATCAAACCTGAAGGAGTTCTTTCTGCTGAAAAAGAGGCTAGATGTCTGACAAATATGCGGTTGCTTAAAAAAAATATAATCAAAATATGTTTCTATTGACACCTCATTTGGGTAGTTTGAGGTAAAACCTTGACTTTGGATACTTGAATACCATACACAGTCAGTATTGTGATACTTGGTATGATCCTCCACAAAATCCCTTTTTAATATATAATCATCGCTATCCATCAGATAAATAATATCACCTAGTGCATTGCTAATTCCAAAATTTCTAGCTACAGCTGCCCCAGAATTTTTTTCTAAAACCAATATTTTGTCAAAACTACGAACGTTTTCAGGCGGTTTCCAGTTTGGGGAACAGTCATCAACTATGATAATTTCAACGTGTTCTGAACCATTACATTTAAGGATAGAATCAATTGCTCTCTCGAGCACATCAGAACGACCGTAATTAGGGATAACGACCGAACCTAAAAATTTATTCATTGGAAAACCTTTCTGAATCTAAAAAGTAAAAAACTTTTTCTTAATTATAAATAGACAACATGTGATATTTATATGACCAATTAAACATAATCAGCTAGTTGACAACGCCTATATAACCATGTACTTGTTAATGAGTGCATCACCCACATTCTAAACTGAGTTTTAGAGCTAAAAATTGAATAGTTCATAGCTTCCTCGTAATATACTCCTATGGACGGAATAAATCTCTTTTGAGACTACTAAAATATCTACGTTTAGGACTTAAAAAAGCAAAGATAGATGGGTCAATTTTTAAATTTCGTTTAATTGCACGAATTGCAAGTATATTCCATAAGACTTTAGAGAGGATAAAAGAATAACCAACTCCAACAACCCCAAATAAGTGAACAAATAATGGTAAAAGAAGCGCTGCTAACAATATAGCGACCCCTTGATATACTACGTGCTCCCAATGCATATTACCAATCTGTAACAGTAAGCCTGTAGCCCCTGTTAGAGCATTTACAACCATACCTACAGCTAAAACTTTTAGCAAAGGTGCATATTGAGCAAAAGATTCATTAAAAAGTAGCATTATCTGATCTGCAAATAGCATAATAATAAAAAATGAAAATATCACAGGTACACTTTGAAGAATAATTGCAACATTACACTTACGTTGCAGCCCTTCAACATCATTCATTGCTGCCATTTCTGAAAGTTTAGGTGATACTATCAAAGTTACTGCCATTAGAAATAAATTTAGAAATTCTACAGTTTTAAACGCAGCAAATGACCCTCCAACCTCTTGAGCTGATGAAATATAACCTAGTATTATGGTATATATATAAGAATCAGCACTAGAAATAAGTGAAATCATTGCAAGACCAAAGCTGTTTTCAAGCCATTTTTTATTACAGCTTTTCGGTGCTTTATTAACATTTAATATATTTATATTGCTACGAAGAGCAAATAAATGAATCCCCAAAAAAGGGACTAAAGTAACAGTCAAAATCATAAGAGCTTCATGTGTGCTCAAAATACGCCCTAAGAAGAAAGAATACAGAGCAATCGCAACAATGCTAAGGCATCGCCACGCTAAATCACGAGTAAACAGGGCAAATAAAGTTCTATCCTGAATTCTTAATGCGCCTATAGAAGTCTGACTCCAAGAATAGAACATTACAAGTAGCGCACCCCACACCCCTATAAAATTCAGGATACCACCTTCATTGATAAAGCTAAATAGCAAAAACACAACTGCTGTGAAAAAAGAAGAAAACAATGTTACTTTTTTTGTAAAAGAGTAGATGTGATTCTCTTCATAACAAGTTGTTGACAATCTAGCTTTTGGTATTTCTTTAACTAAAAAGATCTGCTGACCAAAATTCCCTACTATTCCGAACAGCGTAATAACACTAAAATAAAAGCTAAAATCACCAAAATTTTCTGTACCTAAGTATTGTGCAAATATCATAAACAAAAAATAGCTAGCACCACCTGCTAGTACTTTAACGGAAAAAGCAAATATTGTTTGAAAAAAAACCGTATTAATTAACGACATGAACATCCCTTAACCCAAAACTACAAAAAACCATACCCCCCCCTAGAAGCTCATTATTAACTTTTAATTACCAACACTAGACACCTATAAAAACCAACTTCAAATATCAAACCCAGATTTCGGTAACGCCCTCAATGCAAAGTAGTCAACAGTATTTTCAACAAAACTTATTACAAAAAGGGTCCTGAATTTTAAAAAATTAATAAGAAGTTAATTGAAAAGAATAAAATAAATCCATCATAAAGATCTTTCGTGATGCACCTTCTTATCCCCAACCAAAACAATAAACATAATAGCTAAAGCCACGTATACGCTATTAAAAGCAGAAACAGACAAAGATGACGCTAATATGGTACAAATGAGGTAAACAGTTGTCTTTCTTGTGCACTTAGACCATCTAAATAGTTTATAAACACAAAGCAGCAACATAGCAAAGCCAACCAATCCATGATCAAAAACAACTCTAAGCATATATGAATGCAAAATAACAGAATAGCAACTTCCATCACCTGAATAACTAAACAGCAGTTGATAATAAGTTAAAACACTGCATGAGTACTTACTCAACGCAGTTAATCGATCACTACCAAACAAGTATTCAAATAAACCCCAATCACGTATCTCATATAAAAAAACCATTAAAAATTTGAATCTATCTATATCTTCAACTTCACCACCTTCCAGCCTCGAGGTAAATATAAAATAAAATGCACTCGCCGAAATTATAACTGCGGGAATCATATACATAGTAGACTTTAAGTTAAACTTAAAGTATGTAGTAAAAAATGCAATCATTACAGCTGCAAGAGCTGATCTAGAACCAGAAAGTACAACTATAGTAAAAAGCAGCCATAGTGATCTTTGCATTGCGTATTTACCGTATCGCTCCAACAAATAAATATACAACATCACCAGAAAGACCAGCTCAAAATTATTTTCTGTAAAAAGCCCGGCTCTTTCTTGCATCCTTAGGTTTGTACCGAGAAATTTAGATAAAAAATACTTTGCAAAAAAGGCAACAAGCAAGCATTTAAAAAATGTTTTTAAATTCCTACTTTTAACTTCTGAAGAACCTAGCACACAGAAAATTATTGCCAAATAATAATAAGCTTTATAAGCTTGCAAGAAGTCTCCATAATGGACACCCCTGAAATTCACACTTAAAACAAAAGATATCATAATATATGCGAACAACAGAAGAAATACAGCACCACCTCGAGGAGCTATACCGTTCTTGATGGAAACCAAAGATATCGAAATAAATAGAAGCTCGAACAATGCCGTAGCAGGTAATAGATTATACTGAGAATAAGATAAAACACCTGTAATACTTAAAGCAATGAAAAACAATGCCCCCCATAGCTCAACAGCACCTATCTTTCTAACACGAATAATCAGCATATCTATTTTCACCTGAAAAACCAAAACCAAATAAAGATATACAAAACCTACTTACTTGAAAAACCACAACAACACTCACAAAACAACTCTCAAGAAAAAAGGTATAAATAATTATCCAGCAGCGCCACTTCCAAACTTTATTTACATAAAAAAAGACTTAACATATATCAGATACATTCCACCTTAAAGCCGCAGAACGCTTGCTACACCGCTGTCCAAGTTATGCGCGTAACTTTTTCTTATGAAAAAGAAAACTATCGTAAACAAATGTGAATGCAAACTTACTATAATCAATAGTATAACGGGCTATGAGTTTTGGCTCATCCCATATCCTATAAACAAAACGTAAATTCATTTTGTTTATCCAGCTCGGGTAATAGACATGCCCTTTACTTGCAGTTTGATGTATAAAGCCCCCACAGGTATAACCTACCCCTTTCCAACCAGTTTCTTTTAATTGAACTAAGAACTGCTCTTGTTTTACAGCACCCATGCCAACTACAACTAAATCAGGTTCTAATTGTGCAATTTCATTACAACATTTTTGCACGTCTTTTTCATCATCGAAATACCCATTCCTCAAAAAAACCAAATTGAGATTAGGATAACTCGATGCTAGATAAGATCCGAATTTTTGGCATGATTCAATATCGCTACCAACAATTGCTACTTTTTTTGCTTCTTCATTAAATTTAGAAAATACAATTGGTGCAGCAGAAGTATTATCAAAACTACACCGCCCTACATTTACAATCTTGAAAAACTTTAGAAAGTAGCATAACCACTGCCCATCAATAAATATGTAATCAAACTTTTTCATAAGCTCTGGCCTAGAACGAACTAGCATGTATGAAAATGGATTGAGAAACGTCGCAATTCCAGGCTTACACAACTTATCCTTCGATTCAATTTTTTTAGTTAAAGCATCTATAATCATATTAAACCACCCAGAAATAATTACTTATGGGATCACTTTAAAAAGGATTAATTTAATGTTATTCACAACAAACAAACTAGAGAACATCTAAACAATCTTAAAGATTGTTAATAACCGTACAAAATCAGCCCTTAGTAAAACAATGACCTCACCAAAACAACGTTTAGAACTATTAAAAAAGACAACCAACAATCAAACGACAAATAATTGCTAGCACATCATATACAGCCAATTAGAGAAATCAGCCTGGTTAAAATAACTTTATTGAAAGCCCTCGTGAATACAATTAACCATACTTTCCTGTATAAAAGCTCATATTTTTACGATCCTTATATTATGTCTACTCATTTAACGTATAAAATAAACATATCTGCAACTTATTATTTGAGATACTTTCACCAACATTCTTTTTCTTTCAAATATTAAGAACAATTTAAATTATTCATGCGTGTAATCATAGCGATAAACGTATTGTCCATACCCATGACGGTTAGCCGTTCGTGTTACATCATTAAAGATAACGCCATTTATCTTTAAACCAGTAGTTTCAAATTGCTTTTTCGCAGCTTCCAGTTCATGCATTTGATGAGCATTGAACTTAGCAACCATTAAATTAACACCGGCATGCTGGGCGATAATCATAGAATCCGTCACTGCTAGTATTGGTGGTGCATCAAGGATGATAATGTCATATTGTTCCGAAAGTACATTCAATAATTGTTTAAAACGGCTATGCATTAACAGCTCTGCTGGGTTTGCTGGAATTTGCCCTGATGTAATTACATCTAAATTTGGTACAGTGGTATTTTTAATAAAAGTTGTTAAATCATGACTATCATCTAGCAATAAATCTGAAAGGCCATGCTCACGGCTGCGCTTAATGTATTGGTGCAGTGTACCTCGGCGTAAATCCGCATCTATAACAAGTACTTTTTTATCTGTTTCAGCAAGCACTGCGCCCAAGTTTATGGAAGTAAATGTTTTACCAATATTTGGAGAAGGGCCAGCGGTAAGAATAATTTTATTACGTGCACCTTGCATTGAGAAATACAAAGTAGTACGAAGGCTACGTAAACATTCAACAGTTAAAGATTCTGGATGCGTCTGCGCAAGAATATTCATGCCTTTCTTACGTCCAAGAAGCTTACGGTTATCATTGGCTTGCTCTTCACTGTGTAAAACTGATGCATACACTGGTAAACCTAGTGTTTGCTCAATCTCTTCTGGGTTGTCTACCTTATTGCGTAAACCATGCCTAAATAGCGTAAAAAAAACACCTAGCATCATACCGCCCATTGCACCAACTGCATCTAATAAAAATTTATTTGGCTTAAAAGGTTCTTCTGGCATAAATGCATAGTCAACAACTCGAACATAACCAATGTCCCCTGCTTGCGCTACTTTAAGTTCTTGGGTTGTGTTAAGTAGTTTTGAATAAAGAATGGTGTTCATTTCTACATCGCGCTTGAGGCGTAAAATATCTTTTTGAACATTTGGCAGTACATCTGCATCTATTTCCAGCTTACGCTGTTCAATTTTTAGGAGTTGAATTTTTTCATCTAGCGCTTTTATTACCGAGTGTTCAGGCTTGTAGAGATTACGTAATTCTTTACGTTCTTGCTCTAGCTCTAAAATAGCAGCACCAAGGTGGCTCATCTCTGTGAGCAAACCTGTTGTTTCTGCACCTAAATCAATCGAGCCATGCTGTACGCGGTATTTGTTGTAGGCATTCTCTGCTGCATCTAGCTGTTCTTTTAATGGTGGTAGTTGTCGCTCTAGGAATTCCAAAGAAAGCCTTGCTTCTGCAGCACTACGCTCTAAGTTTTGATCAACATAAGAGTTGACAATCTGGTTAAGCACATCTGCCACTTGATGCTGGTGTATTGATGTAAACGCAAGCGTAAGCATGCCGGATTGCTTCCCACTTTCGCTGACTTGGAGTTTACCATTTAAAACTTCCGCACTCTTGTATACATGCTGCTTTTCTAAAGTAAATTCTGTGCCAACTCTTGCTTTTAAATACTCAATATTAATCTTGAGGTAGGGGCTAAATTCTTGCTCACGTGCAAGCACATATTGCTGGTCGTAATAACGGTTGTATTTTTTGACATCTTTTAATGAAATTACAGCGTCTTGCCCTACTCGCCCTTTAAGCAGGTATTCATCGCCATCATAAAGCGTGTACTCAGAATCATGTTCTACTACAAGCCTTAAGGCATTGCCTTTTAAAAAGTCTGGCACTTCAAGTTTTGCGACTTCAAGTATTTCACCACCCCATGCGTAGGCATCGAAACCTAATAATGGTTCTGCAACACCCGCTTGGCTTCGTTCAAATTTGCGAGCCATCATCCGGCCAATTATGGGGAAATAATGTGGTTCAACTTGAATATTCAGTTTTAACTCTGTCGTGGTATCACCAAGTACCATGCGAGATTTTATAATTTGAATTTCTGTTTCAATTGAGTTTTTACCTTCAAAAATTCCTGAAATATCTTGCAGTGCAGAAAGTGAGGTTTGTTTTTCATCTTCCACTTGCACTAAGGCATTGGCTGAATATTCAGGCGTAGCTAAAAAACCATAGAGTACCGCAATACAAAAACCAGCTAAAGCTAGAAAACCAATTAACTTTTTATGTTCTACTAATACAGCAATGTACTCTCGCAAATCAACCTGGACATATTCGACAGGTGCTTCGTGATGTTGCTGTACTTCTTCTTGATATGTTTGGTTTACTGTATTCATCTTTAAATTCTATGGCTCTCGTTATCGGGCTTACAGCGTTTAAGATTTTTTAACGTTCAAAAACACACTCTTTTCACGGGCTATTATTTATTATTAATTTGTATTTTAAAAATCTTTTTTAAATTTTAATTCAAAAGTAAAGCTCTTTACTTTCTTTAGGCAACAAAAAACCCTAACCCATAACAGGCAATTTCAAGTTTATTTTATTATTGTTGAAGAGATGCGTTCAGTTGCAGTTTTTACACTGCAACTGAAGTTGTATGCTTATGCCTTACGACGACGTAGGCCAGCAATACCTGCTAAACCTAGGCCAAGTAAGCCAAGGCTTGCTGGTTCCATTACAGCGCTCTCACCTTCAGCTGATGCATAAAGGTTGAATGTACCGTCAATAGTACCTGGTTGACCGCTCGTTGGAAGCGTATCGAAAATATTTAAAGCAGCAGAAAGGTTGTAGAAACCTGCAGCTGGCGTTTCGATTACATTGAAAACAACATCATTAAGAATGCCATCTGCGTCTAGAGCTGTGATTTGGTAATCCATGCCTAGCGTTGAAAGAACATCAAAACCTAGAACATCAAAAGGGCCAAATTCAATTGAAGATGCGCCACTAGTTACATCATAAGTTTGATTTATGAAGTTAAAGGAATACTCACCTGCCGCAAGCGTACCGTGATCATCTGCAACAATTGTTTCGTTTGTCCAAGATGTTGTTGGAATAATGCTCATGCCACCAGCATTTGCACCAAAGTAACCGCTTGTCGTCCAAGTTACAGTTTCCCCTGCAGCAGGAACGTCGATATCAGCCATACCAACAAGGTCTGTTAGCTCGATAGTGTATGTGTACGGGTTAGCATCTGTATCTAGCGTTGGGTTTACGCTGAAACCAGTTACAGAAAAACCACCAGAAAGAGATACTGATGAATAGTAAGCAGCTTGAGAAACAGCTGGCATTGCACTAGCAACTGCTAGAGCTGCAAGTAAAGTTGTTTTGCGCATTTGATATTTCCTCTTCAATGCATATTGATTTTGGCCTTGTTACTACAGCAGGCTTTATTATGGTACTTCATACTACCTGAAATAATACGATGTATTAACCTGCTTTCCACCATTATGGCGGTTGCATAATAAAGACGTTTGCTTTTTTTTGCTTCACCCTTATTATTCCATTTCAATATCATTTTTATTATCTTCAACGCCCAGCCAAGGGGTGCATATATAAAAAGCAATATTAAAGTAATACTGTATTAATGGCATAATTCCAACACACTGTACATGAAGCCATTTGCCTAATCAATAACGCAGTTTCTAATGTCCGTATTTAGCGTCGATTTTAAACAAATTCGTATAAATAACAAGCGAAACAGTTTAATTTTTGTACAGCCTGATTGGAACTTTCGCAATATTGTATTTGACTTGGCATTAGCGTCGCTATCCTTCTTTTTAGAATGCTTGTCTATTATTTAATCAAACAAATACCAGCGCACCGCTTCCTTGGCTATCAATGCATGCGACATTATGTTTTTATGCTGGCAGCATTGAAAACTCAGATAAGGTGCGCAATATATAGCTATAGAATCAACCCTTCTTATTAGATGCAGCACAAGGATACGGCTTATGAGCACGCCCCCTCTTCAATGGCTTTTATATGGTGCCTATGGCTATACAGGCGAGCTTATTGCTCGTGAAGCAGTTAAGCGTGGTTTAAAACCTGTCTTAGCCGGGCGTGATGCAAATAAGTTAAAGCCTTTAGCAGATGAGCTTGGTTTAGAATACAAAGCATTCCCCCTAGAGCTTGGCTTTATTAAGCCTTATTTAACCGATATTGATTTAGTGCTGAACTGCGCTGGCCCTTTTTCTGCTACTGCAGCCGCTTTTATGTTGGCCTGCATTGGTGCAAAGGTTCACTATTTAGATATTACCGGCGAAATTGATGTATTTGAATTTGCCCATACACTGCATTCCCAAGCACAAGAAGCAGGTATTGTTATTTGCCCAGGCGTTGGTTTTGATGTAATCCCTACGGACTGTGTTGCAGCTGCATTAAAAGCCGCCCTGCCAGATGCCAACTACCTCGCCCTTGGCTTTGATTCTCGCTCAAGCTTTTCGCCAGGCACCATGAAAACATCAATCGAAGGCATTGCCAAAGGTGGCAAGGTTCGTCGTAATGGAGTTATCACCAAAGTGCCTCTTGCTTATAAAGTGAAGCATATTGATTTTGGCAATCATTTAAAAAGTGCAATGACAATTCCTTGGGGCGATGTATCTACAGCATTTCATTCCACAGGTATTCCTAATATAGAAGTCTACATCCCTGGTTCGCCTAAACGTATTAAAAATGCTAAACGCGCTAATTGGTTCCGCCCATTTTTAAAATTTCAGTGGCTGCAAAATATCGTTAAAGCAAAAGTGGCTGAAAAAATGAAAGGGCCAGATGCACAAGCCCGTGCAGCAGAGCCTACCTATGTGTGGGGTGAAGCTCGTAATCCTGCAGGTGTTACAAAAACTGCTCGCATAAAAACTGCCAATGGTTATAGCTTAACAATTACAGGGGCACTTGCTGTGGTTGCGCATATTGAAAAGAAACAAAATGCATTAGCTGGTGGTACTTATACCCCATCGAAACTCATGGGCTCAAAACTGGTAGAACAACTACCAGAGTCAAGCAGCATTAAAATAACCTAACAAGGCTAATCAAAAATAAGCGTATTTGGTAGCATATGCACGTAGTGCTGTGCTTCTAAATAAAGGTACACACCCCAAATAGTTTCAGCCATCATTTCATAATTTAAAGTATCTGGCGTATCGGATGCTTTGTGGTAGTTTTGATTACGAAAGAAAGCAGTATCTGTAATCATCACTGCTGGCATGTCATACGCCCAGTAATTACGATGGTCTGAAAAATCGATCCCTCGTATGCTTTTAAAACCATTAATAGCTTTGGCTTCTAGAGTCGTGCTTTCGTTAAATACTCTTTTAATGGCCGGTCCATGAGTGCCACCAAACTCATCCACAATAGCAATAAAGTGGCCTTGCTTTGGGTAGAACATGTTCATAGCTGCAATTGGGTAGTTTTGTGTTGGCTCATCTGTAAAGTAACCGATCATTTCTAGAGATATCATGAGCTCAATACTTTGGCCTTTCTCATAAAGAGATTGTGCATGTATGGCACTTCCCATAGCAGTGGATGCAAAATATGGTGGCTCTTCCAATACATAAGCTATAAGGGTAATTGGTTTAAGAGGGTTGCTTTCGGCAATAAGCTTGGCTAAAGCAAGGACACCCACTACACCACTGGCATTATCATCAGCTCCTGGCAAATCTTTATAGGTGTCATAGTGGGCACCTATAATAATGGGTTTGTTTTTTGAATCTGCTTTAGGGCCAAAGTGTGCAATCACATTAAAGTACTCTTGCCCGCCTACAGGCACGAGCTGCAATTCAACATCTTTGGTGTATTGTTTAAATTCCTTTTGAATATCCTGTGCAATCTTTTTTAAAGTGTTTGGATTTTCATGGCTGCGATCGTCATAAGCGACTATGTGTTCTACTTTTTGCTGTAAGACATTTATATCAAGTGGTGATGCTATTGCTTCGCGGGTTGTTATTTGTGGCGATGTAATTTTGTATATAAATCCAGCAGTACCAAGAACAACAAACACGATAGCTATATAAATATATTTCATATAATCCCTTATAATTTTTGCACCCCATGAGACTCTTTCTCATATAGATGGACACCACAGTCAAATATAGAACAAATCAGGCTCATAGCCACTTTAAATGATAAAAACCAATTACTTGTCACGACTTGAAGATGCATAAAGCATGCGCTAGTATTTCGTTTCGCTTGCGCTGAATTGCACAATAATTGTGCGCATCTTTGCACTATTGACGGCTGAAATATCAGCTTTTTACTTCTAAGCTTTCTTTATATCTTTTAGAAAACCAAGATATCGACTCAAGAAAACAAAGGACATTTTATCGATCTAACTTTACACCGAGGTTCATGTGCTCCGTAAATTAACCAACACGACTCTCTATCGAGTTCAGCCACTTTTACTTACCGTTTTTGGTATTGCTGCAACACAGTATTTGTTCTTTTTATTACTGCCATTGCAGCTTAAAGCCGCAGGCCATAAAACTGATTCAATTGGTCTTGTCATGAGTTTTTATGCCTTTGGTGCAATTGTGGCTGGTGTGTTCGGAGCCAAGGTTATCGCCAAAGTTGGTCATATACGTTCGTTCTCGTTAATGTCCGCCATTGTTGTAACACTATCAGCAATGCACAGTTTTTACGACAACCTGATTCTGACTGGTGTGCTTCGTGCTGTTGCTGGTTTTACACTGATTACCAACTTCATTACCCTTGAAAGCTGGTTAAATGCGATTACAGACAAGTCTAATCGTGGCAAGATTTTTAGTATTTACCAAATCTGCGTCAGTATTGGTGGTATGTCTGCACCATTCTTCTTAAACAGTTTCGATCTTACAGACCCTCGTTTATTTGCGATGGTTGGTGTGTTCTTATCGATTTCTATTATCATTATGTCGTTAACACGCCTTCCTATGCCGACTATTTCTGATAAGACTGACCCAATGTCCATTAAAGACATGTGGAGAGCATCACAGTCTGGTACAGTTGCATGTTTTGCTGCCGGCTTGATTACATCCGTTGCTGTAACGCTAATTACTATTTACACAAAAGATCGAGACCTGACTGGTCTGCCTTTATCTCTTGTGCTGAGCTCTTTGGTTATTGGTGGCCTAATTGCACAGTACCCTGTTGGCTGGTTTGCAGACCGTTTTGATAAAAGAACGGTTACATCCGCGATTATGATTATTGGTACAATTTCGAACCTATTGATTATTTATGATCATTTTCACCCATTTCCATTATTTACACTGGCAATGATTTTCCTTGTGGCTGGCGGTTCTGCTGCAGCAATATTTCCACTATCTGTAACCCAGGTGTTTGATAACATCGACCCGTCAGATGCAGTACGCGCAACAAGTACACTGCAAATTACAGTTGGTACTGCTGCATTCTTAAGCCCAATTCTTTGTGGTATTTTAATGGAACATTACGGGTCTATTACCCTGTTCTATTACACAGCGATGATTCATGTATTACTCATGGTCTTTCTTATGGGCCGTCGTATCTTTGCAAAAGATGCCGCACAAGAATCCACAGTGCCGTACCAAGTCACTACAGATCAGATTACCCTCTGCCGTACAGGTTTAGACCCTCGTGTTGAATATAGAATTTCTGATGTTGGTGACCCTACAATTAAGCTGTTACTTGAGGCACTTGCACAAGAGCCACACGACCCAACAATATTAATGAAAAGCGCTTTAGATGGCAGTCATTTACACCCTACTGATATTGCGGTTCATCTTGTACTGGCATTACCAAAACATTCAGATGCATTGATTGGTATTCTTGTATCGCTCTACCCTGAGTTGCGTATGGAAATTACTCAGTCTTTATATGAGATTATTATTCTGCGTAAACATCGCATTAATGCGCTGGTACAAGAAGGCTTGTGTGAAGGTGCTACGCAGGAAGAACGTGAGCAGGTGCACGATATGATTCAAGATGCCCTTCGTCAGGTTGAAGAGGAAGAACAGGCGGCAGCTGCTTAATACTAGTATGTATAAGTTCTGATCTAATCTGACAGTCTACTTGAAAAGTAAAGAGTTACCGACTTTGATAAAAGG
>DJZY01000084.1 GCA_002450655.1 Gammaproteobacteria bacterium UBA6940 | reverse complement strand
ACAAGTTTTGGGGGGCACTTCAATCTGCGGCTTTTTTTATGGTTTTTGGTTTTGTCCGTTAATGTTGTAGATATAAATTGGTGTGCGCCATAAATCCTTTGCTTCATGCTTTGTGGAATATTTTATGTTATTTACTGCAAAAGCAACACTAATCAGCACGAAGTGACCATCTTGCTTTGAGAGTGTCTCATAAAGTTCTTGAATCCCCTTCATACATAAGTAGGCCACAATAATTGAGCCATTCTCATATTGAACCTTGTGAATATTTGTTCTTTTAAAGGTAACGTGAGTATTGTTTTGAGCTTTTTGACGCGCAAGAGCCAGTAGCCATGGTGCTAGGCCGCCTTCAAGACCAACCACGGGATTGTTGAACTTTCGTGATAAGGCAAAGCAAAGGCCGCCCCAGCCTGCACCTGCATCATAAAGAATTGTATCTTTTGAATTTATCTGCTTTTCGACCATGCTCATGACGCCAGCACGCATACCTTTATTACTCGATGTTGCACTAATACCATACCGAAAAGCTGCAATAGCTAAGTCAATAACTATAAACACAAAAAGAAAGAGCCCTACTATAAAAAGAGCATCTGAGATAGCTTTACTAGGCACAAGATCCATGAATATGACTCGATATTTGTTAAGGCTGTATTTAAAAGCGTAACACAATTTTAAATTGTAATGCTGTTGGTTATATAAGGGTTATCTTTTGTTGGAATGACTACTTTAGGCTGTAAACCTGCATTATTATGACTGGAGTTTAGGGATTTCTTGGTTATGTTGAGGTTGGTTGTGCGTAGACGCTATTTCTTGATTATTGCACTTATGATTTCAATTGGTGGTTGTGGTAGCACCCCTGAAGAAACAAATTTTTTTCAATCCATCGTTGATGCAGCTGCAAGTCAGCAGTCAGTAGCCCATGAGCAAGGTGCATCTTCTAAAACAATAATAAATGGTGAAATCTAGTTTTATGAATTTAACGCTTCGTCAGTTTAAATATATGTTTATGCTCAGTACGTTTAGCATTTTATCAGCTCTTGCAACGTCTGTTGAAGCTGCTGAAAATGATTTTCTTGCCAACGGCCAACACATGTATGAAAGTGAATGTAGCTCTTGTCATGGCGATTTTGGTCGTGATGAAACTGGCTTATTTCAAGATATTGATCAGTGGTCAGCATCAATGACTGTTCAAGAGCTAAATAATCTTGTTGAAAAAAAAATGGCTCATACTTCAATGATTGACTGTGGTACACAATGCACGGCGCAAGTAACTGCTTATATTGCAGCAGGCTTTAGGACAGATGTGCAAACACCAGATGGTATTCCAGGCGCGGTGAAAATATTTAAGGTCGAAAATCAAATTGAAGACTTAGACGTGTACAGAACAAATTTATCACAAGAAGACGTTGTGGATAGCGCTGTCGAAAGTACATCTTAAGCATGCAGCGTATTTCTCGAAATTTTTAAAGGCTTAGTCGTGAGACTAGGCCTTTTTTGGTGTAAAATGAAAAAGATTGGTCAAAACGAAACTAAGATAAATACGCCTTCATCTGATGTGGAGGGTAACGGTGTACTTGGGCAAAATATAAATGCTGTCAAGCAATCAATACCTAAAGTGAGCCAACATAATCTTCTGAATTGGTCGTCTTCTTTAGATTTACATCTAAAGTTTGACCCTTCAGTTTTTGCGCCAAGGTCTAAGCTACAGCAATTTTTTAAAAAGAATACCTTGTTGAGCAAAGTACAACAAAGCACAGTGGAGCATATTTCTCGTGAGCTTGTGACTATCAAGTTTATTAAAGCTCTTGCATGTTTAAATTTACTTGATTCAGAGGCAAACGCTAAAGCAATTGATGATTTCAATTTGTCGTTAAAATCGCAAGTCTATACGGCATTATCAAGCTCGTGTTCGTCTAAATATCAAGACTCTAAATTGATTAAGCAATTAAATCATGTCGCCGAGCAGGCAAGTTCATCAGTTTCTTTTGGGTCCACTCGAGAAGCAAAGTCTTTCATTGATGCTGTCATCCAACAATACTACTCAAATGATAAAACCTTGCCTGAAGCTTTAAAGCCAAATGCGTCGCGTTTTTTGCTTGAAACATTAATTGATACTCAAATGGAGAAACAGCTTGGCGGTAAGTTTAATGGATTAAAAAAGCTCGAAGTAGTTGTTGAGGGTACAGGCGTAAAAGTACCACCGTTTGTTGGTTTAAATGCCTTTGAGATACAGCATTTAATTAAAACTCGTCGATTGCCCATTGCTTTAGTACGTCTTATGAATAAGTTTGGTTCTGATCCTGATGTACGCTTGATGATTCGTAGCTCTTCAAGTGCAGAAGATCAAGATGGACAGGCCAATGCGGGTTGTTTTGAAACGAAATCGAACATCAAGATTTCAACTCTTGATCTGATCAAAGCAATTAAAGATGTAAATGACTCTTTTAGTTCTGAAACTGCTGAGCTTCAGTCGGCGCTTTATAAAGCTAATACTGAAACAGAGGGATTGCAAAATACATCCCATGGCATTGTTGCTCAACAAATGATAGGTGAAATTCCTGGTCAAATTGAGACTATACCAGTTTCAGGGGTTGCTTTATCCCCCGATCCTCTGTCACATGCTGAAAATACTTTCAATATTAACGCATCTCATGGTCATGGTGAAGGTATTGTACAAGGTGCCATTACAACTGATGAAACCCTTGGTATTATTGATCCTTCAAGTGATGTTGTTCATGCACGAACTATTGCCAAGAAAAAAATTGAACGATTTGCACCAAGTACTGAGGAGTTAAAATTTACAGGGAATGCATTAGACGCCCAACGTCAGCAGGCGCTTTCCTCTGAATCCATTACAGTTTATGCTGGTTTATTGAAAGCACTACAACCACAGCATAAAAATGGTGTTGATATTGAGTTTGTTGTTCAAAATAAAGAGAATAGCCCTGAGCACTTTGCTGTTCAGCAGCGATCTCAAGATAAACCAATTGTTGATGTGAAACCTTCATATTTATCTGATCAATATGTGAATCAACAGAAATGTGTCTCTGTACAACTTAAATCTTATTCGACTTTTGCTGTTGAAAATTTAAATGCAAACCAAGTGATTATTAACCCATCTTTAGATAACGCTTTTAATCAAGATTTTCTTCATTTACCTGTTGATAGCGCCAGCAATCAATCACAAAAAAATATCAAAGCTGTATTTGTGGCAAGCCCAGCAAATGCGAATGCGCATGCTGCACTTATGTTGCGCCGACAAGGTATTGCGATTGTGGAATTTGAAAATGAAGATCAACTCAATGCACTGAAAAGCAACAGCACATTTGTACTGGATCAAGAGCGTAAGTTAGTCATTCCTGAACAACATGTAGCGTCTGAAAATATTGTGCAAGGGCGATTGTCATATCCTGCACCAGCAGCATATACAATTTCTGACACTAAGACAGAATTACATGAGCAAGATCTTAAAGAATTAGAATTGCTTAAACCACTCATAACTCAATGCACGTCTTCTCAAGTGACAACAACTCAATTATTAGGTGAGTTACATCAAGTTTTAACGTCAGCAGACGCAACTGATTCACCTAAAGCCCATCGTCTGATTGCACAATTACTTCATCAACAATATAACATTATTCTTCAGGCTGAACTCTCTGGCCATGATGATTTTAAAATAGTTGCTCATGAAGTTGCTGTCGATCTCATTAAACTGTCTCGAAGTGTGAGGTTAGGGCAATCACAACTTCATCATTTGCTTTACATGAATTGGATTAAAGCTGGTCTTTATCAGGATGGTTCAAGTGTTCCAAATGCTTCAGGCTTAGTCTCTGTTAAAACAGCTGCTCAGGATGTGCTTCAACATGAGCAGTTTATTGGCTGGATGAAAGCAGTTCGAATGAATCATGATATTCATATTGGTGCTGGCAAGCAAAGTAGAGACCCTGTTGCTTTACATCCTTATACACAGTCTGCAATTGTTGCACTTCACCGTTTGGCAAGCGCTTTGCCTGCAGAACAAAAAATAGATTGGCTAGAGGCTATTTCAAAGTTCATTGAGATCCTAAAGTGCCAGAGGCTGCAATTTTGAGTCTTGCCTCGCAAAGTGTTATAGCTCATAACTCAGGTATTTTTACAGCATTTATTTCAGACCTCCAATTATCACTTGGTAAAAGCCGACTCAAAATCAATTCTATTTCAGAAGTCACGGAATTATTAGCAGTGCTTGATCCATTAGAAAAGTTTTCCAGTCGACTTTCAGCTCTGGAAGGGAAGTGGGGTTCACATACTGGTTTTGAGGAGAGACTTAAAACTTTAGTCGATCTTGATGTGATTTTAGAGCCATTATTGAAGTTTATCAGTGGTCAGAAAAAGCCTCATATGACCTCGATTATTTTAAAACAAGCCAGTGAGGTGTTTGAAAAAATTGATTTAGCTTTAAAGGAAATAGTCGTAAGTCCAGCATATGATGAGTCTATTCGAAAGCAAGATTTTAAAGACCTTTTAAAAGTATTTTATAAGGCCAGTAAGCCAGTTATTGAAGGTACTTTCTCTCAAGCATTTAGTGATATGCAGCAGTTAGGTCGCTATCTTGATGGGTATGCCATATTAACATTGTCTTCAGCGAATAACCCTTTGGTACCGAGCCCAGATTTTAATGTATCAACTGCCATGATTAATGCATCTGTGATGAACTCAAGTGTCACTGCGCCGAAAAATTATGGTGATTTGCATACCATATTGCATCAAAGTACGCGAAATGCATTTGGAGCGCTTGCTGTTAAGTCTGGTATTGACCGATTATTACCTCCACATTTGCAAGAACTGCAAAAGTGGATTAAATCAGGCCCTCTTGGCGTTGAAACAGTTATTCTGCAAAACGTTGAGGTCATAAACCCAGAACATCACAAGATCTATTTTAATATTCCTTTGCGGGAACATGGTTTACGTTTAGCGTTGGATGTGCATAAATCCAAAGTGAAAGTGTTTTTAGCACTTGATGGTAATAATGAAAATAATCGATTTGGAATAACCACTAATTTACTTTCTGAAGTAAAGCATGATCCTTTATTAAATAAGACTCGAATTGGACGTGATCAGTGGATTAATGCAGAAACGGCTTCACCTTTTTCCCTTTCATGGGATGGCGACTTAGATGACTTGCCTCTCTTTAAAGCCAAGTTTGAAAAGCTCGTTACCTATGTTGCATCCACAAGCTATGAGTATGCAAATAACACCTTCCGAGATGCTCCTGATGATATTAAAAGAGAAAACCGACTTCTAAGGCTTAAACCGCAATATGATAAAATTCGAGAACTCCCTTATGAATTGCAGTTAGATGCTTTAACCCAATTTGTGAAAGGATACCTTCAATATAATCCAAGCTCAGAATTAAAGTATGATCAAATTCCATTGCATCGATATGTGGCAATAGAAGATGTCAAAGCCATTATTCAAGAATCTGGCTTTTTAGATCAAAAGCTTGGTTTGTTTGAATTTGATCGCTATCTTCAAGTTGAAGCTTTGTTTAATGAGCCAGGGCGCCTTTCTAAAAATGACATACTTAATTTTATTAATAATACGGATAAATTTAATGATTTGATGTCAGACTTTACTGATTTTAGTAGTGGTAAAAAGATGTCAATATTAGAGAAGAGGGCAAAAGTTTTAGGCGAGTTAATGCCTGAGCTCTTATCTGTCAGTGATATTCGCGTTCAGCAGCTCATGTCTGTCATTAGAGAGCTCCTACGCTTTAAAGGCCATGCAGATGCAGGTCTACTGCACTCCATGATGAATCTGAATAATACTCATTTTACCAATGTTCGAGAGTTGGTGGAAAACACGCCGTCTGCATCAATGGATGAACTTTATATGGACTTAGGTGCTATAGCGAACCCTGAACGGTTACAAGACAGTGCTGAGCTGGTATCGCTATTAAAAAAATATGTGGATATTAATGCATTGCAATGGCGTCAGCCAGATTTGAGCGGTCAACTTTTAGCAGGTAGTGCTCCTCTGAGTAATATGCTTTCATTAAGTGCTTTTTATGAAAAGATGATCGATCTCAATGTAAAACACATTATTGATTTACGTGCAGATGAGCATTATCTTAAAAATCCAAATGATGAATATTATCCTAAAGCAACTCAGTCCGTGCGGTTTTATGATTATATGAAAGTTGCTTTAGATCGATCGTATCAAGGTGGGTTTAAATTAGGTCTTGATGATCCATTGCCAATAAAGCTTCAGTCTGACTATGTGGATACTATGAAGCACTCATTGTCATTGACTGCCTATCGAAAGTGGGCTGACTTTTCTGTCATTACTGTTGAAGATTTAAAAGCTTTAGGTCAAATCATCATTAATGCCGCACAAAAGGGCGAAAATGTCTTTGTTCACTGTGCTGGTGGTATAGGTCGTACTGGTACTTTAACGACTTATGTTCAAGCAAAATCAATTATTGATGGCAATCAAGATATTGAATGGGACGATCTTGCTAAATATGAGTTAGTCCATCAGCAAATTTTGCAAAACCGACAGGATAGAGCTGCTGGTTCTGTTGAGACTGTGGACCAGTTTCATTTGATTATGCAGGCATTAGGTGTCGAAAGGCGTTTTAACCCAGATAAACGACTTGGTTTATATGCTTCTGATTAATCACTTTCTATAACTCATATTTCTGAATCTGATGGGTAGAAAATTATAGTTTTTCAATGATGTAATAAGGTTATAGTTGTCTGACTATAACCTTATTACATACAGTTACATCTTGTGCCTAAATTGCATGTTTTATAGGCTGCTTCTTATCATTCTCTATTCAATCATTTACTCAATGTAACATTAGCTGTTTTAGGTCATGATAAATTGCAACATGAACCATTTATGTTATTGAAGTATCCAGAGAGACCACCATGATTCCCGACATTTGTCATGAAGACTTGTCCGATATTTATTCTGATGTGAGTAATCTTCAAGCAGTTGATATGTCCTTACCACTTATATCAGAAGACACGGCTAAAGCTGTTTATGTACTTCGTTATGCGAGGATAAAATTACTTCATGCTGGCCATTTTCACGAATCCATACCTGTGATGAGTTTTGTCGAAGTTTTAAGCGGTGCAGGCGTTCCATTTGGTGTTGCTCAATTATTAAAAGCAGCTATAGCGCCAATGCTTGAAGATTTGCATACCATCGATGCAGTGTTTCTTGAAAATATGGAGTTAAAACTAATTGGTGAAGAATTACTTGCCAATATGGCAGTAATTTAATGACGATATTGTGTCGTCATTATTAAATCATGAGGAGAGATGATATGGGTTGGGCGCCAACTGAAATTAATACAAACCCAGCAGAAACGGATAAATATAACTTTAACGATATCGCTGGTGGTGACACATCAGGTGTTTCTGTTGAAGAGTTTTCAACATTCGCCAAAGACAGCTACAACCTTGATGACGGTGTAGCACAATCTATTTTCGATAAAACGGATACAAATGGCGATAAGTCCTTAAGCAAAGATGAGTTTAAAGCAGCTTTTGATAAGCTGACATCAATGAGTAGCATTGGCAGTGAAGTTGGTTTTACAGATGTAGATGCTAGCGCTGAACGCCTTATTACAGAAGATACTAATGCTCACTTAGCACCTGATGACGTATCCAATATGATTGATGCTGGCTATATGTACATGAACGCAGATGGTAAGCTTGTGACGACTGATCGTGGCAATTCTCTGATTGAGCATGTTGATAATAACGGCGGCTTTGGTAATCAACCTCTTGCTGATCATATTGCTGAGTTTGAAAACACTGCAGACGGTTACGTTGGTACTGAAGAAGGTATTCAAATGGTCACAGAGCTTGATGCTGATGAAATTGTTGATAATCATACAGCACAGCTAGCCTAAGCTATTGTTTAGCACTGGAATATAAAAAAGGCGTTATATGAGGTATAACGCCTTTTTTATTGCGCTGGTCTGCTGCACTTGAATAGATTATGCGGCTCTTGGATCAGTCGCTTTGTTATGTACACCAACGTTGCTAAAGTGCTTTTCAAGTGCAGCAGACCAGTCGTCATTATTTTTACAAATAATTTCTGCTAAACCTGCAGCAGTGTGAAATGCACCCATCTTTAAGCCTGAGTTAGTATCAGATGGCTTTTCCCCGACTGAGCCTTTTGGTTGGCTTGTCACACGAGACATAATAAATTTACCTGAAAGTGCAGGGCTAAATTCTGGGCGGCTATGAAGTTTTTCACCTTGTGTTTTTAATAGGTTTTGGATATTTGTATTTGCTGCCACATCTTGTCTGTTGACTGTTTGTGCGCCTGGAAACTCTTGTTGGAATGCACCAAGGAGTTCATTTGTCGCCGATTCAAGCCAGTTTTTTAAGCCTTCTGGTAGTGATTGCACTGCTCGTGCTTGTTGTAAGTGGGAGATACTATCATGAGTTTCATTCATTGGAGCCTCCTGGCCGTTAAGCTTTGCTGTAGGTTGGACTGTTAGGGCCTTTGTATTATCAAGTGCACTTGGCGTTGTTGCTGTGAGAGATGCTGCTTGGCTTGTTGATAGTTGGTTTTGCTGGCCGTTAATGATCATATCCACTTCCTTTATGACGAGCTTATCTAAAATATATTGGTTCGCAGCGCTATAAGTGTGTAGGAGGTTATAACGCTGCGATGCATGCATGCATGCATGATAATGCGAATCATTCGCATCTGTAAAGTGTGTTTTAGAATTATTTTATATCTGTCTAAAAAAGATAAAGGGGAAGAAGGGAACTTCACATATGCCGAAAGGCTTATAGATGGTTCTATAAAAATAGAAGACTTTTTTGAAACAAAGACTGGCAAAATAATTGTTTCTTTTTGATAATGGCCATGTTCATTTTCTATTCAAAATTTAATAAGACTTAACAACAATTTGGAATGTAAGATGCCTTTATTTGGATCAATAGGAACGGAATATCATGTTCCAGTGAAGCGGTCTGACGGATCGACTAAAATCGTTATCATGAAAGAGAAAGAGTATCAGGCCTATAAGCGTGAAAAGGCTGCTGCTAAAGCTCGCATACAAGATGTTGACCCAGTAAGAGATACAGCATCCCGACGACGTGCAACAGCTACAGAGAGAGATGCCCGAGAGCCTGCTCGTGGAGCACGAACAAGTGAAATTCGCGATGATTACGACGATAGGCCAGCTCCACGTACGGAGCGCTCAAAGCGTAAGAGCTCTCAGACTGAAAGCCGTACTTCTAAAGAGCCTTCACGCTCAAGCAAAACCCAGCCTACGCGTTCAACTGCTCCTGTTGCCCCAACAAGAACTAAAGAAGAGACTATTCCAGGTCGTGCACCTGCACCTTCTGTCTATAAGAGTGATGCGCCACAGCCTACAGCTGCTCAAAATGCTCGATTAGCATCAAGCCGCAATACTGTGCATGTTTCAACTTCAGAAGTATCATCTACCCAGACACGAAAAGTCTATGCAGTGCCTAAAGAAACGGCTATTAGTTATGCAGATTACGGCAGTCAAAATATTTCAAGTTATTCCCGTCGTCCTGAAGAGCTTTATGCGCCAGCTGAAACACCGAGTGCTCCAGCGGCAACTCGGGACTCGAAACCAGCTGTGAAATATCTGACGCCAGCAGAAGTGAGACGCATGCAAGAGCGAAACGGTGCAAATAAAACAGCGAGAACAAACTCTGTAAGCTACAGTGCAACAAGTTCTTCTTCTGCACCAATACCTCAAAGGCGTGTAGATACTTCTAATGATGAGTATCTTGCTCGCCTGTTGCAAGAGGAAATGAGTTTATCCGCTGAGCCTGAGCCAATTGAAGGCTATGACCCTCGTGCGTTTGGTGAAGATGTACCTCGTACTTCATCCTCTCGAGCTGCTGAAAAAGCAAGAGCGCCAGATAATGATCAAAGTGCCTGGGATCGTGATATTGCTCAACAGCTGCAAAATAAGCTCAATGGCGTCCAAGACGCTGTAATCGTTGTCGAAGAAAGCGATGATGAAAATGACGATAACTACCCTAAATATATTGCTGCTCAATATGAGCGAAATAATAATGGTGCATCGTCCAGTAGGTCGCGTACTTACAGCTTCAATATTGCTGGTGATGATGAGTTCCCTAGTTACAACTCTAGAGCATTTGAAGCTGCTTCAAGTCGAAATAGCAGAGCAGCCAGCAGTAAAGTTGTTGAAAAAGTAAAAGCAGCACCACGACAAAATATTACGCTTGTTAACTCAAATAAAAATAGCGTATCAGCTGATAGAGCTAGATCCACAATAATGGATGCCATGCTCCGTGCTGGAGTGCCAGCTGATAGCGTCGAGGAAAGCAGAAAAAAGGACTTCGAAAAATATGAAAGTGCTATGGGCGAGGCTTCAGATCACTTCCTTGATGTGTATAAGCAAGTGATTGGGAATACCCAGTACAGACAGTTAGTTAATTATGACCGTAACTATCCAAGCTTAAGTACCTCTGAAGCTAAAAAGATGGTGACCAAGTTTATTGATGATGAACTTGCCTATTACCGAGATCGTCGTGACTTTGTTTCGGAGATTCGAAAAGGTTTGGATCGAACTTGTGATACATCTGAATTTGCTAAAGAAGTTGTTTCTACTTTTGACAAAACACCACCTGAAATGATGGTTGATATTTTCTCTTATGCCCAAGCAAAGTGTAATGAGGGAGATAGACGTTATAACATTATGGATGGTCTTTTTGGCGCGCTTAAAAAAATCGGTACCATTGATTATGAACATCGAAGTGATGGTAGTGAGTACGAAATTCATTGCGCTCGTGGCCAGGTTGAAGCTTTTGTTGAAGCGCTGCAAGGTTATATGGCTTTAAAAGAAGTGAGCGATAAAGAGCTAACACAAGAGCTTTTATCCCGTTTTAAAGACTTTGTATCTGAAAAAAACTCGTCAATTAAAAGAGACTTGCAGTCTGGTGATAATGTTCGAGTGAGTAATCAATACAGAAATCAATTTATTGATAAGATGAACAAAGATATTGTTCGTGCGAAAGACTCTATTGTCCCAAGATCACAGCTTGATCGTATTATGAATGGTAATGCGGTTTGGCCGGTTGATTTTGATCTTGACTATATGGTTGATTAATCAAAAAGAAAAGCACCTTATTAGGGTGCTTTTCTTTTTTTCTGTTATTGATATACGTCAGTCATTCCATTTTAAAGTATACAAATCTGTGCGTCTGTCTTTTGTATTTGTGACTGCACCTGCTTTACGCATATGCTCTAGCTTTGAAAGATCAAGGTCACAGATCAGTGTCATCTCTGTATTGGCAATAGTTTCGGCCATGATGGCATCATGGGGAAACGCAAAATCCGAAGGTGAGAATATGGCTGATTGGCCATATTGAAGCTCAGCATTTTCTACTTTTGGAAGGTTGCCAACACTGCCCGAGATCGCAACATAGCATTCGTTCTCAATGGCTCTGGCTTGTGCGCAATGACGTACGCGAAGGTAACCATTCTTCGTATCAGTCCAATATGGCACAAATAAGATATCCATACCATCTTGCGCAAGGAGTCGGCTCAATTCTGGGAATTCCACGTCATAGCAAATCAGAATACCAATCTTACAAACGTCAGTCTCAAATACTTTTAGAGAATTACCACCTTGCATTACCCATGTTTTAGCTTCGTTTGGAGTGATATGAATTTTTGATTGATATTCAATTGCACCGCTTCTATGGCAAAGGTAAGAAATATTATAAAGCTTGCCATCTTCAACAAAAGGCAAACTGCCCGTAATAATATTGGTGTTATAACGAACAGCTAAGCTCGACATTTGTTCAATAATGTCGTCTGTGTAAGTGGCTAATTGATGGATCGCTTCAACAAGGTTTCTTTGATCACAATGTGCTAATAATGGCGCATTAAAAAATTCAGGGAAGAGTACAAAATCAGATTTATAATCAGATAATGCATCAACAAAAAACTCAACATCACGCATTAAATCTTCTAAATCTTTTGTCGTTCTCATTTTCCACTGAACAATGCCAACGCGAACATTTTTATTCCTTTGCAGGAAGATGTCTTGTGATTCTTCTTCGTAGTAAATATTGTTCCACTGTAAAAGTGTTGCAAATCCGCCAGAGGCTTTGTCTTCTGGTAAATAATTACGAAGTAAACGTTTTACTTTGAAATCATTGGAAAGCTGGAATGTAAGAATAGGGTCGTATAATTCTTTTTTAGACACTTTTTCAATGTACTGGTGTGGCGACATTTCCTCAGAATGCTTGTTGTAGCCAGGAATACGTCCACCTGCAACAATAGCGCGTAAATTAAGGTTGCGGCACATTTCTTTACGAGCTTCATATAAACGACGCCCAAGGCGCATATCTCTATAATCAGGGTCTACAAAGACATCCACACCATAAAGCACATCACCCTTAGGGTTGTGCGTTGTTAAGTGAGCATTGCCTGTAATTTGGTCGTAGGTGTGTTTGTCACCATATTGATCATAATCGACAATAACAGAGAAGGCTGCTGCAACAACAACATCGTTATCAACAATACAAACTTGGCCCTCTGGAAAGATGCGTAGCATTGTTTGAAATTGAGAGTAGTCCCATGCGCCACCCCAAGTTGAATAAACGCGATCCATAATGGCAGCAATATTTTTGTAATCAGATAATTCGACTTGTCGTAGGCTTAAATGATGATCATGGCTTAATGATTGGTCGACATCATTTTCATTGTTTGGCATGTCTTTTTCCTTTTTTTCAAAATGACATTTTGTTGACGAGCCCATTGCTAATCTGATTTCAACAGATCGGGGCGACGAGATAAAAAAATTGAGCAGGTCATTCAGTCGTCCGAATGACTTGCTAAAGTTCTTAGAGTATAGAGTTTTTTGAGTGAGAGTTTAGTCAAAAAATTAATTTTAATTGGCGTATATATCCCTTATAGACAATACTTTACGAGCGTTATTTCTAAGAAAGAGGACTATAATAATGGCTAAAATCGATATTGGTATCAATGAAGAAGCACGTGTTGAAGTGGCAGAGAGTTTAAAAAAACTACTTGCAGATTCTTACACGCTTTATTTGCAAACTCATAACTTTCATTGGAACGTATCAGGCCCAAGATTCCGTGAATTACACCTTATGTTTGAAGAGCAGTACACAGAGCTAGCGACAGCAGTAGACGACATCGCCGAGCGTATTAGAACGCTAGGTGTTATCGCCCCAGGCACTTACAAAGCTTTTGCCAAGTTAAGTTCAATTGAAGAAGTAGAAGATGTACCATCAGCAGATGAAATGGTATTAACACTTAAACAGAGTCACGAGCAGGTTGTTAAAACATGTCGTGCAGCACTTAAGCACGCACAAAATGCAGACGACGAGTCTTCATTAGCACTTATTTCTGACCGCATGAGAGTTCATGAGAAAACTGCTTGGATGCTTCGAGCTCTTTCAGCTTAATAAGCCTTTTTTAAAACTAACGAGTCATGCAAACGTAACAATTTATAGCCTAGAGACTTGCACTACTGCGGTCCCTAGGCTAAATTTAAATTATCACCACTTGCTTTTCGTTGCTTCTTGCGAATGCGGGAAGTGGCGTGGGGCAGACGGGAAAAGGCACGGTTAGTCTCTGATCGTGTCTTTTTTTTGCCCGTACCTAGCTAAAAAGTTCAGATTAGGCTATCTGAACTTTTTGAGCCAGAAGTGAATTGATTTTCGCGATTATCTCATCTTTGTTTATCCCATCAAGCTCATAACAAAGCTTTGATCGACGCCATAATATATCTTCAGCTGTTTGTGCAAATTCGTCTTCTTTCAGGTATTCAATCTCTGCTTGATAGAGTGTTGAAAACAAGTGTTCACCTAGATCTTCTAATGACTTTGCCTCACCAAGGATTTTAAAGCTTAGAGTGCCATAGCTTGTCACAAATCGCTCAATCATTGCATCTGGAAGCCATGCATACTGGCGCTTCAGACTTGCTCTTAGGTCATCTCGTTGTAGCTCACCGCCTGGTAAAATAGCATGTGCTGTCCATGGGCCGTGTGCTTGAGGGAAAAGGTGCTCAATTTTTTTCATCGCTGCTTCTGAAAGTTTACGATAAGTTGTAAGCTTGCCACCGAATATATTGAGAATTGGTGCAGGATCAGCCGAAAGTGTAAGCGTATAATCGCGGGTCACTGCGGAAGGATCACTAGACTCATCATCACAGAGTGGGCGAACGCCTGAATAGGTGAACTTAATATCTGCACGAGTGCGTTTGACTTGGAAGTATTGATTGATTGTGTTGAGTAGGTATTCGACTTCAAAATCATCGATTTCCACTGTGTCTGGAGAGGCCTTATGAGGTCTGTCTGTTGTACCAACGAGGCTCATACCACGATAAGGGATGACAAAGACAATACGGTTGTCATCGTTTTGCAGAATAAAGGCTTCATCACCATCATGTATCTTAGGCACGATAATATGGCTGCCTTTAATGAGGCGAATCTTACGTGGTGATTCGAGTTGCAGTTTATCTTCAATAAAGCTTTGCACCCATGGGCCTGCAGCATTGACGAGTACCTTAGCGTCTGCGGTAGAAGTTGTGCCCGTACTCTTGTCTTCATAAGAAATAGACCAAGTACCGTCATTGTTTGCCTGTGCGGATGTACATTGAGAATAGGTTTTGATGATTGCACCTTTATCTCTTGCTTGTACTGCATTCAGTACAACCAAACGAGAATCGTCTACGAAGCAGTCTGAGTAGGAAAAGCCCTTTGTGTATTGACCAAGTAATGGGTTTTGTTTCCAGTTCGTAAGGTTGAGTGCGTGAGAGCGAGGTAGCGCTGATTTCTTATGAATATTGAAATTAAGATGATCGTACATCCATAAACCAGCTTTGAGCATCCATGTTGGGCGCATGCTTGGATTATGAGGCAGGACAAACTCTAAAGGCTTAATAATATGCGGTGCTTTTTTTAGCAGCACATCACGTTCTGCCAAAGCCTCTTTTACAAGGCGAAACTCATAATGCTCAAGATAACGAAGGCCACCATGAATAAGTTTACTGCTCCATGATGATGTTGCGCTTGCAAGATCATTCTGTTCAACGAGGAGTACTTTTAAACCTCGACCTGCTGCATCATTTGCAATACCAATACCATTGATACCACCGCCAACGATTGCAATATCGTACATAAGAGCCTCTTTACTATTTGCTATGAATTTGACTTGCTTTAGAGTATGACGCCCACTCTTGGACAGAGATGTATAGGGGCTCCCTTTAAAGCTATTGTCCTTTAAGTTACACAGTATACAAGCAAGTTAAAAGAAGGTCTAAATGAACTATCTAAAAAAGAAGAATAAAAAGAGAAATTAATTTCTTTTTTCGAAATAGATTGTGGCGTGTATGATCTTACGGTGCTTTAATCAGTGCCCCTTTTAAAGCTTTGAGACTATTTCTGCCACTCATAGAGTCGTTTTAAAAAAAATGATTGCAAAAAAAATGTACAGCATGCATCTTGTCATAAATATGTTAGAAGAATGCAGTTTAATAGAGGTGTGCTTTGATTGGTTCGAGGATGAGCAATGACAAGTACGCTGAGATAATAACATTGAGCTTTTGAAGTATTGCTCATAACTCTATGGATGGAGATATAGCTATGGCACCAGTTGGACGGTCTCATGCCAAGTTAGGTGGAGAATACAATCAAGCGTTACAAGCCCTTTGTGCAAAACTGAATGGCACTGATAAAGCTGTTACAGCAATGGCGTCGACTACAGGGGCAAGACGTTTATCCCAAGTGAGTCGTAAAAGCTCTATCAGCAAAATTTCAACTTCGCAAGACACAATGCGAGCCCCTGGCAATAATACACAGCGAGTTCGAACTGGCTCGATTAGTCATGATCATGAGTTAAAACGTCGCAGTCGTACCGGCTCTTTTGCAACAAATCCAGATGGATCAAGCTTTATCAAAAAGAACAGTCGTCAATTTAATACCTTTTGGCGGGATAAGATTGAAGCCCCAGATGGTGATAACCGTCGTCATATTCCACTTGTCGCTAATATGAAAGGTATGCTCCTTGAAATGTATAGTCATACAAATGAATTGGAGCGTACAGAAGATTATCATCATGTGCTTGAAGCTTTTTTGAAGCACATGAAAAATGATGATACTGACTATGATGTCGAAACAGCTGCAAATAAGGTGCTTAATGTTTTGACAAACCTCCATAGTCATATTTTTCTAGGGCGTGCAGAAGAAAACCAGTTTATTGGCTCTATGTCGAACTCGCTGTTCGGTATTGAAGATCAAGCTGTTGATGCCATAGATGCAGCTATGAGTAAACCTGAAGTTGAAACTGCTGTAAAAGAATGGCGAAACTATTTTAAGAATAAAAAAACGGATGAAGCCAAAAACTTTCAGAAGATTGAAAATCCAACAGCTCGACAAGTGAATCATCATCAAGTCTCTCAGCGAATGTTTGATCAAATGCTTGATGTGACAAGTGGGTTAAAAGCATCAGAGTTCGATAAATTGAAAGATTTCAAACAAGAATCTCGTGCGATGATTCGCCACTTAAGGGATAGCTATAGCACCGATATTTCTGATGCAGGCCACCAAGATATTCGTAAATGGCAAAACCAAAACTGGCTTCCGTTACATCAAAAGATGATGAATATAATTGAGAAGCCCAGTATGGAAGATTTTAAAACCATTCTTAATGAAGTCAGTCGAGTAGAGCATGAGTTTGCAGATAAGGTATCGCTGCTCTTAAAGCAAAAAGGACTTCATGTTGAGTCAAAAGAACTGGTGATGAATCAAGAAGCTGATTTATACCCAGAAGACCAACGTCCTCTTCGTGAAAGCTTGTCTGCATTAATTCAGCAAGCAGGTCAACCTTCCATTTTGGATTAAGGGTCGTTTCTTGTCTCTTTTAAGCTTTGCGCTTTTTCTTTTTAGCCCTTACTATGGGGAAAGACACCCAAAGGATTGATGTTAAGAGGAAAAGTGCATGGCTGATTATATATTGGCAATCGATCAAGGAACCACTTCAAGTCGAGCAATGATTTTTGATTTAAAAGGTCAGGTTGTTGCTATAGATCAACAGGAATTCAAACAATCATTTCCTCATGAGGGCTGGGTTGAGCATGACCCTGAAGAAATATGGCAGTCAGTGTGTCATGTCGTAAAAGGCGCTTTAGCAAAAGCCAGTTTGCAAGCCAGTGATATTCGAGGCTTAGGTATTACAAATCAGCGTGAAACCACTGTCCTGTGGGATCAAGAGACAGGTCAATCTGTTTATCCTGCAATCGTATGGCAAGACCGCCGTACCGCTGATCATTGCAAGACATTAAAAGCAAAATCCATAGGGCAAGAAGATGCTGATGCTGTTGTGAAGCAAAAAACAGGTCTGCTTATTGACCCTTATTTTTCTGCAACCAAGATGAATTGGATTCTTGAAAATGCGCCTCAAGCGAAAGCGCTTCTTCAGAAGCAACAACTTCGAGCAGGTACAATAGATTCATACCTTATTTGGAAGCTGACAAACGGTCAGAGCCATGTCACTGATGCGACAAATGCATGTCGTACAAATTTGTTTAATATCCATACCCAGGAATGGGATGAAGAGCTTTGTGATTTTTTCCAGGTGCCATCTGATATTTTGCCAGAAGTCAAAGACTGCGCTGCTGATTTTGGTGTCTGTGATGAATCTTATTTTGGTGCAGCACTGCCTATTGCTGGTGTAGCTGGTGATCAGCATGCTGCATTAATAGGTCAGGCTTGTTTCAAAGAAGGTATGAGTAAATGCACTTATGGCACAGGTTGTTTTTTAAATATCAACACTGGGAATAAACCTATCTTTTCAGAACATGGCTTAATTACGACCCTTGGCTATCGTATTAATGGTAAGGTCACTTACGCAATGGAGGGTTCAGCCTTTATTGCTGGTGCTGTTATTCAATGGTTGCGGGATGGTTTAGAGTTATTAAAATCAGCCAAAGACAGTAAAGCCATGGCTGAGCAAGCTCGTGATCAGCAGGTGTTCTTTGTGCCTGCTTTTACAGGATTAGGTGCGCCATATTGGGACCCAAATGCAAGAGGGGCTATTTTTGGCTTAACTCGTGATACTGGTAAGAATGAAATAGTATCAGCGGCCCTTGAGTCAGTGTGTTTTCAAACAATGGATCTGCTTGCTGCAATGCAACAAGATGGTGCTGAGTTTACAGCTTTACGTGTGGACGGTGGTATGACCAATAATGATCTTGCAATGCAGATGATGGCGGATATTGCGCAAACCAAAGTGCTGCGACCAGCCATGACTGAAACAACAGCATTGGGGGCGGCCTATCTAACAGGTTTACAGCTTGGTATTTGGTCATCTCTTGAGGAAATTGCTGAGCTTTGGGCGCAAGATAGAGCGTTTGAAGTGGCTAAGGATAAAGACTGGTCACAGCAGCGTTACCAGCGTTGGCAAGCTGCTGTTAAAGCATGTCAGGTGTTTTCAGGCGCTTGAATGCTCTCGTGAGGGAATATAACAAGATGCTGAGCATCTACATCTAAATGAATCCAGTCACCAACGTTAAAGTCTTGGTGGCTGGGGAAAAAGGCCTCAAGGCAGGTTCCATCGCTTAATCTGAGCCAGTAATGTGAGTGAGCCCCTTGGAAAGATTTTTTAGTGACCATTGCTGGTGTGCCTTTACCTTCTTCCGCAACCATTAAATCGTCTGGGCGAATAAGAATATCGACCTTGTCATTTTCTTCCCATGTGCAGTTGCATTGACATTCGAGTTGACCAAACTGTGTTTCAAAGTTGCTTTTCGTGTTAGCTGTGCCGAGTACAAAGTGACCATGGCCAATAAAGTTGGCTACAAATCTGTTTACAGGCTCGTGGTACACCTCATAGCTTGGTGCCCATTGATGAATACGGCCATTATTCATAACCCCAATAACATCTGCCATTTGCATGGCTTCTTGCTGATCATGAGTGACAAGTAGGGCGCTCATATTTTCTTGTTTAAGAATATCGTAGACTTCTTGCGATAACTGGCGACGTAAATCAGTATCTAAGCTTGAAAAAGGCTCATCCATTAAAAGGAGTTTTGGGTGAGGTGCTAGGGCTCTGGCTAGAGCTACACGCTGCTGTTGACCACCTGAGAGTTCCCTTGGTTTTCGATCTTGGAAAGCTTCAAGTCGGGTCAGTGCAAGGTAACGGTTGACTCGTTCTTTACGTTCGTTACCACTTAAATGACGTAAGCCAAAAGCGATGTTGTCATACACGCTTAAATGAGGGAAGAGGGCAAAATCCTGAAAGAGCATGCCTATGCCACGATTTTCTGATGGTATAAACTGGCTTGTTTTACCTTTGCTGCTTTCAACTAAAGTCTTGTCGTCCAAGCGAACAGTGCCCTCTGAAGGGGTGACGAAGCCAGCAAGCAGGCGAAGGGTTGTTGTTTTACCACAACCACTAGGCCCGAGCAGGCACCCTATTTGACCAGGCTGAAGTGTAAAATTGATATCTTTTAATATCTGGACTTCTGGTTGGCCTAGTGCAAGAGAGACGCCGTTAATTTGGAGCATGTGAAAACTACCTGTTTGATTTACTTTCTCTTAGAAGTAGTTCAATCAAAGCTTTTTGTGCGTGAAGTCTGTTTTCGGCTTCTGCCCAAACAACTGAGCGAGGGTCTTCAAGAAGATCTTCGCTAATTTCTTCACCACGGTGTGCTGGTAGGCAATGCATAAAGAGTACATCATCAGCTGCTTGGTCTAGAAGTGCACGGGACACTTGGAAGTCTTTAAATGCAACTTCACGTGCTTTCTGCTCTTCTTCTTGGCCCATGCTTGCCCAAACGTCCGTTACGACGAGGTTTGAGTTCTGCACGGCTTCTTCGCATGTGTAGAAGATAGAAACACGGTCTTTATTTGCTTCAACAATTGCTGCATCAGGCTCATAGCCTTTAGGACATGCAACATTTAAGTGGAAGTCGAATTGACGAGCAGCATTAATATATGAATGGCACATATTGTTGCCATCACCAACCCAAGTCACTGTTTTACCTTTGATTGAACCACGATGTTCAACGTATGTTTGCATATCAGCAAGAAGCTGGCAAGGGTGGTATTCATCTGTTAAAGCATTAATAACAGGTACTTGTGATGCTCTTGCAAATTCAACTAATTTTTCATGACCAAATGTACGAATCATGATGATATCAACCATACTGGAAACAACACGAGCTGAATCTTCTAAAGGCTCACCACGACCAAATTGAGTATCACGAGGTGAAAGGAATATAGCATGACCGCCACCTTGAGCCATTGCTGTTTCGAAAGAAACGCGAGTACGTGTAGATGATTTCTCAAAAACCATGCCCATCACTTGATGTTGAAATAGTGGGGGGCGGTCACC
Source organism: Gammaproteobacteria bacterium UBA6940 (assembly GCA_002450655.1). Taxonomy (GTDB): domain Bacteria; phylum Pseudomonadota; class Gammaproteobacteria; order Pseudomonadales; family UBA6940; genus UBA6940. The sequence goes on along the minus strand of DJZY01000084.1, from coordinate 43,365 downwards.
TTTCACCAGCAACTGTTTTAGCTCGATTGCTCTATTAATCAAGTGATGAAGTTCGGTTGGTGTTAGGTCCAATAGAGTTAAGAAATGTCTCACAGCGGTATTCCTTTTCAATAATTCTTTAGAAAAGAAGAGAGTATAGCTAATAAAGCTGTATTTTCTTTTCTAACAAGGGGAGAACGCAAAAAGATCATAATACAGCCTTTAACCAGGCTGAGCAATTTGAATTTTGTGAGGTGTATAAAAAAAGAGACTTGCCATCTCTGCAGATTATCGATAAGTGATATCAGTAGAAGTGGCAAGTCTTAGTTTTATGGCTGACATATAAAGGGTAGACCTAAAATATATCTTGTCCAAATTTTGAGTTGAACTGTGAGGGTTGACTAATAATCTGTGTTTTTACCATATTAAACTTTAAAAAAGTCTTTTAATAATTGATGGCTCTCTGGTCCTTCATTTTTATGTGTTTCTAACAGTATATTAAGTGCAGATTTATCAAACACAATTGGTTGTCCACCCATCGTTTGAGCTGCGAGTATAGGTGCTCCATCTGCAACAGGGCGTACCCAAAACTGTACATCTTTCACATTCAGATAATCAGCGGTTTTCTTATAAAAGTCCTGGCCTTTAGTTTCAAAGTCTTTCGAGTCACATTGATATTGGCCTTGAGCATTTCGATTGTTATTACTTGTTTCACGAACATCGTGAGGGCATGTCATATGATGTAGATCAACTTTATAGCCATGCTGTTGTAAGGATTTGACTGTGCCTGCAAAGAATTTGCTTGTGCTCGTAATGGCGATAGCAAGGTCTTTCTTTTTCGAAATCGCATAAGGCATTAAGCAGTTGTGTAGTGTTTGTGAGGCGCCACGGAATTTGATGTAGGCTGCTTTTGCTTCTTCTGGTGTTTGGTTACCTCTCATTTTTTGATAGAGCTTTACACCTTGAAGGGCAGAGCGGTCAAAGTCGAGGAAGGCCGCGTGTTGTTCTTTCGCTAAGGCTTTAAAGAGAGATGACTTACCAGCATCTGGTGATCCTGCCGTTAAGCTCGCTTTACCTGAGCTCTGTGCTTGGTCTATTTCTTTCGCCAGATCTTTAAAATCTTGAACAAAACTCATGATTTCATGAGGTGTATATGCTTTCAGTGGTTCGAGTATTGCATCTACAGGCATTGCTGAAAACTGATCAAGATTATGTTCACGAATAACTGCATCAGCAAATGCTTCAATAGCTTCTGAAACAGTTTTAATTTGAGTTGGTTGAACGCTAGAGTTTTGAGCCGCACGTAAGTCTTGAGTTGAAGCATTACTCAGTGCCGGTGCTACTGCAACAGCCTCGCTTTTAAGAGTTGATTGCTGGTCAATTGGTGTCTGTATCGCAGGTGCTGAATTGATAACTGGCTGCATAACTTACCTTCATCTTCTTGAAATAATTGATGTTAATACTGAGTGAATGCTCTTTTGATTAAAAAGATTGATTCAGACTAATAGGATTCCTGATCGATGTAAATCCTATGGCAACATTTGGCAAAGGTCCTAAAGTATTCGAACGTTGTAACAGAACTACAAAACTATCGTCATAAATGTACACAATTTGAGCAGTTGTACTGGGGTACTCTATAAACATGTTCGCAGCGTTTGGGATCACGAGCTTGAACGTTGCGGGTATCTCTTCTAGAGATGCAAATAGAATTCGATTGATATTGAATAGAGTTAATAAAAATGAATACAAAGCAAGCCTTACGCATTAATGAAAAGGAGATTCTTATGCGCAACTCAACACCACGTACTCAAACAACTAAATCACTTATGAATGTTTCTATTTTTGGGGCTGCTTTATTATTAGGTGCAAGTCCAGTGCATGCAGGCACTCAATCTACATCTGAGAAAGACTCTAAAAAGCTCAACGGCGCTCATGCTCATGAGCAATACGTTGAAGCGAAAGTAGAGCCACTTGCAGAATAATTAACTTGGTTCTTGAGGGTAGGCTTTTTGATACCAAGCTTGCTCTTTGCATGTATCATATATTGTTTGTATGCGTTTATATTCACAAACAGGGATATTAAATCGTTCAGCATTATAAATTTGTGCAACAATAAAAATATCTGCAATTGTAATATCGTCTCCTACAGCATAGTCACCTTTTTGTGGCCAATGCTGTAGTTTGGCTTCTACTGCTTCAAATCCTTTTTTGACCCAGTGTGTATACCACTTCATTTTTTGTTGATCATCAACATCAAATTCACTTTGTAAAAACTGTAATACACGCAAATTATTTAATGGGTGTAGATCACTTCCAATAATGCCTGCAATGTCTAATGCACGGTATTTTTCAATGCCAATTGATGGTAATAAACTAGGCTCAGGATAAGCATCTTCTAAATAAGTCATAATCGCCAATGATTGACTGATGTGATCACCACTTGGTAATACAAGGGTAGGTACTAATTCGCTTGAATTTATTTTTGCATACTTTTCACTATGCTGTTCTCCACCATTTTTTACTAAGTGAATAGACTCTGCTTCATAGGGAATAAATTTGTATGCTAATGCCATGCGCACTCGAAAGGATGCAGTTGAGCGCCAGTAATCATAAAGTTTAAGCATTACTTTTTCTCCTCGCCAGGGTTTTGCCAAGAGCGTACATAGGCAATGTCTTCCACAGCACTGGCGGCTTGCGTTGTTTTTAGTGGAAAGCGACTGTCGATCATAACTGCATACTCACTTGTGCCAGTCTTTGTTTGTTTGAGCATGTTCTTTAGTGCTTTAGGGTGTGGCCCATGGCTAAATCCAGCAGGGTGGAAGGTAATCATGCCAGGCTCAATATGATCGCGGCTAAAAAAGTCGCCTTCATGGTAAAAAATCACTTCATCATAATCATCATTATTATGGAAAAACGGAATTTTTAGCGCATCTTCATCTGTTTCAAATGGACGAGGTACAAAGGTACATACCACAAAACCTGGTGCTACAAATGTCGAATGCACACTTGGTGGAAGGTGATAACGATGGCTCATGACAGGTCTAATTTGTTTAATATTGATTTTGGTTGGCATTAAATCCCCATGCCAACCAACTGCATCTAATGGGTTAAACGGGTAGGTGATTTGTGAATATTCATTATTGCGTTTGACGATCACTTGGTAGACAGGGTCTTTAGTCAGTAATGCTGCGTATTGTTTTTTAAATGCCTCATTAATCTGTGGTGTTTCTAGAAGAGCTGGGTCAAAAATAGCATGAGGCCCAAGAATACCTTTATCAGGTAATTCGTAACGAGCTTCAGTTGCTTCAATGCAGAGAATTTTCATTTCTGAATCTGGTGAGAGCCGCCAGAGTGTGCCTTTAGGTAGAACAATATAATCACCTTTCTCAAGAGACATATGACCATAGTCACAATAGAGTTGGCCGATGCCTTGATGAATAAATAAAAGCCAGTCGCCATCTGCATTGCGGCAAATCTTGGTCATGGCCCTTTCAATTGACCAGAAATGAACCTGTGTATCTTTATTGTGGAGTAATAAACAGGCTGCAAAGGGGGAATTGTCCAATACAATATCATCATTGCCAGTGAGGTTCTCACTTGGCTGTAGGTGGTTGCAGTTAAAGGCACGTGGGCGTAAAGGGCCTTTCCAGTCAATCCAGCCTGTAGGTGGGTGTTGATGATACATGTGAGTCGATTGGCCGAAAAAACCTTTGCGGCCCATTTCACGTTCATAGGTGTTGTCAGGAAGGTCTGCATGAGCCTGACGTTGTGTCAGGCCCTCTGAGCGACGATCCCCTAATGGTTTCGTTGTGCTCATGATTATTCCTCAGTTGGTTTTTCTGGTGCGATAGGGTTATCAGTTTTTAAAACACCACGGCGAATTTGATCTAACTCTATTGATTCAAAAAGCGCTTTAAAATTACCTTCGCCAAAGCCTTGGTTGCCTTTGCGTTGAATAATTTCGAAGAAAATAGGGCCCAATGCATCCTGTGTAAAAATTTGCAATAAGATACCTTTATCTTCTTCAGGGTTACCATCAATTAGGATATGTTGAGACTTGAGCTTGGCAACATCTTCACCATGATTCGGCACACGTTTGTCGACCATGTCGTAATAAGCGTCAACAGTGGTTTGAAATGGAACGCCATTTTTACGAAGCTGTTCAACTGTGGCATAAATATCATTTGTACTTAAAGCAATATGTTGAATACCTTCACCATTATAACGTTTTAAAAATTCTTCAATTTGAGAGTTTTCATCTTGGGACTCATTTAAAGGAATTTTAATTTTACCGCATGGGCTTGTCATTGCACGACTGAAAAGTGCAGTATGCTTGCCTGCAATATCAAAAAAATGAATTTCTCTAAAGTTAAAAATTTCTTCATAAAATGTGGCCCATTTATCCATATTGCCACGATGTAGGTTATGGGTTAAATGATCAATCTCAAATAATCCTGCTGCTGGCTGTTCAGGGTCTTCTGATTGCACAGGTTCAAAATCAATTTCATAAATTGATTTAGCATGCTTGGCATCAACAAGATAAATAAGCAGGCCACCAATACCTTCGATGGCTGGAATGTTTAATTCCATTGGGCCAACTTTATTTTCCACGACTTTGGCGCCACGTTTTTCAGCTTCTTTAATGGCATATGCTGCATCTTGCACTCGAAATGCCATTGCATTGGCAGATTGGCCATGCTTTTCAGCGAACAGGGCAGCGCGAGAGTCTGGTTCAAAGTTAAGGATAAAATTGATATTACCTTGTGAATAGTGAAGCACGTTTTTGCTTCTATGAATGCCTGTGAGCTTGAAACCAAGTTCATTCATTTGGCGTTTGAGTAGACCTTGGTCTTGCCCTGTAAACTCAACAAATTCAAAGCCCATTGTACCTAAAGGATTTTCGATAGCACCTTGTGGTGTAGTTTGACTGCTCACACTTCGCTCCTTGAGTATGACTGTTAATAAAGTGACGTTACGGCATAGTCCTTCAGCCTTTTACACGTCTTAAGTCCAATATATGCCCTTCAGCTAAAAGGTGCAATTGATGGCGTTATTCACGCTCTATCCATATGGCTCAGTGCAAAGATTAAAAGAACACATAAATGGAGAGATATATGTCTGCTAAAAGATTTGATGTACACCAAGTATTACGAGTATTTGCAATTATTACGCAGCAAGGCACTAAAACTGGTGGAGTCTATGAGTTTGATGGTTTAACAGCTCAGTCTGGCGACGATGGCTACACACTTGAAATTACAGATGGATTCGTTCGTATGAATGTTTTCTTTCACAATACATATAATGTGGATTTTGATACAGAGCAGCAGCTCGATCAGTTCCAATTGAAGCTGAATGCAATTGAAGCCAAGGATAAGGCTAGAGCTTGATGCTAGAGCCTTAGGGACGTTGCATATAAAAATATTGATGGCTTAGGTGTTGTCATTATAGAAAAGCTTTGAGTGAACCCAGCCGTTGTTGGTTAAAATGACGGCTGCTTCACTTTTACGAACACTGCCAATATCGTCTATATTTTTTTGGATCGAATTGATTTCTTCTTTAAGTACATCGCTTTCTTTGACCCAAGAATCTACATCTTGCATTTCAAGCTTAAATTTAACAACTGAGAATGTATGTCCCCATTCTTCACCCTGTTTTGTAGCATCACTTACAGCGACAACCTTGTAACTTCCATAGCAAAATGTTGAATTATTATGTGGTATATCACCAAATTCATCTCTTTTAACTTTTTCTTTACCTTCATCAGTTAATGCAAAGGTAACGCCGTTCGCTGTTTTTGAGCTGTTTAAAAAGCCAATAGCTTCTAGTTCATTAAAAACTTTTTTATCGCTTTCACTGTTATATTTGGTGTCATTCAACTCATAAGGAAAATGAACATTAAGCTTAAAGCAAACAGGGCTTTGATCGTAGTAGTTTTGAATTGCTGCAGTGAAGTTTTCTTCCGTTGGGTCTTGTGGTGAGGAACATGCTGCAAGCAAGCCAGCTAAAAAGAGTATAGAAGTTCTACGCATAAGTAATTTCTCTTTAGAATTTAATTGGGAAATTCACTCTTACATAAAGAGTGTTGTACTTGTGTTTTGATATTGAACAAGGGTTGGAATTAAAATATATTTTGATTCTATTTGCTAGCAAAAAGGGCGGGAAGGGAAGATATTGTTGCTTAAATGAGCGGGGTGGTAGTTATTTGATCAGAAGGAAAAGGCCCAGCGAGGTTTCTGGGCCTTTTATTGTTTAATGGTCTATTTCAGACTCCAGCGAGTGCCTTGAGGTGAATCTTCAAGAATAACACCTTGAGCTGCAAGTTCATCACGGATAGCATCTGCGCGAGCAAAGTCTCGTGCTTTCTTCGCTTCTTGTCTTTCAACAATGAGTGCTTCGATCGCATCTGCATCAACACCTGCAGATGCTGATTGGAACCAGTCTTGCGCGGATTGTGTCAGAAGACCAATATAGGAGCCCGCTTGGAATAGTGCAGACGCATATTTGACCTTGTCTTCTTTTGATTCAGCTTTAAAGTATTGGTTTGCAATTTGATGTAGGGCAGCCAATGCTTGTGGGCTGTTTAGATCATCGCAAAGCGCTTTTTCTAATGGCTCAATCAAATCTTGTACATTTGCAGCACCAAGGTCTTGGTCTGCTTCATCACGAATAATCTGATAGAAACGGTCAAGGTTTGTTTTTGCTTGTTGAAGTAAATCTTCCGACCACTCAAGAGGTGCACGGTAATGTGCATTTAGCAGTGCGTAGCGAAGTACTTCACCACGGTGGCTTTCGAGTAATGAGCGAAGTGTCACGAAGTTACCAAGAGACTTCGACATTTTTTCACCAGCCATGTTGAGATAGCCGTTGTGCATCCAAGTGCCAACAAACTCATGACCTGTGCAGCAGTTACTTTGTGCACGCTCATTTTCGTGGTGAGGGAAGGTTAAGTCGATGCCGCCACCATGGATGTCAATTCTTTCACCAAGCACTTCACGGATCATCGCCGAGCATTCAATATGCCAACCAGGGCGACCACGACCCCATGGGCTATCCCAGCCTGGTAAGTCATCACTTGATGGTTTCCAAAGCACGAAATCACTTGGGTCTTGCTTATAAGGTGCCACTTCTACGCGCGCACCGGCAAGAAGTTCCTCTTGGGAGCGGTTTGAAAGCTTGCCGTAGTCAGGCATGGATTTAACATTGAAGAGGACATGGCCTTCAGCTGCATAAGCATGACCTTTTGATACCAAGTCTTCAATCATGCGAATCATAGCGCCTATGTTGTCTGTTGCAAGAGGCTCAACACTTGGCGGATTACAGAGTAGGCTTTTTAAGTCATCACGATAAGCATCAATATAAGTCTGAGTGAACTCATGGATTGAAATACCTTGCTTTTGTGCTGCGTCATTAATCTTATCGTCAATATCAGTAATATTGCGGGCAAACTTAACAGAAGGGTAATGGCGGCCTAGAAGTCTAAAGAGCACATCAAAGACAACAGCAGGACGAGCGTTACCAATATGAATAAAGTTGTAGACCGTAGGTCCACACACATACATTGTTACTTCTTCTGGATTAACAGGCGTAAAAACTTTCTTTTCACGAGTTCGGCTGTCATAGAGAGAAATAGGTGCGTTCATAGTCTTTTAAATTTCCGTGTTGATTTAAGTTCTTTAGTCTTCTTTGATTACGAGGGCGTTGCAAAAGTGTTTGCGCTTGATAACTCATCGTTAAAAATGACCTCAAAATGCTCATTTACCTATGTAAACTGCGCTTTTTCGAACATTTTTGCCTTGATTTCTCTGCGCTCAACTACTTTTGCGACACCCTCGTTACAGGCTCAGATGTGATTCTGGCACCTTCTGGTGACATGGACCAATAAAAACAGTTTTTTCTATTTGTGTGACAAGCTGGGCCTGATTGGATCACTTGGTATAAAACCGCGTCACCATCACAATCAAGGGATACACCAGTGATTTGTTGCACATTACCTGAGCTTTCGCCTTTTCGCCACATGGCTTTTCTTGAACGTGAGTAGTAATGGCCTTGAGAAAGCTCTACTGTGAGGCGTATGGCTTCTTCATTTGCCCAAGCAAGCATTAAGACGTCTTTTGTTAATGCGTCTTGGGCTATAACTGGAACAAGACCTTGTTCATTCCATGGAATTGCTCTTAAAACTTCATCAAGAGGAATTAACGTGTTGAGCTCACTCTTTTCAAGTTGTTTGAAAAGTGATGATTTTGAATTTGTACTCATTTTTGCCCCGTTTTGGCTCGGATTTCAGTAAAATAATCTTCAAAGTTGCCCAATCTTATCACGGACGGGTGGACTCTCGCATCAACTTATGTTTTTATACCTTGTGATTTATAAAAATGATGGCCTTGTTCCTATTTTCTGGTAGTATTGCTGATCATTAGGTTACTTGCCTAAATTGATGGCTGTATTTGTATCAAATAAATCAACACATTTAGATTATTTAGAACCAAGAGGGAGTAGGGTTATGTCCGAAACAATTAAAAAGCATTTGCCTGTTGGTGAGAAAGTTGGTATCGCTTTCTCCGGTGGCCTTGACACAAGCGCTGCAGTTCTTTGGATGCGCGATAAGGGCTCAATCCCTTACTGCTATACAGCTCATTTAGGTCAACCAGATGAGTCTGATTATGATGAGATTCCTAAGAAAGCAATGGAATACGGCGCAGAGAAAGCGCGTCTTATTGATTGCCGTGAGTGGTTAGTATCTGAGGGTATCCAAGCTATTCAGTGTGGCGCATTCCATATCAGCACTGGTGGTACAACTTATTTCAATACAACGCCTCTTGGTCGTGTCGTAACTGGTATTGCACTTGTAAGAGCAATGAAAGAAGACGACGTTAATATTTGGGGTGACGGTAGTACTTATCGTGGTAACGATATTGAGCGTTTCTACAGATACGGTCTACTTGCAAACCAAAATCTTCAAATCTACAAGCCATGGTTGGATGCTAACTTCATCAAAGAGCTTGGTGGTCGTAAAGAGCTTGCTGAATTTATGCAGTCTAAAGGTTTCGACTACAAAATGGGTGTTGAAAAAGCATACTCAACTGATTCAAACATGCTTGGCGCAACTCATGAAGCAAAAGATCTTGAACTTCTAGATAAGAGTGTTCATATCGTTAATCCAATCATGTCTGTTCCATTCTGGAAGCCAGAAGTTGAAATTCCAACAGAGCAAGTTTCTGTTACTTTCGAAGAAGGTGTTCCTGTTAAGATCAACGGCAAGTCTTTCGACAGTCAAGTTGATTTATTTATGGAAGCAAACAAGATCGGTGGCCGTCATGGTCTAGGTGTGAGCGATCAAATCGAAAACCGTATCATTGAAGCGAAAAGCCGTGGTATTTATGAAGCTCCAGGTATGGCTCTTCTTCATATCGCTTATGAGCGTCTTGTGCTTGCTATTCATAACGAAGATACAATTGAGCAATACCGTACTATGGGTTATAAGCTTGGTCGTTTCCTTTACCAAGGTCGTTGGTACGATTCCCAAGCAATGCTTCTTCGTGACAGCCTACACCGTTGGGTTGCTACTGCAGTTACTGGTACAGTTACACTTGAGCTTCGTCGTGGTAACGACTGGAGTATTCTTGAAACTGAATCTAAGAATGCGACATACAAGCCTGAGCTTCTAACAATGGAAAGCGATGCTGGTTCATTCACTGCTGAGCACCGTATTGGTCAGCTCACACTACGTAATATGGATATTGCAGATACTCGTGACAAGCTTAAAATCTACGACTCTGTATCTGAGCTTCGTCTTGCTGAAACTACAGGTAAAGGTCTTATCTAAGGCTGAGTTTGTTAAAGCCAAAAAAAAGCCCTGACATCAATCAGGGCTTTTTTTTGGCCTCAAGTAGGGGGCGAGAAGCAAGTGCAATAATCTAGTTGTCGAAATTAACCATTTTTTCTGCAATTGACATAGTGTCCGCTTCATATGTACCGTCTTGAATGGATTGCCTTACCGCAGAAACTCGCTCTTGGTCAAATGCTTGGATATCTATGGATTTTTCCATTTCATTCAATTGACGTCCTGTATCACTAATTTGCACAGTGTCAGATGATGCAGCAGCGCTTTCTGTGTTTGCCGATGATTGTGAGCCATCAGTGGCTGTCTTTTGCGTATTATTTGTCTTTTTGGCTTGGGCTTGCAGCTGGTTTAGCTGGTTGCTGTCAATTCTATTCATAATCTGCCCCTAACAGGTCATGCTTGTGTTATACATGCTACTTCATTGGTATAACTGCTTCAATACTTCTCTAATGTAGGTATCGGCTGGGGGGAAGGAAACTTAAGCAGAAAAATCAAAAAAATCTTGAAAAATACAAAAAAAAGGCTATCTCATTGATTTGTAGCTGATTTAAGTTATGAGATAGCCTTGTTTTAGTGAAAAATTGCTTTAAAGGACCACTTCAACTCTATTAGCTTCAACAACTCGAGCTTCTATCACTCGTTTTGAGCGTTTATTTCGAACACGAATATATTCACCGAAGGCACCATTCTCAAGGGCAATGCCTTGAGATGTGACGAGGATTCCGCCAATTTGAGCTGACACTTCCACTAAGGCGTTTCGTGGTACGAGCACTTCAGCCTTAATGAGATGTGGGCTGATAATTTGTCCCATGACCAATGGGCGCTTAGTCACCTTGCCGGCAATACTTTCCATTGAGTCAATATAGCCAGTATTGATACCCAAGATGTCTCTTGAAGCAAATTCGACATTACTTTCCAAAAGCTCATTACGACCAATAGGAGTACGTGTAACGATTATATCTCTATAAAGAGCTAGTTCGATACCAACAATTAAACTCCAATTTGGTGCAGGGCAAGTCACTCTTACATGAGCTCTTTTGCGGAGCCAATTATCATTAAGCGTTTCCACCATAGGCTCTGCTTGGCATGTCTGTAATCGGAGTCGGGGATCGAGGCCTCTTACTTTATATGTTAACTGGCCTTGGTCTGAAGTTTCTAAACTAGCTGCTTCGTCAGCAAAAAAAGTGTCAATACTGGATATGATTTGTTCTCTAAAGCCCTGGTCTGCACTCAGGTTTGCGGTACTTAAGAGTGCCATAAGGGGTAGAATAGCTAAAAGTCTGTTTTTTTGTTTCAAAAACGCACTGGTAAATACTGAATTTTTCATTTTATGACCTATCCTTTACTAATGAGTATGTGCGCCTTTTGATAATCAAAAGTGCTTCACTCTTTAGAATGCATAAACCATGCCGTAAAATAGGGGATTACATATGTCAGGTGTATTGCACACTGTTGATCAGAGAACAAACTTAGTTGGGCAGAACCGCCTTGAGTTGCTATTGTTCAGGCTGGCAACAGATCAGCTTTATGGCATAAATGTATTTAAAGTGCGCGAAGTATTAAATTGTCCAGAATTAGTTGAACTGCCTAACTCTGATACAAATGTGAGAGGTGTTGCCCATATTCGGGGTGGAACAATTTCAATTATTGATTTAAACGCTGCTATTGGTAATGGCAGGACGCAACACATCGAAAATTCATTTGTCGTTATTGCTGAATATAATCGGTCAGTACAAGGCTTTTTAGTTGACTCAGTTGATCGCATTGTGAATTTAACATGGGATTCTGTATTGCCTCCACCAAAGGGGGCTGGTAACGACAATTATCTGACAGCAGTTACGCAAATAGATGACAGAATTATTGAAATTATTGATGTGGAAAAAGTACTTTCTGAAGTTGTACCTGGGTTTTTGGAGAAAGAGTATTCTGAAGAAACGAGTGAGAAAGTGACAGAAGTGCCGGCTGAAAAAGTTAAAGCGAAGAAAATTATGATCGCAGATGACTCGAAAGTGGCTCGTAAGCAAATTACTCGATGTGTACAACAAATGGGGTTTGATGTTGATTCATTTGCTGATGGCCAAGAAGCGCTTGATAATGTAAAACAAATTTTAGAGAGTGGTCAAAAATTAACAGATGTATATCACCTTATTATTTCTGATATAGAGATGCCAAATATGGACGGATATACATTAACGTCTTCTTTACGTGAAATAGACCAAGCGAAAGACATTTACATTATTCTTCACACATCACTAAGTGGTGTATTTAATGAAGCGATGGTCCATAAAGTAGGGGCGAATGCATTTTTAGCTAAGTTTAATCCAGATGAGCTTGCGGATAGAGTTATGAAACAGGTCCATGGTGATGATTTCTAAAACATACTCTCTTTAAATCGACATATTGGTGAAGGATAAATGACACAATTACAAGTCAGCGAAAAGGATTATAGTCGCTTTAAAGAGTACTTAGAAAAACAATGCGGTATTGTACTCGGTGATAATAAACAGTATTTAGTGCAAAGTCGTATGGGGCGAGTGTTGCGCGAAGCACATATTTCACATTTCACTGATCTATTAAATAAATTAGAGAGTCGTTCAAACTCAGACTTGCGTCAAAAAACGATAGATGCCATGACTACTAATGAAACTTTATGGTTTCGTGATGTCCATCCCTTTGAGTATTTTCAAAATACGCTTTTACCAGGCCTTTTAAAAGATAAGTCCCGAATACGAATTTGGTGTGCTGCCTGTTCATCGGGCCAAGAGCCTTACTCTTTAAGTATGATTATCGAAGAAATGATCGCAAAAGGGCTGATTAATAGTCGTGTCTCGATAGAAATTCTTGCCACTGATATTTCCAGTGAAATTTTGTCGGCGGCAAAAGAAGGCTATTACTCTCGACTTGCTCTAGGACGTGGTTTATCCCCTAAACGCATGGATCAATTTTTTGAAAAGCAGGGTCTTGATTGGCGGTTAATAGATAAAGTGCGTAACCGAGTTAAATTTACTCAACTAAATCTCAAAGACTTGTACTCAGGACTGGGTAAGTTTGATATTGTTTTTTGCCGAAATGTTTTGATTTATTTTTCAGCGGAATTTAAAACAGATATTCTTCGAAAAATCCATGGGCAACTTAATTCCGGAGGTGCGTTATTTTTAGGTGCGTCTGAGTCTCTTTCTGGTTTAAAAGATCATTATGAAATGCATCAGTATAAACCAGGTATTGTCTATTTTGCCCATTAGTTTTTATTCTTCCTTCTATTGCTCCATCCTGTAATTACAGGATGTTGCTTAATACCCACCTTTAAAACTCTCTTCATAAGCTTGGCATAAGATTTGCAACTCTTTCTTCGTCTGCTGGTGTGTCTTGTTGATGCACCTGGCGCTTGATAAAGAGGATGTTTCAATGCCTATTAATATTGATTTTGGTGTTACAGCTCAAGCTCTTCAAATTAGAGCACAAAGAGCAACAATGATTGCCAATAATATAGCGAATGCTGATACCCCCGGCTACAAATCAACTGATTTAGATTTTAGACAGGTCTTGGCAAATATTGCCGATGAGCAAGGTATGGATTTGCCTGGTAGTTCTGGTGGTCTTGCGACTACAAATGAAAAGCATTTTTCTGATAGTTATAGTGGTGCTAATCAATATTTAATCGACCCTCTTAGTCCCCAATATCGAATTCCGTCACAGCCAGCACTTGATGGCAATACTGTTGATACCCAAGTAGAAAAAGCCGAATTTGCTGAAAACCAACTTCGTTATGAAGCATCTGTTCAGTTCTTAGATGACAAGGTCTCAAGTCTCAAAAGAGCGTTTAGAGGTAATTAATTTCTTTTTTAAAGTTAGATTTTTTTAAAAAAAGAAAAAGGAGAGGAATATGTCTTTATTGAATATTTTTAATATCTCAGGCTCTGGTTTAAGTGCTCAAAGCCTAAGAATGAATACGATCGCAAGTAATATCTCGAATGCTGAAACAACGGCATCAAGTGTAGATCAGGTATATCGTGCGAGAAAGCCCGTTTTTACTGCAAATGATACAGCATTTTCTGGATTTTTATCAGATGCACAAAATGAATATGGTGGTTTTGCAGGTGCGCAGCAAATGTCTGGTGTGCAGGTAGCCGGTGTAGTTGAAGATCAAACGCCGCTGCCAAAACGATTTGAGCCTGATCATCCGATGGCTGATGAAGAAGGTTACGTGACTTATCCAAATGTAAATGTAGTTGAAGAAATGGCTGACATGATTTCTGCATCCCGTGCTTATCAAATGAATGCAAGCATGATGGAGTCTGGAAAAAGCATGATGGAGCGATTATTAACTGTTGGTAAATCGTCTTAATTTTTAATTACGACGCACGAATAGGATGTATTAATTATGTATTTACAGCAAACATCAGTCAGCACGCCTTCAGCGGATAGTTCTCTTTCAGATATCGGCTTAGGTGCTGCAGAGACAACTGAAGATACCAGTGATAAAAACCAGTTTTTAGAATTAATGATTGCTCAGCTTGAAAATCAAAACCCACTTGATCCACAAGAAGGTGGCGAGTTTTTGGCACAGCTTGCACAGTTCAGTATGAATGATGGTATTGAGCGATTAAACGAAAGTGTAACAACAATTCAAACTAACTTTAGATCTTCGCAAGCATTGCAAGCTGCAAGTTTAGTTGGACGTTCTGTCGCTGTTACCAGTTCTGAGTTTTATTCGTCTGGTTCTGGTGTCGATGGCAGTGTTGAACTTGAAAACTCAACGTCAAATGTTCGAATTGAAATAACAAATACTGCAGGTGAGATTATTCAAGAGTACGACTTGGGTACAACTGCTGCTGGTACAAAAGCATTTTCTTGGGATGGCACGGATTCTGCAGGGACTTTAGTGGGTGCAGGCACATATCAAGTTAATGCTTACGCGAAAACAGATGAGGGCGAAGAGCAACTTGAGACTGAAATTGTTATGAATGTTGACAGTGTCACGATCGGCGATGACGGTGGTGTTGAATTAAATATAAATGGTTATGACGGTTCGAGGGCCTTGGAAAATGTTCGTCAAATTCGTTAATTAAAAATTTGGTAGTCATGGTCTTTTTTAAAGATCTGCAGATGAAGTTAAGCGAGGAATTATTATGGCATTTAATACAGCTGTTTCTGGTCTAATTGCGGCAAACTCTGATCTTGGTGTTGTAGGTAATAATATTGCCAATGCGAGTACAACAGGTTTTAAAGAATCAAGAACAGAATTTGCCGATGTCTATGCCGCATCTGCTGCTGGTTCTTCCGCAGTTGGTTCTGGTGTCTATATTAAAAATATTTCCCAGCAACATACGCAAGGCAATATTTCATTTACGAATAACCCGCTTGATTTAGCAATTAATGGTAACGGTTTTTTTGTATTGAGTAATAGTGATGCAATTGAATATACAAGAGCAGGTGCGTTTGGTGTTGATGCTGATGGCACAATTGTAGATTCTGCGGGCAAGTCTTTACAAGGCTTCCAGGCATCAGAAACAGGCGCTATTGGTGGTAGTTTATCAGATCTAGTCATTGATACAGCAAATATCGAGCCTCGTCAAACAACAGATGTTGATGCGCTATTCAACTTAGATGCACAGCAAGTTGAGCCAGCTGAAAGAGGTTCTGTTGTGAATTCAACTGGGGACGCTATTGGCGTTGTCCAGGCTGGTGCAAATAATGGTTATCCATCTGAGCTTATTACTTTTACATACGGTGATGGCACAACTCGTCAAGTTCAAACAGCCACAAATGCCACTGCCGAAGAAGTTGCAAGCCAATTAAATCTTGTGAATGGTGTTTCTGCTACAGCCACAACTCAGGCCACAGTTCAAGTGAATAATGATAACGGCGGGTTAGATTTGACATTAAATGGTGTCACGCTTGTGTCTTCAGAAGCGGCAGGTGATATTGATGCGCAAGATATTGCAATTGCAATTAATGCACTTACGAATACAACACTGCCTGGCATAACTGCTGTGCATGATGATGCAACAAACTCATTAATTGTAACTTCTGCTGATGGAACTGATCTCAATTTTCAGCTTGGTAACTCTGGCGATCCACTAGATTCCATTACGATTACTGGCTCATCAGGTAATAACTACGTGTTACAGGGCGACGGGCTTGGTGATGGTGATAATGATGGTGATGGAACTGCTGATGGTACTGCAAATGACGGTCTTCAAGTGACCCTGGGCGGAACACTGGCCGTGCAAATGGATGAAGGGATTACGGCAGATACAGTTCTGAACGATGGTTTAGGCACGGATGATGGTTCGGGTTTGTTTGCACAAGATATTATCTCTTCTCCATTTGTTAATAACGCTTTCGATCCGACTAACCAAGAAACCTACAACCATGCAACGTCCCTGACAATCTACGATAGCCTTGGTAACTCACACGTACTAACTATGTATTTTGTAAAAGAGTCACAGCCAAATGCTTGGACAACATATATTCAAATTGACGGCCGTGATGTAGGTGAGCCTAATCCTGCTCTTGATCCACCTGCTGATACTGATCCAACACTTGCAGGGTTTGCACTGCAATTTAATAGCGATGGTTCACTAGATACTGCTGCAAGTGAAGAGATCAATATTACTTATTGGAATCCAGTTGATGAAAATGGTGAGCCCAACGGTGCTCTTGATGGCTTAACTGTTGCAAATGGCGCTGAGTTTCCAATTATTGAACCATTTAATTCTTCTAACTTTTCAATAAATATGGATACGATTACTCAGTTTGGCTCGGATTTTGCTGTACAGGATATATCACAGGATGGTTATACAACTGGCCGTTTGGCAAGTGTTGATATTTCTGATGATGGCACGATCTTTACTCGTTTTACTAACGGTCAAGCAAGAGTGACAGGGCAGGTGGCATTAGCAAACTTTGCTAACTACCAAGGTCTACAACCAATTGGTTCTACTGCTTGGGCAGAAACATATGAATCAGGTTCGCCGGTTATTGGTGTTCCTGGGTCTTCAGCCCTCGGTCAAATTCAATCTGGTGCGCTTGAAGAGTCAAACGTGGATTTATCGAAAGAGTTGGTTGATTTGATTATCGCGCAACGTAATTTCCAGGCGAACTCAAAAACAATTCAAACAGCTGATGCTATCACTCAGTCAATTATTAACCTCCGTTAATACCTTGGCAATTAATTGACACTTTTTAAAAATTACAAAAAGTGTCAATTAAAAGAACTCAGTAGTTGGATTAAACAGCGAGGCGATCTATGGATAAATTACTTTATGTGGCGATGTCTGGTGCAAGCAACATGATGACAGCCCAAGCCACACATTCAAATAATTTAGCAAATGTTGATACACAGGGCTTCAAAGAAGATTTTGTTCAAGCCCGTAGTATGCCGATGTTTGGTCCTGGATACGGTTCTCGTGTTTATGCTGAAACAGAGCAACCAGGCACTAATTTTGCCCCAGGTGTTTTAAAACAAACAGATAATCCATTGGATTTAGCAATTAAAAACGATGGTTTTTTCACAGTTGTTGATGCCCAAGGCCAAGAAACATTTACACGTGATGGTGGCTTTTTTGTTGATGTAAATGGTTTTATGAGAAATAACAATGGGGATATTGTGATGGGTAATGCAGGCCCCATGATTATACCTCCTTATGAATCTATTGTTGTTGGAGCGGATGGTGGTGTCAGTATTCGCCCATTAGGACAAGGTGCTGAAACAATTGTACAAGTTGATCGCATCAAACTTGTTAATCCACCAATTACCGAGCTGAGTAAAGGTGAAGATGGTCTTTTTCGTCGTAAAGATGGTCTCTATGAACCCCCAGCAGCAGATGTAGAAGTTGTCGGTGGTTTTCTTGAAGGTTCAAACGTAAATCCTGTGCATTCACTTCTCTCTATTATGAGTTTAAGTCGACAGTTTGAAATGAGTATGAAGGTAATGAAAGAAGCCGAAGAAATGGATCAATCTACAGACCGTTTAATTCGTGCTTCTTAATGAAATAGTTGTACTTCTAATTTTTGTATTTAATAGTATTTAAAGTCGTAGGAGCAGTTGTATGCATCAGTCTTTATGGATTAGTAAAACAGGTCTTGCTGCGCAAGACACTAAGATGAACGTTATTTCAAATAATTTAGCGAATGTTGCGACAACAGGTTTTAAAAAAGAAAGAGCTGTTTTCCATGACTTACTCTATCAAATTAAAAGGCAACCAGGTGCTGCTTCATCGCAGGATACTAATTTGCCAAGTGGTCTACAACAGGGTACAGGTGTACGTACTGTTGCTACGCAAAAAATGTTTCAAATGGGCGCTTTGCAAATAACAGACAATGCACTTGATGTTGCAATAAATGGTCGTGGTTTTTTACAAATTGCCATGCCTGATGGTTCAATTGGTTATACCCGTGATGGTGAATTGCAAATTGATGAAACAGGCCAGATCGTCACGTCGGAAGGTTACGTGGTACAGCCAGCTATTACGCTGCCTGGCTCTTCTGCCACAGTGACAATCAGTGAGGATGGTGTGGTAACTGTTGTTGATGGTGTAACAGGGCAGGCAACACAGGCAGGTCAATTTCAGTTAGCGGATTTTATTAATCCCACTGGTTTGCAGGCAATCGGCGGCAACTTATTTAAAGAAACAACGGCAAGCGGTGCTCCAACTGTAGGCAACGCAGGCGTTAATGGTATGGGTCGTTTGCTGCAAGGGACATTAGAAAATTCTAATGTGAGTGTTGTGGAAGAGTTGGTTGATATGATATCGACACAGCGTGCTTATGAAATGAATTCCAAGGTGATTTCAACAGTAGATCAAATGCTTGCAACTGTGAGTCAAAACTTGTAATTGCATTAATTCTGTAATCATCCTCAGTATTCTTTCTGGCATTAAAATTGCTCATACAAATATAAATATAGTTTGTATGAGCTTTTTAGTATGCTGGAGAGTGAAAATGAAATACTCCAAACGCCTTTATCTTTTGTTCTTAACGTTGAGCCTTTTTCTCCAAGGCTGTGCTGGGCCTCAAATTATTCCAGACGATCCTGAATATGCGCCTGTTATTCCGAACATTCCTGCACCCCAAGGGCCTCAAAACGGTTCTTTATTTCAATCAACCGGGCTGTCACTTTGGAATGATCAGCGTGCTCGACAAGTCGGCGATATTTTGACAGTTATTCTGGAAGAAAGTACAACCTCTTCTAAGTCAAGCGCCACAAGTGTTGTGAAAGATGGCTCATTCTCCATGGGCGCCCCTACAATTATGGGCACGACACCTTCGACAAAGCTCCTTTCTCGACTCTCGCCAATAACATTAGAAAGTGAGGCAAGCGCTGCCCGTGATTCAAGTGGTGAGGCGGCAGCTAATCAACAAAATAACCTTTCTGGCCAATTAGCCGTCACAGTTCAGCAGGTACTACCAAATGGCGTATTAGTGATTAAAGGTGAGAAATGGCTACAGTTGACTGAAGGGCAGGAATTCTTACGTATCTCTGGTCTGGTCAGACCATCAGATGTTAGACAAGATAATAGTGTATCCAGTACTAAAATTGCCGACGCACGAATTACTTTTAGTGGTGAAGGTCAGTTTGCTGATGCTCATAAAGTTGGCTGGCTCGCTCGTTTCTTTAATTCTAAATTTTGGCCATATTAATTAAAACTGTTTAAGCTGCTTTTGAAAGTATGAGGTTGAAATCAATGAAAATATCTTTTAAATCACTTCTGACAGTTTTAATTACTGGCTTATGTATGAGTGATATGGTATCAGCACAACGCCTTAAAGATTTAGCGAGCGTACAAGGCGTTCGAGAGAACCAACTTGTAGGTTATGGCCTTGTGGTAGGTTTGGATGGGACAGGTGACCAAACGAGTCAAACGCCTTTTACTATTCAAACTTTTAAAAACATGATGTCGCAATTTGGTATACAAGTCCCTGATGATGTCACGCCACAGCTTAAAAATGTTGCAGCTGTTTCCGTTCATGCAAATATGAGCCCTTTTATGAAGCCTGGTCAGCGATTGGATATTACAGTTTCATCAATTGGTAATGCCAAAAGTTTAAGAGGTGGTTCACTTTTAATGACACCTTTAAAAGGGATTGATGGACAAGTCTATGCAATTGCACAAGGTAACCTCGTTGTAGGTGGTTTTGGTGCCGATGGCGCTGATGGGTCGAGTATTTCGGTCAATATTAAAAGTGTTGGTCGAATTCCAAATGGTGCATTGATCGAAAGAGAAATTGCAAACCCATTTGCGATGGGGGATTCATTTACTTTTCTTCTTAATGCACCAGACTTTACAACTGCTAAGCGAGTTACAGATGCTATTAATCGCTTAATTGGTCCAGAAACAGCATATGCTCTTGATGCAGGCTCGATTAAGGTCACAGCACCCCGAGATCCCTCAAGACGTGTCAATTATTTATCTGTACTTGAAAACCTGCAAGTAACACCAGGTGAAGAAGGTGCAAAAGTGATCATTAATTCTCGAACAGGCACAATTGTCATGGGGCAGAATGTACGTGTATCACCAACTGCTATTAGTCATGGTAATTTGACTGTAACTATTAAAGAAAATCAAGCGGTAATACAGCCTGATCCGTTAGCTGCTGGCGATACAGCTGTTCAGCAAGATACAGATATAACAATTACGCAAGAGGATGCACGAATGTTCGTACTTGATCCTGGTGTTAATCTTCAAGATGTTGTGAATGCAATCAATGAAGTTGGAGTAGCACCTGGTGATTTAATGGCGATACTAGAGGCATTAAAACAAGCTGGGGCTTTACATGCTGAACTTGTGGTTATTTAAAGAGGTTAAAAGGTATGAATATTGGTGTAAAAGGCAGTGTTGATCATCAAGATTTTTTTGCCGATTCAAATAGTTTACAAGGTTTAAAGGCTGGTGATGTAGCCCAAACTAAAGCAGGTCTTCAAAAAGTTGCGAAAGAATTTGAATCCCTTTATTTGAAAATGATGATGGATTCTATGCGCAAGGCTGAGGAAATTTGGTCAGAAGATAATCCTTTTTCAAGCCGTGAAGAAGGTATGTTTAGAGATATGCTCGATGGCCAATATGCAAAAGATTTAAGTGATAGTGGGTCTCTTGGTATTGCAGATATGCTTGTAAAACAACTCTCACCATTTATTAAAGATGCCAAAGCAAAGGAGGAGGCAGGCAATAATACGAGTCAAGATCAAAAAGAAAAGTATGAAATTAGTAGGAATGTATCGACTGTAAATACTGCAATTAATACATCGACAATAAAGACTAGTGGCGTGAATGATCAGGGTGAGCTGTTGCAAGAAATGCCTGAAGGTATTAACCCAGAAACTGTACCGCTTATGGACTCTTTTTATAATCCTATTCAGCACCAAGTGCAAGCATCTCTCCAGAGTAATGCACCAAGCGAAAGTAACAGCTTAAGTCAAAATGTTTCTTTAATACCTGGTGATCCAGATTCTTTTATTAAGACAATGTTGCCACATGCTGAAAAAGCAGCTCAGGCGCTGGGTGTTGACCCCAAATTATTAGTAGCTCAAGCTGCACTTGAAACAGGTTGGGGGAAAACACTCAATACAGACAATCATGGGTTTAACCTGTTTGGTATTAAACAAAGTAGACAATGGCAAGGGGAGGTTCAAAATCAGTCGACTCTAGAGTATGAAAATGGACAATTTGTGAGGCAGATGGCTTCCTTTAAAGCATACAACTCACCATCTGAAAGCTTTAATGATTATGTCGACCTTATTCAGTCTCATTACAACACTCAGCCGAATTTGCCAGCGCAAGAATATGTGCAACGTTTAGCGGAAGGCGGTTATGCTACTGACCCTCAGTATGCTGAAAAAATTATGAGTATATATAACAGTGATCGACTGGCACAATTCAGCCAACCGACACAAGATATCAATGCATCTCAAGTTAATGTAGCTTTAAATTCTTATGGTCAAAATGCTGGTATAGGACAACTTGATATAACAAAAATTTGGTAACTACACTTCCTTTTTCTGACAATTATTGAAGGTGGAAACACCTTCAATAATTAAAATAGCTAAACAAAAACCACCTTTTCCTATTAATGCTACAGAATCGCCACATTTGTATGTTGTCTCAATGCTATCACTTGCCTAGACTAAATTAAGACAAGGCATATTTTTTACAAAAAAACAGACTAAACGCTGACCTTGAGTTCAGTCATACTCTGCGGGTTATCGTAATCAAAAAGAGATTTTCTGAGTGAATTTTAAAGTGTCTTTTATCGCAGAACGAAAACAACAAGGTTTTACTTTAATCCAGCTAATGGCTGTTGTGGCTATTGTGGGTATTATGTTTCAAGTAGGCAGTGCTTTGTTTGCTGATGTAGTACATAGAAAAGTGGTACGGTCTACGGCACTACAACTTGAAAAGCGTATTGGCTTTATAGTGCAGCAATCAAAGGGGCGAGGCGAAGCCATGGCGATTTGTGCTGGTCAATCAACAAATTGCAATACAAACGATTGGTCCCTTGGTTATGTCACAGTCACGACAAACCCGGTAAGTGATACACCTGGCAAAGTTGAAGTTGTTCATCGAGTTGAAGCGCTTGATCCTGTTGTTAATATTCTTTCAAATAGACAAAAGCTTGTCTTTCTACCTGGCGGATTTCTTGAGAGTAATACTGATGAAGCATTTTATGTATGTCCTATTCATAGGGCTCAGTTTTCCTACAAAATAACAGTTTCTGCAAGTGGTTTAGTTGATTTTGAAGAGCTTAAAGGCGAAATGAAATGCGATCAAATCTCAGTTTAAGAGATATAGCTGGTATAGGCCTTATTGAAATATTGGTATGTATTGGTATTAGCGGCATTGTTATGGGGAGTGCAATGTATTTTTATATTAACTCCTTTAAAGAAAACCATTACATTAATCAAGTTCATGTAGCTAAAAACTATATTAATGAAATAGCAGATTTAGACGAAGTAATACTTTTATATGAAGAGACTTTTAAATTAAATCTTGATTCAGATGCTAATCTTAATGAGAGTTACTGTAACAACTATTGTCCTTTAAAGCAGTTTTATAGCTCCTTTTTATATCAGTGGCACAAACGTATGGACACAGATCTTGCAGGCGCAAAATTTTCACTTTTATTCAATGAGTTAAATGAAGGAACACTCAGTATTGCTTGGCAAAATATGAATTATGATGGTGAAGGAAAACAAGATTGTCTCATTGATGATTTGCCTGATGGTTACGTGTGTTACACAGCTAATATAAGATAAAAAGGATAGTGTATAGCAGTATGTTTTTTAAGAGCTTATCTCACTTCAAACAAACTGGGTTTACCTTAATTGAGCTTATGATAAGCTCTGCTCTTGGTCTTATCATAGCGACTTTCTGTCTTACATCATTGCATGACTTCATGTTTGCAGAGCAATTTGTTGATGCCCAGTATCGTTCAGTGCAGCGAAATAGCCAAGTAATCGAAAGTGTTTCACTTATGACTGAAATTGGCGGTTTCCTACCTTCTGAGTCTTTAAGTTTTACATCATCTTGGAATTATGGAACTGGCGAAAGTAATTTTGACACTGGTGAAATAATTAAAATAGATAATGAGGACAAAAGCAACCTTATTTCATTACGCTTAATGGGCGATTCATATAATGACTTTAGAGACTGTCACGGTCTGTCTTTTGGTGCTGATACGCTTGTGTATATCAATTTTTCACTCAATGAACAGGGGGCGTTTTCCTGTCGATCAAGGCATTATGTGAGTGGTAATTTAGTGAGTGATACTGATAAAGTGCTTGTTGAATATATTAAAGACATCCATGTGACTGCCGTTTTACGAGATGATACTGCAAAGTGGAAAACCCTTACAGATTCAAATTTAAGTGAAAATCATACCTATATAAAAGCAGTCTTACTTGAGGTGCTTTCTGATTCTGCACAGCCTGCTCATGCTGAAGCAATTAAGCAATCATTTCATTTCTTTGACGGTGATGTTGTTTATACATCCAAGAATGCGCTTGTCTATCAAAGTAAGCTCTTAGCGCTCACGAATCAGGAGCATCAAAGTGAATATTGATAGAATAAATATTCAGTACAGGCGTATTTCAGGATTTTATCTACCCGTTATTTTTGGCGTTCTTGCTGTTGTTATTGTGATGTCAACGCAGCTAGGTTTGTTTTTATCTGATTATTATCAAAATATTACTGTGAAGATGCAGAAGGATTCTGCTTTTGAAATTGCTCGAAAAAGTGTATTAGCTGCGGAGCGGGCATTGGATAGTACAAATGTTCATCCTGATATATTAGCAACACTTCGTGATGCAAGTGATGGAACTGTTTCTGTGTTTGAGAGAGAAGTTTGGGAAGATACTCTCATAACTTATGATTTAACTTTGGCAAAGGACCCTATATCAAATGACTCTTTAAAATGGTGGCAGCAACCTGAAAGTTGGTGGAAAAAATATACATATCAGCTCAATAATGAACAGATATCGGATGAGTTATTGGGGTTAGGTCGAGGTTATGTTGCTGTAGAGTATGTTAAAAAGTACGATTTTGACGACGATTTTTCGCTGAGCCGAAATTACTCGTCTGGTATATATGCATCTGTTTTTCGTATAACTGCAGCTGGTTTTAGCCATAGTGGTCAAAAATCGATTGTTACATCACTTTATGTGCATACTTATGCCTACTAAAAAATCGTAAGATAGGCTGCTTTACAGGCATGTGTTTTAGAGTTTACATTTTGGTCATACCTTATTCTTTTGACTAAATATCTGATCGATAAGATTATTACAAAAAGCAACGGCTTTCTCCGTGTAGTATCAAAATGCTCTGTTAAACTTAAATATAGAGGTTTTGTTTTTGTTTTTATTATTGTTTTTTATTCTTGAATGCATTGTATCAAGAACACAAAACAAAAACGTTACCTTTAGTGATTTTAATTTTATTTTCTTGTAACGCATAAGAATAGAATTTATTAAGGTTCGTGTATGGTTAAGCAAAAACATAAATGTTCTTTGAAGCTGATTTCAATAGTGGCTATGGGGCTTACTCCTATTGCTTCATTTGCTGAGTCTATGCTAGATGTAATTACTATACGACAAACAGAAAGCATGTATCCAAATGTGCTATTAACTATTGATGACTCCGGGTCCATGGATGAAGCTTATATGTATGCATATGCACTTTATCCTGATTTTAATTATTATCTATCTGATGACCAAAGCCAGTGGGTTGAGTTTGACTGGCGCTACTTTTCTGCAGGTTTTAATCGACTCTATTACGATACAACAAAAACATATGAACCTTGGGTTGGACATGAGAATGCAAATGTCTCTGAAACCTTAAATGATCTTTTTACCAAAAGCGGTATAACCATTAACAACCAATTTCTTTTTGTTCAATGGGAAGATACAGCTGGCACTAAAGACCATAAAACCTGGTATAGAAAAAATTATGCTAAAGGTGCCGATGGCATGATCGATTTTTGGGATGATCACGTTTCTATTGCCATGACACAGCCAGGCGACTTCACGCTCATTAGAAGTGAATATAAAGGAAATGGTAGTAATGGTCGCCGCTATAAAGTAACTGATACAAATTTGAATTACAGTGATTATTTTACTCGTAGTAAAGCAGATGAAATGCAAAATATTGCTAACTGGGTTAAGTTTCATCGAAAAAAACATAGGGCAGTCAAGTATATTGTTGGTAAAATTTTAGAAAAATACCCTAATTTTTACTATGGTATTGATTTTCTAAATAATTGGGGTAAGTTCGAACCTGTGCGCCTCGCAACGCAAGGTGCTAGTGCGTACAATAATAAATTGCTTAATACTGTTTATAATGTAAATCCTACTGGTGGCACGCCCTTGAAAACCGCTATGGTTAGAGCGGGGGAATACTTTAAATCAGGAATGAAAGTGCATGGTACTCAGCATGAGTCTCCAGTAAAACAGTCCTGCCAAATGAATTTTAACTTCCTTCTCACTGATGGCTATAGTACTGATTCCTCTCCTATCCATTTTGGTGATGTTGATGGTGATGGTCAGATAAATACCATGGCTGATATTGCACGTCATTATTACATGAATGATCTTGCGCCAGATCTTAATAATGTTGTGCCCAAATATGTGCCTCGTTGCCCATCTATATCACCCGTATCTCATCAATCATTATCTTACGTACCAATTTCTTTTGGTATGTCTGGTAACTTGATAGCGGACGCTGATGCCTGCTGGCCTGAAAAAGAACTTGGTGTGAGTGATTTCTGGAGTGGACATACTTCCGATGACTTATGGCATGCTGCTTACAATTCACGTGGGATTTATAATGTGTCATTAACCCCTGAGTCACTTTTTGCTGACTTAGATTCAATGCTTGAACGTTTAGAAAATACGTTGGTTTTTAATAATAATACGGCATTCAACTCCTTCCGTGTCGGTGCGGACTCTCGTGTTTATTATTCACAGTCTGATCTTGTTAACAATATAGGTCAACTTGTTTCGCTAAAGGCAACTATTGATGAAGGACAAATTTCATTTGAGCCTTATTGGGAGGCTAATGCTGCACTTAAAAAGAAAAAAATCCGTAATATTTTTTCTTATAACTCTGATACTGCCAAAGGGGTAGAGATTAAGAAGAGTGATGATGCCTCTAAGCTCGGTAGCTTTCAGCGCTGGCGTTTAGGCGGTAGCATGGATGATTTTGGAGAGCGAGTCCATACTCTGGATTTAGGTGCTATTTTACACTCTGATATTACTTATGTAGGTAGTAGTATATACCTCAAAGAAGATGACTCTGATATTCCAGATGGCTTACCAGGTCGCGACTCCTATCTCAGTTATATTGAAAATAGAAAAAAGGCAGACCCAGTTGTCTATGTTGGGAGCTTTGATGGTCTTCTCCATGCTTTTGATGGTAATACAGGTGAAGAATTATTTGCCTACATGCCATCAGATATTATTCGTGAAGATATGTTTAATGTGAATTTAGCCATGCCTCGTTTTGGTGTTGATGGTAAGCACTTCGTGACAGATGTTTACGTACCTGGAAGAGGTGGTTGGCGTACTTTCCTTATTAGCGGTATGAGACGTGGAGCACAAAGTTATTTTGTACTTGATGTGACTGATCCGCATAATTTTAGTGCTGCTGATGTAGTTTGGGAGTTAACTGATAAAGACACCCCAGAAATAGGTGTCACTTTTGCTCGCCCAGGTATCGGTGTGTTTGAAAATGGTAAAACCTATGCAGTTCTCGCGAATGGTTACAATAACACGATTAATTTACCATATGATAGATCTCGTAGTACAACAGGTCGTGCAGCGCTATTTATTGTTGATATAGCAACGGGCGAGATTGTAAAAACATTTGAGAGCCGTAAAGGTTTTAAAGAAGACCCAAGCGGGAATGAATTAGTGAATGGATTTGCTGAACCTGCTTTAGTCGACTCCGATAGAAATGGTTTGATTGATACGCTTTATGTTGGTGACCTCTTTGGAGAAATGTATTCATTCCAGGTCAGTGAACAAAAAGAGTCTAGCTGGTCAAGTTATGGCGGTACTGAGAATGATCGATATCAGCCGATAATGGATGGTAAAGCTGTCGATTATTATCCGATTACAACTCGTCCTGTAGTCACTAAAACACAAGTGCAAATTGAAGGTGAAACAGTAGATTCAAACTTGGTTATTTACGGCACAGGCCAACACTTCACTGA
Organism: Gammaproteobacteria bacterium UBA6940; assembly: GCA_002450655.1. Taxonomy (GTDB): domain Bacteria; phylum Pseudomonadota; class Gammaproteobacteria; order Pseudomonadales; family UBA6940; genus UBA6940. The sequence goes on along the minus strand of DJZY01000084.1, from coordinate 15,839 downwards.
TCTTGTACCTGAGCACAAAGAATATTTAATGGCTGTTGTGCATGATCGTGATCCGCGAACTTCACTTGTAGAGCGTAGCGGTATGGTTCAGCATCACATAGAGCTTCACGATGATCAGATTGTTTATAATGGTAAAACAATGAATGGTAGTACACAGGCACAAAGTCTCTTTAATGACCAAGGTTGGTACATGGTATTTGATGGCCCGTTAGAAAGCTATAGTGTTGCCAGAGATTTAAGGATTGTGAGTGGAGAGCTACAAGTTGTATTAGACCCTAAGCCAAAAACACTTGCAAATACATGTGTCAATAATGAAAAAGGCCTTTATAGCCTTATTTTAAACCCACGATCTGGTGGTCCAACTTCAAATACTATCTTTATTGATGAAGATGGAACACGTGCAATGCATGAAGATGCCTTGGTTGTTGGTGAGCATATTTCAAAAAGTGAGGCTGCTGTTCAGGTTGTTTTAGGTGATGATGGTAATACCTATACAATGACAGTTGAGGATGGTGAAGTGAAATTGAAGCAACGTGGTGCATTGAATGCAGGTGATGGTCGTCAAAGTTGGAGACGACTGTACTAGCGCACCACTTTGACTCTTTTTAAAAGGGCTGTAGTTATATAACTACAGCCCTTTTTTTATGCAATTTTACTTACAGAGCCCTTTATTCTAAATCTAAAGTTTTAAAATTGCCTTTATATCGCTGTATGGCATTTTGAATCTATTTAAATAGTTGAAAATTCGTGTAAAAATTCGCTTTCTTCTAAAAAAATTATTTTGCAGTGGCACTATAGTCACAAACTTTAGTTTAGAATTCATGCACTTTTTAGTTGGCTTGTATTTTAAATAGTCTCAATTATGGGAATTGGTAAGGAGTACCTCATGCTTGGAGCAGCAGTCGCAAAAAATGGTGTTAATCAATTAAGTCAAGTTAAGCAGCTTGATACGAATACAAAATCACGTCTTTCCCAAGTTCAGCCAAGCAATGACCCAGTTTATTCAAAGCTCTTTGTATCGCAAGGTGGTGGTACCATGCGATCCCTAAATCCATTGAGGCAGTTTCCTAAGTTAACATCTGCAATTGGGCTATTGTTCACAGCTGGTGTTGCTACAGGAGCAGGGATGTTAATTCGCGATGCTTTAGGCAGTCAAGAGTGGTGTAATACCATGAAAGATGGTTTCATTCACGTTGGTGGTGAAATTAAACATTTCTTTACTGAGGGTGCAGGGCAGGTTTTGAGTTCAGCGCCTGCAATAGCAACTTATTTAGGGGTAGCGGGCTTTATCTCCACAGTTTATAACCTTGCAACTTTCTCAAAAGGCATTCGTGCAAACGGAGCAACTCCTGGTGAGCAAGCGGTAAGAGGTGTAAAAACCTTATTGTCTGGTGCAGCAGCAGGTGCTGCTTTTGGCGCAATGGCTGGTCATCTTGGTGCCGGTGCTGGTATGGGGTACGGTGCTATAATCGGTGTTAGTGTTGGTGCTGGTATTGGTTTAGTTCAAGCTATAATTATGTTAATTAATTCCCGTAGCCATTCTACTCTTCATGCCTAAAAGTCTTAATTAAAAAGGTATTTTTTGCCGTTTTAATTATTTTATATTAGTTCTGGCTTGTGCTTTTAAGTTGAAATAGCTAGAAGTGCAATTAAACCCTCTAGTTTCAAGATTGTGGCATATATATTGCTTTTTATTCCTTGTCAGGTAATTACGCAAGGGGTTTGTTGTATATGCCGCAATTAATTAATGTTGGTGTTTCTGCACTGCTCGCTAACCAAGCAAATTTAGCGACAACTGGTCATAATATTTCGAATGCAAATACCGAAGGGTATAGTCGTCAACAAACGATTACATCTTCAACTTTGCCTCAAAAAAATGGTAATGGTTTTATTGGCTCTGGTGTCACCGTTGATGGTGTTCGTCGAATCGTCAATGAATTTGCAACGGTTGAATTGAGAACAACATCGGAAAATTATAATCGCATTAATACTGTACTTCAGCAGTCACAGCAACTTGATAATATTCTAGGTGAAGATGCAACAGGTTTGTCGCCAGTATTGCAAGAGTATTTTGGTGCTCTTCAAACTGCTGCTGATGATCCTTCTTCTGTTTCTTCCCGTCAAGTGGTGCTCACAAGCGCTGAGCTTTTAGTGAATCGTGTTAATGAACTTGGTTCTCGACTTGATTCTCAAAATGCGTCTATTAATTCAAATCTTGAAACCTTGGCCGGCCAGGTTACGATGCTGGCAAGTAGTATTGCTGATTTAAATGGTCAAATTACCACGTATGCGACGTCTTCAGCGGCTCAGTTGCCTAATGATTTATTAGATGAACGTGACCGTGCGTTGCAAGATTTATCTGAATTAATGAATGCGCAAATTTATGAAAATGATGATAAATCTGTAAGCGTATTTGTTGGTAATGGTCAAGCGCTTGTAATGGGAGCGCGGTCATTTGAAATTTCTGCAGAGCCTGGGACTGATGACCCGAGTCGATATGATTTGGTCTATACCAACTCAAGTATTCGTCAAACTATTACCGACGGTGTTACTGGCGGCGAAATGGGAGGTTTACTTGAATTTAGAAATGAGATCCTTGACCCTGCGTATGGTCAGCTTGGTATTGTTGCATTGGGCTTGACTGAAGCAGTTAATGAACAGCATGCCTTAGGGATGGATCTGGATGGTGAACTCGGCGGCGATTTTTTTCGCGACATTAATGATGAAACCTGGGCTTTAAGCCGAGTTACAGGTGATGATACAAATGCCTTTCCAGGCACTGAAGTCATTCGTGCTGATATTTTAGATGTTAGTTCTATGACTACATCTGATTATGAATTACGCTTTTCAGAGGCTGGTACTACAAGCTATACCGTCGTGCGCTTAAGTGATGGTGAAGAAGTTGCTAAAAAATCTTTTTCGGGTATTTTTCCGTCTACAGTTGAGTTTGATGGCGTAGAAGTCACTATTGAGGCAGGGGAGTTCGGTGCCGGTGATACTTTTCTTATAACGCCTGCTCGTAATGGTGCTCGCGAAATGGATTTAAATGTCAGTAATGTTCGTGATCTAGCTTTTGCACAGCCAGTACGTGTTGAAAGTAATGAAGCGAATAGAGGCACTGGTGAAATTGGGCAAGGTACTGTCGTTGATACATCCACAACATTGTTTAGTCAAATAAATGACACGGGTGATTTGAATCCACCACTCGTTATTCAGTTTACTTCTGGTTCCACTTACAACATTCTTGATAATTCTGATCCTGCGAACCCTGTTGACCTTGAGCCGCCGCTGCGTAACTTAACCTATGTTCCTAATATGAATAATGACTTGTTGCCTGAAGATTTAAATCAGCAAACGGTTTTATCTCAAGGCACTTCAATTGGTATTGCGCAAAGTAACGCTGTTGCTGGTGTGTTTGATAATGGTTACACCTCAGAAAATATTGTTGTTACTCGTGTTGACCCTGAAACAAATGAAATTAGCCGTCAAACGATTACAACAAATGCAAACGACTCTGCGGCAGAAATTGCCGCTCAATTAAATGATTTAAATCATGTAACAGCAACTGCCAGTACCTATGCAGTCTTAGATGAAATAAACAGCTCTAGCCCTATGACATTCACTCTGAATGGTGAAAATTTTACTGTAGGCAGTCCTGATAATTTAGCTGTAAGCATTAGCCAAAATGCAAATCTGGCAGCTATGGGCATTAGTGCGAGTAGCAATGGAAGCCAAGTGACTTTAACGTCTACGACAGGTGTTGATTTTGAAATGCAAGTGACAGGTGGTGCTGGTGATAATCTGAGTATTGCTGGCGAAAATGGCAGTGCTATAACTGTTTCAGGTGCTGATCCTATTCCACAAGTCACCATAGGTGGAACATTAGCGGTTGTTTTAGATGAAGGTGGCACTTTAACTGGGTCAAGTGACATTTTTGAAACCTTGCCTCAGCATTACGATACGTTTTTAGGTATGCAAATCACAATGTCAGGTGCGCCAGCTGAAGGTGATGTTTTTGAAGTTAACTATAACAAAGACGGTGATTCAGACAACCGTAATATTTTAGCTTTAGGCGCATTGCAAACAGAAAAAGTCATGTTTAATGGTGAAGCAACAATTCGTGATGCCTATTCAAATCTTGTTAATTACATTGGCACTAAAACTGCAGAGGCTGACGTAGGCTCAGAAGCGGCAAAAACGCTTATGGACCGTGCACAAGATGAAAGAGACTCAATTTCAGGGGTTAACCTTGATGAAGAAGCTGGTAATGTAATTAAGTATGAGCAAGCTTATAATGCATCCGCTCAACTTATCGCTGTGGCCAGAAGTATTTTTGATACTTTACTGCAGTCTGTCGGCTGATAAGGATTGAATTAAATGCGTATATCAACGACACAAATTTATAATTCTGGTTTAACTCGAATGCAAACAGTTCAGTCTGAGTTAAATGAATTACAAACTAAAGTTTCCACTGGTTATGAAATTAATAAACCTTCAGACGACCCTATTAAGTTTTCGCAGAGCTTAAAGTTATCAGAAGAAATCTCAATTAATGAGCAATTTAACTCAAATATTCAAATGGCAGAGGGCCGCAACGAATTATTAGACTCTAATCTTGAAGCGGCTGTAAATGTTTTACAACGTATGCGCGATTTAGCATTGCAAGCGTCTAACGATACATTGAACCAAGATGATCGCCAAAGTATTTCTGAAGAAATTCGTATTTTGCAAGATGAACTTGCAGGTATTATGAATGCACAAGATGGTAGTGGTGATTATTTATTTGCAGGATTTCAAGGGGATAACCAACCATTTATTGAGCGTAGTGGTGGAGGCTATGACTACGTAGGTGACGAAGGGCAAAAATACACACAAATTTCGGCTTCAAGCTATGTAGCCATCAGTGACTCTGGCAAAGATTTATTTGTCGATGTAAAGGCTGCAGAAAATACAATTGTAACAAGTAAAAGTGTTAATAATAATGCAGAGGGCAAGGCAGAAATTAGTGTTGGCCAAGTCTTTGATCAGTCTGCACTTGATGAAGCCTTTCCTGAAAAGTGGATTATCACTTTTAATGACCCTGAAGATAATCAAGATCGTCGAACTTACACTGTAAGAAATGCAAGTGATGGCTCCCCTGTGGTTGGTACCAATCCAGCTGGCTCTTTAGAAAATATCACCTATGACCCAGGTGAAGATATTGAATTTAATGGTATCCGCGTTGCCGTGAGCGGCAATCCGCAAGCCGGTGACACTTTCTTTGTTGAGTCTTCCGGTAATCAAAGTGTAATGACAACTATTGAGCGCTTTGCGCTTGCGCTTGAAGATCTTGCTGATGTGCCAATCACAATAGAAGCCACTGAATCTCTGATTGGTAGAGCATCTCCTGCAAGACCGACATTGTCATCAGCAGGCAACTATGTTGCTGCTCAAACGCTTACAGTGACTGGGCCTGATGGCACATATCAAAATGTCACAGTAAATGAAAACGAAGAAATAGGTTCGGTTGCTACCAATTTAAATGCATTGGCAGGTATAACTGCAACATATGATAACGCTGAAGCAACTCTTAATTTCTTCAATACAGATGCCGATGAAGGCGACATTATTCAATTCAATTTAAATGGTATTGCAGTTCAAGCGACAGCTGGTGCTAATGCCGCAGCAACTTATGCCAATATCGATACAGCTTTAGCTGGTGTGTTACCAACTGCAAATTTATCATATACAAATAACGGTTCAGGTGAATTCGGTTTTGTTGAGACTTCAGGTGCCGATATTGCTATCGATAGTTTTTCCGTTACAGATTTTCCTGGTGTAGAGCTTGATATTGCAGCGGGTATTACCCCTGGGGAAACGATTGATTTAACCCTGACCGGCTCTAACGGTGAAGCGGTCAATGTAAGCTATACAGCTGCAACCGCAGACATTGATGAATTAACAACAGAGATTAACAATGCAATAGCTGCTGCTGGTCATGCAGGCGTTATGAATATTGCTCAGCCAGCAGCTGGGCAGCCTGCCGTTTTACGTTATACAGGCGATACAGATGGTGACGCGCAAATCGTATTGAGTGGATTAAATGACTCTGGTGCTGGAGATGTAGCGTTAAGCGTAACGCCATTGGCTGGTTCAGATTCTACAGATTCGACAACAAACGGTGCTGTCTCTGTTTTACGTGCAAATAGTTCAGTGGATATCACCGCAGAAGAAGGGCGCTCAAGCGTTGCATTTGCTGGGGTTAATGGATATCCAGTTACACTACAAGATGGTGGTAATGACTCTAGTGCGGTCGCAGCTACTCTCGATTATACCTTAGCCCCTGGTTACGAAATTAGCTCAAATATTGGTGATGCTTATGGTGGTTTAATTTCTGACGCAAATATTGAAGACACGCTAACCCTTCAGTTCAGAGAAGCAATTGATTTAAGTTTAGCTAATATTGATAATGCCCTTGAAAATATTAGCCGTTCACGATCAGGTGTCGGTGCAAGGCTCACAATGCTGGAGACGACTTTAGAATTAAATGAGGGATTAAATGTTGAATTACAAACATTTCTTTCTGATATTGTTGATTTAGACTATGCAGAGGCAATTACAGAAGTTCAATTGAAGTCATTTGTATTGCAATCAGCACAAAGCACATTTGTGAAAATGGCTGGCTTAAGTTTGTTTAATTATATTTAATTTGTATTTTTGTATGAAAAGCCAAGGAAGGCTTTAACTGTATTAGCTTATTTAACCAAATGCGCTCGAATTATTGTTGGTGTTTATTTTTTTATAAAAAAAATGTGATTTAGTGTGAAGAAAATGTCTTCGCTGCCGATATAAATAAGAGCGAGCGGTTATTAATATACATTGATAAGGAGAGCCTTATGCATCAGGGCATTAAAACATACGCAAATCTTGGTAATTATACAGCTGCAACAGATGCAGACCCTCATACATTAATTACCATGTTGTTTGACGGTGCGCTTGAACGTATTGCTTCTGCAAAGGGTGCAATGCAGGCAGGTGATGTTGCCATGAAAGGACTCATGATTAGCAAGGCGATTACAGTTGTTGATGGTTTACGCGCTCACCTAGATCTTGAAAAAGGTGGTGAAATTGCTGAAAACCTACGTAATTTATATGATTTTGCAGAAAACCGCTTATTTGAGGCTAATTTTAATAATTCTGCAGAAATGCTTGATGAAGTGACTCAAATCTTATTAACACTTAAAGAAGCTTGGGTTGGTATAAAGCCAAAAGCAGAAAAACCAGCAACAGAAGAGAGCTCATATGAGTAACCAGTGCGCGGCAACAGTGAGTGCCCTAAAAGAGGTGATGACTGAGCTGCAGCATGCATATGTAGCTGGCACTGAGTCGAACGAAACGCTTGATCGTATAAATCAATTGCACATTACGCGACAGAGCTTAACTTCAGAACTCTATGCAACCTTACCATCTCCTGTACCCCTTGAGCTCGTCAATGAAATAATTAAGTTACAAGATGCTACAGATGAACTGCGTAAAGCGCTTTTAAAGCTTCAGCAGTCATCTAGTGATGAAGTCTTTAAGCTTAAATCTCATCAAAAAGCAAAAAAAGCTTATTCTCAATTTTGAAAAAAAGGCCTTTCATGGCCTTTTTAACTTTTTCAAGCTAATATCACTTCTGGTAAGATATTTAAAATATCCAGTTACGATCGAGTGAAGGCTCTCGTGCATGAGAATTAGAGGCTGCTATTGCTTGGTGAGTTAAATCTAAGCCAATAAGTTTTTTAGAAAGCACTTCATTTGTATTCGAAAGTGTTTGTACATCACTTTGCGACGCAGTTAATTGTCCTTGAAGTTTTTTATATTCTTGTTGTAATACTCGAATAATGCCATCTTTTTCAGCATTAGACTCAGTTAAGCTACGCACATGATTATGCTTGAATTGCATGTCTCTTGCTTGTTGCTGAGGTGTGCGAGGACTAATTGGTTGACCAGTAAGAAGGCTTTTTGGGCTAGCTATAGGTGATTCTAACGCAATACTTGTCAGGTATTTATTATTTGAATGCGCCATACGTAGTTCACGCTTGAGTTGTAAGTTTTCCTGTAACAACGCCTCGTTTTTATCGTCTGTATCAAGCATGTTAAAGTGCATCGCTTGAGATTCTTGTACCAATTCTTGTAACTGAGTTTCAAGTTCCTGATTTAATGCACCTAGCTCTGCTTCTTTATTTTTATAAAAGTGTAATGTTTCAGATAGATCATTCATTTGTTGTTGATATTGATCAAGCGTTGCTTGTTGCTGCTGATAATGAAATGTTAAATAATCAATTTTTGCTTGTGTTGCCTTCAACTGATTGCGAGTATCATCCCGTTGACACTCTGTTTCTGCGAGTACGTCTTGTAGCTCATAAATCTCAGCTCTTAAGTCTTGATTCTGATTTGTTGTTTTCTGCAGCAGCTCTAAAAAGCTCATATTGTTTTCAGAGAGTTTGTTATTTCGTCTATTGAGAGTCTGAATAATCTGTTGAGCTCCATTGTTTTTTTCTTCAAGGGACTCTATAGAGCGCTGAAGTGCAGCAATTTTGTCATTCTGAACACTTAATTTGTCCGTTATATTTCGGTTTTTATCTTTTTCAAGACGTAGCTCTGGTTTGAGAAGACGTAGCTCTTGTTCGAGGTTTTCAGACTTTAAGCTTTCAATTGCTAACTGGTTTTTCATTTGATTGGTCTGATATTTAACTTTATCGTTTTCTCGTTGGGTAAATTCTTGAGCTGTAACTCGTAGCTTGCCCGTTTGTTGTTGTCTTTTAAGTGATTTTAACTCTAGGCAAAGTAATAAAGGTAGAGCTAGTATGTGACTTGAGAGGGCTACTTTTATTTCATGTTTTTTATAATGCTTGTTTAGGCTATGCTCCATGAATTTCTTGGCTTCATCATAATCTTTGAAAAGCTTATTTTGCATATCTTTTTGAACACGACCAATCAACTTTTGAAGTTCATTTTGTTGTGTATCTTTATGCTGTTCTTCTTTATTGGTTCTTCCAGACTTAGAATAGTGGCTTATACTTCTTTTTAGGGATTGCGTTGCTGTAAGACCAATTGTTTTATTATGGTTATTTTCAGGAGCGAAAACTTGAAAAAGGAATACTCCCATTTTGTCATAGGGGGGGTCGTTATAGAGAGGTTTGTTATTAATAGTGGGAGTGGAGTTTGCTACCCTCACATCGAGCTCAGGCTTATCAAAGGCTAATACGAAGCTTCCTTTAATCGCATTTACAATACCAAAACTCACAGCTGCTGTTGTGAACGCAAGCCCATGTTTAATGACAAAACCGCCGTAATTGACACCTGCAAATTTAAGGAGTGTTTTGGTGAAACGACTTATTTGCTCTGCTTGAGTTGCAACTTGTGTCAAACGTTCTTGATCCACTGGTGCTTTAAATGACTCTAGAAGTGCTATGCGATCAGTTTTAAGTGACTCAAATGATTTGGAACGAGCTGTATCAATGGCATCGAGGTACGAGTCAACTTGTTTACTAATCGAATTTTTACGCTGAGATGCATAACCATAGGCGCGGGCTGAGAAGCTACGCATAAGCCCTTTATTTGGGTCTTGATCTGGCGTTTTTAGCAGGGGTTTATTATCAAGAGACCTATTAGCAACAGGCGCAGCCAAGGTTAGATGGTCATCTACACCAAAATCAAACGATTGTGATTTTACATGAACTCGTCCTGCCACTGTACATTCCCTCGGGTAAAAGCTTATTAATCTTACAAATAAAGATGGCTATATGATGCCTGTCTTGCTGGTGCGCCAGCTATTATGCTTCTTGCTTAAAATTCATATTGTTACATAGTGTAATTATAGACAAGAGCGGTTTGTCTGTTTTTTAGTCTTATATCGGTTTTTTTGAATGGTGAGTCAAATTGGCTAGGGCGATAATGCTAATGGGGTAGGCTTGTAATGGAGGAAATGTCTGTAATATCAGTGTGTTAGTGTGTAGTTGTTGTTCTTTTAGGTACATGCTTTTTCATTTTACAACTCTAGAGGATCACTTATATGTGAAAAGTTTGAATGGAAACCTGCTGAATTTTATAACTTTTTTTTTGGGGGCATTGTTACAATTCTAAAGTTGATGGTATGAGATGATTTTATATATTGGTTTGTTCGTTTGTTTTTGCCTTTCTTTATCGGTAATGATTGTAAGTCTTCAAGATAATTCCCGTGTTTTAAAAGTCACGAGGCGGTCCTTTTTTGATCAAAATCTTTTATCCTCTTTCATTATAAAGACCCTTTTATATCTGAACGCCCAAAATCTTTGAGCTTCTTGCAGGGCGAATTTGCTGTCTAACAAATCAATAAGCTTGGCCACTTGTCTTTGCTGAGTTAAACTATATCCCCAAGTGAGCATTCTTCTCATACAAGAGGATGATTCATTCGTATATAGAAGATTTAAAGCACTGTTTTAAAAGTGTAAGACAGAATTAACAAAAGGATTCCTAACATGCTTGACCCTCAGCGTTTAAGACAAGATCTCGAAGATACAGCGGTAGCCCTTGCTCGCCGTGGCTTTAAACTAGATACAGAGGCTTTGTCGTCACTTGAGACTGAGCGTAAATCTCTACAGCAATCTGTTGAACAGCTTCAGGCATCACGTAATGCTGGTGCAAAAGCCATTGGTAAGGCAAAAGGCAAGGGCGAAGATGCATCTGAGCTTATGGCTGAAATGGAGCAGGTTAACCAAGAGCTTAAAACTAAAGAAGCAACACTTGTTGACGTACAACAAAAAATCCATGACATTGCCGCTGGTATTCCAAATATTCTGAGTGAAGAAGTGCCTGATGGCCTTTCGGAAGATGAAAACCAAGAGATCAACCGTTGGGGTACACCACGAGAGTTTGACTTTAAACCCCTCGATCACGTTGAAATAGGTGAAAAACTGCATGGTCTTTCTGGTACTGCTGGTGCAGCACTAACAGGTGCACGTTTTACTGTGCTTCAAGGTGATGTTGCTAAGCTTCATAGAGCTCTTGCTCAATTTATGCTGAACACGCAAATTGATAACGGTTATACAGAAATGAACGTACCAACAATTGTGAATAATAAATCACTTTATGGTACTGGTAACCTACCAAAATTTGATGACAACCTTTTCAAAATTCAGCACGATCAACCATGGTACCTAACGCCAACAGCAGAAGTACCACTAACAAACCTTGTTGCAGATCGCCTTTTGACTGAGGCTGATTTACCACTGTCATTTTGTGCTCATACGCTTTGCTACAGAAGTGAAGCTGGTTCTTATGGTAAAGATACTCGTGGTTATATCCGTCAGCATCAATTTGAAAAAGTTGAATTAGTGCATGTCTGTAAGCCAGAAGACTCCGAAGAAACGCATCAGCGTCTTGTTTCCCATGCTGAAATGATTCTTCAAAAACTTGAACTCCCATATCGTAAAATGCTGCTTTGTGCAGGTGATACTGGTGCGGGTTCCCAAAAAACATACGATCTAGAAGTGTGGTTACCTGGCCAAAGCGCATACCGTGAGATCTCATCTTGCAGTAACTTTGGTGATTTCCAAGCTCGTCGTATGGGTGCTCGTTTCCGTCGTGAAGGTGTTAAGAAGCCAGAACTTGTTCATACATTAAATGGTTCTGGACTCGCTGTTGGCCGTACGCTTGTTGCTGTTCTTGAGAACTATCAAGAAGCAGACGGTCGTGTCCGTGTACCAGAAGCTTTAGTTGGCTTTATGGGTAAAACACATATTGAACCAGCAGGTTTTAAACTGTGAGCTTTTTTCCGATCTTTTTAAAGACGAAGGGGCAGACTGCCCTTGTTGTTGGTGCAGGTGAAATTGCATTAAGAAAAATCCGTTTGTTAAAAAACGCCGGATTTAGAATTAAGGTTGTGGCATTGGATATTGATCCTGCCATACCTGAACTGCTTAATGAGCATGACGAAGTGCATAATCGTGCTGTTATTCAAAATGACACTCAAGGTGTTCAGCTTGTGATTGCAGCGACTGAAAATATGGACGTGAATAAAGACATTTATTCATGGGCAACTGATTTAAATATTCCTGTGAATGTTGTTGATCAGCCAGAACTATGCACTTATATCACGCCAGCTATTGTTGATCGCTCACCTTTGGTGATTGCGATTAGCTCTGGTGGTGAATCACCTGTATTAGCACGACAGATGCGTGCAAAGCTTGAAGCATTTATTCCTGCAGGCTACGGCTTGCTAGCAGGCTTGCTCAGTCAGTTTCGTCAAAAGGTCAAAAAAACGTTTCCATCAATACAAACACGTCGTCTTTTTTGGGAAGACGTGCTTGAAAGCCCAGTGACAGAAGCCTGTTTGCATGGTCAAGATGCATTGGCAGAAAAGCTGTTAGAAGAGCAAATTGATGCTCACTCAAAAGAAGCGCACAAACCGAAAGGTGAAGTCTATGTGGTTGGTGCAGGTCCTGGGGATCCTGATCTTCTTACATTTCGTGCTTTACGCTTAATGCAAAAAGCAGATGTTGTCTTATATGATCGTTTAGTTTCACCTGCATTGCTGGAGCTGTGTCGTCGTGATGCTGAACGTTTGTATGTTGGTAAAGCTAGAGCACATCATGCTGTGCCTCAAGACCAAATTAATGCCAAGCTTGTGGAATTAGCAAAGCAGGGTAAAAAGGTCTGTCGCCTTAAAGGTGGTGATCCATTTATCTTTGGTCGTGGTGGTGAAGAAATTGCTGAGCTTATGGCTGCAGACATTCCATTTCAGGTTGTGCCAGCTGTAACTGCTGCCGCAGGCTGTGCAGCTTATGCTGGTATTCCACTGACACATCGTGATTATGCGCAATCTGTGTCTTTTGTGACTGGTCATTTAAGTGAAAAATCCTTACCTGTGGAATGGGCACGTTACGTTAAACCATTCCATACACTTGTTATCTATATGGGCAAACCAAAACTGCGCTACACACTAGAGTCGCTCGTTTCTGCTGGTATGAGCCCTGACATGCCGATTGCATTAGTGTCCAAAGGCACAATGCCTGATCAGAAAGTGCTAGAAGCTACTGTAAGCACAATGGCAGATATGGTTGAAAATACTGAGCTAGAAGCACCGACTTTGGTCATTATTGGTGAAGTAGTCAAGTTGCGTTCATCGCTTAACTGGTTTAAAAAGGATGAGAACTAAACAAATAGGATATTGAAATGCAGCATTCCAAATCAGAAGCCTTAATGGCTCGTGCCGAGAAAGTGATTCCTGGTGGCGTTAACTCACCAGTTCGTGCTTTTAAAAGTGTTGGTGGTACACCTATTTTCTTTGAAAAAGGTGAGGGCGCTTATGTCTATGATCAAGATGGTTCTAAATACATTGATTATGTAGGCTCTTGGGGGCCATTAATTCTTGGTCATGCACATCCAAAAGTCATGGAAGTCTTGCAAGAAACTGCTGCTAAGGGTTTAAGCTTTGGTGCGCCAACGCAGCTTGAAGTTGAACTTGCTGAACTTGTAACAGAGCTTGTGCCGAGCATGGAACAAGTTCGTATGGTGAGCTCTGGTACAGAAGCAACAATGTCTGCGCTTCGTCTTGCTCGTGGCTTTACTGGTCGTGATCGTATTCTAAAGTTTGAAGGTTGCTATCATGGTCACGCTGATTCTTTACTTGTAAAGGCAGGTTCTGGCCTCTTAACACTTGGTGTGCCAAGTTCACCTGGAATTCCAGCGTCTCTAACAAGCTTGACTGCAACTATTCCGTATAACGATTTCGATGCACTGGAATCATGTTTTAAAGAAATTGGTTCAGAATTAGCAGCTGTTATTATTGAGCCAGTTGTTGGTAATATGAACCTTATTGCGCCGCTTGAAGGCTATCTTGAGAAAATTCGTGCACTGTGTGATGAGTATGGCGTTGTTTTCATTATTGATGAAGTCATGACAGGCTTTCGTGTACATCCACAAGGCGCTCAAGGGCTTTATAATGTAAAAGCTGATCTCACATGCCTTGGTAAAGTCATTGGTGGTGGTATGCCTGTAGGTGCCTTTGGTGGTCGTGCTGATATTATGGCTCACCTTGCTCCATTAGGCCCAGTATATCAAGCTGGTACACTTTCCGGAAATCCGCTAGCGATGGCTGTTGGTAAAGCAACACTTGAGCTTCTACAAGAACCTGGTTTGTACGACAAACTCTTTGCTCAAACGAAAAAGCTTGTGGCTATTTTTGAAGAAGAAGCGAAGAAGGCTGGTATTACTTTATCGACACGTGCGGTTGGCTCTATGTTTGGTCTGTTTATGTCTGAAACTGCACCAAACAATTACGATGAAGTTACGGCATGTGATGGTGATATGTTTAACAAACTATTCCATGCGCTCTGCGATGAAGGTGTCTATATTGCACCGTCTGCATTTGAAGCTGGTTTTGTGAGTATTTGTCATACAGATGAAGTGCTTGAAGAAACAAGAGTTGCTGTTGCAAAAGCTTTTGCTCGCTTGAAGTAATCTGTGCTGAATCTCAGTCTTATATAATGGAAAAAGGGCCTTTTAAAGGCCCTTTTTCATGAGTGGAAGCTCATAAAGTTAAATTTTATAAAACTTCAAGTTCTGGCTAAGTGTTTCTGTAGCTTGAGCAAGTTGTTCTGCAAGGTTATTAACCTGTTGAATGCGCTCGTCTGCATCTTGGCTTAATGTCTGAACTCTTGAAATACTGGCATTCATCTCATTTGTCGTTGATGCCTGCTGTGTTGCTGCAGATGCAATATGTTCGTTCATTGATGTCATATCCGATACGGAAGAGCGTATTTCTGAGAGGGACCCTTGAACTTCTGCAACTTGATTGCGAGTGTCATCTGCATTGCCCATTGATCGACTAATAACACTCACTGCATGATCTGAGGCTTTTTGCAGCTTTACAATTGTTGTTTGAATTTCATCTGTGGACTCTCTGGTACGCTGGGCCAGTCCTCTTACTTCATCTGCTACAACAGCAAAACCACGACCTTGCTCGCCAGCACGTGCTGCTTCAATAGCTGCATTTAAGGCAAGTAGGTTGGTTTGCTCGGCAATATCTCTAATGACTTCAGTGACTTTTCCTATGGCTTTTGTGTCTTCATCTAATGCTGAAATTGCAGCGCTTGTGCTGCTGACGCCATCAGTCAGATCACTAATACTATTCACCATAACTTGCATTATTTTATCGCCATTATTCGTTGTATTAACAACGCCTGTAGCTTCTTGAGAGGCTTGCTGGGTATTTCTCTCGACTTCTTGAGCAGAAGCAGTCATTTCGGTCATAGCACTTGCAATTGATTCCATTTGTTGTGCTTGCTCAGTAATGCTATCACTGGTCATGTCCATATTATTTTTGATGCTGTGTGCGGCTGTTTGTACATTTAAAAAGTTATCGGCAACCTCTTGAATTGAGTTTTTAAACTGAGCGCTCATTTTGTTGAGTTCTTGTGCCATTTTTGCCATTTCATCTGTTCCATGAATGCTTGCCTTTGCATTTAAATCACCATGAGCTAAGGCTTTAAAGATATTTTGAAGTTCTAATATGCTATTTACAGTCACAGAGTAAAACGATTTAATGGAAAGTAATCCAAAAAAGAGTGCAAATGCCGTTGCAAATCCAGTTGCCCAAAGCACATTTTTGGTGTGTTGAATGCTTTGATTAACAGCTGCTGTTAAGAAGTTTTGAACTGATGATCTAACTTGAGCCCACTCACCAATTACATTTGTCCCCTTGGAAAAGACAGCGCCAGCATCCACCGTGATAATGTCTGGTTGAACGATTTGACTTCGAACATAGCGTGAATAGTTTTCCGTTGACGTAAAGCTTGCATTAATTTGGTCAAACCTCTCTCTGTCACTATACCTGT
>DJZY01000090.1 GCA_002450655.1 Gammaproteobacteria bacterium UBA6940 | reverse complement strand
TTTATGTTCGTGATCTTGCCCTGCTTCATAAACATAAAAAACATCCCAAACTTAGATACCACGTGTGTTTGGGATGCTTCGGAAGTTTCTAGGGGGTAGGGAGTTTGGGAGTTAATAACGTATAGGTGTGTGAATTTTTATCACCAATCTTGAGTAGCCAACGATCCCCATGTGAGTAATCATCTCCGGTATACTGGTCTAATACTCGTTCAACTTCTTTTCGGCTGGCGAAGGATTTGCTCTCTTTGTGTGAAGCGTTTATCAATTCAGTGCGTTTTACGTTACCGCTTCTGATGTTCTGACAAATAATATCGATTAACTCAGCGTCAGATTTTACTTTTGCCTCAACCTCACGTTGTTTGGTTATTCGCTCATCTAGGCAGGTAACGCTATCCAACAAATCGTAATAGTTGATACCTTCCTGAGTGGCATAACTAAACGTGAGTTTTCGAGAAACATTGCCTCTTTGTTTTATGTTTTCAAATTGAACAGTCTTAGTTTCTGGATCGTTGGTATCAAGTGTATTGATTACAAATGCGCAATCAAAATCGTCTACAACATCTGAGGTTCCAGCTACAACCAAACGTCCATCTTCAGACTTGTTTTTATTGGTGTGTGCAAGTGCAATGATACTGCCTCCTTTCTGAGTGAATCGCCGGGCAAGAGCATTAAAATCAGAAGACCGTGTTTTATGCATAATGTCAGTAAACTTTTTCAGGGTATCTAAGATCAAAATCATTCCGCTAGTAGCATCAGAATTGATCATCTCATTTAGATAGCTTGGAAAGTCGTTAAGCTTAAACCCGTTGTGATCGGGGAAAATACAATTAACTCTATGTTCATTAAGAATAGTTGCTTTGATAAGCATTCCGTTGTAGCTGTCATCACAATTAAAATAAAATACCTGGCTTCCGTCGATATTGCCTGAACGGATACTCTCGATTAACTGATAAATTGTAAGTAATGTTTTTCCGCTGTTTGGTGGGGCATAAAGGGCGGTTAGCTGACCTAATATCGCAACTTTCGGAAGTACAAATTTATCTTCCAGTGTTTTCTGTTTCAGTTCATCAAGTTGTTTGTTCACTACGAACTTCTCCAGTGAGAATACGTTTTTTGGGACAGGAGGATTTGGTTTTTGTTGAGGTACAGCCATACCTGCGAACGCCTCAGTAGCAGACTGTTTAAATAATGGATTTGATGCACTCAGGGCCTGTTCAATTGTTAGTTCGCCGTAGGTGTGTTGTCCTCGCTTTTGGTCCCACTTATCCCGGTATCGATTTGATTGCCGGTAAATCTCATCTATCACATTAGGATCGGCAGTAAAAGATGCTAAGTAATTACAAAAAACTAAGTCATCAGCGCTGGTATCATCTGACAAATTGCCACCTTCAAACAGCTTGGTAAAAGACTCAGCAAATCTGCTTTGTTTTAATTTCTCTAGAACACTGCTTGCTGTTTCTGAGTATTCAGACTGTTTTGCTTGAACAGATATTTTTTCTTTCTGTTTTTGCAAAGGTGCGGCAAATTCCAGCAATAATGATTGCCGGTTGGCGACAGGTTTTCCGTTGAACTCTCCGGTGAGAGCAACGAATTGTCCGTTTCCCAGTATTTCAACTTTGCTATTGTGGAAGGTCTTACTTTTAGTGCCCATTCCACCGGGCTTTTCTGCTTCAATAAAAATATGACAACCTTCTTTTGAAACCGATAATTCTGCAGCACTATCAAAATTTTTTATGGCTTCAAAACACCAAGGCTCTTGAATACACTTGTCAAAATCTAAACATAGAAATGGATCGTATGGCGTTATACAAAATCCTAGTCCATCACCTAAACCTTGCTCAAGATGATGTAATGCAATATCAAAACTCATCCAGTGCGCTTTGTTGGTTTTGCTGCCATTTATCAATCGCCCATTGTTAATTGTTGAAGGAATTTTATTGTATTTGCTCTTACTCTCGTTCCATTGCAGGCGATATAAAAGCCATTGGTCAAAAGCCTTTAATTCGTTGGGATAATCCTGATTCAAGGACAAAGAGTGAAGAGCAGGCGGCATAGGGCCACCTGATCTTGTTGATCGCATATTGGACTCCAATCTTTATTAGTCGATCAAGGTGCTGGCTGTAAAGGGCTCAATTAGGCTTGCCAAAAATTGATCGAAAGAATCATTACCGGATTGATCTTCCGGGTGAATGTAAGATGCTGCATCACTGATACACCGAATGAATAATGACGTTTGTAAGTCTGCTTTGCAGTACAGCCTCATAAAGCGCGTCCTTTCACGGTTCATTGGCATGACAAAAACAGCACAGGGCTCCGGCCTGGTATTAGAATACTTTTTAAGCTCAAATTCTTTGAGCCCTCTTATCATTAGTCGCTTGTTGTGGAAGAGTAAAAAGAATTCCCTTTCAACCTTCAAAAGGTTGTCTGGGCTTTCAATAATCACTGCGTTAGCTTGTTTAAATAAATCAAACATGATCGACCTCCGCAATGTAGCCAATTTCGTAGATAAGACGTTCTAGCAATCTGTGTTCGTAAAGCTCCGTCTCCCATCGCCTAAATCGCTCATTTATGTCGATGGTTTTAATCCATGGTGAGCGTTCTTTTAGAATATTTGTGGCCAACTGTTTCAGTCTGAATAATGAATAATCCCGGAATTCATAACTTAAAATGGCCTCAGTGTTGTGACCCAAGATTAACAATCTTGAGAGGGTTTCCAGTCGGTAATCCTTTGAATTTTCCGCTTTAAAGTTCGGTAAAACTTCGAGTAATTTTGAAGTAGATAAGAGCCCGGTTAAACCTCGGTTCAAGTCAGTACATAATTCTTCGAAATCTTCAGAGAAGGCCGGGGTAGGCTGTGCTATTTTCTTCTTCAAGTTTCTTAAAACTGAAGCGGCTAGTTGAAAGTTTTCAATGTAATTAGACATGATTAAGCCTCCTCACCTTGGCATACAGCGTATGCATTTAATGAGTCTAGCCAGTTATCTAAGTCCTCTCTTTTGTAACGGACAGTGTTTCCGAGTTTGAGATAACGCGGTGTTGGAATGTTTGCTAGTTTTGATGTGCAACGACTGTTGCGTAGTGTAGCTTCTTTGAAGCCTAGATATGTTGCAGCTTCTTGTGATGTCAGTAAGTTCATAGTTATCGCCTCGTGTTTATAGATGACGATACCCATCTTATATCTGAGAATCGGAGATCATAGGAAATAACTTTTAAATATTTTTAAGTTTTTTTCTTGATTCATTTATATGGCATGCAGGCTCTTCAATACCGGTAAGTTCAGTTATCAGTGACTTCAGTTGTTTCGGTGCTTTAAACAGCTTTTTCTGTTTAAGAACATTCAGGCAATAATGGTCATACAACTCGACGGTCTTTCCAATAAGAAAATATGGTATATCTCTTTTGGATGATTGACTTTTAATAAAAGAAATTAAAGTTTCTACTGCTTCAAGTTCAAATTCCTTATCGAACTGATAAGATTCTGGTGTTATTTTTGAGTTAAAAGACAAGTCTTTATATTGCCTTACAATCTCGGCTATGCTGTTACCGCCTATTTTTTCAAGAGTATTTATTTGTTTTTTTAATGCATTTTTAAGCTTTATTAATTCACTTAAAACTATTTGTCGTTCTTCAGGTACTGGCTTTACGAGTGCACGGATTCTATCGTTCGGGATTTCTATGCCTGCAGGTGATTCTTTTTTTGATGCTTCAACAATCTTTTGAAGTTTATCGTAGTAAGAAACGTCTTTATCGAAGTAGCCTGCTTTTACGATTTCTTTCATGTCTATATCATGCGTCATCACAGAATACCTTGTTCGGTTAACCATTTGTCCCACATTATTAAAGCGGCTTTTCTTTCTTTCATATAATCATACTGGTTATATATCTTGAGCATACCTTGTAATTCATGGCTTAACAGCTTTTCGCACACAATAGCGTCTACACCTAGACTGCTTAAGAGAGTTTGAAATGTTCTGCGCAAATCGTGGGGTACGAATTTTTCTAGCTTAATTTCGTCGTTCTCAAATCGTCTGCGTAAAAACTTTGCACAGGCTGATCTATCTATGGGCTCAATTCCGATTTTCCCTGCAGTAGATGGAAAAACATAGTCTGAGCCTAAATCTGAATAAGCTGATTTCAGAGTTAATAAAGATGATTTCATCATTGGCGTTATCGGCACAACATGACTTTTGGTTTCTCCCTTGTTACCTTTTCTGTCACATTCAGGGAAGGTCCAGAGTTGTTTTTTGAAATCTATATTGCTCCACTTTGCTAAGGTCATTTCTTGGGCTCTACAACCGGTGAGTAAAAGTAACTTTAATGCTTGTCTTACTTGTAGACTCGCAGTTGATGTATTCAACCATGTGAAGAATGACTTTAGTTCCTGCTTTGCTAAGTTACGCGATCTTGGTTTTTCCTTGCCTCCAATATTTTGTCGCCGGGTTCCAATTAAAGGGTTCTGCTCAATTAGTCCTGTTTCTACTCCAAATTGGAAAGTCTGTTTTAGTAACGACAGGGTTTTATTAGCTTGAACCAATGCGTCTCTCTTAATTATAGGATTCAAACATTTTTCGACGATTACTTGCTTTGAAATACCTGCAAGCCTTAACTTACCGATAGTGGGTCTAACGTCAGCCTTGAATGCTCTCACGACTTCTTCTGGTCTTTTACGCTGAATCTTTATGTGTCCCTCGAAAGCATCCAGCAGATCGCTAACTTTTGCTGATCTGTGAAGGTTAGTCTGAGTCTGCTTATTAGTTTGCTTTTCTCCACAAATGTCGATACCTCTGGAAACCTGGCCTATTAAATCTTTAGCCCTTTTACGCGCGTCTTTTAGATCTATTGTATTGGTGCTGCCTATTAAATAATTACCCGCTTTGCTCCCCCTGCCACCTAAGCGGTAGTAGAGATAGTATTTCTTGGTCCTGCTTCCATCTTTTAAAGGTTTACCAATACGAAGGTGAAAACCATTTATTTCTGTATCGGTAATCCGTTCTACGTCTGTTGGGACTCCTTTAATCACTGATTCTGTAAGTTTGATTTTGATCGTTTCCATGTTGCACCAGTTATCTTTAAATTTGGAAATATGTTGCACCTGTGTTGCACGGACGGCAAAAAGATACCCATAAGCACCTGCTTGTCTACAAGTGTCTCTAGCTGCATGGTGTCATCAAAAATCTATAATTTATATATGGTTAGAGTAGGGCGGGGAGTGATGGTTTAGTAAATCTAATGACAGGTAAGGATGTAAAAATCATGCATGGGGTGTCAGGGGTCGGAGGTTCAAATCCTCTCACACCGACCAATTCCTTACCCCAGTTTATTCTGCATACAATCTTCCAGGACCAGCTGTTTCATCGGTCTCTTTAACATCGCCATAAACCCGTTGAAGTATGCTATCGACATTATATTTATTCGAAACAGACTTGCCTTGTGAAACCTGGTTATGTAACCAAACTAGCTTTGCAACAGCGGTAATTGGATCGACAGATGGTCCAACATCATCAAACGTAGGCCATTTATCGCTTATAGCATGTTTGTCTTTGTCTTGTCCTAAATAAGTCCTAAAAGCAATCACTCTGCCTAAACTTACCTTTGGCTCGAGACCGGAATTATCTCGTTCTGTATGCCCATTTGCATACGAGTCTTGAATCATATGAATAATTGAACCTAATGCCGACATTTGTATAGACTGAATTTTCTTTGGTCTATTTTTAGTTTGTTGGTCGACAAAGGCTGGGCATAGCTTTGCGCCGCCGTATAATGTTGTACAACTCCAGTTGAAAGTAATACCTAATCGCCATGTCTGCCAATATTTATCGACTTTCTCATATCCAAAGAGAGGTCTAAACCAGTTGGTATAATAGTAGGGGTTGAACCCTGAATTACATGGTGAGTCATCCAACATGCTGTCTTCTAGCATAACCTCTCCAAGATCTCTTTGTTCAGGGCTGTTGGGGTAATTCTGCCAATAGTCGCAATACTCTTCATCCCACAACGTTGAACTCGTCGAAAGTTCAAAAGCATAATTCGCCCATTGCCATATTAAATGTCTAGTTTGTTTTGGTGGCTCGCCAAAATCAGTTGCCATGGAATGTAAAAATTGAAGCTTGCCAAAGTGCGAAACACAAAATAAACCACCGTTGAATATTCCCGTTTTAGAAGGGGCCTTTGTTTTATCCTCGAAAAATTTCTTACAACCTTGCTTAATTAAAGCCCCAAATGTAGCGGCAGAGGCCCCGCCTTTGTGGATGAATCGTATTGGATCATCTGGCCATCGCACAAAAGATACAAGATCCCGATATTTAAATAGGGGGGCGTCAGAGGGGGTCAATTCATTGCTAAATAATGAAAGTTCGGTATCAATGCTTTTATAGTCTGCACAATCTTTAGGCATTTTTTCTAATGTACCTTCTGAATTATTTGCTTCATAAAGGCACTGTAAGGCTAATGCAGTTAGTCTCTCGTGGTTTCTTTCATATTCGCCAATTAAGCTGCCTCCGTCAGACGTCGTAAAGTAATAGCCTTTATCTTCATGTGGTAGTGCGCGCATCCCAATTTCATATGCGTTACATACTGCGAAAATAAATAAAGTACCTAAAGCAGTGAAGGCTTTGATTAAAAACAACAGTTGTCTTTTCATTATTGTGATTCCCTTCCAATATATTTTCAGAATTATATTAGATGAGTTTATTTTTTATACAACCTGAGCAATAACATTCGAGTGGTTGTTTGTCCCGGAAAAGACGTACTCAGAATTTTTTCATTACTCTCAAAGTGTTTATAGAATCTTAAATTTTTCCCAATCAATTGTGTTGATTCGTTCAATTAAACATAGTTAGATTAGTTAGTTGTGTTAATCTTTAGTATAGTTTTAATATTGTTCAGATCGGCCAAAAAGTAGTTTAAATGGTTGGTTTGGCAGAAATTGATGATTCAAGTCTGATTTTTTATTTGAAAGGCTAATTTCATTGAAAGTCAGATAGCAGGTGAAATGGAGTTTCGTAATCATGGCATCCTCTATCCAGCAAGGCAACTTCGGGTTTCTACAAGAGCATGACTCGCTTTTTGTGGAAATCGCCTTCTCTGCTGAAAGAGCGTTCTCAAGCGATCCCAATACAACGTTAATGAAACTTAGGCAACTGGGTGAAGCACTGGCACAGCACATTGCAGCATTGGTTGGAATTGAGTTTGACGATAAGACATCCCAGGCTGATTTGATCTATAAGATAAACCGGGAGCTAAAACTAGAGCCGGTAGTCAGGGAGTTATTCCATACCCTCAGAATGGAAGGCAATAAAGCAACCCATACTTTCAGAACTCAACACAAAGAAGCCATAAATGGTTTGGTGGTTGCCCGCAAATTGGCCATATGGTTTCACCAGTCTTTTGGCCGGAGTGGGGTTCAATTTAAACCTGGTCCTTTTATTCCACCTGCCGACCCCAGCGAACAGTTACGTCAGTTACAAACTGAAATTGCGAAGCTAAAAAGTGATTTAGAACAAGCCAATGTTGACCTGGATTCGAGCAATCAGCTTCATGATCTCGTAGCCAAAGAAAAAGCAGAATATGAAGCGTTGGCACTGGCAATGGACGAAGAATCTCGTTCTCTGGCGAAACAAGCGTCTGAACATGAAGAGGCATTACTAGCGCAACGTAAAGATTACGAAGCAAAGATAAAGGCACTTCAGGATCAGTTAGCGGCGGCTGATGAGAAAACGCAAACTACTCAACGCAGCCAGATAAACAAAAATACACAAGCGGCAACGCAACACATTGTATTGGATGAAGCGTTAACCCGCATTTTAATTGATCAGCAATTAGTAGAAGCGGGTTGGACTGCCGATAGCGAAGCGCTTATCTATAAAAGCGGGGCTCGACCAGAAAAAGGCAAGAATATTGCTGTCGCTGAATGGCCTACCGAGCATAACGGTGAAAAAGGTAGAGCAGACTATGTGCTTTTTTCAGGTTTAACGCCCATGGCAGTGGTTGAAGCAAAGAAAGAAAACGCCAACATAGCAGGAAAAATTTCGCAGGCAGAACGTTACAGTAAAGGTTTTAGTATCTCACCTCCAATGCAAAGTGCATGGGAATTAGCAGGAATGACAATCGCGTGGCCTGATGAGCATGATGGCCATTATAAAATCCCCTTTGTTTATTCCTGCAATGGTCGCCCTTACGTTCCCCAACTGGCTGAACAATCTGGAACCTGGTTTCGGGATGTTCGCGACCAAGCAAATACTAAACGTGCACTGCCAAAGTTTCATACGCCTGAAGGCTTAATCGACAAACTCAAACGCAGTAAAGAAGAGGCTGAGAAAAAGTTAAAAGCCGAGCCCTTTGGCTATTTAAAAGTGCGTGACTATCAGCAAAAAGCCATTATTGCGGTGGAAAATTCGTTAGCGAAAGAAGTACGCACTGCACTGTTAGCTATGGCTACCGGTACAGGTAAAACGCGCACCATCATCGGTTTGATGTACCGGTTTTTAAAGGCAGAGCGATTTAAGCGTATTTTATTCCTGGTAGATCGCACCGCACTGGGTCAGCAAGCTATCGACGCCTTTAATGAGGCACCATTAGAACAAAATCATACCTTATCTAAAATCTATAATGTTGCAGAACTGGGAGATATGGCAGCTGAGGCTGAAACGCGCGTGCAGGTAGCAACTGTACAGGCCATGGTGAAACGCATCTTTATGAGCGATAACCCGCCTCCGTTAGACCAGTTTGATTGCATTATTATTGATGAAGCCCACCGAGGGTATACGCTCGACCAGGAAATGACCGAAGGCGAACTCGCTACACGGGATGCAAGTCAGTATCTTTCTAGTTACCGCCGGGTGCTAGATTATTTTGATGCCGTTAAAATTGGCTTAACCGCAACGCCAGCAAAACACACCAGCGAAATTTTCGGTAAACCCGTTTATACCTATTCATACCGGGAAGCGGTAGCGGATGATTGGCTGATAGATCACGAACC
>DJZY01000010.1 GCA_002450655.1 Gammaproteobacteria bacterium UBA6940 | reverse complement strand
AAATTTTCACCTTGAAAGGGCTGATTCATGGGCAGCAGTAAAAACGAGCTCATTTAAAGCAAAAGGATCAAGATTTGATGAGTGCTCAATAATACAGTGTGGCATGGTATTCCCTATTCCATTTCCGACCATTGATAGGATTTATAATCAGCAATATTTAACATGGCATAATCTTCAGGCGTATCGCCGTAAGCATAGACCGCATCATACTCAGAGAGTTTATATTGCGCTTTAATTCTGTTGACTTTTTCTTCAGAGCTGCAATCTGGCGTGGCATATCGACCAGTTGCTTTATTATTGTTAAATTCAAGATCAGACGATAAAAGCTCAATGCCTTGCAAATCACACCAAGGTTTAAGGTACAAAGATAAGGATGCTGAAACCAGAACGACTCTATCGCCACGATCTTTATGCCACTGCATACGCTCTAAAGCATTCGTGCGCACAAACTCAGGAATAACAGAAATACTGAAATCTTTGCCTTTTTGTTTTAGGGTTTCTTCATCTAAACCCTTAAAGGCATAGCCAGCTACTTTTGGTCTCACGAGATGAGCTGGCATATTAAAATGCTTATAGCGAATAATCGTTGAAGCTAAGCACAAACGGCCTAACAGTAATCGATGCTTAGGGGCTGCATATTTAATAAATGGTGTAAACATCTCTTCATGGGTGGTTGTCCCATCAAAATCAAAAAAAGCAATTGCAGGCACAGGCTTAGCCCTTACTTTTTTGTGGTTCACGACGCATCACTGCAAATTCAGTTTTTGTTGTAGGCTCCTTAAAAGCACCAATTTCAACATAACCAAGTCGCTGATAGAATGTTTTATTCCGTGGTGTAAATGTCTCAATATAGCTGGCAACACCTAAACGATCAGCTTCTTTAAGCACTGGCATCACTAAACTAGAACCAAGACCTTGCCCCTGATATTCAGGCAGAAGACCAAGAATAGACAGATACCAATCATCATCACTTACTAGCCCTTCCGTGCAAGCAGACATAGAACCAACAATAGCATTATAGGTATCGAGAGAGTTTTGCCCCATATGCTTTAAAAGAAACTCTTTTTTAGCTTTACTCTTCGCTGCACTTTGCTCAGGCGTTATAGGTTTAGACCAGATAGAACAGCCAATTTTGTCACCTTCTGGCAAAAGAAGCTCGCCATATTGGGCACTTTCAACCATGGAATAGTCAAGGTATTTCAGCAGCCCTTCTTTTGCCTCTTGAGAGTCAGCAATGGACTGCTCCATAGTGATATAAAAAGCATCTTCGACCAAAGCATCATAAAGGGCTTCTGCATACTCACGGTATTGAAATTCATATGACATAATTGAGCTCGTTCCATCTTGCATCTTGTTTTAAGAAACCAAGAATACTACCACAAGATACAGGGCCGCTCATAGACTTTAGCGTCCACCAGCAATATCAACAAAGCTGCCCGTGACATAAGACGCTTCATCGGATAATAGCCATGCAATAGACTGCGCAACTTCAGCTGGATCACCGCCCCGCTTCATTGGGATTTGCGGTGCAAGCCACTCAACACGATTAGGCTCACCGCCATCGGCATGAATATCTGTATGAATAAAACCTGGTCGAACAGCATTAACTCGAATATTATCTTTGGTCAGTTCAAGAGATAAGCCTTTAGTGAGGGAATCCATAGCACCTTTTGTAGAGGCATAGTCAACATATTCAAATGGTGAACCAGTTCGCGCAGCAATTGAAGACACATTAACGATGGCACCACCAAGGGTATTTTGATGAATAAAAGTTTTGCAGCATAAAAAACAACTCATCAAATTCCCATTCATCATGGTTTGGAAGCGTTCTAGGGAAATATCTTTTAATTGAGACTGAGGGAAAAGAATACCAGCATTATTGACAAGATGGGTGACTTCACCAAAAATCTCGCGAGTACGATTAAAGAGTTGATCCACTTGATTAGGATCAGTCACATCTGCTTGATAAGAGAGTGCAATACCGCCAGCCTGATCGATTTGAGAAACGATAGCCTCTGCATCCTGCTGGCGTGTTCGATAATTTACGCAGACTCGATAGCCTTGTTGAGCCAGGAGTAAAGATGTTGCCGCACCAATACCCCGGCTCCCACCTGTTACAATAACAACTTTGTTCATAAGCATCCCTTTCGCGTCCTAAGCCTTAATTTTCAACAACTTAGACATATTTTACGGCAGTAATGCTTCTAATAAAAGAACTATTGCAACTCTATCTTATTGATTATTGGAGCTTTGTTTTGATGAATGATTGGCTTTCATTATGCCAAACCATTGCATACTGATCTAAGGGCTCTTCAGCTTTCTCTGTAAATGATTGATTATAAAGAGCTACAACATCATCTTTAAATTTAGAAAATGCAGCTGTTTTTTCTGAAACCACTTGCATGTATTCGTCGCCCATTTCAGCGTATGGCTGTAATGATGGAGCAACATGCTTCTCATATGCAGTTTCGAAGGATTGGAAATCAAGATGTTGATCAAATTGAACTGATGCTTGTTCTGAGTAGAGATTAGCTGAAACAAATCCTAATGCAGCAATAACAAGTATTTTTTTCATGTTTATCTCCTTTTTTATCCTTATATTTAAAGCATAGCATCTAGCCATACCCATACAATTCAAAAGGAGAATAAACCCGAAAAGTGTGAACAATTTCACATTTTTCGTGCCTTTTTGGCAGCTAAACCGCCCAGAGCAGGCGAATAATTGAAACATTTAGTGTATTAAAGCCCATAAATAAAAGTGTTATAACGCCACTAAACCATCTCTTTATTTAAGGGCTCAAAGCCACAGAGTGCTTTACCACTCTAAATAAGGCATATTCAATAAACAAGCATTAAAATATTTTGCTTGGCCTGTAACCTCTTCAGCAATCCACTCTGGTTTTTCAAAAGTTTCATCTTCAGATGCGAGCTCAATTTCAGCCACGATTAAACCCTGGTTGCGGCCGCTAAAAACATCCACTTCCCAGACATGTTTTCCTAAAGGGTATTCATAGCGAATTTTTTCAACAGTTTTCCCAGCACACATTGTTGCAATAATATTTAATGCATCTGCTTTAG
The DNA here is from genome assembly GCA_002450655.1 of Gammaproteobacteria bacterium UBA6940. Taxonomy (GTDB): domain Bacteria; phylum Pseudomonadota; class Gammaproteobacteria; order Pseudomonadales; family UBA6940; genus UBA6940. The sequence continues at coordinate 28,733 of DJZY01000010.1, read as the reverse complement.
GGATTTCATATTCAAATTCTGCACATGTTGCGCCATGGCTCTCACCTTTTAAGGTTAAGAAACCATTGTCGCCCTTCACTCTTGCGCGCACAACATTCTTCGTGGTGGTATCAATGTAGCCTTGCGAAATAAGTGTACCTTCGCCAAAGTCAGGTAATAAATTTTGATCAACAAGAAATTTGCGTTCAATTTCAGCAGCCATAATGTTTTCTTAATGAGTTGGTTGTAGGTAACGATAATGCCCAGTTATTGGATAATTAAAAAGCATATCCTCTAGTACAGGCCCTGCACCTATATTATGCACAATAAGAGGATGCTGTGTTTGTGAGTTAATTTGATCAGTGACGATACCAATATGCGGTAAATGCCCTGCAAGAACCCAAGTCACAATATCGCCTGGTTTAAAATCAGCAGATTCCTCTGAGATAGGTAAAGATTCACCATGACGTGTGAAAAACGTTTGCAGATTAGGCACACGCCGATGATCAATATTCGTATCGGTGTTTTTCATGCCCCAAATGCGCTTTGAAGGGTATTCATTAAAATGGGCTTTCATATCTTCATGAACAAGCTGCTGCAAATCAATCCCTAAAGCTCTATAGGAACGAATAACAACATCTGTACAAACACCTGTTCCAGCGGGTACATCACCATTTGGATAATTTATTTTCATATAGGCAGGATCGTAACGCACTTCATGCTGCGTACGCTCAATCGCTGCATCCACTAAATCGTCTGCGGTATTTTCCGCATTAGCGCATCCCGCCAATAAAGATGCAATAACTAAAAAACATAATTTATACTTCATAGGATTCTCTTGAGTAATGTCTTGCAACCATGACAACTTCATCGGCTGAATAAAGGTTTGTCAACTTTGCTTCTACCTCAGCACCTAGCTCTGATTTATACAGCTGCTGTGCTTTATTATCAGCTCTAGTCGTGACCATAATGTGCTTTATACTTGCTTGGCGACGGGCCAAGGTTCTCTCTACAAGGGGTAACGAGTCTCGAATAAGCTGTCGTCCTACACCTTTGCTCTGCAATACTGGCAAAACAGCTATTTGTTCAAGCTCAAGTACAACCTCTTTGCGAAACCCGCTTTTTTGGCCCCAGTGAATATAGCCAATAATCGACGTATTATATTCAGCAACATAACTGAAAAAACGCGGATAACCATTTAAATTACATTCAAGCCATTCAAAAGAAAGTTTCTGTCGACTAAAGGCTTGTTCATGAACGATACTTGCAGCCTGCAAATCTGCTCTATCCATAGGGCGTATTATTATATCCATTTCTCAAGGGCTCCAAACCTAAAAAAATACATTCGTGTCTACGCCTATTATAGAGGTGAGAGCCTGAATTGATCTGTACAAAATACACTCAAGATCAGTCAGCATTAAAACGTTTACATCCCTGTGATCTCATCTATGTGACTCTAATAAAATTGACATAAGGAGGCCACAATGCGTTTTGAAACAGTCACATTTAACAACGACAGAACTATGCCGAGTATTGGTCTTGGTGTTTATAAAGCCAGAGGTGATGAAGCCGTAAAAGCAATCAAAGTTGCTTTGGATACAGGTTACCGCCTCATCGACACGGCGGCAATATATGGCAATGAAGCCGAAGTTGGCCAAGCTATTCAAGAATCCGATGTTGGCCGTGAAGATATTTTTCTCACAACCAAAATTTGGATGCCAGACTACCAAGATCCAGTGACCGCACTCAACACATCACTTAAAAAATTAAAAACAGATTATGTAGACCTTTACTTACTTCATTGGCCAAACCCAAAACAGTTCGACAGAACTATAAAAGCTTATCAAACTCTTGAGAAAGCCGTTAAAGAAGGCAAAATACGATCACTTGGTGTATCTAACTTCACGCAAATACAGCTTGATGAACTTCAAAAGCACGTCAAACTAACACCTGTCCTCAATCAAATTGAAGTCCACCCTTACTTTTCGCAAAAAGAGATGCTCAAGGTAAACAACGAGCGAGAGATCATTACTCAGGCTTGGTCGCCTATTGGCGGTATGGTTGAGCGAAGTGATGGCTCTGAACTGAATGTGCTTAAAGATAAAACCATTATGCAAATAAGCGAGAAGTATGATCGTACACCTGTTCAAGTTATGTTGAGATGGCACATGCAAAATGGCTGCAGCGCCATTCCAAAATCTGTAACACCTGAACGGATACGCTCTAACTTCGATGTATTTAATTTTCATCTTGAAGATGAAGATATGGCTTTAATGGACTCTTTAAATAAAGATTTGCGTGCAGGACCACACCCAGATCAATTTAATGGTTAAAGAAACAGAGGTGTTTACGGTTGGTTCAACAGAAGCACCTCTGCTGCAAGCATAGTAATTCGAATACTTGATAATAACATATCGAATTATCAAGTATTAAATGTACATAAAAAGTCCATCAGATCAGGCAAGGTTAATCCTAATTAGTGACAATAGCATTTTAAATAATTGTAGGATTAAAAAAATGCACCTGTCAGTCTCCAGCACTCTAGCTTCACAACTGAGTAAATCAAACATACAGTGTCCAATTTGTTTTGAAGACTATGAACGAAAAGACGTGATCATATCTCATGATGTTGATACCTCAAAAGCATCAAACCTTACTAAAATTCATCCAGTCCATGCAGAGTGTCAGCAAAACGAGCTCACCTGTTCTACTTGTCGAGAACCTTATGATAAAGAGGCAATGAAAAGCTATCTAAAGGCGCTCACCTTAGATGGAGTTATGACTTCAAGCAATAATGCGAATCCTGGGATTAATAAACCTGCAGCAAAAGAGCTCATTTCACGGATTAATAAAGGGAGAGTTGACGACTGGAATTTAGTTGAATTGCGAGATCATCATAGCAGCTCAGAAGTACGCCAAGCTGCTCGAAGCTATATTGATATGATTTCAGATTAATCTAAAAGCGCAATATCTTCACTCACGAGGGGTGTTATTTGGCGAGTCCAATAACGATACCCTTCAAGCCCTAAATGAACACCATCAATAGTAAAACGTCGATCTAAACCATCCACACTTGAAAGTTCACCTAAATCAACGAAATTGTATTCATATTTTTTTGCAATTTGCTTCAAACCGACATTAAGCTTATTCACAGTAGCAACTGCTCTATCACCACACAGATCTGCATTGCACTGAATGGTTGACTGAATATACACCTCTGAACCAGCATCAGATAAACTCTGTGCAATTTTTTCATAATTAGCAAGAATATCTTTTAAAGGGACATCGTTATTAATATCGTTAATACCAACCATAATAAAAGCTTTATTAGGGTGAGCTGATTCTATAGAGTCTAAACGAAGCAAAATATCCGCAGTTTTATCATTACTAATACCACGGTTAATGACACGTACATTTGGAAAAAACTCATTCCAGCGAACACCATCGGTAATACTATCCCCAACAAAGGCAACATCTGCTTTAGGGCTAAAATCCTCAAAAATTTCGAGCAGCCATTCACGATTGCGACCTTCTGGCTCTACATGAGCAGTCTCTGATTTCACATCGGACAACTGCAAAGACAAGACTTGTTCTGGTAGTAGATCATTTTTACCAAGAAAAACACCCATCACAAATAAAGGAATAGAAATAAGGGTAAAAGCACAGATATTTTTTATCATAAAATCAACTTCTTTTAAAAAAGAAAGAAAAGCAAATGAAAACAAACGCTATGGGTATATAACCCTTTGCATATAGGGCAAACATTAAAACATTGATTCTAGCCTTGTCAGAACTTCTGTTACAAAAGATTGTCCACGGCTTTAACATGGTTAAAATATAGCCAGAACCACAACCTTAAGAATGGCCTTGATAGCAGAAGTACTTGAACATGAAAGCAACTGATACAACAATTCCACTTTTTGATAGACACCTATCCCCAAGCTTTGAAGCAACATTTTCACCGCTTTCAGAAATTAAGCCTGTAAAATCAAGCATTAAGACAATAACTGCAGAGCTTCGTTCAATGAATAGCGCTCAATCAGCAAACAGATTGCACACTATTTTAGGGATTAATGGGCAAGCATTAGCACAGACTCTTGGAAAGGCAGTCATGGTTCAAAGCTTTATCAAAGGCCAAATCAAATCTAGCACCTCTACAGGAGTTTCAAGTTTATCACCTCAAGCAATGCATAAAATCGAGAAAGATTACGCACCTACAGGCTGTCAGTACCGGACTTGGGCAATCAATAATCGTCTGGAATCTCTAGGTGCTACGCCATTGTCTCTGCTTATTAAATCGGATCAGCCCTTAAGTGCTTCTCGTGGTGGGTTTAAGAACGTTGAATGGCAATACCATATATCGTCTGCATTAATTGGAGATGATAACCAGCTGTATATTCTTGATCCCTCCATCAACAATACAAAGCCTGTCTTGATTCAAGAGTGGGCTCAAAGTATTAAATTCAATGGGCCTATAACTCTACAGCTGGCACCACAAAATGCATTTCCAGGCCAACAAAGTAAGTATATATATCTTGTTGATAATGATGCTGAAAAAGAACTTACTACCTATCAAAATCGTATGGACAAACTCCATAAGAATTCAAATGCAGCGAACCCCCAACCAATATCACCAGATTACGACTGGGCATACCCACTCAGCACTGAATCCAGTCAAACTTATAGTTTCTCTAAGAGCTTGGCTAATCAGGTCTATCATGAAATGCTGCAGTTTAAGCAGGATGATTTAACAGCAGTGAATAGGCAAAAAGAAGTAAAGCCTTTATTTGTTGATGGAAATAATAGAAGCTTATCAAAAGCAGAAGTTGAGAATAAAATGAAAAGCATGGGTGTCAATCATATTCAAATTAATTCACTCCCAATGCCAGTATAGATTGGATTAGACGCTATTATTGCACTTACCTTTCTCTTCAAACTCAGCAATATTGCCCAAGGTTGTGTGGGCAATATTTTGTAGGGCTTCACGCGTAAAGAAAGCTTGGTGCCCTGTGATTAATACATTTGGAAATGTATTTAATCGAGCAAATAAATCATCTTGTATAACCTTACCCGAATGATCTTCAAAGAACAGATCACCCTCTTCTTCATACACATCTAACCCGAGATAACCGACTTTGCCAGACTTAAGCCCATTCACAACTGCTTGCGTATCAATCAAAGCACCACGACTTGTATTTAAAAGCGTCACACCATCTTTCATTTGGCTTAAGGCTGCCGCATCAATTAAATGATGGCTGTCCTTTGTTAATGGGCAGTGCAATGTCACAATATCAGACGCTTGAAATAATTCGTTCAGATCGACATTTTTAACACCCATCGCTTCACACTCAGCGTTTGGGTATGGATCACTCACAATCACATTACAACCGAAGCCTTTTAAAATACGAGCGACATTAACACCAATTTTTCCAGTCCCTATAACACCAGCGGTTAAACCATAAAGATCAAAACCAAGCAAACCATCCAAAGCAAAATTGCCTTCACGTACACGATTATAGGCACGATGAACTTTACGATTTAATGCTAATAAGAGTGCTATTGTATGTTCTGCTACTGCATGTGGCGAATAAGCTGGCACACGGGATACAAGAATTTCTAAGGAAGATGCAACATCAAGATCAATATTATTATAGCCTGCACAGCGCATTGCTACATGTTTAATGCCATTTTCCGACAATGACTTGAGAACAGAGCTACTCAGTGTATCGTTCACAAATGCGCAAACCACATCGTGACCTTGAGCAAGTGGTGCTGTTTGCTCATTTAAATGAGATTCAAAATAGTGGATTTCAAAATTATGCTTTGAATTAGCTTCATCAAAAAATCGTTGGTCATATCGTTTTGAACCAAAAAATGCAATTTTCATAGCCTCTCCACTTTAATTTTTTAAAACAAATAATGTTTGTTTATGTACGACTCTTAGACCTTATTACAGTTCATCTAAATTTGCAATTAACCGTGTTAAAAGGTTGGTTAACTGCAGTTTTTCTTCCGTAGAAAACCCTTTTAATGCTTCTTTATTGCCTTGAAACAGTACATCAATAGCATGAGGTAATTTCTGCTGTGCATTTTGAGTTAATTGAATATGACTACTGCGTTTATCTAGCGGATCAGGTGTACGAATAATTAAATCATCTCGCTCCATCCGCGTGAGCATTTGCGCCATAGGAGGCTGCTCCACTTTGACAAATGTGGCAAGCTCGCGCTGTGTTTGTGCATGACCTTGCTGTAAAGCAACCAGTACAGGTATCTGACCAACCCCAAATCCTAATGGCTTTAACCTATTCTCACTTAGTTTTGCAAAGCGTCTTGCAGCAAGGCTTATCAAATGCCCTGGTGTTAATAATACATTTTGCTCCATTTTGACCTCTCCCTCAGAATCAGTTCACTCTCTTCAAACAAAAAACTTGACATTTACATACGCACATATATACCTTAAAGTATATACATATGCACATATGTATTTCAAGGTCTACAACACTAGAACCAGTATGAGGAAAAGACACAATGGATACCAATCAAAGCATTGATAACTATGTCAAAATACTAAAAAAGGCCTATAATGCCTTTAATAAAAGAGATATTGCATCTGCACTTGAATTAATGATGCCTAACGTAACCTGGCCTCGTGCATTTAAAGGTGGTTTTGTGCAAGGTCACCAAGAAATTCAAGCCTATTGGCAAGAACAATGGCATGAAATAAACCCAAAAGTTGTTCCCATTGATTTTGAAGCGATGAATGAAAATGAAATCACCGTAACTGTTAACCAAATCGTTAAAAACTTAGATGGCCAAATTTTGGCTGATGAACATGTAAAACACACATTTACTTTTACAAAGCATCTTATTCAAGGTATGAAGCTAGAGGAATAAGTAAGGTATTAACACTATCAATGTCTACGGAACAATGGCTGGTCTATATTCTTGAATGCGGTGATACAAGCCTCTACACAGGTATTACCAATAATATCGCTCGCCGCTTTATGCAACATAAAAAAGGCACTGGTGCTAAATACACTCGTAGCCGTTTACCACTTAAAATCATTCACTTAGAGATGTACCCTGATAGAAGCACAGCCTCCAAACGCGAGTCAGAAATTAAAAAACTGACAAAAAAAGCCAAAAGAGAGCTTTGCTGTTTGCCTTAAATAGCATAAATTGGCTCAAAACCATTATATACCCATAGCGTTAGAGATTTATGTGTCACCTTCACCACACGAAATCGCTCAGCTGTGTTGTTCCGCCTTGCATAGAATGGCTATGCCGCGTTGTCACGCCTTGCTGAGCAATTTCATGAGGCGCCTTTTACACCTAAATCTTTAACGCTATGGGTATATATTAACACTTTAACTCATTTATATTTCAATTAAAGATAAACGAAAAACAAATATAAAGACTGTAACGCAATAAGCAATAATTCATCTTTAAATGCTAATATCACTTTTATTTTTTTGTTATTAGTCTGAGTGAATAGTTATTATGCCTTCTGCTACAAGTCTCGTTAAAGCCCCTACACTTCCATTAAACTTTAACCCGCATTTAAAAAAAAGCGCCACTTGGAATAGTATTGAACCTGTACCTGCACCACGTTCAAGAACATTTGCCAAGGCTCAAAAGTCTATTATTGACCCATACCAAAAAAAGATTCTTGAACATTTCTCCCCAATTACAGAAAACCTTAAAAATGTTTCTTTTAGTTTAAGTTCCATTTTTTCAGCTGCAGAACCTGTTCCATTCGATGCTGACTTCTGGCATGAAGTTGCAGGGCTGCAAGGATTACATCATATACATACAGAGCAAGCACTGCATGTTAAGCAAGGCAATCATTGGACACCTGGTACTTTTGTAGAAAGCTTTGATCCTAAGTTTCTTCCTGAAAAAAGAGTTCAATTTCAATTACCCTATATTATGGTAAAAGCAAAAGATGTTGTAACACTTGGCCTTGGCCATATTCCAGAGATGATGAAAAAAGAACATAAAGGTGAGCTTTATGTGTGCATTCCACTTCATCCCGCCACTATGAAAGCACCAAAGAAAGTGATTGAAGCAATGCAACAACAGTTACCAAAAGGCAGCTATAAATTAGTAAAAGCTGAAAACTCGCCTTTTATTGCCACACCAACATCATCATACAGATCCTTAGTTGTCGCATTAGAGAAGCAAGCAACACTAGGTGACACACATAAACCTATCACGATAAAAATCGGTGTTGATGGTACAACTTGGGGTAATGTTGGCAAAAAGCTGTGGCATGAAGAAGTCTTTTCTAGCATCGAAGCTTCAGAGCTTTTTGAAAAAGCCATGAAGTCTTTCGATGGAAAACAAGGCATGCAAATACTCAAAGAAACAGCCGGTATTATTCCACGCTACCCTGATCACATGAGCCTAAAAGATGTATTCCCTCTTTCGATGCTGGTACGAGAGTTTCCATTTAGCAACAACAAACCGCAACAAAGTGAAGTGATCAGCATGTCTGCATTGATGTCAGTGCTCGGAGGCCATGAACCCCTTGTACATACACTGGCTCGAAACTGGTTAAACAGACCTGAAAATAAAAACAAAACCCTTGTGGATTATTTTAAAGATCAATTAATAGATCATTACATTAACAGTGCGATTCACCTGCTTAAACATGGTATTTCTATTGAGCCTCATTCTCAAAACCTGCTTGTGAGTGTTAAAAATGGCAGTATTGAAAATTATATAATTCGTGATGGTGGCGGTTTCTCAATCTCACGTGACTGCTTTGGCACAAAACCTCTTTCAGCTGATGAAAGAAAAAACATGATCTATAAATCAACTGTAGGCTCTGATTTACAACTCCAAAACACACCTAAGCGAATTCTTGAAGATTTAGAAGAAGATGCAAGTGATAAAGATAAGCGAGCACAAGGTAATCTTTTCTACCAACACCACACGCTCTTTGGCTATTACGTCATGCAAAAACTCTATAATGTGTTTATGCCAGGCTCAAACTTCCAGACATTCTCGTCTCAAATCCCAATGAGAGCGTCATATCAACATGCAGCCTATGATAAAACTGGGCATACGATTTTACATACGCTGCCAATGTCGAATCTTGGTTTTAGAACTGGTGTAGTAACAGAAACAAACCCACTACTTGCCACACAAAAGTATAAACAGTTTGGTACTGCAGAGAAAAAAGACCCTCAATTTATTGGTAAAGACTACCGCTTAAAGATGACAATTGCTCAAATGGAAGAACTTCAGGACTATGTTCGAAATGAATACAATGAAAAACTATTAGAGGCATTCCCTCATCTTAAAGATGACAAGGACTACGTTAACAAGCTTTATAACTCACCTCCAACTGACGAAGAGAATTACACAGGAAAGCCTATCCCAACACCAAGCATATAAATTGAATGGATACATCGCGCTTATTCCCCTAAGATAACTCTAACTAAGGATTTATTTTATGGATATTGGCGATGTATCTCTCGTTTCATTTACCTGTTTAGCATTCATTGTTTTTGGCAGCGCCTTAATCAGCGCTGTAACAGGGATGGCTGGCGGCATTCTTATGCTGACAGGCATGAATATTTTTATTCCTCTCTCCCCGCTTATACCAATACATGGTGCAATCCAGCTCTGGTGTACAGGTGCGCGCACATGGTTATTACGACGCCATATCCTTTGGATTATGTGTCTACCATTTATGTTTGGCGCGATTCTAGGGTCAGTAGCCATTGCATTAGTGATGACAGTCTACAAACCAAGCCAGACTATCCCTTTTTTGCTATTGATTATTTTATTGGCATATACACTATTTAAGCCCAGTAAAATTCCAGATATAAAAATTAGACATGGTAACTACTTTTGGGTTGGGGTTATTACTGGATTTTTTGGGATTTTAATTGGTGCTGTTGACCCATTACTCGGGTCTTTTTTTTATCGAGATGATTTGACGAAAGAAGAAATTGTCGTTAATAAGTCTTGCATGGCATTAATGACACATACATCTAAAATCATGGCTTACATTGCAATGGGTTTTGCATTTATGGATTCAATTTGGTTGATCCTAAGCCTTAGCATTATTGCATTAATCGCCACTCAAACAGGGGTATATCTTTTAAATAGAATTAACCAGACACTATTCCGGTCACTGATGTGGTGGGCACTCTTATTTTCTTTAGTTCGTCTCTCTTATAAATTTTTCGTGGGGTAATAACCCCACGTGCCGTGCGACAAGCCTTATTATTTGAAGGAACGCAAGCCAGAAAAACTTTCTTCACTCATTTGTGCATCATGCGTATATTGGTAGTAATTCCCTTTTACAGGTGCTGCACAGGCTTGGCAAATAGCCATATAGATAGGTGATTTATCTGTTGGAAAAGATAATGAACGACCAGTCGCATTAGTCTTTACAACAGGCTCTTTACAATCAACAAGCTCTATAAGGTAGCCTTTTGTTATTTGATCACGACAGCCTGCTTTATCTGTAAAACCTGAAGCTTTATTAATATTTTGAGCTGAAAATGAAAAATCGCCACATGCAACCATGATACTTCCCTCTTTATGTATACATCTACTTAAAGGACATAATAATCATCCTTTTCGTTAAAAGCGTATATTGCCAGCATTGAATAATGGGCTCAAAGACAGAATTGGCTATTGTAACTAAAATATTATGACCAAAAGTAATGTAGTTCGTAACCAATTCTCTACACTCCATGTAAAACCAGTCTTATACACTATTAAGGATACCCTTTAAAAAGTGCGCTCAAGCATGGAATAGAGAGATTATGCCGTGAAGCTATATTCATTTAAAACAGCATTATTATATGCATTTGCAATCTATAGTTACGGCTGTGCAGGCGAAGATCAAGCTATTCAACCACAAGCTTCATTTGTCGCGACACATGGAACACACATTATTGATGAACATGGTGACCCTCTTTTTTTCAGCGGCATCAATCTAGGTAACTGGCTCCTGTGGGAAGGTTACTTAATGATGGGTGACTATGAGTACCGCCCCCATACACAGTTTTTAAACGAACTAGAGCAAGCTTTTGGCAGTAAGTCACAAGCCCTTGAGTTCGAGCACCAATGGCGTGCAAACTATGTGACAGAGCAAACCATTGCAGACCTTAAAGACCTTGGTTTTAATAGTGTAAGAGTTCCTTTTAGCTACACACTTTTTTGGCAAAACAACACGCTTGTGAATGATGGGTTTACATATTTAGACCGTCTTATTGAGTGGTGCAAAATTTACAATATTTATATTTTATTGGATATGCATGCGGCTCCTGGTTATCAAAACCCTGGGGATCATAGCGATAATCTAAACTCAAATGCTTCACATCCTCGGGCGTCTGTCACTTTTTGGGATGACCAATCCAATATCCAGATTGCAAGTCTTGTTTGGCAACATATTGCTACACGCTATGCAAACGAGCCGCAAATATGGGGATATGATTTATTAAATGAACCTGTACCACAGCACGGCCGTGAGTATGAATTACTGCCCTCCTATATCAGTATACGAAACGCTATACGAGAGGTTGACCAAAACCACATTATTATTGCTGAAGGCTCATGGTGGGGCTCTGATTTACAAAAACTTGATTGGACAAATACTCAAACGCAAAATGCCACAGGTGTAACTGAAGCCTGGGACGATAATCTTGTATATGAAATTCATCATTACGGCCCAGTTGCAGACACAGTCAATAGAGATGACTACACCAATAACATGGGTATTCCCCTTATTATTGGTGAGTATGGTGAAACAGATAACAAGAATCTTGCTGCTATCACAAACTGGGCCAAACAAGACACAAGCGGTTACTTTCCATGGTCATTTAAGAAAATGAGCCATGGAAAAACCCTTTGGACAATTCCAGCAAATGATGCCTACAACCAGTTTAAAAGTGTAATTAACAATGGTGATACCCCATCAATAACACTTTATGAGGATATGATTAGCTTTGCTACAACCAATATTAAAAATGGCCACAGCAGTATTATTTGGCATCAAGACTTTTATGATGGCGTGAAACCTTAAACAATACTTTAGGCCTTTTAAGCTTTCATTTCACCCATTAAAAAAATATCGTCAGGCATTGGAAAGTTTGGGTTCTGCTGAAGGTTATCCATAAGTGTATTTTTACTGCTTGCACCTTCACCATCAAATCGAAAACCTTTGTTGTAGAAAAAAACTGCTGAATCTTCATCCATGCAACATAAGCTTACAGAAGTAAGCCTTGGATTTTGCTGACATTGTTTTTTTAAAGTATCGATAAGCGCTGAACCTACACCTTTATAAGTGCTTTTCATAGAGTTCTCAATCCAACGAATCCGCAGATCTGAACCTTGTTCGCCATACACAACATGCCCTATTTCTTTAATACCTGCTAAAAGACTAAGCTTACTACCACTCCCTTGGGGCTTAGTATCTAAAGTACATTCAAGACTTTCTTGACTTCTTCGATTAGTAATTTGCATGATTAGACTCTTCAAAAGACGAATAAAACAAATAATTATTCTACTCTTTCTTTAATTCAAAACACCTTGGCTTTACATAACATTCGCTCAGTCTACCAATATACGATATCGGCTAACTCGGCAATATAATGCCTCGGCACAACTGATCAGCCTTTTTAAGAAGAACAGGTTCACGGTGAGCACCCTTCATTGAGGAAATCCACTCTTTTGCCTTTTCTAAATCAACGCCTGCCGTGGTTACATATAAAGGCTTAGCACTTTTACCTCTATAAACAGCACATACCTCTGGCGTGTCTTTAAATGCTTTTTTGGCCACACCGATAATTGGCGTTGCTTTATTTAAAGCATCAAATAAATGCCCACCAAGCCCCTTGTGACCCGTACAACCAAGCCAGACATATCCATCAACAACAATATAATCAAGTGGTTCCTCTATCTCATTTAATAATGCAAGAATACAAGGCAACTCACGCTTATAAAATTGCCCTGGTTCATAGTCAGCAACACCATCAACTAGAGTAACTTGCATTTTAAAGGGTGTTTGACTTGTCCAAGATTCAAAGAGAACTCCAGCAATACAAGCGTTATTTTCTGTGTATTGAACATCAATGGCTAAGATCATAATATAGACTTCTATTTTGGCTCTGCATGTTTTGAATTTTAGGTGTATATTGAATCATTAAATTATATTCTAGGCAATGTCCCTAAGACTCAATTGAAAAAAATCCCCAAGAGAAAAGAATGAAAAAAATTGTTGAAATTAAATTTGGCTCGCATCTTTATGGTACATCAACGCCAGCCTCTGACCTTGATATAAAAGGCATTTATCTGCCAAGTGCTGAAGATATACTGCTACAGCAGGTTACACCAACCATTAATATCAATCGTGTCAAAGCCCAAGGTGAAAAAAATACAGCTGAAGATATTGACCTTGAGATGTTTACCCCAGCCCGTTTTTTACAACTTGTGGCAGAAGGCCAAACTATTGCATTGGACATGCTATTTGCACCTAATGACTGTATTCTTGCCTACGACCCACTTTGGCAAGAGATTAAAAGCATCGCGCACAAGCTTGTCAATAAAAAGGCGACAGCGTTTATAGGCTACTGCCGAAAACAAGCGCATAAATATGGCGCCAAAGGCGATCGACTCGCGCTCGTGCGCCAATGCAACAGGCTTCTTACCTCAGCAGAAGATCAGTATGGCACAACAGCTAAACTTGAAATAATAAGGGATACATTCCTACCACTTGTCAAAGAGTCAAATTACATCTCCTTTGGTGCAACAGCACAACCAGACGGCAGCCAAGCAGAATACATCGAAATTTGTGGTAAAAAAGCCCTCATGGGCGCCTCTATTAAGCTCGCTCGTACCATGTCAGACAAACTACTCAACGACTATGGTGCAAGAGCCAAAGCAGCAGAAATAAATAATGGTGTTGACTGGAAAGCCCTGTCACATGCTGTGCGAATTGCAAACGAAGCTATAGAGCTTCTGGACACAAAGATAATCACATTCCCAAGACCAGAAGCAGCCCACCTACTGGCAATAAAGCAAGGGAAACTGCCATATGAAGAAGTGGCACGTGAAATAGATGTGCTATTAGTGCAGGTGGAACAAGCTGAAGCAAATTCTCAGCTGCAAAATGGATTTGACCAAAAATTGATTAATGAATTTGTAATTAAGCTCCACAGAGATGTGATTTTAAACACCTCTGCAAAATAGAGAGTAAAAAAGTTATTCGGCTGTAGTCTTACTCTCCTGCTCGGCTTTTAACTTCTCAGCATAGGCTTTAATCATTGACTCAAGCTCAGCTTTATTTTGCTCCACTTTGGCTAAACCAATTTGAGCACCTTGAGCCATAAGCTTTGGCATAAGCTTAACTGTTTTTTGGCCGGTAGAAGAATCATAAAAGGCATTAATATCGCGCAGCTCATCTGCAGTAAAAGCTTCAGAATAAATTTTAACCATTTCAGGCTTTAAGCTGGCCCACCCCATGTGCTTGTTTAAAAACTCTTTAAAAACTGGGCGGAATTGCGCCATACGTGGATTTTGACGAATTTGAATATCCAGCATTTGTGCCATTGATTGCTCAACGGATTGCTGCATGCCCATGGTATCAAGAAGCTTTGTCGCTTCTTTTTCAGAAGCAGCATCAGCAAAAGAGTAAGACGAAAAAGACAAACACACAGCAAGTAGAGATATTTTTAATAATTTCATAGAGATAACCATTTTATTAATACAATAGGAGAAAGCCTTCGACTTCCTTTTTAAGCCTAGCCAACAAGGCAAAGTAACATCGTAACAAATAGTGTAAAGACCGTCATTTAATTTATCTTGATAGGGCCTCTTAAGCTGTCATTAGTCCAAAATTTACTCATTTCCTTTTGATGCAGTCTCTCTAGATTCCCACACCTATGGCAAATCAGTATAATGTGCCCATTTTAAAAGATGGCACATAGGAAGACAAAATGAAAAAAGTGATATTAGGGCTAGCTTTAAGTTCAGCTTTAGGGCTTACAGCCTGTGGTGGCGGTAGTGACTCGAGCTCAGCAGGCTCTATAGGCGGCTCTAACGGTAGCTCCACAAGCACGAATACTCAAATCCTTTCACTATCCATGTCAGGCACATCAGATCTCACGTCGAACGGCACAGTACCGATCAACCCATACGAAAACAATCGCAGCTTTACTCTAAACTGGAGCGTTATTGCAGATATGCCAATGTATCGTGTTGATTTTTATTTTAGTAACGATAAAACTTTGAATGGCGATACAAAGTTCCTTGGCCTGAACTGTGGAACAGCTTTAAGTGTTTGCCAAGCACAAGGGACTACAAGCTGCCTATTATCTACATCATATAAAGTCGCATGCTCAGATGGTGCGGGTATAACTAATATTGAAAGCTTTATCGATACACTACCAAAGTCTGGCTACATGATTATGCGTGCTTGCAATGGCTTGTTAGATGACTGTGTTACTCAATCTATCCCTGTTGAATTTCAATAAAAAACAATAACTGGTTGATTTATTATCATCCAGCCTGTTTATTTTTTAGGATAACACGATTAACTTTTAAACATTTTGACTTAAAGACAGCTTTCTTTGAAGCTCTAAGCTCAAACTTGAATAGTAATAAAACGAGTCGATTAATAAAACCTCTTTTTTAATTAATTCATTAAATACATGTAATATTATGCCTCACGAATAATACAAATTTCTTGGGGCGTTTCTTCTTGAGCTGTTTCTTCTTGAACTGTTTCTTCTTGAACTGTTTCTTCTTGAACTGTTTCTTCTTGAACTGTTTCTTCTTGAACTGTTTCTTCTTGAGCTGCTTCTTCTTGAGTTACTTGCTCAATACTATCAAACTCAGAAACACCTCTTTCATCAGACTCAGAAGCACCGCCACCACAACCAGCTAAAACAAACAAACCAAGTAGACAAATAAAGCGAATATCCAAGAAAAACACCTATTTTAATTAAAAATTAATTCAGTTTTATATCCTCATAACAACAGCCTAGATCAGCATTTCATACAACAGTAGATGCTCTTTGTAACAACCAACAAAAAGAAACAAAACAAACAAACTTAACAATTTATAGCACCATGCCAGCACTATACTAATAAAGACGAATTATTTCTACGCAGCTAAAACAGACTTTTTATTGATTCATTGCAGTTGAATGAGGACTAAAAAAAGCATGCTCAAAAATATCTTCTATTTTGTATTATTAAGTCTTTTTTCCTCTTCAATTGCCCATGCCTATCTGCAAGAAGATACAGCTGAGTACGTCAGTGACTTTGCTGAATTAATTCAAAAATCCTATGCTCAGGTCGATCACGACGCCCCCGCAGGTTTAGCGACTTGTATAAATCAAGGTAAAAAAACGCAACTACGCCAAGTGACTGTTCAAGGCAGCGGCACACTTTCAGCAGCACAAGTCCAAAGCCAATGCAGTGATACAGACCAATGTATTATTGAAAATGGCATTACCCTTGAAATGAATTCCTCCCTTCATGTCCACTCCTTACTCGTTCGAGATGGTGGCAATGTTATTTGGAATGACTCAACCCAAACGACAGCAGACCAATGGTTATGTGTAGGCTTTGCCGTTGTCGAAACTGGCGGTTCATGGGATATGAATTTACAAAATCCAGATAAAAATGCCTGGATTTATATTATGAATAACGGTGCAGTCCACCCAATGCTGCGCACACGGTCATTTGGTAGCTCAGGCATTATGCACGGTGATGCAGCAGCTCAACCTCAATTAAAAGTGATTGGCCGCGAATTAACTCGAACTTGGTCTTTATTAGCTGAGCCTTTAACCATTGGCAGCACAACGCTGAAACTCATGCATGACCCACTTGAAATGGGCTGGCAACTGAATGATCGAATTGCAGTTGCACCAACAAAAGAACGCTCAGAAGGCAGCGCCGAAGCATTTTTTATTACTGATATGAGTGCTGACGGCACTCTTACGCTAAGCACTGCAGCAACAGCGCTTCATAAATCGAATTTATCAATGAGTGAAACTGGCGAAGCTGCTCTCTACACGGCAGAAGTCATCAACCTCTCACGCAATATTATTATTACAGGGGATGATTTTGAAGAAGTAGCCTGCGATGCCAACTTAACAGAAGCCGCTCCAGGCTTTGGCACATCGACGCAAGGTTGTATGTGTACTGATAATCGACAATCTTGCACCGTTGGTTTGAATACAGCAGCAGCCCATGGCAGCCAAGCAGAAATTGCGAATATTCGAGTAGAAAAATGTGGCCAGCGTGGGATCGAAGGTAAATACTGCATGCATTTCCATCACATGATGGACTGCCCAGATTGTGTTTACCGCAATAACGCCATTGAAAACTCACAACAACGTGGTCTTATTGTTCACTCCACTCACCACTCAACAGTGGAAGCCAACGTCCTCTACGGTGTCCGCGGCGCTTCTATTTATGTAGAAGATGGCAACGAAGTTAATAACACCATTAAATATAATGTTGGTATTTGCCCATGGCCTACAGCAGATGGCGGTTGTAGTGTCCCTGGCACCTCAAATGGGCAAGGCGATACATCTCTCAATCAGTCTGGTATTTACATGGAAAGCCCATCAAGTCATATGATCGGCAATCGCATGGCAAACCATTTTAATGGCATGTTTAACCAAGCTGGCGCTGGTCGCGGCCCCGTGCAAAATATGGTATGCGGTTCAAATATTCCCCTTGGTATTTGGGATGGCAATACATTTCACTCCAGTGGTCGCTTTGGCACCTATTTACTGAACAGCAACTACCCTCGCAGAGATACAGGCCACAGTACAGCTACGAATGGTAAGACAAATGATTGCGATGCCTACGAAACAGATGGCTCAGATAAAGGCTTACCCAATATCATCATGAACCATTTTGATTATGGTAATGCCTTTGTTGGCCAATATAATGCTGGCGATGTGCAATATTTCCACCACACCAGTATTAATAATTTAAATGGCATTTATTGGAAAGAAACTAAAACCTTTGAAGATGGCTGTTCCGCTCATATAAGCGATGCTTATTACAAAGATATTCACTTTGCTCTACCAGATGCCATGGGCGCTTTTATTATTGAAGACACTATTGTCAGCAATGTGGACTTTGGACCTAATCACCATTGCAAAGTAGGTATTACAGGTATTTTATGTATGCCGCAATATGTCTTGCATAATGTGAAATGGCTTAATGGTAAAAACCAGTATTTAGATTTTACTGCTAATAATGATGCCAATATTGGTGGACTCTTTACCCTGTCACCTGACAATGCAGCTAAAAATACTGCAGGCAATACAGAGCATTATTTTTTACCAGCAGAATATAATTCTCTCGTTTCTGCCCGCTTCTCTTATTTACTTGATTTACCTGGTGATGATTGTGTTACTGCAGCATCTCTAGGTATGGCCACAAAATACAACAACGGTATTCTATGCAAATCCATATTATCGCCATTAAAAGTATTCAGCCATGACCTTGCCAATGGCACCAGTGAAACTCTGAACCTCGTCATTAAAGATGCAAACACAGGAGCCCAACTGGCAAGCTATGCTATTCCACATATGTATATCACAGAGAAAAAACAAGGCTACGGCATCCCAGTGATTCCAGGCAATCAATATCGTTATGAATTAACCCGTTCCAACGGTGAAGATATTCCGCAAGACTGGATTATTGATTTTGGTGACTTAACAACAGCCAATCGTTGGGGTGTAGAAACGCTACTCATCGATGTCCAAGGCCGTAGCTGTAATGGTTCAATTACATCAAACCATGATCGCCGCTTTTATATGGCCAGCGATTTCCTCGAAAGCGACTTTGCTGGCTGGGGTCATGGTGCCTGCTCTGCCTACCCAACCATGCCTTCATCCAATTGCGAAGCTCAGCAAGACCTCACAACACAGGCAATTGAAACCTATACAGACTGGCATCAAGAACAAACTGATATGTGTGAAGATGCTGGTATTACCTGTGGTGATAATGGTGCATGCGCTGCACGCTACTTGGGCTCAAGCCTAGGTGTTCTACCGACCTATTCCTGTATCTGCAAAGAAGGTTTTGAAGGCTCTGCCTGCCAAAGTCAAATTATTGGTTATGTCTCATCAGATGATAATAATGGCCAAGGCCCAACGCTTGATAACCCACAAGTTGAAAGCGTAGCTGCAGCTTCTTTAGCAGAAGGAGAAATTGCACCTATTCGCGTAAAAGCATCGAGCCTGCAAGGCAATGATATGAAAGCAGCTTATACTGTTGATCATGACTTAAACACTCGCTGGGCAAGCCAATTTAATAATGATGAATGGATTTATTATGACTTTGGCGAAGAATACAGTTTTAATTCGATCTCTATTGTATGGGAAGCAGCACATGCCGATTCATATAGCATACAAACATCAAATAATGCCGAAACTTGGACCACAGTGAAGACCATTGTGAACAGCCAAGGGGGTTCTGAAAACCTCAGCTTAGCGACAGGCACCAAAGGCAGGTTCTTACGAATTCGAGGGATTTCAAGATCAACGGTCTATGGTTACTCAATTTATGAAACGACTTTCTTTGGTGAGTTAGCAACTCAAGATGATGAGCCAACACTGCCATACTGTGATGAGCTTTAAATAAAAAATATGAGGTAAGAGTTATAAAGAAACCATGCACATAAGCATGGTTTCTTAAAAGACTACATTGCGGTCACTGCTTTAATTTCGGTCACCAAAGGCACACCATTAATAAGCTCAATAACCGACGCCTCTTTCGAGCCCGCCTCAACTGTTTTGCCCTGTATTGTCATCGTTTCAACAGAGTTGGAAGAGATATAAGCTTTATTCCCTTTTACTTCAATTGAGTTAATTGTTTGCGAATAATCATAGTCTTCATAAGAAGCCCAACCAGTTTGTAATAGCTGCAAGTACTGCTGTTTTTCAAGTTGAATAACTTGACTTTGCCCCTGCGCATTAACAGTCACTTCAATAAAGACATCATCAGCAAGTTGTCGACCAATAGCCGCAGCATCGAGATTCTGAACAGCCACTTCAATACGCTCTAGCATTTGTTTGACTTGGCTTTCAGTTAAATCGCCAGCGGTTGCGTAAATTGAAAATAAAAGTGAAAAACAAAAGATAAAAGCTTTTGGAAATAATTGCATAAGAGTTCCTTTGTCTGATTAGATTTACATTGACCTTTTGTTGAGTATAGCTCTGTTACAAACGACCTTATTCATGGCTTCAATAAATCAACAAGGGACCAACGAGTGCCATCAGAAAAAATCACCTGATTAATCTCATAAAATGGTGAGCGATAAAAATATTGCAGTCGAACTGTATGATTATGATCAATTAAAACCAAGACTAAATCCTCTTGATCACGAGTCACACGAACCTTGTTTGGCTCAATACCATCACCGAAAAACAAGGTGTCTTTGCGCTCTGAGCCTAGATCAAAATTATTGATAATATCGTTACCATCACCTCTGGAATATTGGTAGGTATCGTCTCCTAGACCAGCGATGAGAATATCATCACCTTGGGCCCCAATCAGAAAATCATCACCAGCTTCGCCACTGAGAATATCATCATGCATTCCACCATTCAGGCTATCTTTACCAACACCACCGTAGAGTTCATCGTAACCAGCACCACCAAATAATGTATCATTCCCTGCTTTACCATACAGCAAGTCATTACCACCTAGACCAAAAGCTAAATTATCAACCTTATTTCCAACAAATACATCAGCTGAATGGGATACATCAAAGAGTGCACTCAATGTTAAATTGACAGAGCTCGCAGAATATCGAGACATGTGGCCATCACCAATAAAGTCACCTATTGCTTTGCGTAACAGTTCTACATTAATTGGTTTATATGGGTCAACACCTCTCACCGCTTTGGCAAAATCGCGAAGTATTTCTTGGGCTTTCACAGGATCGTTATAGGCCAAGTCAAATAATAAGGGCACTATTTTTTGGTAGTGGCCGGCATAAACCTCAGCCAATTGATCTCGTGACCAAAGGGCTTTTTCAAAATAGGCTTTTAAGAAGCTTTGTGAACTCAGCTGATAAAAAACAGTATCAGCAAATTCATCAAATTGTTTATTGTAGAGTTGTGCAAATTGACGACCAATCCCATTAGGTCTTGGCAATTTATGACCGTAAAATACCTCTAAAGCACCTATGCGACGTGCATCCATGGGCGCTTGATAATAGGTCGAATATTTTTCAGGTTGTTGAGTCCAAGCGAAGATAATCTGCTCATTTAATCGTACACGCTCTAAATGCGTTTCAGCATTTATAAAAGCGTCCACTAGTGCTTTAAGTTGACCGGACTTATCTTTAAACATGGCTGTATGTAAAGAACCTGATGTACCAAAACCCTTGGCATTAGGTAAACCTTGAATATCTTTCGGAATCCATACATGCTGATCTCGAGTTACTGTGAGATTTTGCTGCAACCATACATTTGTAATCTTAAATGTTTTATTCGTCTCTGTGTGATACTTGCTTGTTTGACGATGCTGATTACCTTGATCATCAGTTCTATTTTCCACTTCGCAGGTAATATCAATAGCATTAATGCCCAAGGCTTCCAAGGTTTTAAATTCATTTAATTTGACGATGCCGGAATCATCATAGTCAGAGAGTACTTTTAACTCTTTATATGCAGGGTCTTCTACAGTAATACGATGATCGCCATTTGAATCCAATTCATTTAAGGCAATAAAACCATTATCTGCGAACCCACCATTTCTCAAAGTGGTTGCGCCCCCAAAAAGCTCTTTGCCTGAGGTAATTAAACCATCACCATTTAAATCACGTACTAAAACCCCATCTTGCTTTGCTGCAAATACTGTTTTCTGCTTAAAGCCATCACCGTCGAAATCAAAATAGGCTGAAGAATTATCAAAAGCCGTTGTATCAACAATACCGTTATTATTTAAATCTAATAACAATACTGAGGCATAATCAAAGCTTTCCTGTTGAGTCATAGGTATATCTAAACTCATGCAAAGAGAATGCTTTTTATCGATTTCTCGCGTACAACCTGTAAAAATGGAAGTAACCACCAGAAGACATGGAATGATTTTTTTTAATTGCAGCTTCATCTAGAGCCCTATTTGCTTTATCAATTGGGCCCTAGGTATAACTTCTTTTACTTTATAGAAGAGATGTTCTATTGCGCCCTTCAGAGTGGTACACAGCAACAAGGGATGACTTCATAAGCCCTGAGCAGACTGGTAGATAATCCATTATAAGCTCACGAACATAGACAGCACTTTCTTGTGCATCAATTTTAAAATCAGAAAACGCGCATACAACAATATGGTGAGCATCTTGCGTTTTTGTGTCATCAGTTATAGCAATTGTCAAAGAAGCAGCTTCTACATTCCATTCAAAGATAATATAACGAGATTCATCTTTAACATTATCGCCAATATGAGAGACGGCTTTTTCAATAGTTGCTTCAATCGCATTTTTGATGGTGACATCATCACATGCTTCAACATGAGCTGTGTGAATAGAATGTTGGTCTTTTTGTAAGTTCCAGTTAAGAATCATGGCCCTCTCCCTCATACAACAGGTCGCAAATCAAAAAAGAGGCCATCTTATCATATTCCCATTAGAAACTGGCTTTCATAATATGCTGTGGCCCGGCATCACCACCAAGATAGAGCTCGCCGGTATCCACAAACCCCGCCTTGATATAGCACTTAATCGCACTACCATTACGACAGTTAACTGTTAGATACAGCTGGTTATGATCTGGATATAAGGATTTCATCTTATTTAACAATGAAATAATGGCTTGAACACCTATGCCTTTACCTTGCATGCGGTGATCGATAAGAACATTGCGCAGCCCCAAGCCACTCGATTCGCAAAAATCCATTTTTTTAGCATAGGTTGTATCAATCATAAAACAGCCAACAACACTGCTGTCATATTCAATAACAAAGCCGTCAAATTCACCAGGCGTTGTCACCAAAAACTGATCAAATGGCATAGCAAACATGCTTTGATGCTTAGCGAGCTGTAGTTGTTGAACTGCATCTTGATCTTGTGGTTGAAAAGCTCTTACTTGAGTTTGCATACTCCGCTCCATGTTGAATTAAACACATGAATAAGAGGATATCATGATCTTTACCTAAACCGCTGATTGCAACCATTGCTCAACACCAATGGCATTCATCACAAGCTCGACAGAAAGCGCCGCCAGAATCATACCCATCACTTTTGTCAAAATCGAAGCACCAGCATGACCAATGATTTGCAATATCTTTTCAGAAAAGCACAACAAAAGCCAAGTGATGCCCAATATACTCAAAGTAATAACGGCAGTGCCAATTTGAGTTGGTATAGAGTAAATATGGTTATCCGTCAAAAGAATAACAGCGAGTATTGCCCCAGGGGTAGCAGTCCCTGGAATTGCAAGAGGAAAAACTGCCACATCATGATCAGGATCCTCTTTGAGTTTTTGCTGAGAGGCACCAAAAATCATTTGCAGACCAAAAAGAAATAGAATAATACCGCCACCAAGCTGCAATGAAATTAGGCGTATCCCCATGGCTGTAAGTAAAATTTGTCCAATAATAATTGAACCTATTAAAACCATGCCTGCATAGAATACTGTTCGTACAGCAGCCCGCTGACGCTCTTGCTGACTCAAGCCTGCAGTAACAGATACAAAGACAGCCATTGTCCCAATTGGATCAATTGTCGCCCAAAGAATCAAAGCATCTTGGATAAACTTTTCGACCATGAGATATCCTTTTCAAACAGTCAAACACTTGAGTTCTTAGTGTTTATGGCGGCTTAAGAAATAAAGCTTAGAGCTTCGCAGTTATCAGGTTTATCATATTTTTATCTTCATGTCTTTGAGCGTAATCAACTGCGGTAGAGCCACTTTCATCTTGCAAGGCTTTATCTGCCCCCTTATCTAATAACAACTGAACCATTGCTTCATCTGCATGTTGTGCTGCATGCATTAAAGGCGTACGCCCATAAGTCACACCAAGGCAATGCCAAGAGTCTTCATAGCCAGCATTATATTTATGATTAATATCTGCCCCCTGCTCTAGGAGTAACCGAACGGAATCATGCTGATTAAATTCAATTGCATAATAAAGCGGCGTTTTACCAAACTCATTTTGTAAATTTGGAGAAAAGCCAGCATTAAGTAAAATTTCAACATACTTGGAATTCTTGATAGCTACAGAAAGCAGTGACTCCATTCGCCCTTTTTCTGACACACGAGATAAATGCTGAATAACTTTTTGAATGACATCAACGGGGGCTTCGTGTACAAGTAGACGTCTTAAGCTATTTAAAACAGCAGTGTCTGATACTTTTTGGTCAGGGGAGCCTAAGCTCTGAATTAATTGCTTATAGCGCCCCTCAGTTGCTTCAGCTGTATATGGAAGTAAAGCAGGTTTGCTTAAATACGAAGGCACAGTATCGTACCCATAACCTGAAATAGCACGAAGAGCAATCTCTGTATATGATGTTGCGACCTTGGCTGTAACGCCATGCTCATTTTGATACCACTTCACTAATAGTGGTCTCACACGCTCAATTTCTTTTAAATGAGTTTTAAACAGGGCTCGATTATGAAAGCTTTGATAGCTCCAGTCTTCAAAATATGAACTCACTTTGGTGCTTTT
The DNA here is from genome assembly GCA_002450655.1 of Gammaproteobacteria bacterium UBA6940. GTDB lineage: Bacteria > Pseudomonadota > Gammaproteobacteria > Pseudomonadales > UBA6940 > UBA6940. Next base: position 4,082 of record DJZY01000010.1, on the reverse strand, counting down.
AACAGGAGAGTTGTCATAAGCTTGCGGATAATATCCCATCTTAAGCAAAGCAAATTGATGATAACGCCACCGGGCATGCACAATAGAACCTGTGCAGATTTGTGGAAGACCAGAAGAGCCTCTCAAATTATCTGCTTGGGCTACAAGGGGTTTAAGAAATTCAAGCTGACTTAAATTTTTCGGGCAATAATAATCAATAGAAACAGGAGAACCAAGCCCACTACCTAAATCAATAGGATGAAAAACTAACGCTGGGAACTTCTCCATCTCCTCACATGTAACATCACCATCCATTAAAGGAATGTTATTTTCAATTACATACTTCAGCTGTATTCCACCAGGGTAAAATTGATTTTCATATAAGACTTCTTCAATTGCATTCAGGGCTTTATCAGTCTCTTTATTCGTGTAATAGAGACTAGCAGCTTTAAAATACCAATCGCTTACTACAGTGCTTTTATTAGATTTAACCAACTTAAATTTGTACATCATGCCAAGATTTTGCATGGCATTGGGGTTACCCTGCTCAGCAGCTGTTTCAAAAGCTTTAACTGCATCTATGCATGCATTTCCATAGCTTGGAAAATGCTCACCATTATTAAGAGACATACAGGCTTGTAATAGATAGACACCATAGAAGTACTGACCATCTTTCTCATTTGCCTCAGCCCGCTCTTGTAATACTTCTGTGTACCCAATAAATTTTGCGCTATTTTTATCACCCAAATTATAAGAATTAACGCCATCACTCTTTTTGGCAGGCTTAATTCGTATCTCTAAAACTTCTTTCGTGAGCTCTATAAGCGTCTTTTTACGAGCACTTTCACGATAAGTTTCAATTTGGTCAAGATAATATTTCAACTTGTTTTGAGGGGCAGCTGCTTGTACACCAGATAAAGCCAAAAAAGCAGCACAAGCAGACGACAAAGTGAAAAATGCGCATTTCATATGATACATCACAATAATAAGATTAAAGCTATAAGTATAGATGAGTTAAAAGAACGCCTATCACAGCCTCACCCTTGGCGTTAACTGAAGCTCCAAAGTATCGCCAGCATGAGACTCCAATTGCACTTTTAACGTCCGTAACTCTTCAAGACTTAATAAGCGATCGGACAGCACATCAGCTTGTACAACCGTTGACTCACCATGCACCTGCACGTGCAAATCTTTCAAAACGATATCTTGATCATCTATTTTTAAATGCAGTTGAGATAGGGTTTGTTCTAGCTGCCAATGTGATGCCATTTCCCACATAGAAACAGATAATGGAATTGCAATAAGCCCCATTAATGTGGCTGAAAGCATAAGCCCTTTGCGAGCTCGATCAAGCGGCGCAAAACCAAGCACAAGAAATGTTAATGCAGCAGACAGTGAAATACCAACAAGGTTAGTGAGAAATAATAGCATCGCACCACTAAATACATGCCAATCCCACCAGCCTAAACCAATACCAGATACACACAGAGGTGGTACCAAGGCAACAGCGATGGCTACGCCGGACACACTCTTGGCAACATCTTCACGAACATAGGCATAAGCTCCAGCAATGCCAGAAGCAATAGCAACCCCCATATCTAAGAGGTTCGGCTGCAAGCGGCCTGCAATTTCAGCAGTAATACGATCAACAGGAATAATAAATGTCACTAAAGCTGCTGTCCCCATGGCTAAGCACACGCCAATCGCAATGGTTTCTAAGGACTGCATCATTAAGTTCTGATCACGGCGTAAAAGCGCCATAGCCAGGGAAATAATCGGTGACATAAGTGGTGCTAACACCATAGCACCAATAATGACCGCAGGGCTCGATAAGAAAAGCCCTAAACTCGCCACAATGGCACTTAACACCATAAGCGTTAAGAATGTTGTATGGGGCCTTGCCACTTCTCGCAGCTGAATAAATAAATCTTTAAAGTCACTTTCAGCAGCATGCGTAAACAAAGGTAAGGCATTGGAAATGAACTTGAGCTGCTCCTCACCTTTGGGTAATTTGTCCGTTCGAGTGACTTCTTTCAGGGCTTTTTGCGGTTGAGCTGCTGGCAATACATTCACACTCGCTGCGGCTGGTTCAACAGCCATAACGAGTGTATCTGCTGTCCGTCGGCGACCATCAATAAAATAGTCCGTTTCTTCTTTAAGCTCTACAACAATAGATGGCACTAAAACGAAACTTACTGTATTTGGCAGCTTAGCTAATGATTGATTTTTGGGCACTAACCCTGCAAATACAAATGACAAATAGGACCAGATAGATTTCGGCGCAATAAAAAGAGCATTAATAAACCCATTTTCCATACTTAAATGGGGTGCAACTAGCCTTGCTGCTGGCCCACGTATATCATTCTCTATGGCCACCATACCTGTAATAGCAGTTTTTAATGGCGCTCCATCACCCACCGTAAGTGTCACTGGAAACGGATGTATTCGAAATAAACTGCGAAGACTCTGCCATGCAACTGCCAGTAGAAATACAAGCTGTTCAAAAAGAGAGCGATTTCTATTAATAAAAGCTTTACTACGACCATCAATAAATGGATTCGTACCAAGTGTGACCATACCAAGTGCTATTTCACCATTGCAACGAAGAAGTTCAATGGGCGTATGTTCAGATTCAAAAGCGAGACGAATAGCCTCTTCTATGGCAGCAGGGAGACGCAATAATTCACGAAGTCTATTCTGACCGGCAACAGGTATAACACCAAGAGAAAATTTTTGACGTACAGCACGGTCAAGGTAATCATGCACATTATCAAAGTTAGGCACTACAACAACATGACAGCCAGCCATAGGAGGCCGAGCAAAGAAAATATCTTCTGGCATAACATTAAGCTTGATACCATGCTCTAATGCAAAGCTTTCAATTTGCGCCTTAAGCTGAGGCGTGATCATGGTACTCACAACAAGTACAGCTTCTGGGACATATGACATAAATGAGTCCTATTTTTATCCTGCAACACTGAAAAGTCTATTCGCCATCATACTATTAATAATGTGCTAGCCCTAGCCCCATCCACACTTAAGGTGTTGGTGAGAGGCATATAAGTTCAAATGAGATTATAGAATAGAAGTGATTTGGTGATGAGAACGTTGAGCTACTTTCACTCACGGTTGAACTATTGCGAGTAGAAACCACCAAGGTTTGTATCGACAAGCCAATCGCCTTTAATGTTCATGACAACAAGGCTCAGCGTCTGAGACTCTCCTTTGAATGATGCATGACACATCGCCTGCCAACCACTCCCACAAAAGATGCCATTTTCAGTGACTCTATCGTCTTCGACCAAAACTAAGCGCCAGCCTTGTGCTTTAAGAAGCTCTACTGACTTGCCAAAACTAACGCCACGTTTAATACCATAGGATTTTAAAACCAGTGCAAGCCATTGTCCTTGATCAAAATCAACAAATGACGAATATGTACCATCCATACTGACATGATTAAGGTACAGCGTTGAAAGCTGCAGCGCATCCATATCAAAAAAGCAGCTCTCGTCTTTACATAGATCTCTGTAGGAGCGCCATAATTTATGGAAGTCTGATATCACTTGATACCCTTTATCTTCAGGGTATTTTTTAAGCTCAGATGTTATCTGCTCATAATATTCAGTTAAACGAGTATGTAAATCATTACTTTTGACTTGGACTGGTTTAGCCACTAACAAAGGGCACATTAAAAAAGTGCTAATGAAAAATAATAGCGTTTTCATTCTGAAACACTACTATCTTCAAGAGTATCTTTCAACTCTTGCTCAATTTCAAAAACCTTAGGCATAAAAGAATGTATAGCTTTACTCGAAAATTTTCGTGCATCACTCATAGCATTCGGCAGTTTTTCCATCATAGCCTTTCCAGTTTCCGAGGTATAAAATGCTAACATCTCTTCAATTTCCTTCTGTGTAAACTTTTCGCAATAAACGTCAATAACAGAGTCCTTTATTATATCCCAATTTAACTCTTCTTTTTTTAGTTCTTGTATTTGTCTAACAAATTTATCAAAAGCAACACGATCACTGGGTGTAGATACTTTCCGTTCATAATAATCAATAAACATTAAATCTATATTATCAATAGTTCATTGAGTTTTT
>DJZY01000009.1 GCA_002450655.1 Gammaproteobacteria bacterium UBA6940 | reverse complement strand
GTTGGGCTGTAGCCAAGCGGTAAGGCAGCGGGTTTTGATCCCGCCATGCGGAGGTTCGAATCCTCCCAGCCCAGCCACTCTTATCATGAGTGCCATAACAGAAAGCGCCTGTATCTTATTCAGATATGGGCTTTTTTGTTTCTAGGTATTAATAAATACAACGCCTTACCCTCTACTTACCACCCACGTCTCCAAAAGTCATTTAATACTCGCTATTCCCCGCAATACAAGGTATAATCTGCGCTCAGTTTAGCTTTGGTCGCATAAGCTAAAACTGTTTATATTTATTCTTAGGAGAATTACTATGTCTACAGATTTCATTGTTAAAGCAAAAGCAAGATCTGATGAAGGGAAAGGTGCGAGCCGCCGCCTACGTCGTCTTGAAGCTTCAGTTCCAGCTATCGTATACGGTGCAGGTAAAGAAGCTCAGTCCATCACTCTTGTAACTAAAGACTTTATCCGTCAACTAGAAGAAGAAGCTTTCTTCTCAAACATCCTAACTCTTGAAGTTGATGGTAAAGCTGAGAAAGTTGTAATCAAAGACGTTCAACGTCACCCAGTTTCTACTTTCCCAATCCATGCTGACTTCCAACGTATTGATCCAACTCACAAGATCACTATAAAAGTTCCAGTTCACTTCATCAACGAAGACAAGTGTGACGGCGTTAAAAACGGTGGCGGTACTATCAACCACCAAGCAACTGAACTAGAAGTTTCTTGCCTAGCTAAAGATCTTCCAGAGTTCATCGAAGTTGACGTTGCTAACCTAGCTGTTGGTCAATCAGTTCACGTATCTGAAATCACTCTTCCAGCTGGTGTTGAATCCGTTGAACTTTCTCACGGTGAAGACCATGATATCGCTCTAGTTTCTGTACTTGCTCCTAAAGGTGGCGCTGCAGAAGAAGAAGCTGAAGAAGCTGCAGAGTAATATCTCTTCGAAAAAAGACCACACCACTCTAGGCTCACCCCTTAAGTGCTGTGGTCTTTTTTTTAGATCTTTTTAAGCCTTTTATTTTTGCATAAGGCATAAATCCGGAGTTCACACATGCAAAACATTCGTCTTATCGTAGGCCTTGGCAACCCAGGCGCAGAATATGATAAAACACGCCATAATGTAGGCTTTGATTTTATAGACCGTCTTGCAGAAAAAACTGGTGCATCCCTTTCGAATCAAACAAAGTTTTTCTGCCACTTAGGCCAAGCAAACGTATCACCCTATGCTGTTAAGCTCAGCAAACCTACAACCTATATGAATTTAAGTGGCCAAGCAGTTCTTGCCATCTGTCAATTTCATAAAATTGAAATCGATGAAATTCTTGTTGTGCATGATGAGCTCGATCTACCACCAGGTATTATTAAACTAAAAAAAGGTGGCGGACATGGTGGACATAATGGCCTACGCAATATTATTGAACGCTTTGGCGGCAAAAAAGATTTTCATCGCCTGCGCATAGGTATTGGTCACCCAGGACATAAAAGTAAAGTTCATGGTCATGTACTTTCAAAGGCATCCCCTGATGATCAAATTTCCATTGCAGCAGCTATTGATGCTGCAATAGAATTTATACCAGGCATTATTAGTGGCGATCATCAGAAAGTGATGCAAGAACTCCACAAAAAAGATTTTAGTGCGAAAGAGTAAAGGCCTTACCTGCTCTTCAATGAATTAATGGTTACAACAAGGACATAGACATGGCAATTCAATGTGGTATCGTCGGCTTACCAAACGTCGGCAAATCAACACTGTTTAACGCTCTAACAAAATCAAATATTGATGCAGCTAACTTTCCTTTCTGCACAATCGAGCCAAACGTTGGTATCGTTCAAGTGCCAGACCCACGTCTTAAAGCACTAGAAGACATCGTAAAACCACAAAAAACAATTCCAACAGTTGTTGAGTTTGTTGATATTGCAGGCCTTGTTGCAGGTGCATCTAAAGGTGAAGGTCTTGGTAATAAATTCCTTGGCAACATTCGTGAAACAAATGCCATTGCACACGTTGTACGCTGCTTTGATGATCCAAACATCATTCACGTTGCAGGTCGTATCAACCCAATTGCAGATATTGAAACTATCAATACAGAACTTGCGCTTGCTGATATGGACTCCCTTGAAAAGGCAAAAGTCCGCAATCAGAAAAAAGTAAAAGCTGGCGATAAAGAAGCAAAAGCACTTGAATCAATCTTTGATGAGCTTATTGCTGCGCTTGATGAAGGCAAGCCGCTACGTGCACTAGAGCTAGACGAAGATCAGCTTAAAATTCTTAAGCCATATGGTCTGCTTACTCTTAAACCAGTTCTCTATATTGCAAACGTTGAAGAAGATGGCTTTGAAAACAACCCGCTTCTTGACCGCGTACAAGATTATGCAGAAGAAGAAGGTTCTCAAGTTGTCGCAGTTTGCGCAAAAATTGAATCTGAAATTGTTGATCTAGACGAAGAAGAGCAAGCAGAGTTCCTTGAAGAGCTTGGAATGGAAGAGCCTGGTTTACACCGCGTAATCCGTGCAGGTTACGAGCTTCTAGAGCTTCAAACTTACTTCACAGCAGGTGTTAAAGAAGTTCGAGCTTGGACAGTCAAAGTTGGCAGCACCGCTCCACAAGGCGCTGGTGTAATCCATACTGACTTCGAGAAAGGCTTTATCCGTGCTGAAGTAACTGCTTATGATGACTATGTTGAATACAAAGGTGAGCAAGGTGCTAAAGAAGCAGGTAAATGGAGACTGGAAGGTAAAGAATATATTCTTAAAGATGGCGATGTAGTTCACTTCCGCTTTAACGTATAATTTTAATTATACAATGGCCTACAGGAATTTAAATGTAGGCCATCCCCCTCTTTTCCCATTTTCATATTATCTGCACATTTTCCCACTACACTTGTCCTATCAAAGGCTTCTTTAAACTCATTCTATAGGCAACCTCGTTGAAACTACGTAATAAATTGCTTTACGCCTTTATTGCCATGGCGCTTGTGTTGGCTATTGGCGTTCTCTTACTCCTAAGCTACGGCTTTAAACAAGGCGTATCTACATTTTTACTTGAAGAGGATGAGCATCAGCTTAATCTTTTAACGCCACACCTTGCACGATATTACGAGCAACACCAGTCTTGGCATGAATTTAAAGATTCATATGCTTGGAACCAGTGGATTATTAATATTGCTTCAGATACACCAAATTTCTCAAAAGACCGTCCCAATGCACGGATACCAGCCCCACCAAATATAGATAGCCTACCTGCTGACACTCACAGAGAAAAGCAAAGAAGCCACCTTAAGCCATTTTTTTTACTCGATAAAAATAAAAATATAATTGTGGGCGAACAACGAAAGAACAGCATGGTTCATGCTATTCATACACAAAATGCTCAATCAAAATCTATTGTTGGTTATATAGGCTTACCACCCCCACCCGCACGTATGGATCATCTGTGGGATTCTCCACTTGCATCCAAACAGCTTAGCTTACTTATATTATTCAGCCTTGGTACACTGGTTGTTGCATCCATGATCGCTATTCCTCTATCCCGAAAAATGACACAGCGAATATTAAAGCTGCATAACCATGTAACAACCCTCACCCAAGGCCAATATTTAAATCAAATAAACCCTGAAGGTAAGGATGAAATATCAGAGCTCGCTCAAAATCTTAATACACTTGCAAATACACTTCACCAAGCAGATGAGCAACGAAAACAAATGACCATGGATGTGTCTCATGAATTAAGAACACCAGTCGCAACGCTTCAAGCTAATATTGAAGCCATGCAAGATGAAGTTCTACCGTTAAATCAAGAATCACTGCAACAATTACATGACCAAGTAAGACGGCTTAGCAATCTTATTAATGACCTCTATCAAATGTCTTTAGTGGATGCGAATGCACTGCAATATTATAAAACTGAATATGATTTAGCGTATGTTATAGAAAGTGTTGCTTCAGACTTTAAACCTTTCGCGGATTCAACTCGTTAGTGC
>DJZY01000080.1 GCA_002450655.1 Gammaproteobacteria bacterium UBA6940 | reverse complement strand
GGTTCAAGCTCAGCCACAGGTTCAGGCTCAGCTGCAAGTTCAAGCTCAACCACAAGAGTCAGATATTCCACCATGGGTTGAGGAAAACTCCCCACCATGGGATATGCAAGAACAACAGAGCTTTGCGCCAGAACCAACGCCTGCACCTGTTGCAGCTGTCCCTACACCAAGACCTGCCCCAGCACCTGAACCAAAGAAACCTGCGGCACCATTAAAGGATATGAGTATTCAACGCTCAAAACCTGCATCCAAGGTGCCGTCCTTTGCGGAAACACTAGATGCCCTTGAAGGTAATCGCCCAATGCCAGGCATTTCAATTCCTTCAACACAGCCACAGGTGCAACAAGAGCCTGAACCAGTGAAAGAGCCAGAACCATACACAGGTCATCCAACAGATCTTCTATCACCTCAAGGCTGGTTCCAGTTTTTACAACAAATGAACCCTGGTGGCATGTTTGGGCAGATGCTCTACAACTCTCGTTTAACAGAAATCCAACAAAACTCAAATCAATGGCATGCCCATCTGGCGGTATCTGATAGTATCTTTGGGTATGATTCAATCGAGACACCAAGAGTTGTCACGCAATTTTTATCAAAATCCCTTAATACTCAAGTTGCTGCAAGCTGTTCTCAAATTGGCGGGCTTGAAGATTTGCCAGCGGCATTAAGAATCCAGGCTTTAAAAGAAGAACGTCAAGCATGGCATGGTCGGTTAAATAACACACCATTTTTAACCACACTCAAGGGATTTGTGAACGTAACAGTTCAAACCGACGATTAAGATTAAAATACTGCAATCAAAGACTTGAATAAACGAACACACGACCACACATAATGGTTATTAGGTATTACAACAGGAGAAAAAGATGTCTCAACCAACTGTAGAAGAGATCATGGCACAAGCTCAGCGCATTCAAGAAGAGCTTCAAAAGGCTCAAGAAAAACTTGAAAATACAGAAGTAACAGGCGAATCTGGCGCTGGCATGATCAAAGTAGTCATGACTGGTCGTTTTGCAGTTAAATCCGTTAGCATCAGTGATGACGTACTTCAAAACCCTAAGAAAGTGGTTGAAGATCTTGTTGCTGCAGCTGTTAACGATGCTGTTGCTCGTGTTGAGCAAATCAACCAAGACTCAGTGGCGAACATGATGAGCGGTGGCGAGGAAATCCCTCTATCTGACACAATCAAGCCACGTCTAAGCTAAAAATAAGAAGGCATATGTTTCAAGAAAAAGACATATCCCCTCTTATAAAGGAAGCCATACACGCTCTTAGTCGCCTCCCAGGCGTTGGTAAAAAGTCAGCGCAACGTATGGTTTTCCACCTTTTAAGACGAGACAAAGATACCGCTATGTCCATTGGGCAGGTATTGCCACGTCTTGTAACCCAAATTCATCATTGCAAATCATGTCGCCAATTCACTGAACGTGATATTTGTGAAATTTGCATCTCTCGACAACATGCTGCTCAGCTTTGTATTGTTGAATCACCAATGGATTTACTGGCCATTGAAAACTCTGGCGCTTATCAAGGCCGCTACTTTATCCTTCATCATTACCTCTCTCCTATTGATGGCATCGGCCCAGAAGAGCTTGGAATTCAAACACTTGAAACTTTACTGACATCTGGTGACTTTGAAGAAGTCATTATTGCAACCAATGGCAGTGTCGATGGTGAAACTACTGCTCACTTTTTGAAGATGAAGCTGGAACAATTTCCTGTTAAAATCAGTCGTATAGCTCAAGGCATACCTCTTGGTGGTGAGTTGGAATACACAGATAGTGCGACTCTAGCCCAGGCCTTGTACCACAGGCAGTCTGTTTCATAGGCATTATTTTTTACCATCCAAAAGGCCATCCACTGTGATTGAATGGATCAACTCCCCTCAGCAGTCTCTTGATCTTATCGAAAGAATCAAAGCATCTAAATCAGCATTTATTGGACTTGATACTGAATTTGTACGCCGCTCAAGCTTTTTTGCTGACCCTGGCTTACTGCAAATCAGCTGGAATGATGGTAAGACACACGTAGCACTTGTTGACCTTGTAAACCTTAAGCAGAAAGCTATTCGTCATTTACTACACTGCCTCTACACTCTGAGCCGTGACCAACAAGCAACGCTAGTGATGCATGCACCAGCTGAAGATTTGCAAATTTTTGATTACTACGGTTTAGAGCGCGATTTTGAACTTATTATTGATACTCAAATTGCAGCCTGTTTTTGTACAGAGCAGCAGCAGATTAGTCTTACTGAATTAACTCGACAGCTATTGCCTCACCATCAAGTGCAGCCATCAATGGCGCAATCCAACTGGTTGCAAAGGCCTTTATCTTGGGCTGAGCTGGCCTATGCTGCGGAAGATGCTGCTCTACTCTATGAACTTGCAATTAAGCTTAAAAAGCAGCTCTCTGAAGAAGATTATAACCGAGTACTGCAAGACTCTAAGGCTGTCTATAAAACATGGCATTTATTTGTTGCATCACAGCCTTATGCTCGCTTCCAATCAAGCATGTCAAAGATTCCACGCCCATTACAGGCACGTTTAGCCCACTTAATTAGCTGGCGAGAGCGAGCTGTACGAGAACTCAATATTCCTCGTAAATGGCACTTAACAGATGATGCATTAATTGCACTTGCGAAACTTGGTGATATTGATGCTCCGCCCAAAATGCAATCTATATTAAGTTTGTTTTATCACTCTGCTGCTAAAATGAAAGATCGCTTTAAATTGAAAAGTGAATCAAAAGATTTATTTTTAGCGAGTTTAGATATTCCTGATTTACATGACGAATTCTATCAAGCATGGCAAGAGCTTGCTCCATACCCAGAATACCTAGTGCCTGCTCGCTTAAATAAAAACTCAAAAGTCACACTGGAACTTTTAGAGAAAGAAGCTAATAATTACGCACGAAAAAATAATATTCCACCTCATGCCTTTATGCGAAAAGCGTGGCTGAAGCAATTAATGCAAGCCCATAAAAAACAGCTAAAAGGTCTTGAAGAGCCAATCCATGCTATTTTTACTACATGGCGCCAAGGCTTTATGGTGAAAGCAAAAAGCATTATGCTACAGCACCCTTATTAGCGTTTTAATACAAAATCGAAAACAGAGAGGCCCATTATGCCTATTTTTGAATATCAAAATCTATGGTACGCCTATATTGCGGCCTTAGCAGTTTTAGGTATTTGTGGTTTTTTTATTTTAAAGCCAATTCCATTTCGTTGGATTAAATGGAACATACTTGTAGCTGTTATAGTATTTTTAGGTACTCCTTTACAAATGTCTGATCACTGGATGACACCTAGCTCGATCTATTTTTTATTTGAGTACTTTTTCGTAGGAAATACTGAAGCAATTCAGGTACTTCATCAACTTCTAATGCATGTAGCTATAGCGGTTATTTCAACAAGCTGCATTATTTTTGGCTTGCATTTAATGAAAAGCAGCCCAGAAGAAGACTAAATTATCGTCTACTCTTTATACAGGGGGTTATTCCTTCATAAGGATGTGCCTGCTGTATATAGCCCCCATACGCCGATACGTGTTAGGAAAAACGAAAAGGTATTTAAATGGGGCTATTACCAATACATCACAAACTACCTCAATGGCTTAAAAGCTGTGTAGTAGCCTGCGCCCTTTCAGGTTCGCCTCTCATTGTTTCTGCTGCTGACGAAATAGCTTTTATTATTGACACCTCTGGCAGCATGGTGCAAAACGATCCTAAAAACCTTCGTAAACCAGCTTTAAAACTAGCCACACAAATGTTACCGAGCGGCTCAAAAGCAGGTGTCTGGCTGTTTGACACAAATACACAGCGCATTGTGTCTTTTGAAGAAGTGAATGAAGATTGGAAAAATCGTGCTACTCGCGCCACATCAAAAGTCAATTCTCGCGGTCAATTTACGAATATCGAAAAAGCACTTGAAAGCGGCTCTGCTGTTTTTAGCCCAGATGCCGATAGCAAAACTATTATTCTTCTAACAGATGGACAAGTTGATGTCAGCAAAGACACCCAACAAAGCACAGCCTCTCGCAATACTATTTTAAATACATTACTTCCATCTTTAGCGGAACAGAATATTCATATTCATACAATTGCACTCTCAGATAATACAGATAAAGATTTATTACAGCGTTTGTCTGTTGGCAGTAATGGCATGTACTCTCTTGCGCGATCTGCAGATGACTTAATGAGTATTTTCTTACAGGTCTTTGACCAATCTATTGAGTCCGATCAAGTACCACTGGAAGATAATAAATTTACTGTGGATCCATCTATTAGCGAATTTACTGTACTTGTTTTTAGAAAACCGGGATCAACACCTTCAATATTAAAGTCACCAAGCGGTCAAGAATTTACAAAATCGAACCCTGGTGCTGCTCAATGGTTTAGTGATGAACTCTATGATCTAGTGACTATTTCAACACCTGAAGCTGGCCAATGGTCTTTAGATGCAGATATTGACCCTGAAAACAGGGTTACCATAGTGAGTGATTTAGAGCTTAACCTGGAAGGCTTACCAAATAATATTATTCAAGGCCAACAAGTTACTCTTGAGTTTTTCTTATCCGACGATGATGGCACCATAAGCGCCCCTACACTGCTCTCATTATTAGATATTGATTTTGAGCAAAGTATTTTAACTGATCCTCCAAAAGTACTACGAGCTAAAGTCACATCACATACACAAGGGGTTGTACGCACACCGAGCAATGGCATTTTTTCAGCCAAACTTTCCAAAACCCTTATTAATGGTGAACATCAATTTAGTGTTTATGTCGATGGCAAAACCTTTAAACGAACGCAAACAAAACGGGCTCGGGTACTTTCACAAGTTATGGAGCACACTATTATTCAGGGTAATGGTGATGAATACCAAATCAACCTTGTCCCAATTAATGGACTTACCCAAGCAGATAGCCTCGACATTACTGCTAGCATTAAAAAACCTGATGGCCAGATCCAACCAACACCCATTGAAAAAACAAAGTTTGGCTCTTGGGTCATAAATGTTCCACCAGACAATGGTAAAGAACTCTATAAAGGCTTTATTACCATTAAGGGTAAAACCTTAGATGGTGATGATTTTGAAGTCACCCAAGGCCCTATTAACGTTGATTACACAAAAACATTAGCAGCAATCCAGTCTGAACCAGCTGCAGACCTTTTCGACACACTCGACCAAGGCAATGATGAAAAAGAAATTCAAGAAGTTGAACAAGCGCTTGCACCACCAGAGCCAGAACCAGCACCAGAAGAAACCCTTGTAGACGAGCCATTAGCAGAGGAAACACCAGAAGAACCTGCTGAAGAAGAAGTATACGAGGAAGAATCTGCATTCGAAGAGAATGAATACGAAGATGAGTATGCTGATGATACGGGTCTGCTTGATGAGCCAGAAGAAATGCCAGAAGAGAATACTGAAGATACAGCAATAGAAGAAACCGAAGAAGAGTCTGGTTCTAATGCTATTCTCTATGGCGTTATAGGCTTTGTAAACCTACTTCTCATTGGCGCTGGAGCATTCTTTGGTCGACGCTGGTTTAAACGCAAAAAAGAGGAAGCGGAGGCTGAAGACCAAGCATTACTTGATGCTGTAAATGAAGCGAAGACCAAAGCAACTGAAAAGCTGCAGAAGAAACCAGAAGCACCCGTTGAAGAGCCAGAACCTGAGGAAGAAGATGATGAGCTGACCAAAGAAGCGAATAAGATCAGTGAAATGCTTGATAGTATTGACGATCAAGACGAAACAGCTTAAAGCTTCTCTCTATTTCTAAATAAAAAAGCCAAGCTTATCAATGAAAGCTTGGCTTTTTTATTTAGTGAAGGTTCTGCCGGGCCATTTTATCGCTCCAAGGCTGGTTCACTTCCAGCTCCTGAAGACGCGCACCGACGTGAACTTCATCTTGGATATCTTCATGCTCTTCTGCTTTTAGAAGTGCTTTTTCTATATGAAGACCTGCAATTACAGAACGAAATTCTGTTTTATTTGTTTCACTTAAACTCATTAAAAGTTCATGGGCTTCAATGGCACGATCACAAATTTGTTTTTCTGGCTCTTCTTGAGGGCCTAAAAAGCGAATTAATTTGTTTTCAAGATAATCAAAAGACTCATCTTCTTTAATCCAGCGATAAAACTGATTAAGCTCAAGTCGGCTTAAAGTTGCTTTTACACTTGGTGTAACACCTGGTGATAATACTGGTAGATGCTCATGATTTTGACGGGCGTAAAGACCGAGCTGTGCTATTAATCCTAGATTCGTTGAATCAATTACTGTGGCTTTACTAAGGTCTATTACAACTTGATTAATCGTTCGATCGTTTTTGATCCAACTTGTAATCGTCGCTAATGCTGCACTTGTTTCAAACTCAAGAGCACCTACTAGTTTAATAAGAAATAAACCTTTATGAGCACGAAACTGAACCAGTTCCATTAACACACTCCTCTTCGTGTCGATGAGCAAAACAACGTCTTAAACATTTGCCCTCTCACATTCTCGTTATATTTAAATACTACATATTGCGTTCTTTAAGGCGGTCTGTGCCGGCCAAGTCTGCCAAGTATACACACTTAAAAAGCTATTTTAGCCCCCATATTACAAAACCCTACTTAAAAAAACAGGCATGAAATAATATAAATATAAGCCAAGCTCCTTCAGATTTTTTCAAGTATTTATTACGATTTAATAGCCCTCGCTTTACCATAAATAATGGAAAAAAACGGTTAAAAAAAGCGCTTTTATCAAGTTTGTCGATTCTATTGATTCATCAGTACAAGCTAACACAAACCTATCTAAAAATAAGAATGATAGAATGTCACTCTATTTTGAGTACCTCACACTACTGAGCAAAATAAAATCGACTTTAGGGACGCAACCTAGTTTTAACAATCTTTATAGCTCTATAGGAACTCGGAAAGTGGCAAGCACGCTAAAACCTGCTAAATTAATGAAATAAGGATATAACTTCAGGAGCTCTCTCAAGTAACTGATTAGCTGCTTTGAGGCACTCTGAAACTCATGGAGATGTTGACAATGACTGATAATTCTCAGCAAGATGATATTAAGCCTCTTTCAGGTCGTGGCTATACAGAAAAGCGTAACTTTATTCGTATGCGTGTGGACGCCAATGTCAGCTTTACAACAGCAGAAAGCCAAGAAAAACACAATGGCCGTTGTCGCAACCTAAGCGGAACAGGCATGCTTTTAGAAACCAATAAAAAGCTCCGAGTTGGCAATAAGATCAATATTACACTGCCAAGTGAAAGAAGCGAGCTTCCTAACCTTGAGGCAATTGCTGAGGTTATTCGAGTAAACCCTCTTGCACACACACACACATTTGAAATTGGCTTAGCTATTCGCACAATGTACTGATTGAAAACACGAGCCATAAAAAAACGCAACCTAGTGAAGTGACCCCCAATAGTTGGAC
>DJZY01000004.1 GCA_002450655.1 Gammaproteobacteria bacterium UBA6940 | reverse complement strand
TAAATCACCGTGCAACAAGGCCAAACAAAAGTGAAAACACCGGAACAGGCTACGGCATAACTATGAGTTTTCTTCCATTAGCAGCACAATATATGCTGATAAGCGCATTTAGTTTTAGCCTTATGAGCTTGTGCGTTAAACTGAGTGCATCAAATGGTATTCCTGTTATGGAAATCCTAGCAGCTCGTGCTTTGGTATCACTTGTTTTAAGTTTTGTTGCATTGAAAGCTGCAAAAATCCCTCTCTTTGGAACAAATAAACCACTACTCATTACAAGGGGCCTAGCAGGCTTTATTGCCCTTGGCTTCATTTTTTACTCTGTATCCCAACTTCCTCTTGCAACAGCAAGCTTGCTTCAATATCTAAACCCAGCATTTACTGCACTTCTTGGCTTTTTCCTTCTTAAGGAAAGAATTAATGCAGGCACATTCTGGTGTATTATTCTAAGCTTGGCAGGTGTTGCAGTCATGATGGGCAGCTCTCTCAGCAATATTACCAATGAAAGCCTACCACCTTTGGCAATTATGGCTGGCGTAGCTGGTGCAGCAGTGACAGGTATTGCCTATGCAAGTGTTAAAAAACTCAGTGCAACCGAGCACCCTTTAGTCATTGTTTTCTACTTCCCTTTAGTTGCTCTTCCTGCATCTATACCATTTTTGCTTAACAATTTTGTGATGCCTGACCTTGAAACACTGGTATACCTCGTATTAGTTGGCTGCTTTACACAAGTTGGTCAAATCTACTTAACCAAGGCGATGAAACTTGAAACAGCCGGAAAAACAATGGCCTATTCTTACTTCAAGGTTGTTTTTGCTGCACTTTGGGGCTTTCTTTTCTTGAGTGAAGTTCCTGGCCTTGCAACCTATGCAGGTGCCGCTCTTATTATTTGCGGGGCTTACTTGAATATTGCATTCAAATCACGCTCAGAGTAACCTAACGGCATTCTTCAATACATGCAGTTGAGCAAAGACTATGGATACAATTGAAAATTTAACGCAGCTGACAAACAGCTACTATTTAAGAGGCTGGACACCAGCAACAAGCAGCAACTTCTCTATTCGTAACAACCGTGATGTTGTACAGATTACACGTTCAGGTCGTCATAAAGGCCGCTTGAACCCACAAGACTTTATGCGCCTAAAGCACACGGGTGAGGCTATTGATGAAGGTAAGCCATCAGCTGAAACAGGCCTGCATTTAATGCTGTATCAATATGACACTGAAATTAAAGCAGTTTTACATACGCACTCCCCTAAAGCAACCGTCTTATCCATGATAGAAAAGTCTGATAGTATTGAATTTACAGACTATGAGATTTTGAAGGCGTTTCCTGGCGTTGCCGGTCATGAAACAACCCTCTCTCTACCTGTTTATGATAACTCACAAGATATTCCAGCTTTAGTAAAACAGATTGAGCCAATCCTACCTCAGCTTCAAATACCAGGCTTCCTTATCCGTGGCCATGGTATCTACACTTGGGGAAACAGCCTTGCTGATGCTGATCGCCATTTAGAAGCCTTGGAATACCTACTCGAGTGCGAAATTATTCGGAGACAGATTAAATGAGCAAACTAACTGTATATGCTTCAAGCGAGCCAACAACACCTATTGCAATTTTAGAAGATGCAGCAGCAATTCAAGAGCGCCTCAATCTTGTTGGTGTTACTTTTGAACGTTGGCAAGCTGATAAAGCAATTTCGAAAGATGATACTCAAGACGATATCCTTAACGCCTATAAGTCATCTATCGATAAACTTAAAGAAGAAGGTGGTTATCAAACAGCTGATGTGATTAGCCTTAACCCTTCTCACCCAGATAAAGATGCACTACGTCAGAAGTTTTTAAATGAGCATACTCACTCTGAAGATGAGGTTCGTTTCTTTGTTCGTGGCCAAGGTTTATTTTGCTTGCACATTGACGGCCATATCTACGCCACTCTATGCCAACAAGGTGATTTAATTTCTGTTCCAGCTGGTGTTACGCATTGGTTTGATATGGGCAGTGAACCAGAGTTTACATGTATTCGACTCTTCACAAATCCTGAAGGTTGGGTTGCCCAGTTTACTGGTAGCGATATTGCCGCTAAAACACCAAATATGGATGCAGCTTAATGACTCAAACACCAAAAATTATACTGACAGATATTGAGGGTACTACTAGCTCAATTTCTTTTGTAAAAGAAGTGCTTTTTCCGTATGCCCGTGAAGCAATTCAAGGCTATTTAGAAGCACACTTTAATGAAGCGCATGTGCAAACTATTTTGCAACAAGTCTTTGCAGAAGTACCTGCAGCAGAAAAAGTATCTCAAGAAGACACGATCTTAGCAGTGACTCAAACATTGCAAGGCTGGATCGATGCAGATGAAAAGAAAACACCTTTAAAAACCTTGCAAGGCTACATCTGGCAGCAGGGTTACCAACAAGGTGACTACACTGCGCACGTGTATCCTGATGCAATTGAAAAACTGAAAGAATGGCATAAAAAACTTCCACTTTACGTCTACTCTTCAGGCTCAATAAAAGCACAAGATCTATTCTTTACTTACTCAGATGCAGGCAACATTAAAGGCTTATTTAAAGGCTTTTTTGATACAACGAGTGGTGGTAAAAAAGAAACACAGTCTTATTGGAATATTGCAGAAGCAATTGGCGCTAAGCCCGAAGACATTCTGTTCTTATCTGATTTAGAAGATGAAGTCACAGCAGCACACGCAGCTGGTTACCAAACATGTTGGTTGCAACGTGAAAAAGAAAAAGCAGAACCTTTATCTATATCACCTGCTGCTATTAATTTTAATGAAGTTGATCAGTTATTTTTTTCATAAAATGACAACTGTTAAAATACAGGCATAAAAAAAACAGCTTTCAATGAAGTGCCCCCCAAAACTTGTAC
>DJZY01000029.1 GCA_002450655.1 Gammaproteobacteria bacterium UBA6940 | reverse complement strand
CAGAGTAAATACCATCTGCCCAGACATAAACCCATTCATCTTTTGATAAATCAGATTGACGCCATTCATTATACTCATCAGACCATTGTTGTTTTAATCTTGAGACTGTATTGGCAGAAAGACCTTTAGCCTCCGGGCCAACCAAAGCCTCCAATGCTGTGCACATATTACCGCTTGAAATACCTTGCAGATACAGCCAGGGTATTGCAGCTTCTAAACTTCTCGTCCTCTTAATAAAAGGCGGTACTAATGCTGAATTGAATGACTCCGGCTGGCCATCTCGTGATCTTATCTTCGGGACTTTAACAGGTACAGGCCCGATGCCTGTTTGTATTTCTCGCTCTGGCTGGTATCCAGAACGGCATACAGCCTGCCGGCCATCTGCAAGCCTTCTTTCTTTGAATTCTTGTAATACTTCAGCAACCTCAAGTTCTAATGCTTCTTTGATTAATTGACGTGCATGATTTCTAATCAAATCGGTCAACATATCAGATGATTGCTCTAGATTGATGACGTTTTCATTGCTAGAATTGTCCATGGTGGCATCCTCTTAATTGTTGTCTCGACAACTACAATCAAGCAGAGATGCTGCTTTTTTTCAAATCTCCCGTGCACTACTTTTGACTATAACTCGCATTTAGCAGCTCCTCTGGCCGACTTATTGCATGAGCGTCATGTACTTTTCTTTAGGCAGCAGGAATTAAGCCCTGTACAAATGAAGCAGTTGGCTTCCATTTTTGGGGATTTGCACATTCATCCTTTGTATCCGAATCATGAGGATGCACCTGAAATTATCGTGTTGGATACCCATAACGATAACCCACCAGATAATGACAACTGGCATACTGATGTAACTTTTATTGATAAGCCACCTATGGGTGCGGTGCTTTCTGCTCGTATGTTGCCAAGTACAGGTGGTGATACGCTATGGACAAGCTGTATTGCTGCTTATGAGGCTTTATCTAAGCCTATGCAGGCAATGCTTGAAGGTTTAACAGCGAGCCATGATATTAGGCAATCATTCCCGCAAGAGCGCTATGGGGCTACACCAGAAGATTTAGTAAAGTGGCAGGCCTCTGTTGAGAAGCATCCACCAATATCTCATCCTGTTATTCGTACACACCCTGTGACTGGTCGTAAGGGATTGTTCGTCAATGAAGGCTTTACAACACGTATTAATGAACTGGCGAAGAAAGAAAGCGATATTCTGTTAAACTTCTTGTGCAGCTTTGTGGCCAAGCCTGAATTTAGTATTCGCTGGAAGTGGAAAGAATATGACTTGGCGATCTGGGATAATCGTTTAACTCAGCATTACGCGACAAACGATTATATGCCACAAAGACGCATTATGTATCGTGCTACAATTTTAGGTGATGTGCCGCGATAACAGTTGAGCTCAATTACATGGCCATAGTCATTACATTATATTAAGTGGTGTATATGATTTAATGAGAAGGCCATGTAATGTCTATTTTTCTATGCTGTGCTACGCAGTCCCTTAGGTAGAGGTTTATTAAGCTCTGATAGGGTACGCCATTTTCTTCTGACATTTCTTTAAAGTAGTTAATAACGTCTTCACTTAACCGCATTGTAACTGGTTTTTTTAATTTGGAGGCGTATGGGTTTTTGCGAGATTTCATTTTTGAGAAGTCGTATTCATCCTTCATAAAGTTGCACCTTGATAATGTTTTCGTTCATTCTTTGTGGCTTTTCGAGCTGAGATAATTCGGATGGTATTTCCCTTATCTCGTTCGCAGTGACATACAAGTAAAACTCTTGCTTCACTGCTCATGCCTAACATTAAGAATCGCTCTTCATCATTAGAGTGTTCTTCATCAAAAAATTGAAGTGCATACTCATCATAAAATACTGATTGAGCTTCTGCAAAGCTAACACCATGTTTTTTTTGATTTTTGATCCCTTTGTTAGGATCCCATTCGAAGTTTATCATATGTACATTGTATTTACATAAATTCTGTAAGTCAAATCTATGAAAAAATAAAAATGCCAAGTTAGCAGGTTTCTGAGAGGGCTCACTTGGCACGACTCACTAGGAATGTTCCCTGTTAATCTCAAACTCAAAGAGATGCTTTGCTTCTTTCACTAGCTCATCAATCCTGGCTTGCACAGCTTCATTATCTGGGTCGCCCGCATTGGCTCTCACTTCACAGGAAATAAAGGATGTTGTGAAATCTTCATTTAAGGCGAAGGTGCATGCTGTTACTGCGTAATGCATGAGTTCTTGGTTTTCATGCAGTCGCTCTGTAAGCCAATAAGCAAGTTGCTTTTCTGTGATCGTTTTCATACACAAGTACCTCTGTTAAAAATTTCGATTCTTTAAATCGATCAAATTAAAACCACTTCTAATCTATACACTGCTCTTATAGCTCGAAAATGTGAAGGAACTAGGTCACATTTTTAGTGTTGTGTGATTTAAGTTATCATTTTTACGTTAAATTTAAAGGCGTAACTCTGTTAATGTGAATTAGCTTTTTTAGTCGTAAAGGCTTTGTGTAGAGGGGCTTATCTGCAAGCAGCTTAGGCTGCTTTTTTTCTTGAATCAATCCAGAAATGCAACACTTCTTGATAGAAGAGGTTAAATTCTGCCTCTGTATCAAAATGCCGTGCATTAATGAGTGGTGTTATGGCGGCTTTATTTGTAATAAACATGTTATTGCCAGACTTATGAATAGATGAAACTTCATGCCACTCTATATGTGCTTCATGGTTGTGTTGCTGTGCAAAAATACCATTTTCATCTAACTCTAAATAACAGCTTGAAAGGAGGTTACTTCTTTGTGGGCTTGTGAAGAGTATTTTTAATACGTCGATAATGTACCAAGTTATTGTGCCAATGGCGGCATAAAGGGAGTGTGTTTCTAAGGCAATAACCCAGTTATGGCGGCTGTGTTCAATGTCTTTTATAAACATCATGATGCCGGATATGGTTAAAAGGCTGAGTAATATAAGAAAAAATACACCGTAAACTCTACGTTGTTTAAGGATGGTTCTAAATGCGAAATGAATATAATCTTTTTTTCGAGGCGCAATTGTGATCTGCATAGCGTTGCTCGTGTGAGTGGTGGGTCGAATAAGTGAAGAGGTTGGACTGCAATTGAGGATGTGAGTTCAATTGCAGTCCAATTTTTTTTTATCGACCGTGTACTTGTAGCTCGTACTTGCCAATAACACCTAGGATATTATTCGCTTTCCAGTCAATGTGAGTTACTTCAGTAATGCCACCTTGCTTTTTAGCTGCTTCGATGCTGCAGTCGCCTGTTGCTAGAAGGCCAAGGAAGCTTTCGCAATGAGCCACACCAACTTTTGTTGCATTACCGTTGCTTGTTACAGAAACTGGTAGTTGCACGTCAGTTAGGATGCCACCAACTGGAACAGAAGTAGCACAACCTTGAAGAAGAAATGCAGCCGCTGCAATTCCGATAACTTTAACCGTTTTTAACATATTAAACTCCTTAAAAGTAAACGATCCATAAAAAAAGGCCGTCCAATAATAATGATTTATGTTTAATATGAAAAGACCTCAATTTATTTTAGTATAAATAATAATCGCAAGGTGCTGCTGTTGTTACTATTGCTTAAAAAAGACGTCCTTGTCGTGAAAGACACAGCACATGTAAGGACTTGCATGTGCTGCCATAGCTTGAAAATGGTATCCATAATTATTTCAAGCGTATTCTAATTTATCGCTCAATTGAACGAATAAGCCCTGTATTAAGTAAGGTTAAAAGCTCTTCTTTTGTATATGTATCTGTGTTTGGTAGAAAGTCTTGCGTTGTTTTTTTATAATGACGTTCAACTTTGGTGGCTTTACGGGATGTCCATGAGCCAATTTTAAAAACATAATTATCTGCTTCAACCTCAATTAGTTTTAAAGCGCCGTAGCGAGCAGACTCTTCGAAATTATAGATATCTCTTATATTCACAATGTACAGATCATTAATTTCTGGTGCATTGATATATTGAGTTGCTGTTTCTTTACTTTTTTCGCCCATGAAGAGTGCGAATACAATAAAAGCAGCGAAGACAAAAATACCAGTAAATTGTTTTACGATATTGAATGTTGAGCCAATTGATTTTTTTAATTTATTTGTGAGTTCTTTTGGGAGGTCTTTCTGCTCAATATGTTTTTGGCAGTGCTGGCATGCTAGGTTTACTTTTTTACCCAAGTAAATTGTTGGTATTTTATAAAAAGCAAAACTTTTGAGGTGAGCGTAACTGTGGCATTGTTGTTGTCCACAGTTTGGGCATGAGTAATTTTCAACGTAATCGCCAGGGATGGATTTATATTGTGTGCCATATACGAGCATGTGCTTATCCTTTTTGTTGTTGTGCTTGTTGTGTAGGCACAGGATAAGCGCAACGCTTTAAGAGGGGAAGGGGCAAAACCGTGACACGCGTCACAGTTTTGAGAGATTATGATAACTCTAAGTCTGTATTTAGCAGTTTGGCTTCTTTTCTTGCTTCTTCTAAAGCATTGCAGTGAGGAAATATATTCAAGATAAAAGAAATATTTTTCTTGATCTTCTCATCTTGTTTTTCTCTCTTTTCTAACTCATGAAGCTTTGCACACATTTCGCTTAAAGCTTTTTGCATATCTTTAATGTCTTGTTTAGCACGAATGCTTGCTAGTGTTACGTATGAAGCTAGATGGAATGCAACATGATCGATAGAGCCTTTTTTGAATGGGTTGGCCGTATGAATCAATTCATCAATAGGAGACCTGCCGTCACTGTTTGTCTGTGTTAAGTCGATGCGTTGATTGGTTGCTGTGTTGGCGTTCTTAATCGTGTTAAGAACTGATTCAGGAGTAATGCTGCTTGGATGCTCTAAGTCAGTATTACTTAAGTTTGTTATAATTTTAGTCATTTATATAATCTACTACTCTGTTTTATTTTATTTTCGACGTTATGAAAGCTCTAAACCAGTTGTTAGAAAAATGGATTCTTTTCTTGCACGCTCAAGGGCATTAAAATGAGGGAACATACGTAATAGATAGCGTAAATTATCTTGTGTTAGATGCTCCATTAACTGATCGTGTGCGCGTTGAACGGCATTTTCATAGTTTTTTTGCGCCATCATTTCTGCTGAAATGTCAGCAAGCGTTTTTGGGATATGTATTGATGTTATCTGCTTTTGTTTTTCTTGTGGGACTATATGTGTTCTGCCCATAGAGACAAGAGACATGAGTTTCATCAACAAGTTTTTTGAACCTGGTATTTTGTTTGCTTTTTGAATATCTAAAAGACGTCCGGCTTCTTCTTCGATGTTTGAAATATCATTGCCACCAGTTACGGCGCTAATTCTTACCATTCTTTTATGCTCTTATTTGGTTTTTGTATTTTAACATGCGTACTTCCTATATCTTGAATGTAACGCTCTGTATCAGGCGTTATATTAATACTTTCGTAAACGATTATCTATCTCTCCATAACAGATGATACAATTTTTGTTCATTATTTCTTCAGTTTGGCTGCATCAGTGCTCTTAGGCTCTGATAAGCTCGTAGGATCTTTCTAAATTATTGATAAAGAGAATAAAAAATGACCAGTGTTTTCAGTATCCTCTTTGGTGTTGCTGCACCTTTAATCCTCGGTTACGCCGTTCCACTACAAGGACACCCATGGCAGCAACGCATTGCTAAGGCGCTAAACTGGAATATCATCGCACTGATGTTTTCAATGGGGATGCTTTTTGGTGTTGATAAGGACATCCATGACAACCTAATGAAGATTGGCTTAGTGGGTGTCCTTGCTTTTGTGATCTTAACGGTCTGCAATGGTTTAGGGCTTTTACTTGTAACTCGTCATCGTAGTGTCCAGTCTTTTAAAAATCCTGAGCGGCCAGTTTTTGCCTCTTTACGTGACCGTTTATGGAGTGCGCTGCAAGAAATAACCGTGCTTGTGTATCTTATCGCTGGTTTTTTTATTGGTCAGCTTGAGTTTCTTTCAATTGAGGATATCCATCACTTATCTTGGGGTGTCCTTATTGTGCTGCTTGTCATGATTGGTCTTGATCTACGAGTGCATGGGATTCACCTCGGTAAAGCAATGCTGAATAAAGCTGGTTTTATCATGGCCATGGTTGTGTTTGTCAGTTCTTTAGTGGCTGCAGTGCTTATTCACTTTGTGAGCGATTTGAGTTTGGCAGAAAGTGTAGCTGTGACTTCTGGCTATGGTTGGTATTCATTGACGGGTGTCCTTGTAACCCAAAAAGCTGGCGCATATATTGGCGGCTTGGCTTTTACTTTGGATATTTGTCGTGAATTGCTGGTTATTTTGAGCTTACCTGTGCTTTCGCGGGTGCATTCTGCAGTTGGGGTTGGTTACTGTGGTGCCACGGCTGTAGATGTAACGTTACCGTTTTTGAAAAAAGCCTATGGCATTGAAATTGTGCCATTGGCTTTATCTTCTGGTTTGATTTTATCTGTGATTACCCCCGTTTTGATTATGGCTGTCCTTGGTTAGTTTTCTCTTGGTTAGTTTTCTTGGTTTGCGGTTTGATGACTTTAAGCTTCTCTCAGTGCATTAAAATATGAGTCCGGTTTATCTGCAAGTGTATGCAAATGCACTTGATGAAGAATAGTGCCGTAAAGATCTTTCGGTACTCGTAAATCAAGCTTGGTTTTATCTGCAGCTGCATGAAATAAGATGCTGCTTTCACATAAGGCGTGGTGACCGCAGATATTGAGCATGGCAGGGTAGTAGAGGCCAAACTTGTGAGCATGCTCTGAACCTGAGAACTGACCTTTGCTCGCGAGGTTCAGAAAAAGTATTGCTACTGCGGCATTACCTGATTGCGTGCCTGCTACAGGAAAGCCTTGATCTCTGCAGTGTTGAGGAAATTCACCTGTAAGCCGCCAGCGGTTTACACCAGCACCATGAGTAAGTTGTAATTGTTGGATGTCCTTAAGTAGGTCGAGCTTTTGGAAGGCTTTAGGCATTTTTGATAGAGCGTCTTCTGAGATAAGGCCAATGCGGGATAAATCTTGTATTGGCTGTCCTTGTCTTGGCAAAGCTTGTCGACCACCTGCTGCCTTTTCTGCTGCTTCATAGTGTGCTGCTGTGTCACTGTCCATTGTGGATGGGTGAAAGATTTGCCCAAAGCCTAGACCATGATCAAATGCATTCACTAGGGGGTGTGGGTTTTCTTTGCTGCTGAGTGGCTGTCCTTGTAATAGGAGGGGGTTGCGTTCTTGTCTTGCTCGCAGCTTTTCTGAATCGAATTCTTTATGGCGGATGTTGGTTGTATAGTCTGTTAAAACCTGCTCAAGATCCTTAAGTGGCAGGTCAAAGAGGTTGGCGATTGTCGGTTTGTTTAAATCGCTGCGGATCATGATCTGAAATGCACCGCCAATACTGCCAAGTAAGTTGATTTGTGTGAGGCGGTTTTGAAAGGTGTTTTGCTTGGATTTATATGGTGTATTTAACACTTTTTGAATCCATTGCTGGCCTTCACCTTTAAGCCACTGAGCTGGGTCGACTTGGTCGATACAGCGAGTGAGCTGATCTGATTGTGGCCCATGGAGTTTGAGGACCTTTTGGTCCATAAACCCTGCAAGTGTGCCTGGTTTGTTTGGTGCGTAATTAAAGTGAACTGGTGTGTGCTTGAAGTCGTCGCTATAGACTTTTTGCAGAAGGCTTGCAGCTTGCTTGAGGTAATGGTCTATTACATCGGCGGTGTCGGTGCTTGGGTTTTGAATAATATCGATAGAGGTGCCAACTTCAAAAAACTGTTTTGCAATTGGGTTAAATTCGGTGTCGTGTAGTCGTGGAGTGTCACCTTCTTCAAGGGACTTTATAGCTGTCTGTGCTGTGGAATTAAGTCTTGGTAACGTATTGGAAAGACCAATAAAGAAATCATCTTGGCATGTAAGCGGTATATTTTGTTTTAGGCTATTAATCTGCATGAGATGATCCTTATCTTAATCTGTTTTTTATATAGCTAGGACGTTATCAAAAGCTATCAAACTGATCAAGCTCAGGTTACATGCACATAAATTAGTAGGTGTACACGACTTTTACTTCTGGTGTGACTAACTCAATTGGTATATAGCCTATGCCGTTTGGGTTCTTGGAGATTTGGTAAAGCACTTCAGCATCAGTGCCAATTGTATGAGGAGGAGAGCCTTTGCCGGTAAAGACTAACTTAGTCCAATATGATTTAAGTTCTTGTGGTGTTTTTTTTAAAATTTTCGCTTCGAAGGCTTGGCGTATATCTGTATCAAAGTCGTAGCTGTAAAACTCGACAGGTGAGCCATTATCAAATGATTTTATTTTCGAAAGAAACATACGAGAAATTTTTGCAGCTGTAAATGTAGATGTATTTTTTGGGTGCACAATAACGGCAAATTCTGTTGCAATTGCCTGCATACTTAATATTATTCCTAATAATAAGAGAACGAATTGTTTAATTAATGTACGAAAAACGGCATTGAACATCGTTTTTAACCCTAATATTTATCTGTTTAAAATACAAGATCTATAGCTGCAGTAATACTTTCCATCGTATGTTGTGTTGGTAAGTTTAAGGCTGCATATAAGCTATTATCTTCAGTGTATCTTGTGTATTCGAATTTGACTGCTGTGTCTTTATGTACATCCCAGCGGATGCCAAAAGTGTTTGCTTTAACAGTTGTTGAGTCATCACCTGTTGTCAGTTTGGTATAGGTATAGTGAGGCAGAAGGTTTTTATATTTATAGCCAATTGATGTATAGCCTGAACGAGCTGTGTCTTTTATGCCGTCATAGAGAGAGCTTGATCGGTTTATTTCGCTGTGCCAGATGTATGTTGGTGTATCAACCATAAACGCAATGCCTTGGTAGTTGCCCTGGGCTTTTGTTGTATAGTCGCCATTCACACTGTCACGAAATATGGCATTTCCAGAAAATTCAGCATAAACCGCTCTTATATGAAAAACATCGTATTCAAGAGTAGTCGTGAAGCCAATATTCTTTTTCATATCATAATCAGTATCTATAGCAAGATTATACTCTTCCGAGCCATACCAAGCTTGGGTTGTTAAACCCCATTCACCAATATAGCGACTATCGAATATATTAATACCTGTGACTCTGTATAGGTTTGCGCTATACACAGGCATAGGTGCACGAACCCAATGATATGCATAGGATGCATGAATAAAGTCTGAGTAATAATAAAGAGGAATTCTAAAGCGTCCGAGATTAATGGCTGTATCTGGGGTAGCATAATAGGTTAAATACAGCCACTCTAAATCAAGTTCGTAACTATCACCAAATTCTGCCGCAGCACTTTTGCCAATAATTTGTGCAGTTAAGCTTGTTTTCTCATTGACTGTGCCAATTGCTTGTAGCCCCACAAGTGTTTCTGGCAGCAAGCTAAAGTCGTCATCATAGGTGCTGTTGCTTTCGCGTTCGACAACATATGGGTAGTTAACATTGGTATCACCATTACCAAGCAACATGCCACCTGTTACAGAGGCAAAGCCTGACCATTGTATATCGTTTGCATAGCTTTGGGTTACAAGTAGTGTTTGTGAAATAAAAAGTGGAGCTAGCAATATGAAGTGTGGGGCTTTGAGCCGCATAGGCTTGTCCTTTCGATAACATCTCTTTGAGTGTCGTGTTTAGAATTTGATCGGCGTATTCTCTATTTTTAGATGACCAATGCATGTTTCACAAGCAATGGTGTTAGAGGTGTGCATTTTTGTTTTAAAAATGAACACTTTTGAAGCCTGTGTACTGCTCGATAGTTTGTATTTGCTATGATTGTGCCATTTTAAATGGTGAATAGAGGTGCGCCCGTGGAATACGAAGATTATGAAAAGATGACGAAGCCTGAATATTTGGATGCAATGAGTACTACGATCAAATTAGTACGTCTTGGTTGTGTCTTTTGTTTATCCATTTTTCTTTTGGTTTTTATTTATGAAACTAGCTTTAGCAGTGGCTCGCATACCTTTATGTCAATAGTAAATGGTTTAGAACGGCAGTCACATGCTTTCGGTGAAAGTTTTTATGCCTTTGTTGATGGCGGCAACGGTCTAAAGCTGCCTTTAGAAAAAGAAGAGTATAAACGTGTTGCAGCTGGTGACACTGTTTTCGTCACTCTTGGCGATGTGACTTCAAAAGCTGTACGGGCAACGCTTTATCATGAAGGTTATCCAGTCTTTGTTGACCGTAACTTGAGAGTGTCGGATTTTGTTTTGGCAATTATTTTTATTCTATTCACTGCATTAACATTTTTGCCTCGACGTATTTTAACTCGGCTTCAGCTCTTCCATTTGCATTGTACTATGCGAACGTTCGAATATTTAACTTATGGTTTTTTAATCTATATTGGCTATATCCTTGGTTTTTTTTGAACACTTTTCGTGATGCTTTTACAAGTTTGTATCTGAAGGTTTTATAGTTCTATCTATTTTAAATGGTGATTTGCTATTATTTGTTTTCGATCGCGACTATTAAGTGTCGTTATTTCTTTTCGTATACATAATCGTTTTATCGAACACACTTTAAAGTAGAAGACCACTATGACTACTGTTGCTCACTCGGCACCACAAGATATTAAACTGACTCAAATTCCAAATGCATCATCTAGGGCGCATTTCTTAAATTTACCATCTGAGATTTTGCATCATATTTCGAGCTTCTTAGATGCTGACATGAGCCGTCGAGGTGTAAGCAGTGTTTTTAACCTGGCTATTGCCTGCAAGCAGATGCGTTTTTTTGCCTTGGATAGGGGGCGTTTGGCTGACATCAATAAGCGCTACGTAACATTTGATGGTAAAGCTGCAATATATTTATTGGCTTGGGCCATGTTGCCAAAACAGTTACTTTTAAGGGATGCAGCAACTGCTGGACTTGTGCAACGAATCGGCGATAATGCCCTTGAACACGGCGATTTTCATCTTGCACTTGAGCATCCTAATGAAGAAGTACAAAGAACAGCAAAAGCCAAGCGAATTGATAATATTCGCAATGCACCTGTTAATGAGGAAAGTATTAGAAATGTGTTAACTTTTCTTGAAAGTGAAGACACAAGTCTTTCTGCCGCAGCAGAGCATCGGCTCATCACCTGGTTTGATGCTTTAGATGTGAACCCGTTGGAAGTTGTGTTTAATCAACTTGTATCACATCAAAGTGATGCGCTTGCTGCAACCTTTACAAGTGCTTTAATTGCTAAGTGCTACCAGCCTATTGAGGCTTTTACTCAATCTATTAATCTATTTCATTTGGGTTCGACTAATCCTGATGTCTATGAGGCTTCTAAAACCTATGTATTGAAGGCGTTATCACGAGTTTCCTTGGATGTACAAAGCTCGAGTGTTGAATTTCTGCTTCAAACGAATGATAACGATATTCAATTTGCGGTTTCTCAACAATTAAAGCAATCAATGTCAGCCAATAAAAATAATCCTAACTACATTATTGGCTATATGCTTAACCCAGTTTACTTGCAATCAAATATTCAAAATATCAGGCAAGTTGCTTTGGATAATCACCTTAAAGAATGTAAACGCACAGGTGATTATTCAATTTTAAAATCTGCTGATTTTTCTCATAATCAAAATACTGATGTTTGTTTAGGTGTTATTCAAGGTTTTAAAAAAGCGCTTTATGAAGGGGATATATTTTTAACATCAGATAATATTATAGATTATCTGAATTTTAATGATTCAACCAAAAATGATGTTTTAAATGTATTTATGGCAAGGCAGCGAGGCTTTGACCAGTGTTTTTCTTTACTTAGCCATGCTTGCGCAGATGTGAGGCGCGCTGCTGTCAATAAACTCTTAAATACTTTTGGTGGATCTACGCAGCTTGACTTGCTTTTATCTGGGAATACCTCACTGGCTAAATCTGATATCATTAATGTTGTTGCTAAAAGAATTAGAGTGGGTGAGTTTGATGGGCTTGTTAATCAAGATTACTTCTTGCTCAAGCCGCATTCTCTTTTAAAGAAAGCTGCTGTTAATCGGCTTGCAATTCTTATGGCCGACGGACGTGCTTCTTTAAGAGTACCGAAAGTGGGCAGCATACCTTATATACGAAACCGCAATGAAGCCTTTAATAAAGCCTGTGATTCTCTTATTGTGCAGACAGAATCCTTAATAAGGGGCGAAAATAGAGACTTTGACCCGAAGCGGTTATTTCCTCTTGTCCAAAATCGGTTACTACCGCCAGTCTTGCAACGTAATATTCAAACGCTTATGCGTCAGCAATTTGCCACTGGTGCATTTGACAAAATAATTATGAGTCAGCCTACTCTAGGTGCTTACCCTCATCCAATAATTAAAGAAAGTGCCTTTGAACGTCTTAAACAGCTTGTTGAAATGGGCGAGTGTGATGCTGCGCTCAAAGCTGCTGTAGGTGGTAACACATCATTTCAAGGCTCTCAATCTTCTAGTACTCATAAAGTAATTTATGTGCTTTGTAAAAATAGGTACTACAACTTAAAGTGGTCGCCTGCCCAAGCCAATGAGCATCAAAAGGGCTTGCAAGTCTTATTGTTAAGTACAGAGCAGCAGTCACAATTACAAGTGTGTTTAGATCAGCGTTTGGCCAAGCGTATCAATCTTGGAAAACAAGATCATTTCCTTTTAAACTTTGATCAACAGCAGCCCCATTTACCTGAATCTATTCAATCCGCTATTTGGCAGCGTTTTCCTTTCGCAATTAATGAGCGAACTTCTTTCGATGTGCTGCTTGACCATCGTCTATTAGAGAAAGCCCCAGAACATATAAGGACAGCCATTGGTGGTGTCGTTTTAAAGAAAACATGTGAAAACTATAACAATGGTGGCACTTTGCATGATCTGTTTACGCATAAAGCTGTTTGGTCTTTGCCAAATTCATCATTAAGTGCATTTTTGCAAGCCGCTTTGCGTGATTCTATTTCTAAAAAACAAATGAATCGTAAAGAGTTGCTTCAGGTTCAATCTGTTCTAACACAAGGACACCCATCATTAGCTGATGTTGAAAAGGGGCTTAAGCAATGGCGCAATAAGAGCCTCGTAAGTTTGGTGTCTTAGCTGTTTTAGATTTGTCGCTTGGATCAAATTCAAGGTGTTGTCATGATAGTTTCGCCAGTTGCGGTTATAATTTAATCATTAGTTTTTTAATTTAAACTCGTTGGATTGGTAGGCATTTCATGAATAGGGCACAACTTCTTGAGTTACAACAGCTTGATATCGTTGGTGATATACATGGCTGTTTCGATGAGTTGCTGTCTTTGGTCGGCTTGCTTGGTTATGAGATTAGTCATGACGAAGGTATTATACTAGGACACCCACAAGGTCGTAAGCTTGTCTTAGCTGGTGACTTAGTCGACCGTGGCCCTAAAGTGCCTGAAGTTTTAAACTTGGCAATGCATGGACAACAAGCTTCAAGGGTTTTCTCTGTTGTAGGCAATCATGATGACAAGCTATTAAGGGCTTTAAAAGGAAAAGAGCTTGATTTGCGGCATGGGCTGCGCGAAAGCTTAGAACAACTAGATACTCATCCTGAAAATTTTCGGGTTGAGGCTCTTACTTTCTTAGAAAGTTTACCAAGTTATCTAGTCTTTGATGCTGGTCAGCTTATTGTGTCTCATGCTGGCATTGATGAAGAATTCATTGGTCAAGACTCTGAAAAAATTCGCCAAATCTGTATGTATGGCAAAACTACAGGGGAGGTCGATGAATACGGGCTGTGTGTTCGTTACCCTTGGGCTGAAGACTATAAAGGGGAAGCAATGGTTGTATACGGGCATACACCTAACTCAAATCCAGCTATGCTCAATAATACAATTAATATTGATACAGGTTGTGTTTTTGGAGGGCGTCTAACAGCTTTTCGTTACCCTGAAAAAGAGATGATCAGCGTTCCTGCACATAAATTTTACTTTTCGCCTCCTAAGCCTTTTTAGTAGGCTGTTTTATTAGTAATTAACAAGGACACCCACTGTTCTTTATTATACAAGGACACCCATAACTCTATCCATTCTTTAATTTCGTTTTTATCTTTTTTGTGATGCTCTGCACAGTTTCTCATTTCGAGTGGCGTTAGTCTTATTGCTCTTGAATTTGGAGTAAACAATGACTAGACCACGTAATACCATAGTTTCATTAGATGCCACCCCTTATTATCATGTGATGTCTCGATGTGTGAGGCAGTCATATCTATGCGGCTATCAAAAGCTGACAAATCGAGATTATAGCCATCGCAAGCAGTGGTTTGTAGATCGTTTATATCAATTGCAATCAATATTTGCTGTAGACATAGCGGCCTATGCAATTATGAGTAATCATTATCATTTGGTGGTGCATATTGATGCTCAAGCAACAAAAGAATGGTCGAATGATGAAGTTATTCGACGATGGACACAGCTCTATTATGGTCCACATGTCATTCAACGCTATCAAAAAGGCGCTTGTTTAACACCATCAGAGCATAAAGCAATTAGCCTGATTGCTGCACAATGGCGTGAACGTCTGATGGATTTGAGTTGGTTTATGCGTTGTTTAAATGAGCATATTGCACGTCTTGCAAATGCTGAAGATAATTGTACTGGACGCTTTTGGGAAGGTCGTTTTAAATCAGTTGCTTTGCTTGATGAAAAGGCAATACTCAGCTGTATGGCTTATGTTGATTTAAATCCAATGAGGGCAAATACAGCCAAGACGCCTGAGACGTCTTCCTATACTTCAGTTCAGTTGCGTTTGGAGGCTAGGAAAACAGCGACTGAATCACAGCCAGCAATTTTATTACCGTTCGTTAATAAACAAGTATTAAAAGGGCTTTACTTTAGTCTGAGAGAATATCTAGAGCTTGTTGAGTGGACGGGACAGCATCTTATTCATAAGAAAAAAGAGGCAGTTGCTGCGCAGCTGCCATATCTGTTAAAGCGTCTCAATATCAAGCCACTTAATTGGGTGAAACTTTCAAAGCAGTTTGAAGCAACGTTTAAGGTTTTTGCAGGTTCTTTTTCTATGCTGAAAAAAGTAAAGTCACTTTTGCAGATAAAGCGAATGCCAGGTATAAGCGCATCGCGAAAATACTTTGATTGATAGATCCAATTTTAAGCAAGGGATGGGTGTCCTTGTTAAATAATTACTCTGACCATACAGCCATTTCAATATCGCCAGGTGCTTTAAAATGAAAGCGTCTTCCGCCTGGAAACTCAAAAATCTCTTTGGTGATGATGCCGTTATGTTGAGTAATTTTCTCTTGTATGGTTTTGAGATCTTTATTATAGAAAACAGGCAAAACAGTATTTGTTGCAGGCGTATTAGTGCTTGAGCTTTGGAAGAAACCACCTTCTAACCCAGGGTTTTGAGGTTGTTTAAATGCTGCATAAGCTTCACCGTAAAGTGTAAACTCCCATTTAAAGACTTGAGTGAAAAATTGGATGCTTGCTTTTATGTCTTGTGATGAGAACTCAAGATAGTGAAGTGATTCAGTTTGCATAGTCAATACCTTTTTTAATGAATGTATTGACTATGCTAGACCGAAAAGCATTGTATTGCTTTTTTTTGTTCAAAAAAGATTACTTTATAAACTTTTTTAAATCACTTCACCTGAGCGTAAAGTAACATCGCCTTCAAAAATATACACTTTTTTGGTATTAGGGTTAGGATGGAAGTTTGGCCCCTCATGATGATTGAAGATTATGACATCAACGTTCTTATCTGTGGCAAAATCACAGGCTTTATCGAAATCTTCGTTATTTTTACGCATTTCGTTAATCAGGGTATCACGAACTTCTGCTGTATTAAGTGTATCCTTTGAAATACCTTCTTTCATTTCTAGAAGAATTCTGATTTTAGCGTTGCCTGTAGCATCTTCGATAGAATTAAGTGCATAGCTTTCAATTGAACTTTTGATTGAGTTGCCTTTGTATTGACCTAGGATTAAGCCTTCTTCAAGGTGTTCAGGTGTTACTTTGGAGCCGTTATAAGGCACAGCATTTTCAGCTCGACCATAGATATACAGCAATGGTAGCTCATGCGTTCGGGATGGCATATCAGTAATACCGAAGCTTTTCAGAATTTTTTCAACATCTTTCTGTTTGCTGGTGCCACCTTCATCGCCTAAATCGTAACGCACTTTAGGGCAGGTGACTTTCTTGAGCTGAGTAAACAGAATTCTGTCAATCTGACGACCATTTTCATCTTTATATGGTGCTTGCTCGATTTTGTAGCTGCCTGGATCATAATGGAATACTGAAGGTGGCGTGTTGCGTCCAAAGATAGCTTTGCAAATATCTTGGTTTTCTTTACAGATGTTTTCAAGGCGAACATCCCACAAATCTTGAGCGCCAATGTTAATAGTTAAGTCGGAAGCACCGAACGAAGAGCGCACGTCTGCATATTTTGTTTGAAGCATTGCATTTCGGCGGGCACAGCTCATCGGTTCGCCACCACCCACAGCCCAGAGTTTCATTTTAGGATGAAGTTCAATACCTTCAGCTTGAAGCTTCTCGCCGAGTGCTTGCAAGAAAGGTGGGTAGCCAAGAATGACATAGTTTGTTTTTTCTTCAAAGCGATGAGCCATCGCATTTTGTTTTTTAATAAAGTTAAAGGCTTTTGTCAGATCTGGCCCGATTGCAACTTCCATAGCGCCTTTACTCAGGCTGTTATGTAATGTCATGCCTGTAGCCCATGGCCCTAGAGCAAAGCAAAGTACAGATACTACAGGGCCGTCAACAGAGGCTTTCATTGCATGGCGCAAGTGGCGTCCGGTTTGGTCACACTCTTTAAAGTCTCTAAACCAAACAGTTGGCTCGCCAGTGGTTCCGGAAGATTGATCACACTGACCATTAATTGGAATGGCATTACCAACGAGTAAGTCCTCTGGATTTTTGGTTTCTTTTACATAGTTTTTCTTTGATGAAATTGGGAGGTCCTCCCATTTCTTTATCTTTCCAGTGACATTTTGTCGCTCAAGGAACAAAGGGTATGCATTAACGTGATTAAGCATGCGAGCCACTTGGCTCCAAGCCAATTTGTCGTCAGTGGCTGTCCTTGTCATTTTATCGACGGAACGAATAACTTTAAGTAATTTGATGCGCAGTAAGAAGAGTAAGTGATAACGATCTGCAAAGTCTCGCATGTGTCCAGCAACAGAACCATTTGCAGCATCTTGTGCGCGTCCGTGGCTGAGTTGTATTTTTTTAATATTGCCTTTATTCGGTTGTAGGAGTGTTCCATCGGAATTTTCAGGCTTGTGAGGTTGTTGGAGTGGGTGTCCTTGTTGAGGCGCTAGGTCAAAATGTTGCGATGCTTTAGGTGAGATTCCAGCCATGGTGACATCCTTATGCTGTGATACCAAACGAGTTTTTTATGGATTCAAGTTTGAGGATTGTATTCGAAAAAATATGACTAGATTGGATAAAATTACAATAATTTCAGCTGTTTATTGCTGGCTAGAAAAGAGTGTAGATTTTGATTAAGTTGCGGTAATTGCGTGGGTGTCCTTGGCTTAATGATGAGAATGAAAATGATTCGCATTTACATTGGTCGTTTTTTATTATAGAATCCTCCTCAATGTGAACTTTGAGTGATGGAGAACTTGTCCCTAATGAACCTTTTAAAACCGACAAAAATAAATCAAATAATTCTAATAAGTCTTGGTGTCATTTCTACGCCTTTTGCAGCTTTTGCTGAAAGTGCTGATGATGAAACAGTAGAGTTATCAACTTTAAAAATTTCAGCTCAGGGTGAAGGCGAGCGCGAAGCAAATCCTTCAGATGAGTATGTTGGTTCAAATGCAACCTCTGTCACAGGTTTGTCTGCAAGTGTGAAAGAAACACCGCAAATGGTGAATGTGGTGACTGAAAAACGTATGCAAGATCAGCAGCTTTCTACGGTTAATGATGTTTTGATGCAAACACCTGGTGTTTCAGTGAAAGAATATGATTCAAGCCGACAGTATTATTTTGCTCGTGGCTTTGAAATCACCAACATGATGATTGATGGAATTCAGATTTTATTCGATCCAGGTTGGGGTACAGGCGAGCAGAATGCAAGTACAGCAATGTATGAGCAAGTTGAAGTTATTAAGGGTGCTACAGGTTTAACCAGCGGTAGTGGTAATCCATCTGCTGCCATTAATTTAGTGCGAAAACGTGCTGATCAAACTGAATTTGAAGGCAGTGCTTCCGTTAGTGTTGGTAATAGAAGTCAGCTTAAATCTGGTTTGGATGTACAGGGTGCGCTGAGTGATACTGGTCATGTCCGTGGACGTTTAGTTGTTGAAGTAGAGCAAGAAGATTCTTTTAGAAGTGTTGGAGATACGAGCTCACAGCTTGTGTATGGCACAACAGAAATTGATCTGAATGATTCTACACTTTTAACCCTTGGTGGCAGTATTCAATCTGTTGACAACAATGGCACCACTTGGGGTGGTTTACCACTTTGGTACGATGATGGTACTCGTACTGACTGGGATCGTTCTAAAACAACGGCAGCAGATTGGACTTATTGGAATTCTGATTTTCAATCCTTATTTGCTGAGTTAAAGCACCAATTAAATGATGATTGGACGTTAAATTTAAATGCTAACTATGGTACGTCAAAAGGTAATTCCCAGCTCTTATACGTCCTTGGTAACTCAAACCGTGACACAGGTCTCGGTATTTCCCCCTGGGCTGGTGGTAAATTTGATTTAGATTCTGAATACACAATGGTTGATGCTTTTGCACATGGAAGCTTCAATTTGTTTGATCGTGATCATGAAGTTCGTGTTGGCGTCTCTCGTGCTGAGCGAGAATTTACAGCAACGCAATACGCTGTAACAAGCACAACACCAATCGGTGATTTTAATGCATGGGATGGCACTGGTTATCCTGAATTTGTGTACGGTGACAGTTCGCTGTATGAGTCTGTGAAAGAGACACAAACAGCCCTTTATGCATCGACAAAGTTAAATCTTACAGATGCATTTAAGGTGATTGCGGGTACGCGAGTCACAAGTTTTGAGTTGGATATTGCACCAGGTGGTTTATCCATTGCAGCAGGTGATTCCATTGAACACAATAATATTGTGACACCATATTTAGGCGCGCTTTATGATTTAACAGAAAGCGTAACTGCCTATGCCAGTTATACGGATATTTTTAACTCGCAAGGAGAGCGAGACTCTACTGGTGCAACACTTGATCCAGTTGAAGGCGCAAGTATGGAATTGGGTGTTAAAGCTGGTTTTATGGATGACCGCTTAATTGCTTCTGCAGCAGTTTTTGATATTGAGCAAGATAACCTTGCTCAAGCTGATACAGGGCAAGTCGTACCAGGTACAACTGACCAAGCCTATGTCGCTGCAGACGGTGCTACTTCTCAGGGGTATGAACTAGAGTTGGTTGGTGCAATTCGTGCTGGTTGGGATGTTCAGTTAGGCTGGACGCAATATAAAGCAGAAGATGCTCAAGGCAATAAGGTCAACACAGATCAGCCACGTCGCCAATTAAAGGCTTATACATCATATCAGTTGCCAAATGATCTACATCAATGGACGCTAGGTGGTGGTTTTGCTTGGGAAAGCGAAAGCTATGCTACTGCAACAAACCCAATTACAGCAGCCAGTGAAGAAGTGAAGCAAGAGAGCTATACACTTGTTAATCTCATGGCTAAGTATGCAGCAAGTCCAAATTTAACCTTGCAAGTGAACGTGGATAACCTGACTGATAAAACCTATTACACGAATATTGGTACCTTTGGTCAGTATGCCTATGGCACGCCAAGAACAGTCTCAGTCTCTGGGTTATACCAATTTTAAAGACTTTTAATAAATAGAATAAGAGCGCGAGTTTTACCGCGCTTTTATTCAAGGTACTTTTAAATGAAACAAGTTCTTCAACTTTCGAAGCAGTCTATTTTGCCAGTTGTTATTGCTATTTGTGGTAGCTATGCATTGGCTTGGGGGATTGTTTGTTTAGGTATCCCCCTTGCGGTCATGCTTGGCCTTGGCTTTCATGATGCAGAAGCAGCTATGAATATGCTGGTCTTTCCATTATGTTTAATTGTTTTTTTATGGGCTTTTGCGCAACAGTCCAAAAAACTTTGGGCTGGTGTTTATAGCATCGCATTTGTATTTATTTTAATCGGCTGGTCATTACAGCAGATTTTATTAGGCTAAATAAGAAGATCAATATGATGCAATTCTCTACAGGTCGACAGGCGATGACTTGGCTCCATACATGGTTAGGCCTTATTTTTGGCTTTATTTTGATGGTGTGTTTTTTCTTTGGAAGCTTGTCAGTGTTTGATCGTGAAATCGACCGTTGGGCCATTCCAGAAACACGTTTTGACCCTCAGCCAATGCCATCGTTTGATGAGATGTTGATTCACTCATTCGAAGCGATCCAGCCAGATAAACAAGAGTATGAAGCCAATATGCCTGAGTTTCATAACTTTGATGCTGGTCCTATGACGCCTCGTTCTGAGCTGTCCATTGATGAACTTTGGGCATACACAACACACCGTGACCCTGTACTTCGAATGGGGGTAGGGTTTCGGGTACCTGAACCAAAAGAGGTGGGTGGGCATAATCATATCCATGGTGAAACCACCATTAACCCTCTCACAGGTCAGTCTATTTCTGACCAGCAATTAAAA
The DNA here is from genome assembly GCA_002450655.1 of Gammaproteobacteria bacterium UBA6940. Lineage (GTDB taxonomy): Bacteria > Pseudomonadota > Gammaproteobacteria > Pseudomonadales > UBA6940 > UBA6940. Next base: position 6,664 of record DJZY01000029.1, on the reverse strand, counting down.
ATTGGCAGTGATTGGTTTTACCCATTGCATTACAGTCTCAATTTAAATTGGAAAAATATTGGTATTTATGTCGTAGGTTTGGCTGCCTTTATGATGCTAGTAGCCCTTGTCACAGGCGTTATTATTCATCGCAAAATCTTTAAAGAGTTTTTTACTTTTAGACGAAGCAAAAACGCACAGCGAAATACGCTCGATTTACATAATATGACTGGCGTGCTTGCAATGCCATTTCATTTCTTTTTTGCTTTAACTGGCCTTATTATTTTTGCAGGATTTTATTTTGTGCCTGCTAGCCATACTGTTTTAGAACCCTTGCATGAAAAACACGAAGCGCTTGATGCTGAGTCAAAAGGGTTGCCTCATGGACGCACTGGTGTTGCCGCGCCAGTTGCGTCCGTTGATGCTATGGTCGAAGATGCGAAAAAACGCTGGGCTGCTCGTGGGATGCCGGGTCAAGTTGGCTTTTTAATGATCCAAAACTACGGCGATGAAAATGGATATGTAAGTCTGTATCGAGCGGGGAGTGATCGTGTAGCGCTTGTTGGTCAGGCCATCCATTACAAGCTTTCTACAGGGGCGCTGTTGTATGAAGAACCAGCTAATTCTGCAGTTGAATCTATTGCAGAATTTTTAACAGGCTTACATCTGCAACACTTTGAGCATTGGATGCTTCGCTGGCTCTATGTTATAGGTGGGCTCATGGGATGTGCTTGTATTGCTACAGGTTTTATTTTCTTTATTCAGAAAAGAGCAAAAAAGCATGCACAAGTAAATACTTCTGGAGCTGCTATTGTCGATGCTTTAGCTGTAGTCATGGTGCCAGGTATGGTGCTTGCTAGTGTGGCAATGTTATTAGCGAATCGATTATTAGCTGCAGATTTACCATTTAAGGGCGACTTTGAAAAGTATGTCTTTTGCGGGGCATGGTTGCATTCATTTGTACATGCCGTATGGCGTAGCAAAATTAACAGCACGCTAGAGCTAAACCCTGCTTGGCGTGAACAGTGCTTTGCTGCGGCTTTTATTGCGCTTATGGCTGTCCTTGCTAATTGGGTGACGACAGGTGACCACCTTATTCAAACACTCTTTGTTGAACCTTATTATGCAGTGGCTGGGGTTGATGCGATGTTAGTACTCACTTCTGTGGTGGGCTTTTTAGTTGCGCAACGCTTAAGGGTCGTTGGTACAGAAAAACAAAAATTAGAGCAGGGGCGTTTTGTTTATGAATGATATGCAATCACTTTGGCTTATTATTGCATTTGTTGCAGCCTTTAAAGGTATGGCTTGGTTTGCTCTCTCTTTACCCGCTCATGCTAAGCAAGTGTTTGGTACTGCTTTATCTCAGCCGATATGGAGTCGTATTTTTGGGTGTATTGGTGTTTGTATCTCTTTAATTGCATGTACCATGGCGGATCATATTCTTATGGCTGTCCTTGTATGGTTCATGTTATTAAGTGCAACGGCATTGTTAGTCGCAATGCTGCTCAGTTATAAGCCACAAGCTATTCGTCTTATTTGTCCAAAATCTTTGTGTGGGTTTTCAGGGGGTTAGAAAACCGATTCGGTATAGTGCTCGAAATAGCTATTTAGGTGTTGAGCACAAAAGATAAACATTTTCGGTTTTTCAAGACTTTATACTAATAGTGATGTTAGTTTGAGGTCTGTCGATGTCTATTATATTTCGCTGTAGTTTTTTATGCTCTTTTCTGTTGATTGCAGCCTGTGGAGGTGGTTCTAACTCAGAATCTTCGCCTACCACTTGTGCTGTAACTCAAGAGGTATTATCAGAAGATAAGCCTCTCATTGGTGCTGTTGAGCTCTATGCTGATTGCAACTACCAAGGCTATATGGTTGAGCTAACTACTGGTGATATTAATGCAACGTCTTTGAGTAATGCAGGATTTGCAGATAATAGTTTGTCATCGGTTCGTATACCTCATGGCTTTAAAGTTGAACTTTTTAAACATGATCATCAGTCAGGTCCTTTTATTACTTTAACTGAGGATGATGCTTGCTTAGTGCAATCGAACTTTAATGATGTTGTTTCGTCTTTACGTTTCACTGAGCTTGCTAAGCCTGAAGTGCCAGCTTGGGCACAAGTATGCCTTTATGATCAGGTTGATTATGCTGGAAACAGCCTCTGCCTTGCGCAATCAGAAATCCCAAGTTTAAAAGAGTTTAACGATCGCACCCAATCAATCCAGATTAAAGATGGTTTTTATGTTGATGCCTTTGCATCAAATAGCTATACCGGTGAGTCAGTTCGTTTGACTGCTAGTCAGGCACAGCTTGCTGACGCCATTAATAACGCTATTAATTCTCTCAAGATTCGCAATAGTGTATTAGTCTGTGACTCTTGCGAAGCTTCTGATTTTGATTCTTTGCAAGTCTTAAATCACAGTATTACTAATATTGACGGCGGTACCTATGAGAAGGGTGATGATGGTCTGCTTACTTTGAATTTGGCATCTTTATCGCTGAAGAAACCTGTACCAATGAAAGTTAAAGCCTATTTATCTAGCTCAAGCTTTGATGACTTTACCGATGTGCCTTTACCTGAGGCCTATTTTACGTTGGACGGATGTACTGCGCCTGAGATCAAAATAAATATACCTTCATTGCTTCAAAATTTCTCAAATGGCACTAAATATGCAGTTAATCGTGGTGACTATAGTGTTCGTATAGAGGTACAAATGCTTGATGGAGAAAACATACCGCTTGATGAATCAACTTTTAACTTTAGTGTTCAGCCATCTAGTGTGATTTTCCCTGTCATTATTTTTGATGATGATTATTTACAAGAACAGTCTTATCCACTGTCGGGCTCCCAGTATGCATCGGAAGTTTTTACTCGTCCTGTTGCGCTTTATCATTCTTCTTCAAATACGTATTCTGACTATTTAGGTGGTTTTGATGAGATGCTCAGCGTGCAGCATCAGCCTCATGCTTTTCCTGGCTACTCATCGCCTAATAATTCAGGTCAAGGGCAGTGTGAATATGCTGCTGATGAAATATCCAGAATTGTAGGTTTGCCCAATGGATGGCGATGGGGGTTAGACCCTAACTCAAATGCATTTCTAGGCACTAAAACCAGCCGCTATCATCATGGTTTTGATACTGCGATTGTGATGGACTCTAATTGGGGTGGGGGCGTTGCTTGTGGTTGGATTAACATCCAGGTCAGTGGTTTTATTGGCTTGGAAAGAGATCGAAATCAAGTGGTTATGCTTCATGAAACTGGTCATATTATGGGGGCGCCTCATTGTGATCCTGAGTCAGGTTATGTTATGTGCAGCGCAGAAGTTCATGCCCGTTACCAGCAAGAGGGCGTTTTTGTCTGGCATGAATCTTCAAGGTTAGTACTTAGCGATCGCTTTAATGAATAAGGACACCCACTATTGACTATGAACAAGTGACTTAACAAGGACACCCACTTTTAGAAGCTAAAGTGGGTGTCCTTGTTCTTTATTGCTTGTTCTTTATTGTTTGGGTGTCCTTGGTTCTCTTGGTCTCTCATTCCTTGCAGCTTAAATTAATGGGTGTCCTTGCTAGCTATCTTACTCGTTGGAGGAATAGGCAAGTGCTTCCCAATAACAGGCAAGCTCTCAATGTTTTCAATTGGTATGCTGGAAAGACAACCAAGTTTTGTATTGATAATGAGGGTTTACCATGTATCGACATATCTCTATTTCGCCGAAGCAGCCAAATGCAACAGAAGATGATATTAATCATGTTATGCAACTTATAAGACACTTGCCCTTAGAAGTCTTCGATATCCCGATGGAAGATTTTTATGTTGAAAGAAGTTTAAGCACAACTGGCGAAACGCAAGGGGTCTTAATGATGGCTTTATTTGAAGATATAGCCCACTGGAAAAGATACGAAGCTGACGAACGTCGCAAAGCCTTCACACAAACACTGCAAGAATACCTCGATTTTTCGCGAGTGACATCTGCTCAAACAGCATTAGAACAGGGTTTTTAATCGACAAATTGTAATGTTGAAATTGTGTTTATGCCTTTAAGTTTGTTTAAAATATATGCATAATGCTGAACTGATGCTACTTTAAGATGTCTTTAGAGTACCGGTATCAGACCGTTAACTACTCTAGATATCAATTATTTGCACGTTTATTCTCTGGAAAGACGTGAATTTGAAGCTACTATTAGTCAGTGGTATTTAATCAAGCAAGGCACTAGAACGTATGAATATTGAAGCTAAGAACAAATCTTATGTTCTTATTACACCCGCTTACAACGAAGAAGACAACTTGCCTCGCCTTGCTGAGTCTATTATTAATCAAAACCTTAAGCCTGTGATGTGGGTTATTGTGAATGATGGCTCTTCTGATGCAACAGGCACTATTGTTGATGAGCTTGCAGCTCAACATGAGTTTATCCATGCTGTACATGTTGATCCTGCTTCGAAGAAAGGTCTTTATTACGCTAAAAAGATTCATGCTTTTAATGCAGGTTATGCATACTTAGAAAAGCAAGATATTGATTACCTTTGCTTGGGTAATTTAGATGCTGATATCTCCATGCCTGCCGACTATTACGACAATGTTGTTAGTACTTTTGCTGCAAATGATGATTTAGGCGTTGCTGCTGGAAGTTATCGTTATTCTGATGGTGTTTCGAAAGTGCAATGGTCCGGAAACTACGTCCCAGGCTCAATTTTAATGTCTCGTCGTGCTTGCTATGAGCAAGTTGATGGCTATAGAGCCCTTAAATATGGTGCAGAAGACACACTTCTTTGTATTATGGCTGAGCAGTATGGGTGGCGAGTACAATATCTTCCCCAGTTTCAAGTCGTTCAACACCGCGTTGTTGGTACTGCCGAAGATACAAGCTTTGTTGAGGCTCGCTACAGACAAGGTTTAAGCGAACAAAATGTTGGCTATAGTTTGCCATATGCCCTTGGCAAGTTTGTACGTGGTGCTTTTTTGCATAAGCCTTATTTCTTTGGCAGCTTTTGCCGGTTTGCTGGTTATGTTGCGGGCTTTTTTCAAGCCGACGATGGTCTTGTTCCACCTGAGACAAAGAAATTTTTGCGTCATAAGCAGCTAGTCCAAATGAAGCTGAAGCCAAATAAGGCTAATCCACATAGTCAATCTTGATTTTAACAGAAGCATAAAAAAGAGCCTCACATGAAGGCTCTTTTTTATGCTTGAGATTTAAAGTAGGGTGTATTTAAGGCTGAGCTGGTGTCTAATCTGACCAAGGGGTTAGCAGCCATGAATCCAGCTATCACTTCATCATATGTACTGGCTTCTCTTGGGTTGAAACCTGCTATGTATGGTACACCTAAGCACTCACCCTGAGCATCAAATTCAAGCTTGATATGCTGACCTTGTATTTCAAGGTGATGCCCCTGTAAGGCTTTAATATCTTCCTTTTGATGCTTTAACTCTAAAAGGACTCGTCCAAGTGCAAAACAATCTTGTCTTATCCCTGTGAAGTGCGGTTTAAACTTTTCTGGTGGTAGATACCCTGGTGTGCCAAATTTCATGATGATTTCATGAAACGGCTGAGAGATTCCAAAATCTGTCAATGCAATGCCAAGCATTGTTGAATGTAAAAAATTCTTTAAGCGAATATCGCGATGAGCAATACCGAGGTCATGTAAATGATGCACCGCTGTAATATAGCTTTTAGCTGATGTTGTTTGGGATGAAGCGTTTAAATTTTTACTGCCATCACCAAGATTAAAAAGCGGTAATACGAGGTAGCCTTTTTCAATGCCATCTTGTTGTATTAAGGCCGTACCTTTGCATTGTACAAGTCCTTCTTTGCAGCCTAGAGCATTTTCAATATTTTGATATTGTTCAGCTTCTTCTTCGGCAATATCAAGTTCATCAAACTTTTTGAGTGCAACGAGTTCACCAGTATCAATGTGACGCCCTAAAGAAATATGGCCATAAATACCAGCACCAAGGCTTATTTTTTTATCATCTATATGAACGTCTTGATCGTTCATGTTTTGTATGACATCAGGTGTGAGGTTATGAATTATTTCATAGAAATCACCTTGATCTGTTGCAAGTATGCTATGTGGACAAGACGTCATGTGAGAATCTAGTTTTTTAAAGCTTTTAAAATAGCCGCCTTTATCTGAGATTTGATATAACGGTTCAATTTTATTTAAACAGTCACTCATAAAAGTATAAAAAGATTCATTATGATGCCCAGATAGTTTAAGTGATAGGCGACTGTTATTCAGCAGTTCATTGCATACTTCACGCCGAGCTTGGTCGCCCCAAGGGAGGCCCTTCATAAAAGCTTTAAGTTGCAGGTGTTGAATACTTCTAAATATCTGCTGTTCTGTCGGATTAAGCTGTTGTAGGTGAATGTAGCTTTGTACGCTATCAAAGGGATTAATTCTACATGAAAGTAGGTGTTGTTTTTGGCATGAAATTGAATCTATTGTCATTATTGTGCAGCATCTTTTTGATCATAGTTAGATAAGTGCTTACTTTAAATAAGTTAATTTTATTGTTCAATGTTGAAATGCCATTTCATTACAAAAATAAGAGGTGTGTGCTTATGGCTATAAAAAATAGCCTATAAAAAATAATGAAAGAAATAGAATTCCTCTTGTGCAAGAAATGGTCGAAATTAAGAATTTAAGGTGTTTCTAGCAGCCCTTTCAAGGTGAAAAAACA
>DJZY01000066.1 GCA_002450655.1 Gammaproteobacteria bacterium UBA6940 | reverse complement strand
AAAATTTACTCCGAATTGACGTTATTCATGTTATCTGCTGTCATTTTTTTATAGGCAACATGTCCACCTTTTGCACCAAGTAGGCCAAAAGCAAGACCGATTGCAGCGCCAACAGGGGCTCCAAGACCGCCTGCTATTGCACCTGCTGCACCACCAGCAGCTGTAGTGAGCAGTGCTGTTGTCACAATTTTACGTGTTTGAGAATACTTAAGCTCTTTATTCATTGTTTTAGCAGCAGTCGCATAGGCTTGATCTGCATTAGAACCTGCAATAATGTTTTGATTGATTTTATTGATCATATCCTTAACACGAGTCTCACCAATGTGACTTCCAAATAATGTTTGGCCATGCTTATTATGCAAAAACTCATTTTCAAAGTGATGCATGTCTTGTTGACTCATTAAATCTGAATTCAATTCAAATTTTTGCAGGTTTGCATTGTATATAATCTGGCCAGACTCAAAGTGAGAGATAAGCTTATCTGTCCCTTTAAATTGAGCATTTAAGCTTTCATTGAGTCTTTTTGAAGGTACGCAAGATCGAGCTGCATTATAAACAGCAAGCCCAGCGCTCACAGCCGCACCTGCAACGCATGCGAGACCTGCAGTACCTACAGTGCTTAGCGTCATTGGTACGGCAACACTTGTTTTACTGAAGGCTAGATAGGTTGCTGCGCCAACACCACCAAGGCCAATAGCTGAAAGCCCATTTATGAGTGCATGGCCTACTTTATCTGAGCGGGTTGAGGTTGCTCTTGGTAAGACCGAAGCCGTTTTTATCTCATTAAGATTGACTGATCTGTTGCTGTTACGCATGCCAGCATCGTTAGCAGTGCTTTGGACATCCACTTGAGCGTTATTGAGCATTGGCTGAGTAAAAGAGCTCATCTGAAATGATTGTGGTGAATAAGTAGTGTGCGCAGCGTAAGTCATCGATCAAGACATCCCTTAGAGTTTTTATGTGGCTATATGATATCTTTGCTGAAGGCGGATGTGAATAAATGTGATCAGACTGAAATATAAGGCGAGTGGGGCTTTAAATGCCTTAGAAATGAGATATTTAGCCTTAGTTTGATGGATGTTTGTCTCTGATAGACACATTTTTACACAAATTTATCGCTCTACTTATCAGTCATAACTGATTATTTCGAATTGCTATATCCCGAATAAGTTGATAAATTCCTGCCTTAGGTTCAAAATATGGGCTTAATCTATTCATAGATGTTATCTCTCAGGTGTTGAGCTCAAGAAGGGAAGAGCTGTATATACCCTATAAAGCTTTCGATTGTGATTCACGGCACAGACCTTTTTGATGGTTTACACTTGTTCTGTCTATACCCATAGCGTTTGAGTTCTAGGTGTAAAAAACGCCTCATGATATTGCTCAGCAAGGCGCGACAACGCAGCATAGCTATTCTATGCAAGGCGGAGCAACACAGCTGCGCAATATCATGTGGTGAGAGAGACTCCTAAAACTCAAATGCTATGGGTATATTTAAAACCGTTGAGAAAATACAAGGTAATCAACATGAGCAATCAAATTAAAGTGAATAAGCCACTTGTTATCCTTCATGGTGACGAAATGGCGCAGATCGCATTCGATCAGGTTCTTAATCAATTCGTTCGTAAACAGCTTAATATCGAGCTTGTGGAAATCGATCTTTCCGCTGAAAACCGTCTTCTTACAAATGGTCAAATCGTTATTGACTCTATCGAAGCTCTCAATAAATACGGCGTTGGTATTAAAAACGCTGGTATGACTGTGAACAAAACACAGCTGACTGAGCTTCTTGAAAAGCATCCTCAAATCGACGGTACTAAGCTTCACCCACTTGCAACTAAATCACCAAACGGCGCTATCCGTAAGGGTATTAGCGGTAACATCACTCGTGAAGATATTCCTTTCAAAAACCTTGTGCGTCCTCGCCCTGAGTGGATTGGTCGTGACATCGTTGTTGATACAATGGAGAACGGTGGTAACAAGGATAGCGATAACGCGCTTGCTGAAGTGACTGGCATTATTAAAGTAATGTTTGTTGGCGCAAGTGGTGACCCTGTTGAAATTCACCGTCGTAAGCTGAACAAGGGTGATCCTTGGTTGGTTGCGTCTAACGACATTAAGAAAGTGAAAGAGTGGGCTCATAGCTTCTTCAAGCGTGCGATTGCTGAGAAGCGTGATGCGTACCTTGGTCTTAAAGACACGGTTATTCCTGGTTATGACGGTGTGATGCGTGAAGCGATTGAAACGATCTTTGAAGAGACGTACAAAGCTCAATTTGCTGACCTTGGTCTTGCTTATCATTATGAGCTGATCGATGCGCAGGCAGCACGTATTATTGCGAACCCACCAGAGCGCGCTATCTGGGGTGTGCCTGAGAATACATCTGGTCGTAAGCTGTTCAAACTTGTTGAGAGCTTAAAAGTACACGGTATTCCAGATCGTAAATTCAGCATGTCGATTTCTCGTATGTCTGCTGGGGGCGGTGACCAATACGGTAGCTTTAACATGGCAGTTAAAGAAGACGGTATTCTTAAAATCGTTCTTGATGGCGAAGAAAAAGCAGCTCGTGATGTAAAAGCAGGCGACCCGATAATCTTTATGGCGAACCACCGTTCTTCTATTAAAGACTGGGTAAGCCAAGTGTATCGTGATGCAGCTCGCAACGATAAAGAAATTTACTGGGGCTTAAAGCGTGAATACATGCAGTACGACGACGTGTTCAGCACAGTAATCAATGAAGTTCGTAACGAACTTGTTGCCGATGGTATGCAACCACCATCCTTTATGATCATGCGTCCTTCTGCACAGCTGAAGAAGATGATTACAGATCCACCACGTAAAGCGCTTTACCCAGCACTTAACCTTGATGGTGACATCTTCTCTGATATCGCAGCAGCACTTGGTGGCAGCCTTGCAACAGCAAGCTCTATCATCATGAGCACTGACGGTACTATGCTTTATGAAGCACCACATGGTACAGCTCACGATCTATACGTGAAGTATCTAGAGTCTGATGGTAAAGAAGCTATCTTCAACACTTCAGCACTTCTTTATGCAGTTGCTAACTCTCTAGAAACGCTTTCTCAAATGGAAGGTAACGTTGCCCTTGAGCAATACTCCAACCAATTAAAAGAAGCGCTTATTGAGACTGTAAACCAAGGCAAAATCACTGGTGACCTTAAAGGTAAAACAACGAACCCAGAAAATGAAACGGTTCTAGACCTTTATGGCTTCCTTGATGCGATTGAAGAAAATCTAAATAAAATTATGGGTTAATACCTGAACTGGTTTAATTCATAAGCTTTAAATTTTAGATTTAAAAAGAAACCAGAGTTCTTGAAAGAGGGCTCTGGTTTTTTTATGGCTAAAAAAGAGTCAAATATAAAAGAAGGAACGCTCTTATAACGATCAAATAGTAATCAGTCGCTGTTATTTGTGTGACCTAGTTCACAGTTTTGAGTGAAACTTGCATAATATGGCGGTTGTTTTGCTATTGTGTCGATAAATTTAGACATCAAGAAGATGAGGTAGTTTATGGATCACGCTGCAAAACAACGATTACAAGAGCAAATGGTAAAAGAAAGAGTTGATGTGATTATTTCAACCCCTGAAGAAATTACTGAAATGAGTAAGCATGCCTCTCCTGAAAACCAAGCATCATGGAGAGAAGCTATATCTTTTGGGTTAACATATTGGGGCAGTGGCGGGGACGCTATCAATATCGCCAAAATTGTCAATGATGTTGGAGGTTTTACAAATGCATTAGATATTCGCGTTCAACATTATGGCGGTAAACCATATATTATTTTTAAAGGTAACCCTCGGTTAAGAACAATTTTTACAGGGACACGTTATGGTATTCGAAATAAAAAAGTAATGAGGGTTGCGCTGGGTCGACTTGGGGCTCAAGCTTCAGTTATAAAAGCAGGCATTATTACTGTTATTTTTACTACAGGTTTTAGAATTGCAGAGTTTTGTAACGATAAATCAACTTTAACATGGTTGCTTGGAACCTTAGCGACTGACTTTATCAAAATAGCTATTGCGTATAAAATTGGGATGCTGGCGGTTACTGCTTTTGCAGGGGCGGTAGCTATCGGTCCTTTGCTTGGTGTTTTCGTTATAGGTACAGTTGCAGCGTTTGCAATAAATGAAATTGATGAAGCTTTCAGTATTTCAAAGTCTTTTGTAGCTGCAGCAGAAGACTACTTTGTTAATTCTGGTGCCTTTTATACAGCAGCAACTGCTAATTCTGATGCTTCGTTAAGATTATTCAATTCCATAGGTCGAGGAATCTCTAATTCTTACAATGATGCTAAAAATACTGTAGATTCCGCCTACACAAATGTGGAAGAAAAAGTTTTAGACTATATCTTTGACGAAATGGGAAGATTTCTAATTAGAAATTCCCATGGTGCCTTCTCTAAGTATTTACATAGGAACAAATATAAGTTGGTTTTGTGATGCGTGAAATTTTATCTTTAAAATATAGAGTGACTTATCCTCTGGTAATATTTCTTTTATGCCTTGGTGGTTTTATTATTTTCAGCGTCGGCGCGATAAGCCTAGTTACCGATATAATGATGTCGAGAGAGATGGTTCTTTTTAAAAAAATTGTATTTGTAGCATTTGGTTCATCATTGGCATTGCTTGGTTTTCTATGGCAAGCCTATTATGAGGTTATAAAGCAAATTAATATGCCCAAACATATAGCAGCTATAGTTGTACGCTTATGGTTATCTGGTGTGGTGATTATGGTAGTATTACCATTTGCAGCTCATTTTTTTGTTAAAAATATAATTTATGATAAAGGTTACTATTATTGCAGTGAAGCAAGATATGAGTCTCTTAAGTCGCAAATAAATTTTTATTATGTAAAGGATGAAAAAGTCTGTTTAGATGTTGTAGCTGAAAAATCAAGAAGCTTTACCGAGAAAGTAAGCGATTTATTTACTGGTGATGAGTGAATGAAGAATGTAGCTTGAGATTATAATGATGTTTAAAAAGCCAAGTAAAAAAGTCATAGTTATTTATCTATCGATATTGTTGGTTGTCATTGTAATTGGTATTTCATTTTTTATTTACGATGTGGAGAAGCTTGTCTCAAGTCTTTTAAATAATGAATAAGTGGTGCTTTTGGGCGTATAGGTGTTTTTATGCTTGGGGCAGCTGTTGCAGCTATTGGATTTCTCATGGTTGCGTATTATGAGTTGATTTAAGATGTAGTTATTCCAAAAGAGAAGTCAAAGCTATCATCTGTATTTCTCTTTTCAGGTGTGATTATTACTTTTATTATGCCGGTTCTGGTGCACACTGTGTTAAAGGTTTACTTGTTTGATAAAGAGTATTTTTATTGTGAGCTTGCAGAAGTTGAGTCAATGAAGCTACAAAATTCTTATTATTACGTTAAAGATGATAAAGCATGCTTTGATCTTGCTTATGAAAGATCTTCAGGTTTTAGGAAAGAAATTGGTAAGGCTGTGGAATAAAATAAACAACAATGCTAGAAAAAAGAACTTTAAAGTTTAGGGTTATTTATACATCAGTACTTTTTGTAATATTTGTAGCAAGTTTTGTGTATTTCTGCGTAGGTGTGCAAGAGCTTCTCATGCAACTGAAATTCTTAGGAGCGTTTGTCGAGTATGATAAAGTTCCATTCGCTACTTTGGGGGTTTCATTAGGCGCACTTGGTTTTTTACTAGAAGCATATTTTAATCAGGTTAAATTGATTGGTACACCAAAAAATATACATTCAATTGTTTTTTATCTTTGGATGGCTGGCGCATTTCTAGCAATTGCACTGCCAATTTTTGCAAAGTATGGTGTGCAATATTACATCTATGGTAAGGGATATTCTTATTGTCGAGAAGCTGAGTATGAAGGCAATGTGAGGCAAGTTAGCTTGTTTTACACTCGAGATCGAGAGTCTTGTATACGGGTTGCTTTAAAAGAATCACCTCGCTTTAGACGTGATGCCATTGAATACTTAGAAGAAAAGAAAAAGAAGGAGTTGTAAAAATGATGAAGATAACCTTTCTATTCTTGATGCTAGTAACCATTGTTGGTTGTCAAGCCTTTGAAATACGTGAAGGGGCTACTAGCATTGCTGAACCTTGGTTCAACCAGTCTGTATTTCAAGACAGCACTATAGGCTCATCTCCCTATGATTTAGAGTTTGATCAAGAGTTTGCAACACCTGATGATAAAGTGATTTCTTTTAAAAACTGCTTAGAAGTCAATGAAAATGGTGCAGAGAATATAGCTGTACGAGAATACACATTTTGGATTTTTTTAAAAGCAAATTGTGCTGCCGTACTCAGGTACTATGAATTGCCTGCAAAGGCTGTGTCTTACTGGGATGATGAGTATGGATTTGAAACTGTTAAGACGTTTCCTGCATTAGTTATTCCCCATATAAGCAGTAGTAGCTTAGATATTTCGCCAGAGCTTCTATTAGGAGATCAGCCTGGTTTTAATCTTGTTAAGGAAGAATTACACAAGGTTAGTATTGATTATGACGATATGGATTTAGACTACGTGTTAATTTCTCAGGGTGACTTTAATCGAGATGGTGTTCAAGATTTGTTGGTAAGACTGGACTGGTGGATACATGGTGCGTCAGGAACAGGTACAGATCTGATTGCTCTCACAAAACTTGAAAAAAATTCAAAGCCAATGATTTTGTGGCGTGATATTGAATAATCATTTTACTGAGATTCAGCCAGGGCTTTCGTGAGAGGGTTCTGGCTTTTTTATGGCTAAAAAAGAGTCACATATAAAAGAAGGAACGCTCTTACAACGATCAAATAGTAATCAGTCGCTGTTATTTGTGTGACCTAGTTCACAGTTTTGAGTGAAACTTGCATAAACTAGCGGTTGTTTTGATATTGTGTCGATAAATCAAATATGGACTTCATTTAAGAAAAAGCAATGTTAGAACAAAGAACTTTAAAATTTAGAATTATATATACATCGGCCCTGATTGTATTATCTATAGCAAGCTTTTGGTATTTTGGCACAGGGGTGGTGGAGATCACCAAGCAGCTTAAATCCTTAGGGGAGTCCGTAGAGTTTGATAAAATAACATTTTTATCCTTAGGTTTTTCATTTGCCATGTTAGGCTTTTTAATTCAGGCCTATTTTGAGCATGTTCAGAAAGTGTATACGCCCAAATTTTATTTATCAATTATCGGCTATCTTTGGGTTGCTGGCGCATTTCTAATGATTGCCTTGCCAATTATTGGGAAGTATGGTGTGCAATATTACATCTATGGTAAAGGATATTCTTATTGTCGAGAAGCTGAGTATGAAGGCAATGTGAGGCAAGTTAGCTTGTTTTACACTCGAGATCGAGAGTCTTGTATACGGGTTGCTTTAAAAGAATCACCTAGTTTTAGACGTGATGCCATTGAATACTTGGAAGAAAAGAAAAAGAAGGGGTTGCAATAATGATGAAGATAACTCTTCTATTCTTTATGCTAGTAGCTATTGTAGGCTGTCAATCACAACCTGATAGATGGGCTAGTGGCGTTTTAACTCCTAAATGGTTTAATGAAGATATATTTGAAACCTATACAAGTGACCTAGGCAGACATTTTAAAGACTTCGATATTGAGTTTACGGCAAAAGACGGTACAGCTATTCATTTGAAAGACTGCTTAGATGTTGCGTTATCTGGTGATGATATTAAGTCATATGAATATAAGCGTTGGTTATTACTCAATGCTCACTGCAGTGCAGCTTCAGTTTTTAAATTGGCACCAGATGAATCTATTAGTTATTGGACTTCGAGTTTTGACTTTGAATTCATACAGCATTTGCCAGCCTATGTACAACCATTTCTAGGTGGGCAGGGGCTTGATGTTATTCCTCCAAAAGAAACTTTAGCTGAACAACCAGGCTTTTCATTAATAGAAGAACACGAAAATAGTGTGCGTGTAGACTTTGATGAAATGCACATAGATTATACCCTTGTCACAAAAGGGGATTTTAATCGTGATGGAATTGAAGATATTTTTATACAGCTCGACTATCGGGTTATGACAGCTTTTGGTGCAGGTAGTGATTGGGTTGTACTTACAAAATTGTCGAAGAATTCAAAACCAATGATTTTATGGCGTGATTTTGAGTAATTATATTATTTACATAGCTGTATTGATTTCATATATCCTAAGATGGTAGGTCTTGATATGAGACCAGCAATTTGCAGTATTTGCGAGAAGCCGTCCGCTTATAGTGATGGTGGTGATTGGGTTAAATTTAAAGACTATGATGAGCATGTCGTAACGCTATTGTCTCACCCTGTAGGGTTGGAATATTTTAGTGGTGCATACATAGAAGAAGCTCTGGCTTTAGCACACATGAATTCCTGTGATGCTATTCGTAAAATAAAAGAAAACAATTGTATTGATTAATATACCTATAGCCGTTGAGTTTTAGGTGTCTCTCTCACCACATGACATTGCGCATCTGTGTTGCGACCCCTTGCATAGAATAGCTATGCAGCGTTGTCGCGCCTTGCTGAGCAATATCATGAGGCGTTTTTTACACCTAGAACTCAAACGCTATGGGTATAGTAAAAATATCTAGGCTTCTACTCAACAAGTGTGGTGGAAAAGATTATTAAAAATTTTCATTTTTCGATGAATATAAGAGAGTATATATGACAACAAAAAAAGTATTATCACCAGTACAAGTGGCGGTTGGTTCATTTTGGGGTGGCCCTTTAGCTGCTATTTATTTTCTAAAACATAATTTTCAAAGTAAGGGTATGGAACGTGAGGCGGATAAAACCTTCTTTATTGGTCTTGTGCTCGTGCTAATATTTGGTGCTGCGGCAGCTTTCTTACCAGAAAGTGCTGGTGGTGCAACTTTTGCTGTTGTTTATGTAGTGCCAGCATTCTATATTGCACAGAATATGCAGTTTAAAAAAGAATTTATTCAAGAGAGTGAGGAGTATAGCTTTTTTTCTAACTGGAAAATATTTGGCATAGGCTTTATTACTCTAGCTGCTGTTTTAATTTTATTTATTGTTGAAGCTTTCGTTATTGAGATGCTGGTTAATATATTTCTTGCTTATTTTTATGCATGAAACTAGCTATTGTAGCCTAAATAACGCTATATATTGTCTCTGTGAATATTTCAGCTACAGTGAAAAATATGTGTAAAAAAGAGGATAGTGTATCTCATTACCCTCTACACATTTATGATTAACAGTGTAGTGAGGCTGACTTAATGAATAAATTGAAGTTATCTGCAGTATTAGTGGCAATGGCAACATCTTTTACAGGTTGTGCAACAGTTATCGATGGCGGTACAACTGATATGCAATTTACATCAAATGTAGATGGTGTAAAAATTTTGATGCATGGTGGTGCAATAGGTAAAACGCCTTTTATGGGAGAAATTCCAAAGCCAGATAGCAGCGTAACGCAATTTGTTTTTGAAAAAGAAGGCTACGAGACAGAAACAATTACGATTGGTCGAGAAATCGTACCTATCACTATCTTAAGCATTATCTCATGGGATTTAGGCACGACAGACTTCTTAACTGGTAGTGCATTCAAGTATTCACGTAATGCTGTTTACGTTGAAATGACACCAGTTAAAACAGCATCTTTTGATGAGGCGCTTTATGAAAAACGCGCAGACATGAGAAAGTTTATTCTACAAAACTACAGCTCAGTATATTCACAACTGAAAGCTGGTGAGGGTGAGTATTTTGATTATCTAGTATCAAACATTGATACATTCGAATCAAAAGAAGCCCTACAAACTGCGTTCGTTGAAAAGATCGATGAATATAATATGCCAGAGTTTGCGAAGTTTGCTTCAATGCAAATGAAGTAATGAAGCAAATTTTTGCTATTGCAGTAGTACTTTTAGGCTCTTGCGTTTCAAACGTACTTTATGCTGAAACACAAGAGTTTCATATCTCAATAGGCTATGCAACTCCAAGTGTTTCCAATATAGGAAGCTCCTTTGGGCATAGCTTTCTTCTCGTTCATTCAGGCACGCCTTCACTGCAAGATACCGCCTACAGTTATGTTGTAGAAGATATACCTGCCTCAACACTCACAAAGTTGAAAGCTGGTTTTGATGGCAGCTTAGAGCTCGGTTTAAAGCAGTATCAGCTTCATGAACAAATACGATATTATGCGAATATCGAATCGAGAGATATTTATTTATATCAACTTCGATTAACACCTGATCAGGTTAATCAAATCTTACAGTTGCTCCATAACTCTGATTTTGTGAGTTATCATTTTACTTCTCAGAATTGCGCTACTCAGCTAGAAAATACGTTGATTAGCGCAGGTGTGTTGCAAGCAGAAAATCACCATTTCGATACACCTTTGAGATTAATTAACCGCATTAAAAAATCTGATCTAGTTGAAGAGACATTTTATATTCAAAATGCAGTTGATTTATTTTTGGATGACTATAGAGCCCTTACTACATACGAACAGGACCAATTCCATGAGTATCTTGATGTAGAAAATAAATTCAAAACGAATAGGGACGTTTCAACAGCAGTTCTTTCGTACCTCGACTTGCCTGAAAAGATAAACTCGTTTACCTCTGATGAATTAAAGGCGCTGTTAAACGGTATTCAAATTCAAGACCCAGCTCCTAAAACGCAAGTGCTTCCAGGCGATGCGATAGACCCGTCACGCAATAAACCTATACAAGCTATATATATTGGTGCTGGCACAGTGAATAAGCATGGAAAAGATGCATTCGCCCGTATTGAATATCGCTTAGGTGCTTCGGAGCGTGATGCATTTACTTATCAAAGACTAGGTCAAGCAGTCGTTCCATTTGAACTCTCGTTACTCAAAGGTGAAGAGATAACGCAGGTTGAATACTCACTTTTTGATATTCGGAATTTCAACGAGTTCGAACCTTTTTTTAAAAGACCAAGCTGGTCTGTTGCTGCACATGGCAATTATACAAATACCCCAGATGAGAAGTGGAATGACTTTGTTATCAATGCCAAAGTAGGTCTGACATTGTTTCCAAACCATCATAATAGACTGTTTGCAGGTGCTAACTTTGACTGTGGTTGGCAGCAGGGGGCCGCTTGTCAGATCGGAAGTTATCTCGATTTCGCAAGTAGGCTTAATTCAGCTCTCTTTTTCAATGCAGGCTTAATAGCTGGGCATAAAAGGACTGAATCAGAGATATCGTTATCGGCGGATCTTTCTGCTAAATACGTGTTAGAGTTTTACTTTCAAAATACACAAATAGGAGAACAGCTCGGCTTAAAGCTCAGAACTTATATCGATTAAGAATGGTATCAATTATGCACACCTCTTGAAAATAAGTAAGATATTGGAGCTTGCCCATGTATATCAATAGTATTTCTTCTGCGCCCATATCCAAAAAAGCCTTTTCTGAATACATACCGGCAAAAACTGCCGACCCTGAGCCTTATCAGTCTAATTTCTCCGATGTTTCAATTAGTGCTGAAGGCCAATCTCGTATCGAGCGCGAACTACAAAACATGTCAAGTGCAAAGGCGAGCAATGAGCTCATTGATTTCCGAGGGCGTGAAGGCCAAATTCGCCTAGGGCTGATGGCATTGGGGCAGGACCAGATAAGCCAATGGCAAGAGCAAGGCTTAGAGCTGAGTGAAGAGACAATTCTTGCTGCTGCAGCTACTTTTAATGACGCATTTCAATCAATGCAGGCATTAACAGGAAGTGATGCTGGTTCATTTGCCTTAAATAAGCATCAAATCGTCATGAATAGTCAAAATGTGCCAGATTGGTTTGTTGAAGAGTATCAACAGCAGATTGAGATGATGGGTGCATCTGACGCTGCTAAAGCCTTCAAGCAGGGGGAGCTTTATTCTGTTGCCGAGATTAATAAAATCCGACAGCAGCCAATGAAACAGTTTCTCAGTGTGCAGTACAGCTAAGTAATTGAATATACAAAATCAACTGCAGTATGCTATACAATTTATTACCAAATAGGTAATAAATTGTATAGCTGTATTTAAGTGCATTAAATTTTTATAAGCCAAACCTAATATATTTGATGTGAAGGCTGTAAGGCTATAAAAGTGCATCAACTGGGCTTACCACTGGTGGTAAATCAGGCTTATTCAATACATGGGTATAAATCATTGTTGTGCTCACATCCTTATGGCCAAGCAACTGCTGAATAGTTCGAATATCATAATGAGCTTCAAGTAGGTGAGTCGCAAATGAATGCCTAAAAGTATGAGCAGACACAACTTTAGTGACTTGTGATTTGATAACAGCTTTGCGAATAGCTTTCTGTGGTGCTGTTTCATGAATATGGTGTCTACGAACAGTGCCACTGCGCGGGTCTTTTCCTAGCGTTGTTGCAGCAAACACAAAGTGCCACTTAAACTCGTATTGCGCGTTAGGGTACTTACGACTCAAGGCTTCAGGTAAATAAACACTATGCAAGCCACACTCTTTATCTTCTTCATATTGTTCTAAGCGCGCTTTGATATGGTCCTCTAATGGAGTTTTAAGCTTCTTCGGCAGAGGCACAACTCGATCTTTACGGCCTTTACCATTTCTAACTGTGATAATGCCATAGCCAAAATCGATATCCTTAATCCTGAGCCGCACACATTCCATAATTCGAAGGCCAGAACCATAGAGTAGGCTGACGATTAAATTTGATGTGCCATGGATATGCTCTAAAATGAGCGCAACTTCTGCCTGAGAGAGCACGACAGGTAGTTTTTTATCTCGACGAGCTTGTCGATAAGCTAAGTTCTCGGTATCTACTTTAAGGACATGCTTGCATAAAAATACAATGCTATTAAGCGCAAGGGATTGTGTAGATGAAGAGACTTGACGCTCAATAGATAAATAATTTAAAAATGCTTCGATATGCTGGAGGTCAATACTTCCAGGGTCAATATTCGCATGTTGTTTAAAACGCTCACACCAATGTAAATAAGTTTCTTCAGTTCTTATTGAATAATGCATAGCGCGAATACGAGCTTTTAAAGCTCCAAGAGCCGTGGCCCATGAACCCTCATAATTATTCTCAACAGAAATGCTCTTTTTTTGAGCATTATTGGCTATATTCACTTTATGATCTGCGAGATAATGCCAATTCACAGCACAAGCAGCAGGTAATTGGTACAGCTCAACCAATAAAAGCCTGAGCGCATCTACAGATTGCTGAAATAACCACTGAGATTGATTCGATATTTCATCTCCAGCTGCTAAAGTTAAAAAGTACGACGATATCTCCTCAGTTGTTATTGAAGATAATTTACGCTGAGGAAATGCTTTGATGAATTTTTGGACATGTTTAACATAATATTTCTGTTGTTCGGCCGGAATTTTCTTATTTTGCAGCAGATTAAAATAGCGATGCCATTGGCTTTGATTATGGTGTGTAGACATGATGAAGCTCTTTACTGGTAAGCACTTTGGTTAATTCAGCACAGCATAAAGCGTTGAGCTCAAAATAATTGAGAACTTGATCACACTTTGAGCAGTTTGAGCTAAGAGCGTTATGAAATATCAAAGAAGATGTGAAATACTTAAAGGATTGTGGAAAAGTAGGGTGGATAGTCGAACAAAAATTACACGCTAGCTTGGTTTTGTGGATTATAGAGCTGGCTTTCTAATACGGTTAATAAAGCCAGCTTAGAGTATTGTATTAGAAAGCCTACTTTCTAGTAAAAGTTAGGTTTTTATTATCTAGAATTTATGGGGTAATTTCTTGGAAGTAGAAATGATAAGAGAAAAACTTCGATTGGCCATAAGTGATATGGCATATGTTAATTTGATGGAATGTGAGTTAAGAGATATTGATTCTAACCCTGTATTAAGAGATGCAGTTAGGACAGCTTGTGTAATGGTTTATGCCAGACCTTTTACTGGTTCTATAGCTTCAAATAATGTATACAAACGGTGGCTGAAGCAGTACGATGAAAGAATTAAAAAATATTTAAATGAAATTGAACCAAGATTATATGAAGTTCATCAAGCAATTATAGAAGAACGAAATACAATAATAAGTCATAATGATTATCGCCATCACTCTGTTAATGGGGAGGTAACCAGTCAAAGTGAATGCTTCAAAACCTTTACACACAAAGAGTTTAACAAAGTAAATCTACTAATGGAAAAGTTTTTAAAGTCAGAGTTAGTGCGAACTGATGAAAAATATCCTCTTGAACTACAGCCTTAATTATCATAAATAATGAAGCCTTTTTAGGTCTCATGATTTATATAGCAAAATTAAAGAGAAAAAAATGAAAGCATATAGTGGTTCCTGTCATTGTGGTAAAGTTAGATTTACTGCAGAGTTAAAATTAGATCATGTCCGTGTTTGTAACTGCTCAATCTGCTTGATGCGAGGGGCACTAAATCATCGAGTTGAAAAACAAAATTTTATACTTGAAAGCCCTTGGAATGATCTGGGTATCTATGAGTGGGGTCCTAAAAATGCAAAAGATTATTTTTGCAAAATATGCGGTATTATGCCATTCAGGCGTCCAGGTAGCTTAACAAAAATTGAAATTGAGCAAGGTAAAATTCCTTTTGAGGGCTATGCTATAAATGTTCGGTGCCTACAAGGAGTAAATATTGATCAGTTGCCTATACAATATATAAATGGTAAAGAGCTTGTGTTAGACAGTGCTTGATTAATGTTTGGTGAATTAAACATAGTTAAACCTAACAAACCGTTTAACGTGGACAGCCAACCCTATGCTTCAATTAAATGTGCCGTTCCGCAAGCTTCACTTTAACATTTAATTTCGCTTCGGTTCGGCAGCCAGTTAACGGGAAGTTAGATTAATAATAAATAAAAGGATTTTTATGAAGCTTTTTGGAGTCTATCTAGGTGGTATGGTAGAAGGATGCAACATCGAGGTACATGATTTTGTTTTTGCGATAGGGGGCTCTATTGAAGAGACATATGATTTTCTTAAAAGTAGATGGTTTGGTCTACCAAAGGGATTGCATATGGATTCGTGGGTCGATCTTAGCACTATTAATGGTTTTAAAGTTAATGTGATTCCAGCAAACGAAAAATGTGATAGTGCGTTCAAAGTTTATTTCGTTAATTTGGGTGGTTATGATAAAAACCATTTTGGAGAAAAGCATAAGGATGTCTTTATTGTTGCAACTTCAAAAGCGGAAGCTAGGTCAATTGCCAAAAAAGAAATAGAACAAAAATTTGACTTGCCTCATGTTGATTTTTCTTATGAAGTTGATGAATGTATTGAGGCAAGTGGTTTTACAAATTATAGTATTGAAGTATCCAAAATGGAAGGTTGTTGTGATGTTAAGCCACTACAATTCAATAATGGATATTTTAAAATTACAAATAATTAATAATAACAATAGTTCATTGAGTTTTT
>DJZY01000053.1 GCA_002450655.1 Gammaproteobacteria bacterium UBA6940 | reverse complement strand
CAGGTATAGTGACAGAGAGAGTTTCACACCTGCCACAAAGTGGCCTTAAAGGTCGCATAGACACCTTTGTCACAAAACTTGGTAACTCAAGATTTATTAAACCGATCATCGATAAAGCGTTCAAGAAACAGCAGCATGCCTTAACAGCGCAAGCTGACGAATTCGCCCATGCTGCAAACGAGTCAAAAGCTACGGCAGACTCGAGAGAGAAGAATACGATTTCTAAAGGAACTGCATTTGCAAATGTAAATGACGTGCAAACTGGCACGGGAAACACCGATGAAATGGATATGTTTGACCCTGAAAACCTTAATGATCTAACCTTAGGTGGGCACGATGCACCTCTATCACGCCCTAAGCTCAATAGAGATACCTTAGATCTAAATATTGGGCAAAATAGAGACTTTGAAGATGCCCCAAGCCCTATATGCACAAGCCGAATTTAATGTTCTTTTAAATATGTCTTAATTTGCATTTCGAAGTTCTTCGATCATATTTTGAGACTTAGATTTCATTTGCAATGCAACTTCTGATGCATCTTGGATTAATGTCGTCATTTGAGAAATCGTATCAATGACGGCATTGATATCATTTGTACTCTGATGACTTAAAGTCGTATTTTCTTGGACAATACGCTCAATATCCAAAGTTGACTGACTTGTTCTCGATGCTAAGGAACGAACTTCATCAGCAACAACTGCGAAACCTCTTCCTTGCTCACCTGCACGAGCAGCTTCAATTGCAGCATTTAACGCTAATAAATTTGTTTGCTCAGCAATACCACCAATGGTATTTACAATTTTATTTATTTCTTCCGATTGACCTAGAAGTTTGTTCTGCAATTCACTTGTGCCATGAATTTGCTTACTCATAGAGTCACTTGTGGAAACCATATTAACCAAATGCTCTGCACATTTATTTGCCAGCACCTGTACTTCACTAAAGCCAACATTGGCAAGATTATCAATAAAAACTTCTTTTTCAACTGTTGGGGTAATATCTGTAGCAAATTTAATGACTTTATTGATTTTGCCAGTGGCTGTATCTGCAATTGGTGTATAAGATGCTCTAATCCATATTTCTTCACCATGAGCATTAATACGTTTAAATCGGCCTTGCTCTGGACGACCTTCAGCTAGATCACGCCAAAAGTTTGGATTTTTTTGGTAAAACTCAGCATCGCAAAAAATTTTATGGTGCTTTCCAACAATTTGATCCTTCGAATATTTAACAGTTTTTAAAAAGAGATCATTCGCATCGAGGATAATACCATCTGGTGTAAACTCAATAACAGCTTGGGTTTGATTTACAGCCGCTAAAATCGCATGACTAATATCAGCTTTTGATTTAGCTGCCGTTACGTCGGATGCTATTTTAATCACTTTGACGACTTTACCATCTTCATAAACTGGAAAATAGGTTGCCTCAAGCCAGCGTAATTCCCCTGCTTTATTTTTTCGAAGAAAAACACCTGTTTGCGACTGGCCTGCAGCTAAACCAGACCAGAAAGTCTGATAGTCTCGAGTTGCATGCACTGAGTCTGGGCAAAATATCTTATGATGCATACCAACAATTTCGTTTTTATTGTATCCTACGGCACCTAAAAATAATTCATTACAATCAAGAATATGTCCTGTAGGATCAAACTCGATATACGGCATATTGCCTTTAATTGACTCAAGAATACGGCTGCTTTCAGAATTCTCATTGACAACAGCAGATTCTGACGCGATGTTAGAGTTTTTAGCAAATGGCCACATAATCTTCCCTTTGTTAGTGAGTGATACTTTAAACTTAAAAAAATTATAGGCCAGATGCTGGCCTATAGCATGTATTCTTTTAAAAAAAGAATAAACCACTCTTTTTTAAAGAATCTTTTTTTTAACAAATAAAAAGAAATCACAAAACAGCTAAAAGCATATTAAAAGTATTAGCCATATTGCTGTATTTGTATTGCTTTATAAGCCAACATGGATCCATCCCACAACTGCTCTACTTCAAATAAGTAATCCAGATATGCATCTGAAGGAAATACTGTGTCTGTAGAATTACTAGTGTCTTTTGCAATCCCTGTATAGTCTGGATGGTTAAGATAAATGTCATTGGCCATTTCATCATCAAAACCAAACTGTGAAATAAGTTGCTGAGTACCGTCAAGAACAACACGGGTATGAATATGAGTTGTACGACTAGCATACCAGCCTGGGAAGCAACCTTTTAAATACACATTGCCATTAGCATCTGATGTCTTCACACCACGGAAAAAGCGTGAAACTAAGGCAAGTTCATCATTACCAGAGCAAAATGCCGTTTGGAATGTAGGAGAGCCTGAGTCCCCTCCTATTCCGCCCATTCCACGTTCCATACCTTCAGGCATTTCGCCTTCGACCATTTCAGGTGGCTCACCCATATCAGCAGGCATTTCACCGCCACCCATTGAATCAGACACCTCTGTTGTGGTTTCTGATGTATCAGCAGAATAGATACCTCGGTAATCACACCACCAAACCTCAACAACAGCACCTTCAATAGGATTACAATTTGCATCAACGACTTTCATTGCCAGTGTCATTGGTATACCTTGTTGACCTTCTGAAATATCGTCTCGAGTATCTTCAACATTAAAGTAACAAGGACCGATCGTAAATTCTTCTGTCAGCGTGCATAGATTGCCCAAGCCGCTTGAAAACGGGTCTGTAGTTGGAGGAAAGGTCGCTTCCATTGAAGAGGTACCACCACTGAGCCAGCTTGAGCCACTCATCGGTGTAGTAGTGCCTGAGTTAGATGTCCCATCACCAATAATTGATGTAACAGCATCATTTGCATCTCCGCCACAACCAAGCAATCCAACAAAAGGCGAGGCTGCTGCTGCCATCGCAATTCTTTTTACAATTTTTCGCCTTTGAATCATAAGTTCCTGGTGATTCATCGCAACATTCCTCCAATAAAAATTCTCTCTTTAGCTCTAGAAGACGAGTGATCAGTTATTGATCAGCAATATTCTTCAGCATCATTAACGAATACTTAAAATTAATCCTGTCGAAATGTGCAAAAAAAAAGAACGTTACAAAAAGTCAGCTGCATGACATCAATCGAGACTGTAATCTCATAAAAATTAAACCTTTAGTTATGTTGTGCTCTTAAGCAACGTCACTAAAACTCAAAGGATACTGGCACTCAAGGCAAAATAAGGAAGGGCTATGGTTGATTCAGAATTTATACTAAACATTGCTGTTGGTATTGTTTTAGGTGTCGTAGCTTTAAGTCTTGGTCCAATTTTGATATTTGGTATTGCTGCTGTTATAGGCGGTATTATTCGAGGCTTTTGGACTCTTATTATCTGGCTTTTAAAACTGACAGTAGCACTGGCAATATGTGCCATTGTTGCGTATATCTGGTTAAACTTAATGCGCTATGTTTCAACCGCTACAGGCAGTATGTTTTGCCTTGTTTTTATGTTGGCATCACTTATCTTTATCCTCATGGGTTTCTATACAAAGCCAGCTAAAGCAATTCCAGTGATAGCATCAGCTGCTTTTGCCTTTAGCAGCGGCTTTTTAATTTGGTACACCTTAATGATGTATAAAAGCCAAGGCTATTTAGGCCAAGAAATGGTTTTAGCGTCGCCGTTTATGCTTATTGCAATGATAATAACTGGTATCTGGGGGCTACAAAATTACGCCCTTGCCCCATTAAAGTATCGTTTTCAACGAAGCCATTAACTAAAAAAATAATATGCTGTAGTCCTTGAATTGCAGCGTTCACGCATTCATATACAGGTCATTCAAGCTGCAAGGCGCTCTACTTTAAGAAGTCCAAGGAGGATTTCGTGTTTCTGATTGACCACCTTATTTTACTCAGTGCTGTTCTCATTTTAATAGGCGTTTTTGCCAGTAAACTCTCTGCTCGATTTGGCCTACCACTCTTGGTGCTCTTCTTAGGTATTGGCATGCTTGCTGGGGAAGACGGTATTGGTGGAATTGCCTTTGATAATGCAAGTGCAGCTCATGCTTTAGGCACCATTGCACTTATTTTTATTCTGTTTGATGGTGGTCTTCAAACACAGATCAGCTCCATTAAACAAGTGTGGAAACCTGCTTCTGTTTTAGCCACTGGTGGCGTCTTATTAACAGCAATTATCACAGGGTTAGCTGCAACTCTTGTTCTTGGTTTAGAACCATTGCAAGGCTTATTACTTGGTGCCATTGTTGGCTCAACAGATGCTGCTGCTGTCTTCTCACTTTTACGTAATGCAGGCATTCATCTGAACCCAAGGCTGAAAGCAACACTGGAAATTGAAAGCGCATCAAACGACCCTATGGCAATCTTTTTAACTATAGGGTTATTAGAAATTCTTGTGAATGATATGGGGTTTGGCTTTGAGTTTTTCATGCTTTTCGTTAAGCAAATGGGTATTGGAGCGATCTGTGGCTTGCTTGTTGGCCGCTTAGCAGTTTGGCTTATCAATAAAAGTAATTTAACAGCCTCCGGCTTGTACTTAGTTATGGTTGCAGCATTTGGTCTGCTTGCGTTTGGTCTAGCGGCCCATTGGGGTGGTAGTGGATTTCTCTCTGTATTTATTACTGGGGTTATTCTTGGGAATAGTCGCTTTGTATTTCAACAAGGGACTTTCTTATTCCATGATGGCTTAGCTTGGCTCAGCCAAATTACCATGTTTGTGATTTTAGGACTCTTGATTAACCCTTCTTCATTGCAAGAGGTTTGGCTGCAGGGACTTGTTATTGCCATCGTACTCACATTTATTGCACGCCCTCTTGCAGTTGCGCCAATCCTTAAAAAGTTTAACTTTTCCAAAAATGAAATTATTTTAATTTCTTGGGTTGGTTTACGAGGGTCTGTACCAATTATTCTGGCCATTTTCCCTCTTCTATTTGGAATGCAGCATGCTAATTTAATTTTTAATGTGGTGTTTTTCGTTGTACTTATTTCAGCAACCCTACAAGGCTCAACGCTGCCTTGGGTTGCAAAAAAACTAGGCCTGATTGAAAAAGCACCCGCAGTCCCAGCAGCTATACTCAAAATGTCGTCTCTGAGTGATATAAATGCAGAAATTGTTGAATATACACTTGGAGAATCATCTAAAGCTGTTGGTCGAACACTCTCTCAAGCTGCATTACCAGAGCAGGCTGTTGCTGCTATGATTACCAGAGGTAAAGCAGTGATACCACCAAGGGGTTCAACTCTTTTGCAAGCAGATGATCACCTCTTTATCATTTTAAAGCCAGAAGAAAGGCACCTTGTTGATTTAGTGTTTTCAGCACCAGGACAAGGTCCATTTACCCCAATACTCCCAATTGATAGTGAAATACGTTTGAAAGGCATTGCCCGGGTTGCGGACATCCGATATTCCTACGAACTGACTATTGATGCAGATGATCAGCTTTGTTTAGATGAGCTTATACGGCAACAATTGCCCGAAGTTAAAGTTGGCTCCGAACTGCAAATAGACGAAGCCTTTTTTAAAGTTGAAGCCATGATTGGTCATCGCATTTCAACTGTTCTAATTAAGCGAAAAATGAGCTGATACTTATGAAATTTCGAGTTGGTGCAGTGATACTTAACAATGAGGCAATGCTTCCAATATCACTGTACCCATATAAATACATATTTACTGTACCTGTACCCATAGAGCAAGCAAGATTAGGATTAAGTTAAATCAAAATTTAACCATTTCCTAGACGAGTTTGCCCTATGAGCGACATCAATTATCTCCTAATTTTGCCTGCTGCAATTCTTTCCACATCCTGCCCAGGCCCTTCAACCATGTCCATATTATCAACATCAATGGCTTATGGTCGGAAGTTTGGTTTTCTCAATGCTTTTGGCGTCTGGACAGGGGCATTTATATGGTCATTATCCGCAGCTGCAGGTTTTAGCACTCTATTAGCCTCAACGCCTTGGCTTATGAATTTTATTCGTGTTGCAGGTGCAGCTTACTTGCTCTTTCTTTCATTCAAGTCCGCCAAGGCAGCTCTCACACCAAATGAAAACTTAATTATTAAGACGCCCAAACAAAGATCCGGCTTTAAAACCTATACCAAAGGGCTTTTTATACAGCTGGCAAATCCGAAGGCGCCATTATTTTTTGGGTCTCTTTATTCCGTTGCAGTTCCAATAACTGTGACACCACATGAGCTATTATTACTCATAGGATTATTAGCATGTAATAGCTTAATTATACTGAGCACCTATGCTTTTTTGTTTTCAGCATCCAAAGCAAGAGATACGTTCCAGCGTTTACGTCGTTATTTTGAAACTTCATTTTCGTTGTTCTTCGGTTTTCTTGGTTTTAAGCTCATCCTGCAATAAATAAAATGATTTGAGATAACCTTACTATGTATCGATATGACCAACTTGTAGAAACGCTTTCATCCGCTATTATGATGGGCAGTATTGCAGTTGGTCAAAAACTCCCTTCAATTCGCGAATGTGCAACATTACATAATGTGAGCCTCAACACAGTTAAAACCGCTTATCAAATATTGGAAAATAAAGGGTTAATTTTTGCCAAACCTCAACTTGGTTACTATGTAGCAGAAGAATTAGCGGCTCAAATTAGACCAAAATCCAGAATATCCGAATTTGAAAAGCAAGATTTTAATTCAAAAGATATTGAAGATATAATTGCAACTGTTTTTCAAAATAGACAAAATAAAGATTATATAGATCTTGCAATAGCATCTCCTAAAGGTGAAGAATTTTACCCAGCTAAAACAATGAAAAAAGCGTTGTTAAAAACCTTGAGCGCTCGTCATCTTTTGGATAGCACATGCACTCTACCAATATACACAGAGCAATTACGCCAACAAATTGCTCGACGAAGCCTAAAATTAGGGATGTCTATTTCACCTGAGGACATCATTATCACTCATGGCGCAACAGAAGCCATGAGCCTTGCACTGCAAATTACAACTCAGCCAGGGGATGCTGTTGCGGTTGAAAGCCCTACTTTTTATAATGTTTACCCATTGATTAAAAATGCGAGAAGACGAGTTATCCATATCCCAACAGATATGGATATAGGCATTCAATTAGATGCGCTTGAAACAGCTATACGAGAAGATGATATTAAAGCTGTAATCACAATCCCAAGTGGTCACAACCCTTTTGGTTTTGTGATGCCAGAAAATAAAAGACAAAAGCTTGTGGCCCTCGCCAATCAACACAAAGTTGCCATTATCGATGACACCATTTATGCCGAACTGCAGTTTGGAAAAAAGCTTATTCCTAATCTTCAAAAATACGATCAAGAAGGCTGGGTTTTAAGCTGTGGCAGTTTTAATAAAACCATCGCACCAGACTTTAGAATTGGCTGGCTTGAAGCAGGACGATTTAAAGATGCCGCTAAACGCCTTAAAATGTCGACAAACATTGCAGAGTCAAAGCTCTACACAGAAACCTTAGGCACATTTTTGGAAAATGGCAGCTACGATGTGCATATGCGACATCTAAGACGCCTTTACAAAGATAAACGTGATCAAATGATTCTATTA
Organism: Gammaproteobacteria bacterium UBA6940; assembly: GCA_002450655.1. Lineage (GTDB taxonomy): Bacteria > Pseudomonadota > Gammaproteobacteria > Pseudomonadales > UBA6940 > UBA6940. The sequence continues at coordinate 13,039 of DJZY01000053.1, read as the reverse complement.
ATAAAGCAGTTTTTCCCTTCTTCTGCACAAATCATAACACCACAATGTGGTTTTTTAGTGTGGGTAGAACTGCCAGCCCAGGTCAATACGTTAAAACTATTTTACGACGCATTAGAGCACAAAGTGATTAGCATGCCAGGGATATTATGCTCAGGAAGCAGTCAATATAATAACAGTTTACGACTCACCATATGCCACAGTGACGAGAAGCAGATCATACAAGGCCTACATATTTTAGGACAGCTGATTCAACAGCAATTAGACAGCTAGCATCGATTTTTACTCTGCCTGAATAACTCGATTACGACCGGACTCTTTACCTTCGTACAAGGCAGCATCAGCACGTGCTAAGGTTGCATGCCAATCTTCATCTTGTTGCATCTGAGCTACACCAAATGTCATGGTTACAGGCACAGGTTGATCTTCATATGGAATTTGTAAACTTTGAATTTTGATGCGCAAGCGTTCTGCAAGCTGGGCTGCTTGTTGTTGACTTGCTTCTGGTAAAACCAGTACAAACTCTTCACCTCCCCAGCGGCACTGATACTCATAACTGCGGATATCTTTCATTGTTTGAGACACACATTTCAGCACTTGATCGCCAAAATCGTGACCATAATTATCGTTCAGCTTTTTAAAGTAATCGATATCACAAATCACAATTGCAAGATTATTCTTGCTTCTGTGAGCCCTTGACGTTTCTTTATCTGCTAGCTCGCTTAAGCTGCGACGATTCAATAACCCTGTTAATGGATCTGTATTTGCAAGTTTAACCAACTGGCGCTGAGATTCCGCAATTGTTAAATTTAAATAATATGACATCAACGAGAGCATTGTTAAGGTAAATAAAATATTAACACTATCCAGAGCATGAATACTGTTCAAGCTCATTGTATATAATGGCTCTACATGAATTAGAAGCAGCTCACATATTACAAAATAGATTGCAATAATTAAAATTCTTTTTAACTTAGCAAGAGCACCCCAACGTTCATTCGCAAAAATCATTGGTATAGTGCCTAAAACATGGAGGTGAAAACCAGCCTCAGGGCCTAATATGAGAACAGATGGTAATGATTGAATAAGCACAACAAGCCAGACAATATCAATTGCTTGCTTCGATGCCATCGGGTTTTGTCGCCCAACGATAATTAATCTTGAAATGCGAAATGCAAAAATACTATAGCAAAGAACAAGAGGCCAGATTTGTGCAACTAGAAAATAAATCCCAAATAAAATATTCAACATTAAGACAACAGGTCTAAACCTTAGGCCAAATTGATGAAGATTTTCATTAAGGACGTCATTATTCATATAGGAAACACCCCTAAAATCGTTGCGGGCTCTGTTAGGCTCAAAATTACTCTTTAAGATTTAGTGTAGCTTTTTATCACCAATACATATGCTTATCTGTTCATTTAACCTGTTTTTTACGTGCAGTCTGTGACACAAGTCTCACTTTTAGCACAATAAGGACACCTCACGATCTCTTCACTCCCCCCCATTTAGCTTAAAAGGCGAATACAGCACTCTAATTTAAGAGTGTCATGATAGCTTTAAGGGCCCTATATTATGAATTTAAAACCCTCTCTCATCACATTTATACTGGCAGCCTGCTTTTCTGGTAATGTACTAGCGCAATACACCGGCCCAACGACTGGTCAAATGCATCATTTAAAAGAAATATTAGAAGACTCTAAAGATGAGCAACAGGTTAGAATTAAAGGCTATTTAATTGAAAAAACTGGCGATGAAACCTATCTATTTGAAAGCGATAACCATGTCATTAGCGTTGAAATTGAACAAGAAGACTTTCCTCGTCAGGAATTTAATGAAACACACCTTATTGAGATTACTGGCGAGGTTGACCGTGACAAAGGTGAACAACCAGAAATTGAAGTTGATTCAATCACTATTGTAAAATAACCCCCTAGACCATAATTAACACGAGTAAACCAATGAAAATACTAGTCGTAGATGATAATAGACAAGTCATGGAAACCATTTGTGATTTTCTTGAAGCTTCAGGTCACATAACAGATTGCGCCTATAATGGCGAAGAAGCCCTGCATTTGATTGAGCGGGAAAGCTTTGACGTAATTGTAATGGACATCATGATGCCAAGGCTTAACGGGATCAATACAGTGCAAGAACTTCGTATGGCTCAACGTAACCATACTCCTGTTTTGTTCCTGACGGCTCGAGATCAAATTGAAGATAAAGCATCAGCTTATAAAGCAGGTGGTGATGACTACCTTGTAAAGCCTTTCTCTTTGCAAGAACTCTTAATGCGACTTGAGGCACTTACAAAACGCGGCTCGCGACAAGATATCAGTAACTTAGAGGTAGGTGAGCTTGTATTTGACCCATTGGATCAGCAAGTGACAAGAGCAGGTCAAAAATTACCTTTAAGTAAAATCCAGCTGCAAATACTAAAAACCTTAATGGAACGCCACCCTGCTATGACATCTAAGCAACAGTTGGTTACAGCTATTTGGGGTGATGAAGCGCCTAATTCAGATGCACTTCGTAGTCACATTTATGCGCTACGAAATGCCATGAATAAAGATTTTGAGTTCAATATGCTAGAAACTGAGCATGGACGAGGATATCGACTTGTCACTCAAGAATAAACCTCGCCTTTATAATAGGCTTGTGGTGCTTACAGCCTTACTTGGTTCATGCTTTATTGGGCTATTTTCATTAGTCGTGATCGTTGCTGAAGATCAGCTTGAAGTGATCAGCTTGCATAAGTGGCTTACATCTGAAGCAGACCAGTATAAACTTGAGTACGCTATTAGCCCAGAAACCGCGCGCTATCCAAATCCATATGAATTTGATTTTTATACATCATTCGGTGGTGTCCCACGGTGGCTGGCGCAATACACGAATATTGGCTTCTACGAACATCAACTAGGCCCGGAAGACAAACACTTTCTTGTCGAACAGCATCCTTCGGGTGTAGGACTCATGTATGTTGTCTTTAAAGATAATGCAGACGACTATCTTGACACATATGAAGAAACCCTGCACTGGACTGCCGCTCTGATTGGGCTTGCAATGACATTTTTAGCCATTGCCTTTGGTCTCTATATTACGAAACGAATATCGATACACCTGAGCACCCTTTTAAACCGCATTAGCCTCATGTCGCCAGATCAGCCGCTGTTCTCAATAGAGTCAAAGTATGAAGAGCTAGCCATGATCGAGCAAACATTACTTGAAAGCAAGCAAAGAATTCACGACTATTTCAAAAGAGAGCAGGAATTTAGTCGTTTTGCCGCACACGAGATACGAACCCCCCTCATGGTTTTACAAGGCTCATCAGAGCTTTTACAGCAATTGCCATTGGACAGACTTGCAAATAAAGCGGCCTTGAGAGTGAGTGATGCATCCTCACAAATCAGCTTGTTAACAAACACTTTTTTGCTTTTGGGCCAGGAAACCATACAAGAGCATCATTATGCGCATGTCCCTTTAGAGCACACGATTCGTAATCAATTACAGATCATTGCAAGCCAACACCCAGATCGTGTATTTAAAACGCAACTTGATCTTGAGCTGGCGCCAGAGGTCTATGCCCCTCCTAGCTTTGTCACTGTGCTGTTGAATAACCTTCTTAAAAACGCCTATAGCTATGCTGAAAGCTTTTTAACTGTTAATACAGATGCAAAAAGTATGACTATTGGTAATGACATAACTGCACAACCAGACACTGAGAGTTTTGGCTACGGGTTAGTCATCGTAAACCGTATTTGCGAGCGAATGGGCTGGACTCTACAAATAAATCAACAAAGGAATGCATTTTATGTCACAATCCTATTCAAATAATAGAATGAAAGGATTGCATCTAGATCATGACAGCTCACTTATCTGTACGCTCTTATACATTTCCAGCAGATAGCCATGCCCATCATTTTCATCAATTGGTCTTCCCTTTACATTCGAGACTGGATATAAAGCTTGAGGATTTTGAGGGGCGGCTGTTCCCTGGAAGCTGTTGTCTTTATAAGGCAGGTCAGGTTCACTATTTCGCACCTGAGCCTGGCATGCGTTACCTTGTGATGGATGCTGACTTTCTTCCACTGAATTTGCTTGATATTAAGCAGGCAATTATTAGGCTCCCCCACTCAATTATGTCGTTTTGTTATTTTGCCGAACAGCAGCTCTTAAGCAAACATAGCCCGACACTTGAGGTTGAAATGGCTCAGTGGTTATTACGCTTGCTTGAATTACATCAGCTGGAATCTGCCAAAGATGTTCGTATTGAAAAAGCAATCACAGTAATGAGCCAAGACCTAAGCCAGTCATTAACATTAGAGCAGCTTGCAAGTATTGCTTGTCTTAGTTTAAGCCAGTTTAAAACCCTCTTTAAAAAAGAAACAAACCAAACGCCAGGGCAATATCTTTCGAGTTTACGCATGACTCGTGCATATGCCATGCTTTCTAATACAGACATTCCCATTAATATTATAGCCGAATCAGTAGGTTATAAAGATTCTTCTGCTTTCAGCCAGCGCTTTCATCAGCGCTTTCAATGCTTACCAAGCCAGATTAGGAAAAGCCAATAAACAGCTTTTGACCATAGAAGATCAGCTTTTAAGCATATTGCCCTTTAGAAGGTTCACATAGAATGATGACTCATCAACATTATGAGTAGGAGTTTAACTATGGAACAAGCCAACCCTGTGTTAGTAGAAGTCTTACGAGGCTCTCATGTTGAAAGCATGCATCGTGGTTCATATTGCATTTCAGATATGAATGGCGTCATCATTGGGCAGGCTGGCGACATTGCAACACCTGTATTCCCACGTTCCACAGTCAAACTTATTCAAGCCATCCCTTTAATTGAAACAGGTGCTGCACAATACTTTGACTTCACAAGCGAGGAGCTCGCCCTAACCTGCGCATCTCATAATGGCGAAGCAACTCATAGTCGTCTAGCGCATCGTATACTGGATAAGATACAACTCAGTGAATCAGATCTTGCATGTGGTTCCCACTGGCCTATGTCTGAAAAAGCTGGTAGAACCCTTGCTGCTCTGTATGAAGCACCATGCCAATTACATAATAACTGCTCTGGTAAACATGCTGGATTTTTAGCTTTTCTTAAATACAATAAGATTGATATTAAGAATTACACGTCCCATGAGCACCCAATGCAAGTGGAGATTCGTAAAACCCTTGAGAATGTCATGCAAGTTGATCTTATTCATGCGCCAATGGGTATAGATGGTTGTGCTATTCCAACATGGGCTATATCATTACATCAATTGGCCCATGGTTTTGCTCGTTTAAGCGCACCAACACAGCACTTCGATAAAACAAGGGCAAAAGCAATACAAACCCTGACAGATGCAGTTTTTGACAATCCATATATGATCGCGGGTGAAGATCGATATGATACAAAAGTAATGCAAGGCTTTAATCGAAAAATATTTGTCAAAATTGGAGCTGAAGGGGTTTTTACTGCCTTTTTGCCTGAGCAAAAAATAGGGATTGCCGTTAAGTGTGATGACGGTAGCTTTAGAGGTGCTGAAAATATCCTCACAGGCTTACTTATTCGCTACAACCTTATTGGTCGTGAAGCATTTGTAGAAGCTGGACTTGAAGATTTACTAGCGCCACTTGTGTTGAACAGAAATGCTGAAACAGTAGGTGTTATTAAACCTTTATAATATGAGGCAACGCCACTGAATTTGTTCGGGGGGGCGTTGCCTAGAGATGTCATTCATGCCATAGAGGCACTTTAAGCTGAGATAATTTGGCAACAAAAGGAATTTCCCCAGGTGCAACTGTAATTGTATAAGCACTCCACCCCTTTTCATTGAGCTCCTGATCACCACGGGCAAACAAATGTCTTAATCCAGTTCGCTCAAGGGTTCGATCTAATATAGATCGCATACTCATCATTGGCGAAACTGTCATATAGTCGGCACTCTTTTGTCTCGCGGCCATAATAAAGAAATGCAAAGCCATGGATAAAGGCACATTTTCTTTATTATATTCAAATGAAGACGATATACCTTGCAAGAGCGCAAAAGGACTCTTAGTCAAACCTCTATGCTCTGAAACGCCATGATAAACCCGATTCCCCACTGTCAATACTATATTTTTATTGCTCTTAAGGTAATCATCAAAATTCGTGAAGTGCTTTTTCTCAAAAGACTTAAATTGATAATCCTGAATTGGTACAGTTGAAACATAGCACACATGTCGCTGTAAAGATTTGCTCGTATTTTCGATATGAAATCCTTCTAGGGCAGATTTCGATTCAAGCAGCTTCATATGCAATTTATCAAGGGATTGCGGTGATTGACTTGCAAGCTTCACTAAAGATGCAAGAACTTTTGGCGCATAATGCATTTGCTTATACAGCGGATACCTTTCTTGTAATTGTTCGACTCGACGCAGTATTTCAGCTTTATCTGCAGATAAACTGGTCAACCCACGGCATTCACCAATAAGATGAAGAAGTAACTTGTTATGAAGCTGCAGCCATTTAATATGATTAGACCAATAGGCAGACGCCTTATCAGGTAGTAATTCAGTTGCAAAGTACACACATCGACCTTGCGCATTCACAAGGTGCCCCGTAAGCAACCCTGGTTTTATCTCTTTAATGAAACCTTGAGTCTGTTGTTCTTTATGTGATGCAACTGGAAACTGACTTTCATAAGATGAGGCAGTATTTGGTAAATATGCTGAAGAAAAATGAGCAAGTAAAGGCTTATAGAGCAAAGAGACTTTTTGAAGTCTTTTTTCAATAGAGTGCTGAATAGCAGCAATTCTTGTTTCAGGTGCAGTAACTTTAAGTATTGTCTCCGCATACTTACACCTTTCATTCTTTTTACTCGAAATAAACATAATACAGTTCCAAGTTTAGTAGTAGCACAATAGAATACCATTAATTCTCTAGCAATGATCATTATGTGCGAAAAATAGAACTGGAATTGTTTATAAAAAAAGCGCCCAAAATCAGACGCTTTTCTTAATTAAGGCAGAAACAGGCTTAAAACTTGTAACCAATTGACAACATATAGGCGTATGGGTCTATAGTCACATCAGTTGTAATATCCTCAAGACCTGTGTGTGAAACTGTCGCTGTTGTTTCTATATCAACCTTCCAAACCGCGGCATTAAGTACAAGCTGCTCTGTCAGTTGATAATCAAAACCAACTTCAAATGCAACACCCCACGAATCATCAAGAGATAAACTTGAATCACCAGCATTTAATGTATCAAGCGTTGCATCCAAGCCTGGATCTACTTTTTCACTAAAGAAGGTTGTGTAATTAAGACCAATACCTGCATATGGCTGAAAGGCAGAGCCACTCCCAAGTGGGTAGTACTGAGCACTTACTGTCGGTGGTAAATGTTTTGTTTCACCAGCACGTTGATTTAAGCCGCCATTCAAATAAATATCATGAGAAAATGGTGTAGCTCCTAATACTTCAACACCAAAATTCTCAGTGTACATATAAGTAAAAGTAAGACCTAACTGTGTGCTGTTATCAACAGAAGCATATGATGGGGACGCACCAACTCCAGCAGCAGATAGCTCTTGATTACCGTAATAAAGAGGTGTTGAACTATCATCTGGATGAACGCTAACAACACCAGCTCTAAACACCATATCACCAGCCTCATAGGCATGTGCAGTGCCAGCTATAGCAAGAGCACCAAGAAGAACAGATGAAGTAATTGATAGTTTTAACATATTTATTTCCTCTCAATGTTTTTTTCAAAAAAGGCAAGACAAAAATACTTGATCAATTATTTTCACTAACAATATGCACCTAATTAAAAATAAATTCAACAGTTTTTATTAATTATTTTTAATTGTATAATCAATACCTTATAGGCATACTTGGTTATAAAACCAAGCCGTTAAATAGGTTAAAAAACCAATAAAAGGAGTCAACTAAAAAACCAACCAACGAGCTAAGACATTATAAAAACAACTTCAAACAATATATATATACGGCAGTATTATTTTTTAATTTGTATATTAATTCAATTTAGAAATGGGTAATAAATTCAAAAAAAAAGCGCTTCAAAATGAAGCGCTTTTTTAATAATTTTTTTATTTACCGCATATTAATATGCTTATATTCGGACCTAAGCCCTTTCGTTAAACTCACACACATCAAAAGCATAATAATACTAAATGGCAGTGCAGTTAGCACAACACCTGACTGTAGCGCCTTTAAAGCCTCTGTTCCACCAACCCATAACAATACAGCAGCGACTAAACCTTCTACACTAGCCCAGAAAATTCGTTGTGGTACTGGTGCATCAAGCTTACCACCAGCAGTGATACTGTCGATAACAAGAGAACCTGAATCAGACGAAGTTATAAAAAAGATCAATACAAGCACGATAGACACGTATGAAATAAGCGTCCCCAAAGGCAAATTATCATAGACATGGAATAATGTCAGAGAAATATCTGTAAGACCATTTTCGCCAAGCTCACCAACATGTCGAGCCACTTGGTCAATAGCAATACCACCAAAAGTAGCCATCCAAACCAATGTCACAAGTGTTGGCACTAAAACAACAGCAAGCAAAAATACCCTTATTGTACGTCCTTTAGAAACTCGAGCGATAAACATACCAACAAATGGGGACCAAGAAATCCACCAAGCCCAGTAAAACACAGTCCAACCATGCATCCACTGGGTATCTTCTCGGCCATTTGGAATACTAAGCTCCATAATATTTTTGAAATAGCTCATAAAAGCCATTGGCACATACTTTTGTACAATAGGAAAAGCGATCACCATAATAAAAATAAGCAAAGAAAAAGCGATTGCCATATTAATATTACTTAAGACTTTAACCCCACCATCGATGCCACGTATTACAGAAATAATGGCAATACTGGTTACAAATACAATAACGGCAAGTTGCATACCAAACTCACCATGAGTACCGAAAAGATAATTAATACCGCTCGTTGCCTGCTGAGCACCTAATCCTAAAGATGTTGCTAAACCAAATAGTGTTGCTAACACAGCAATAATATCAATTGTATGCCCAAGCCAACCCCACACACGGTCACCAAAAAGTGGAAAAAAAACAGATCGAATAGATAAGGGCAAGCCTTTATTAAAAGTAAAAAATGCTAATGACAACGCCATAAGAGCATAAATACCCCAACCGTGTAACCCCCAATGGAATATTGTTGCTGACATAGCCAGTCGTTCCGCACGTGCTGTTTCAGGTTTTACATCTAATGGTGTTCCCCACCAATCTGTGTAATAGGCAGTTGGTTCTGCCACCCCCCAAAAAAGCAGCCCAATCCCCATTCCCGCTGCAAACAGCATTGCAAGCCATGACACTATTGAATGCTCAGGCTGTGCGTTTTTACCACCAAGGCGGATAGATCCTAGTGGAGTAAAGACTAAAGCAATCACAAACAGAACAATAATATTAGCTGTCCACATAAAGTAGCTATCAAAGGTTTCAATAACACTACTTCTTAAACCATCAAGTGCTGTCTGTGCCACTTTTGGGTCGACAATAAGCAATGCACCTAAAAATACCAAGATAAGCCCAGCACTTACTGGAAAGACAGGGTGATGTATATCAAACCCCCATTTTTGAATATTATCTTGCCCCACTTTATATGTTGTGTACTTTATAGAAACTTCACTCATATTTTTTTCTTCCAATGAAAACTGATTAAAAAGCCATCAAAACAACCACAGATGAAACTTTTCACTGGTCACTATTCTAAAATATTTGATTAATATGTCGTGTAAACACGCAATACATGATATACATCGAAAACGAAAGGTCAAATTGGCCGTTATGATATGAGTAATATTTTTATGATAGGTGTTAAATAATGAACCCAACGATGATGTGTATAGGCTTGCTGATGGTTAGCAATATTTTTATGACTTTTGCATGGTATGCGCATCTAAAAGAAATGAGCAGCAAGCCTTGGATTATTGCTGTATTTGTCAGCTGGGGCATTGCTTTTTTTGAGTATATGTTTCAAGTCCCAGCAAATAGAATTGGCCATACTGTCATGAATGTTGGCCAGCTTAAGATATTGCAGGAAGTTATTACCTTAAGTATTTTTGTACCATTTTCGATTTATTACTTAAAAGAACCGCTCAAACTTGATTATCTATGGGCTGGGCTTTGTATTTTGGGTGCTGTTTATTTTGTTTTTCGATCTAAGTTAGCTTAACGTGACACTTTTCATGTTATAAATATCACCGACTTGAATAACCTTAATAGATCACTACAAGGATTTTTAAATAAACCATGCGCTATATCTATCTACTTGCAAGCATTTTATTTTTTTCAGCGTGCACCCTTGATCAACAAAAGCAAAACCAAGATGAAGTTATTATCAAACAAATAGTATCTGTGTATGATGCAGATACCTTTCGTGCAGCACTAAAAGACTGGCCAGAATATTTAGGCAATGATGTCGGGATTCGAATTCGTGGTATTGACGCCCCAGAAATTCGAGGCAAGTGCCCGCAAGAAAAAACGGATGCAATTAAGGCTAGAGACTATGTTCGACAAAGGCTAGCAAATGCTGATCATATCCGCCTTGAAAACATAGAAACAGGTAAATACTTTCGTCTTGTTGCGGATGTTTATGTTGATGGGCACAACCTTGCAGAAACCTTGGTGCAATTGCATTACGCACGCCCCTATGATGGCGGTCAGCGTAAAGGCTGGTGCCCTATTTCTTAGACGGCTTTATTATTTGATTTAAAGACTAAAAAGATAACGTGCTATTTAAAGCAACCTTCCTAAGGTCTTTCCCCTATAAAAATCGGCTTAAACCGATGTAATCTTTCATGGCCTTTGCAGTATCAGGCTTAGCAATAAGCTGCAAAGGTGTTACAGCATTTATATCTTTGATGTGTAAAGAGGCACCATTGTCGATTAGAAAACAGGCGACCTCATTGTTATGCGCTAATAAAGCTTCATGTAAAGCCGTTCTGCCTTGATTATTAGCTTGGTCAATATCAGCCTTATTCTTTAACAGCAGCATCATTGCCTCTTGCTTGCCTTGTAAGCTTGCGTGCATAAAAGCACTACGACCTTGATCATCGGTTTGATACAAATCAACCCGATGACGCAATAAGACTTTAATACCTTCTAAATCCCCGGCCGATGAAACAATATGAAGCACGGTTAAACCACCAGGGCCTAATGCACCTTTATTTGCACCAGTTCTTTTGAGGAGTAAATCCATAGTGCCTGCATGTTGATTAAATGCTGCTGCATGCAATGGTGTTAGACTCTTGGGCTGAAAGCCACTAGTCTGACTACCAGCTTTAAGGAGTAATTTGATATTTTCATCGCGGCCCAAGGCTGAGGCAACAAAAAAAGCACTTAATTGATTATTCGTTTTTAAGTATGGGTCCACGCCCTGGCGTAGTAAAAATTGTAATAGACGAGGTGATTTTAAACCTGCTGCAATATGTATTGGATAAGCACCATTTGAGTTTGCTTTGTTGAGAGGTGCTTTTTGAGCCACCAAACTCTGAAGCGTTGTAAGATCGTCACGCCTTACAGCCTCACAAACACCAAATGCAGTCGCTGGTAGCTCATTAAGGTCCTGTAACTGAATACCATCTGTCGAGGTATCTTTCATTGTTTTTTGTGATGGAAAAACCCGTTGCAGTAGAGCAAGAGGGTTGAGTTTTTGCAATTGCAATACTGAATCAATTTGAAAAGTATGAGGGACTATCTTGATCCCTTGTATTGACTGTGTCATTGACTGCTATCCTTTTAAAAGTGCATTTCAAGGCAATACAGATCAAACCCCTGCCTCATTAGAGAAGCATTAAGCCATGATCTATTTACCGAGTTCAATACTACTGACTCATTGATAAATCGCTCAATATTCGTTAAAGTATCAGTTTTACTAATATATGGCCTTTTACCATGCTGCAAACACTTTCTTTAATTACACCAATATTTGCTCTTATTTTCAGTGGTTGGTTTATCCGCAAACTGAATATTGTAGGCAGCCAAGCATCTGTCGAGCTGAATAAGTTTGTAGTCTATTTAGGCTTACCTGCGCTCTTGTTCGATATTATTGCACATGCTGACTGGGCAACAATCTGGAAACCAAGCTTTATTGCCTGCTTTGCAATTTCAACTTTTGTACTTTTTATTATCATGGCCGTAGTGCAATGGCGTAAACACAAGCAACTTGCTAATGCATCACTCGAGGCCTTAAATGCAAGTTATGCCAATGTCGGTTACATGGGCTTTCCTTTATTACTTTCCGTATTTGGTAATGATTCCCTCACCCTCACATTGATTGCCACTATTGTTACGGTATGCATATTGTTTGCAGCATCAATCACACTTGTTGAAATAGGACTGCAGCCAAAAACAAATAAATTAAAACTTTTCAAAACCGTTAGCGTTCGTGTGCTTAAAAACCCTCTTATATTTTCACCATTAATTGCCTGCATATTCCCAACCGCAGGGATAGAATTACCAGATGCTGCAAGCAAATTTCTACAAATGCTAGGCGGCGCAGCAGCCCCATGTGCACTAGTGACCCTGGGGCTATTCCTTGGTAATACAAAGCAAGACCTTAAAACAATTAAACCTACAACATTGTTTATTGTTACGACTAAACTCTTTGTGCATCCTGCTCTCACATGGGTACTTGCAGTCTATGTGTTCAACCTACCAGATACTTATACATTTGCTGCCGTATTGCTTGCAGCTTTACCTACAGGTACAGGTCCATTTATGCTTGCTGAGTTTTATGGGCGTGATGCACAAACAACATCCAAGGTAATACTTATTACAACGCTCTTATCGATTTTAACGCTGACACCTCTCATTTCTGCAATGCAATAAGGTTAAGAGAGGTGGGCACTTTTACTCTACTCACCTTGATAATCCTAGAGTCGACTCAATGACTCGTGCTAGAATCCTTCGCCAATAACGGATGACAATAAAAAAAGCGAGAAGGATTTATGGTTTCATTACAAAAAGGCGCTACTCAACAAGAGGGTCGGCAACGATTCCTTAA